>NZ_JADWYO010000026.1 GCF_022414595.1 Streptomyces sp. MUM 203J | reverse complement strand
GTCCAGCAGCAGCCCGATCCGCTCCCGCGCAGTCAGCTTTCCCTTGGCATGCTGCGCCTCGGTGGCCTTCGCGCTGGGACCGGCGAGCACCTGGCGGCGGATCTCCGCCAGTTCCGCGATCTTCGACTTCATGTGATCCCCCTGCCGGCTGCCGTGAAGGAACGGGAACCGGCTCAGGCGTTCAGCCGGCGCAGTCCGCTGATCTGGAGCGCGGCGAACGCGCCGACGACCAGTGCCTGGAGGACGATCCAGACCGTGCCGACGGTGTTCGCGCCCAGCCAGCCGAAGGCGGCGGTGGCGAGGCTGGCCACCGTCCACAGCAGGTTGGCCTCGATGACGGCCTTGGTGGCGCCCCTCGACGGGACGGGGCGCGAGGCCAGCACGCCGACCAGCACGCCGTACACGGCGAGGAACGCGCCGATCGCGCGCAGCGGGCCCGCGGACACGCCGAGCAGCTCGGCCACCGGTCCGGCGGCGAGCAGGTAGATCAGGCCGTTGCCCGCGGTGACGACCGCGTCGAGGGTGAGGAAGATCCGCAGAGGGCGGGCCGCGGAGGCGGCGCCCGAGGGGGCGGTCGCGAGGCGCGCGGTCGTCTGGCTCGTGGTCATGGGAACTCCCGGGTGCGTAGGGGGTGGTGAGGCGGTCCACGCGGAGCCGGTGCGAGCCCGGTGTGTGCGGGACGCCGTCTTCTGCGCCGATCCTCGCAAGGGGGGCTGACCCGGGGCTGACAGCGCGCTGGCATGCGCCGGCCGCTCGTCCCGTCAGATGGGCTGAAGCATCGCCGCGCCCGCCAGGGCCGGGTCGTGGGACAGGATCGCGTGCTCGACGCGACGCAGCGCGGGGGAGGGCTCGATGCCCAGTTCGTCGTCCAGGTGCTGCCACATGTGGCGGTACACCTGGAGCGCGTCGGCCTGGCGGCCGGACCGGTAGAGAGCGACCATCAGCTGCTCGCAGAAGTGCTCCCGCAGCGGGTGGCTGGTGTGCGCCTCGTGCAGCTCCGCGAGGATCACCGCGTGGTTCCCCAGGCGGAGTTCGGCGCCGAAGCGCAGCTCCATGGCCCGCATCCGGTGTTCCTGGTACCGGGCCGAGGCGAGCTGGCAGAGCGTGCCGCCGGGGAACCCGCCGAACACCGGGCCGCGCCACATCGCGAGCGCCTCGCCCAGCAGCCGGGCCGTGGCGGCGGGATCGACGGCGGTGGTGGTTTCGGCCTGGCGTACCGCCTTGGTGAACTCGGCGGCGTCCAGCTCCCCTTCGTGGAGTGCGAACCGGTATCCGGAAGGATGGATGGTCAGACGTGGGGCCCTGCGGTCGGGTTCGAGGGACCTCAGTTTGCGCCGCAGCCGGCTGATGTGCGCCTGCAGGGCGTTGGCCTGGTTGTCGGGCACCGTCTCACCCCACATCTCGTCGACCAGGCCCTCTCCCGAGACGGGTTGACCTTCGCTGACCAGCAGGGTCTGGATGAGGGTGCGCTGGAGGTCACCGGAGATCTCGGCAGGCCCTAACGCGGTGCGGATCTGGAGCGCGCCGAGGATCGAGAACCTCAACATGCCGTTTCCCCCTAGGCGTTCGTCGATGAGTGCGGCGGACCGCGGGCGGAGGCCCTCCCGGAGCTGATACTACACAGAATAATTCCTTTGGGAAGGTATTTTTCTGTGGGCTTCACCCGTCGGGATGACGGGTGGGGCGGGTGGGCCGGATGGGGCGCCGGGCTGTCAGGGCGCCTGAGCGCCGGGGGTGCCGGGGTGCCGGGGCGTCCGGGTGCCGGAGGTGTCCATGTGTGGCGGAGGTGCGGGCGTGGTGCCGGGGCGCCGCGTGGGGTGTGGGGCGCGGGCGGCGGGCCCGGGGCCGCCGCGTGGGGAAGCACGGATATCCGGCGCCGCATTTCCGCGACGCCGGAACAAGCGGAGAGGGCAGGATTCGAACCTGCGTGGACTCCTGAAAAAGAGCCCGACCTCGAGAGGTCTCGTGGTCCCCGATCAGCCGCTCCGGGCACCTCTCCTCGATCCCGGCATCCGGTCTCCCGTGCCGTTCACGAGAACAACAATGGCAGGGCCCGCTGATAAGTCCCTGACATATCGCTGACCCCTGTTTTCCGGTTCTTTTCCGTCTTCCGCCGAAGGGTCGTACGGTGCTCTACTCTCAACGACTCCCCACGACCGAAACGCCTTCCGAGAGGGGTACCGGTATGCCCGGCACCACCGTCGACCACCCGGTTCTCGAAGCGATCCGCACCCACACCCGGGCGGAGAACCCCAGCTCCTTCCTGGCCCTCAACCAGGGCAACATCGCCTTCACGCTCCCGGACGCCGACGGGGCCGTCGTCTACCGCCGCACCGGCCGGTTCGCCGTGCAGTTCGGCGGCCCCTTCGCCGCCCCACAGGACTATGGCCGGCTGCTCGACGCCTTCCGCCGCCACGTCCGCGACCAGGACCTGAACCTCGTCGGCGTCCAGCTCCAGCGCGCCGACGCCGAGCAGTACGCGGCCCGCGGCTTCACCGTCAACCAGGTCGGCGCCTCATGGGCGGTCTCCCTGCCCGGGTTCACCCTGCGAGGCAGCCGCTTCATGCAGCTGCGCAACAAGATCTCCCGGGCCCTGCGCAACGGCCTGGAGATCCGGGAGGTCCCGGCCGGCGACTGGCCGGACGCGATCGGCGCCATCGACCAGGCGTGGCTGTCCTCCAAGGGCGCGGCCCGCCCCCTGGAGTTCCTCGTCGGGGAGATCGGTGGTGAGGCACAGCGCCACCGGCGCCTGTTCCTCGGCACGATCGAGGGGGAACCCGTCGCGTACATCTCCTACTCCCCGGTGTACGGCGCCCGGGCCGGCTGGATGCACGACCTGAGCCGCCGGGTGCCGAGCGGCTCACCGGGCCTGATGGAGGCTCTCAACGCCCATGCCGTCGAGGTGTTCCGCCAAGAGGGCGTCGAATGGCTGCATTTCGGATTCACCCCGTTCACCGGGCTGGACGCCGCCCACGAAATCGACGGCCACAGTCCGGCGTTCCAGTGGCTGATGCACGCCCTGTGGGCGGAGGGTGCCGCGCTCTATCCGGCGCAGACCCAGCTCTCGTACAAGCAGAAATGGGCGCCGGACGCACTGATCCCGGAATACGTGGCCTTCGACGGGCCGGCCTCCCTGGCCGCCTTCGCGCATGTCTTCCGTGCCTGCAACGCCTTCTGACCGCAGAGGAGTGGACCTTCATGAGTGACGGCAGGAACCCGCAGGAGAACGACGAGACCGGGGCGCTTCAGCAGGCCATGGTCGAGCAGCTCATGGCGATCATCGGCGCACCCGACGACGAGGACATCGCCCGCACGGCGGACGAGGTGGTGCGGGCCCTCGACGACCGGATGCGCGGCGCCGTGGTGAGCCCCGCCAGCTGAGCGGCCGGGCAATCAGGTCGGTATCAGTGCCGCATCAGAGCGGCACGGAACGCTTGGACACACGTTCGCCCGCTCGCGGCGCCGCCCGGTTCGGGCACTTCTCCCAAGGAGAGCTTCGTATGCAGCGTCCGCAATTCCCGCAAGCCGGTACCCTCGCGGAGCCGCCCGGCGCCAGTGCCGCCGCCCAGCGCACCGGGGCCTCCGCCACCTTCTCCGAACTGCTGAAACGCGTCAAGGCGGAGGGCCTGCTCGACCTCGATCCCCGCTACTACGCGGGGCGCCTCACCCTGAACACCTCGCTGCTGCTGATCGGGTTCGTCGCCTTCTTCGCGCTCGGTGACTCGTGGTGGCAGCTGCTGACGGCGGTGTGGATGGGCCTGTGCGGTGGCCAGTCGGCCTTCATGTGGCACGACGCCGGCCACAAGGCGATGTTCCGCAACAAGAAGGCCGCCTCCGCCGTCGGCTACTTCCACGCCAACCTCGTGAACGGGGTGAGCTTCGGCTGGTGGGTCAACCACCACAACCGGCACCACAGCAATCCCAACCACCTAGACATGGACCCGGACATCGGGCGGCGTACCGCGATCTTCTCGCTCAAGCAGTACCCGTCCCGGCGCGGTGCGCAGAAGTTCGTCGTGCGCTACCAGAGCGTGCTGTTCTTCGTGCTGCTGGTGCTGGAGTCCCTGAAGATGCACAAGACCGCCGTCCTGGCGATCGCCCAGGGCCGCACCAAGCGGCCGGTGCTGGAGTCCGTGCTGCTGCTGGTCCGCGCGGCCGTCTATCTGACGTGTGTCTTCACGGTCCTGTCGCCGGTCCTGGCGGTCGCCTTCGTCCTCGTGCAACAGGCCGCGCTCGGCGTCTACTTCGGGCTGATCTTCGCGCCCAACCACAAGGGCATGGAGGTCCGGGACGGAGAGCAGGAGACCCTCGACTGGCTGGAGCGGCAGGTCCTCACCTCGCGCAACATCCGCCCGTCCCGGCTGATCGACTTCCTGTACGGCGGCCTCAACTACCAGGTCGAGCACCATCTGTTCCCGGCCATGCCGCAGAAGCACCTGGCGCGGGCCCGCGAACTCACCCGGGAGTACTGCGCCGAGCGCGGCGTGCCCTACCACGAGGTGGGCTTCTGGGCCTCGTACCGGGAGGTCGCGTCCTATCTGCACGAGGTCAGCGCGCCCGTGCGGCGCGGCGAGGTGGAGGAGCGGCTGCGGCGGGAGGTCCAGGAGGCCGCCTGACGCCCGCGCCCCGCGTACTCCCTGGTTCGCCTTCCGGCCCCGGGCCGCCGTCGCCCGGGGCCGTCCGCGTTCCCGCAGCCCCTCACGTCCCCAGCCCCCAGGAGCGTCGTCCATGAGCGACACCGCGACCGCGGCCGACCGCGTCGCCGCAGCACCCGCCACCGGGCAGACCCCCGCAACGGCGGGGCGGATCGGCGCCCGGCTGGACCGCATGCCCATCACCCCGCTGCACCGCAGCCTCACCCTGGTGATCGGGGTCGGACTGCTCTTCGACACCTTCGAGAACAGCCTCTCCGGCACCATCGCCAAAGTCCTCCAGAACGACTTCCAGTTCGGCACCACCTCACTGAAGCTCGTTCTCGCCTCCGCGTTCATCGGGCAGTTCATCGGCTCGCTGACGCTCGGCTGGGTCGCCGACCGCTACGGCCGCCGCCGCGCCTTCCTCGTCAACCTCGCCCTCTACTCCGGCTTCTCGCTGCTCGGCGCCTTCTCCCCGAACGCCGCCTGGCTGATCGCTACCCGCTTCCTGGCGGGCATCGGCATCGGCGCCGAGCAGATGCTCTCCGACTGCTATCTGGCCGAGGTACTGCCCGCCAGGAAACGCGGCCGGTACATCGCCTGGGCCTACACCCTCGCGTTCTGCGGCGTCCCGGCCGTCGGCTTCGCCGCCCTGTGGCTGGTGCCGCTGAGCCCGCTCGGCATCGACGGGTGGCGCTGGCTCTTCGTGCTCGGCTCACTCGGGTCCGCCGTGGTGTGGGTGCTCCGCCGCCGCCTCATCGAGTCGCCGCGCTGGCTCGCCACCGCCGGGCACCACGAGGAGGCCGAGCGGCTGGTGACGAGGATGGAGGCGGAGTGCCCCGCACCGCCCGCGCCCCCGGAGGCCCCCGCCGACGCCGCGGAGCGGGCCGAGGTGCCGCGGCCCCGGCTGCGGGACGTACTGGGTCCCGGGCTCGGCCGCCGTACCGCCATGCTGTGGATCTTCAGCACGCTGTCGGTGGTCGGCTACTACGGGTTCGGCACGCTTGTCCCGCAGATCCTGGCCGCCAAGGGGTACGGCATCGTGGCCGGGCTGGGTTTCACCGCGCTGTCCTTCCTCGGCTACCCCGTCGGATCGGCGCTGGCGCTGCCGATCATCGACCGGGTGGAGCGGCGGACGCTGGTCGCCGCCTCGGCTGCCGCGATGGTCGTCGCCGGGATGGGCTTCGCGATGACCGGGACGCCCGCACTGATCGTGGCCAGCGGCTTCGCGTACACGCTGTTCAGCAACCTGTTCTCCAGCGTCTCGCACGTCTACCTCTCCGAGCAGTACCCGACCGCGATCCGGGCCACCGCGTCCGGCACCGCCTACTCGCTCTCCAAACTCAGCGCCGCGGCCCTGCCGTTCGTCCTGCTGCCCGTCCTCCAGACGTACGGGCCCGGGGCGCTGTTCGGCGTCATCGCGGGCACCACGGCGGTGCTGTGCGCCACGGTGCTGGGCCTGGGGGAGCGCACGACGGGAGTCACGGTCGACCACGTGCCCGTGCCCACCGGCCTCCCGAAGGACCGGAACCAGCCCCTCGACAACGCAAGGAGTGACTGATGCTCTCCCCTCACGAACGGACGGACACCGCCCCGCGCGGCGGGCTGCTCGCCGGCAAGCGTGTCCTGGTCACCGGTGTCGTCACCGATGCTTCGATCGCCTTCCACGCCGCCCGCATCGCCCAGCAGGAGGGCGCCGAGGTCGTGCTCACCGGATTCGGCAGGCTCTCCCTCGTCGAACGGATCGCCGCGAGGCTTCCGAAGCCCGCGCCCGTCGTCGAACTGGACGTCACCGACCGGGACCACCTGGAGGCCCTGGCCCCGCGGGTGCGGGAGCACGTCGACGGGCTCGACGGGGTCGTGCACTCGATCGCGTACGGGCCGGAGGGCGTGTTCCGGTTCCTCGGCGCAGGCTGGGACGAGGTGTCGCAGGCCGTGCACGTCTCCGCGTACTCCCTCAAGTCCCTCACCGCCGCCTGTCTGCCGCTGTTCGGGCCCGGCGGGGGAGCGGTGGCCGGGCTGACCTTCGACGCGACGGTGGCATGGCCGCACTACGACTGGATGGGTGTCGCCAAGGCGGCGCTGGAGTCCACGAACCGCTATCTCGCGCGGGACCTCGGCGGACGGGGCATCCGCTGCAACCTCGTGGCGGCCGGGCCGGTACGGTCCATGGCCGCGAAGGCCATTCCCGGGTTCCCGGAACTCGCCGCGGTCTGGGCGGGGCGTGCCCCGGCCGGGTGGGACCCCGCCGACCCCGACCCGGCGGCGCGGGGAGTGGTCGCGCTGCTGTCGGACTTCTTCCCGCGGACTACGGGGGAGATCGTGCACGTGGACGGCGGGGTGCACATGACGGGGGCGTAGCCGCCGCACAGGCCACAAGGGCGGGGGCCGGGTCCAGGACCCGGCCCCCGCCCTTCGCGCGCCCGCCGCACCGGGCGCCCCGAGCGGGAGAGTCAGTCCGTGCCCCCTCCCGGCAGCAGGCGGGAGAAGCCCGTGTACGGGGCCAACGCGTCCGGGAGGACCACCGAGCCGTCCGGCTGGAGACCCTGTTCCAGCAGGGCGGCGACCGTGCGGCCGACCGGCAGGGCCGAGCCGTTCAGGGTGGCGGCGAAGGCCTTGCGGCCCTCGGCCGTGCGGTAGCGGATCCCCGCCCGGCGGGACTGGAAGGTGCCGCAGTCGGAGACCGAGGAGATCTCCCGGTACGCGCCGCTGCCCGGCAGCCACACCTCGATGTCGTAGGTCATCCGGGCCGAGAAGCCCATGTCACCGGCCGGCAGCAGCACCACCCGGTACGTCAGGCCGAGCCGCCGCAGGCACTCCTCGGCGTGCCCCAGCATCAGCGCGAGCTGTTCCCCGGCCTCCTCCTCCGCGCAGACCCGGACCAGCTCCACCTTCTCGAACTGATGCAGCCGCAGCACCCCCCGGGTGTCCCGCCCGTAGGCCCCGGCCTCGGCGCGGAAGCACGGGGTGCGCGCGGTGAACGCGTACGGCAGCGAGCGGGCGTCGAGCGGCTCGTGCGCCAGCAGGCCGGTGAGCGGCACCTCGGCCGTCGGGATCAGGAACAGCTCCCGGTCACCGACCCGCGTGGCGAACAGGTCCTCCTCGAACTTGGGCAGCTGGCCGGTGCCGGTCATCGTCTCGCGGGTGACCAGGTACGGCACGGCGTACTCGGTGTACCCGTGCTCGCGGGTGTGCAGGTCCAGGAAGAAGTCCGCCAGCGCCCGTTCCAGCCGGGCACCCGGGCCCCGGCTGACGCTGAACCGGGCCCCCGACAGGCGGGCGGCGGCCCCCGGGTCCAGGATGCCGAGCACCTCCCCGATGTCCGCGTGGTGCAGGGCCCGCCCGTCGGCGGCCGGCGGGCGCGGCTCGGGGCCCCAGCGCCGTACCTCCACGGCCTCCTTCTCCGAGTCGCCGTCGGGGACGTCGTCCAGGGGGATGTTGGGGACGGACAGCAGGAGGCCGGTCAGGCTCCTGTCGGCCTCGCGCAGCACGGCCTCGGCGCGCTGGACCTCGGCGCGGCGCACTCGGGCGGCCTCCTTCTCCGCCTCGGAGGGCGGGCCCGTGCGGGCCCGGCCGCGGGACGCCCGGTTCGCCTCGGTGCGCAGCCGGGTCACCTCGGCCTCCGCGGTGCTGCGCGCGCGGCGGGCCTCCTCGAGGCCGTCCAGGTCGAGGGTGAAGCGGCGGCGGGCCAGGCGGCGGACGGCGGCCTGGCCCGCGGCGACGAGTTCACGGGGATCGTGCATGTCGGGCTCCTTGAAGGGCGGGGCCGGGGTCGGGTCGTGCGGGCGGCCCCGGACCCCCGCTCCTCCCGGGCAGGCGCGAGACGGGGGTCCGGGGCCCGGTGCGGGGGCCCGGCGGTCAGGCGGGGGCTATGGCGAGCGCCGTGTTCTGTCCGCCGAACCCGCAGGAGTTGCTCAGCGCCAGGTCGATCGGCATCGCGGTCGAGGTGAACGCGAGCTTCACCTCGACCCTCGGGTCCGGCAGGCACAGGTTGGCGATCGGCGGCACCAGCTCGTGCTCGATGCTCAGCACGGTGAACGCGGCCTCCACCGCGCCCGCCGCGCCCAGCAGATGACCCGTCACTCCCTTCGTCGAGGTGACCAGCGGATCCCCCTGGAGGGTCCGCTGGATCATCCGGGCCTCCGCCAGGTCGTTCAGCGGCGTCGACGTGCCGTGCGCGTTGACGTGCTGCACGGCGTCCGGGTCCGCCCCGGCGTCGGCCAGCGCGGCCCGCACCGCCGCCTCGATCCCGGCGCCGTCCGGGTGCGGCGACGTCATGTGGTGGGCGTCCGCGGTGGCCCCGTACCCGATGATCCGGGCGTGGACCTGCGCGCCCCGGGCCCGGGCGTCCTCGACGCGTTCCATGACGAGGATCCCGGCACCCTCCCCTGCGACGAAGCCGTCCCGGTCGGCGTCGAACGGCCGCGAGGCCGCGGCCGGGTCGTCCGCGCGCCTGGACAGGGCGCCCATCTGCGCGAAGCCGGCCATCACCAGCGGGGTGATCATCGCCTCGCTGCCGCCGGCCAGCACGATGTCGCAGCGCCCCAGGGCGAGCAGGTCCCGGGCCGTGCCGATGGCGGTCGCTCCCGAGGCGCAGGCCGTGGCGACCACGAGGTTCGGGCCGGTCGCGCCGAACTCGATGGCCGTCTGACCGGCCAGCATGTTCGGCAGCTGCATCGGCAGCAGCAGTGGTGACACCCGCCCCGGGCCCTGCTCCCGCAGCACGTCGTGCTGCGCCTCGACGGTGCCCGGACCGCCGTCGGCACAGCCGAGCACCACACCGACCCGCGCCCCGTCCCAGGATGTCGGGTCCAGCCCGGCGTCGGCCACCGCCTCGTGCGCGGCGACCAGGGCGAACTGCACGAATCTGTCCAGGCGGTGGGCCCGGCGGGCGCTCAGCAGCCGCTCCGGGTCGAAGTCCGGCACCCGGCAGGAGAACCCCACCGGGTGGTCCGTCAGCTCCGGGTCCGGTGCGGCGGCCGAGCGCCCGGCACAGACCGCCGCCCAGCTCGGCCCCACCCCGACGCCACCCGGGGTGACCAGGCCGAGCCCGGTGACAGCGATGTCCATACCGGCCATCAGACCTTCGCGCTCCGCTCCTCCATGAGCCGCACCATGTCGGCGACGGTCTCGGCCTCCAGGAGGTCGTCGTCGCTGATGTCGAGGTCCAGCTCGGACTTCAGCAGCAGCGACAGCTCGACGACGGCCAGCGAGTCCAGCTCGATGTCCTCCCGGGTTGCGGTGGGGACGATGGCCTCCGACGACACCTTGAGCTTGTTGGACAGGATGTCCCTGAGCTGTTCCAGCATGGCGATGTCCCTTCGGGATCACGGATCACAGATCACGGAATGACGGAATGACGGAATGAAGGAGCGACGGGAGGACTTGACGGGTGTACGGGTACGGGGCCAGGGGTGCCGGTGGGGACGGCGGCTCAGAGCGCCTCCACCGACGGCCACACCAGCGTCCCCGCCCCCCAGGACAGCCCCCCGCCGAACGCGGTGAGCAGCACCCGCTGCCCCGCCGCCAGCCGGCCCTCGGCGGCCGACTGGGCCAGCAGCAGCGGCAGCGAGGCCGCCCCGGTGTTGCCGACCCGCTCGATGTTGGACAGCCGCCGTTCGGCCGGGACGCCCAGCCGCTCGCCGACGGAGTCGAGGATCCGGGCGTTGGCCTGGTGCGCGGCGAACCGGTCCACCTCGGCCGGACGCCAGCCCGCGCGCTCCACCGCCTCTCCCGACACGGCGGTCATCCGTTCCACCGCGTGCCGGTAGGTATCGCGGCCGAGCATCCTGAAGTACTGGTCGCCGGGCCTGGGCGGCAGGCCCGTCGAACGCTGCCGGGAGCCGCCGCCCGGCACCTCGATGAGGTGGCTCAGCTCGCCGTCGCTGCCCAGCACCAGCGGACCGACCGCGCCCGGCTCGTCCACCGCTCCCGCGCGCAGCACCACCGCGCCCGCCCCGTCCGCGAAGATCACGGCGGTCGTACGGTCCTCGGGGTCGATGATCGTCGTGAAGGCGTCCGCCGCGACCAGCAGCACCCGCTCCGCCACCCGGGCGGCGATCAGGCCCGTCGCCGTGGCCAGCCCGTACAGGAACCCGGAGCAGACGGCGGACACGTCGAACGCGGCGATCCGCCCGAGCCCCAGCCGGGACGCCACCTGCGGGGCCGTGGCGGGGCACGGCTGGTCGGGGGTGGTCGTGGCCAGCACCAGCGCGTCGGCCCGGTCGTCGCCCGCCGACTTCAGCGCCCGCGTGCCCGCCTCGACGGCCAGGTCGGAGGTGGCGGTGCCCGGCTCGATCACGTGCCGCCGAGCTATCCCCGTACGGGACCTGATCCACGCGTCGGAGGTGTCCAGACGGCGGGCGAAGTCCTCGTTGGTGACCAGGTTCGGCGGCACGTACCCGCCGATCCCGGTGAGCACCGCGGCGGGTCCGGTCACGAGGCGCTCCCGGTGCCCGGCGTACTCGACAGGACCTCCAGCGGCAGCCCCATGTACGCCATCCGGGCCTCGGCCATCTCGTCGGTCCACTGCTCGGCCATGTCGTACCGCTGCTCCGCGGTCGTGTCGATCATGCGGACACCCGGCCAGATCTCGTAGTCCCCGACCATGTCCGCGTGTTCGAGCATGCCCTTCTGGAACAGCTCCTCGCGGTGCAGCACGAACTCGCGGTCCGGGATCTCGTCCCACAGCCGCACCCCGGCCCGCAGGATCTCCAGCAGCCGTGGCCGGTACTCGGGGTGCCGGGCCACGTGGTCGCGCAGGATGGTGCTGGCCACGGTCAGGTGCCGGATCTCGTCGATGGCGGTGCCGCGTGAGATCTCGCCCGTCGCCGGGGACAGCGGCGTCCACTTGCGCTCGCTCAATTCGGCGGCCGGGGCCAGGACGCCCTCGATGACGATCGCGAAGACCGCCACACCACCGGGGAAGTCGGCCTGGTCGCGGACGATGTCGTGGGTGAAGTCGACGACCGGGTCCAGGACCCGGCGGCGGTAGTCCGCCGCCATCGCCTCGATGTCCTTGAGCAACGTGCCGGCCGGCACGCCCAGCTCGACCAGGTGGTTGCGGAACACCCGGGCGTGCCGGGCCTCGTCGAGCAGCTGGGTCGCGTAGAACTCCATCTCCGGGACGCCCGGCGCGATCGCCACGTAGTGGCCCAGCAGCCGGGTCGCCAGCTCCTCCGCGAGGCCGCGGAAGCCGAACTCCAGCACCAGTGCCTCGCGCAGCGGCCCCGGCGCCTTCAGGAAGGCCGGGACGGTCGCGTCCGGGTGGTGCCCCGTCTCGCCCCGGCCACGCAGCGTGCCCTGGGCGACGGAGGTGATCCAGTACGCCAGGTCGCACCGCTCGGGGCCGAGTTCGAGGTCCTTCGCGCCGTCGAGGAGGCCGGGAGCGCTGTCCCAGTCGGCCTCGGGTGCCACGGAACCGGTCATGATACGGCTGTCTCCTTCGGAACGGGGGCGGGCACGGGGGTCAGGGTTGCGGCGAACAGCCCGCCGGCGTAGCTGAGCAGGGGCGCTCCCTCGTCGGCCGTCGCCCGGACGACATAGCCCAGCAGGACCTCGCCGTCGCCCGTGCGCCGCACTCCGTGGAAGCGGCAGGTGTAGTGCGCCAGCGCCCCGGCCAGCAGCGGGGCGTGCGCGTAGGAGTCGGCGGTCCACGCCACGTCCGCGAACTGGGCGCCGCCGTCCGGGCGGGAGCCGTCCGCGAACCAGCGGGCCAGCCCGGCCTGCTCGGCGCGGAGCACGTTCACCGCGAAACGGCCCTCCGCCGTGGCCAGGCGGGCGAAGGACGACCCCTCGCGCAGGACCACCCCGATCAGCAGCGGGACGCGGGACACCAGGGTGACCGTGCTCGCCGTGGTGCCGTGCAGCACGCCGGCGTGCGCCACGGTCAGCACCGACACCGGCGACGCCAGGTGGTACAGCGCCCGCCGCCGCTCCGCCGGGTCCTGGCGCGCCGGGGCCACCGGAGCCGGACGGGTCGCGGTGCTCATCGCAGCACCTCCTCGGGCGCCCGGGCCCCGGCGGCCCGCGTCGCGGCGGCGGCCGGGACGTGCCCCACCGGCACCGGACCCGGCTCCGCGGCGTGCCCGACAGGCTTCGGATGGGCCAGCCCCAGGTCGTCCAGCAGGCGCAGATAGCCGGGCTGCCGCACCGGCTCGAAGGGCAGCGCGAACGACTTCATGAAGTTGCCGAACAGGCCCCGGTCGCCGAACAGATGGAACGGCAGCACCAGCAGCGCCCACTCGGGCCCGATCAGCCAGCACCACAGCGCGGCCACGGCGGCCTGGGTGATGAGGCTGTGCATCACGTTGTAGAGCACGTAGTACGTCTTGGCGATCGGTCTGCCGCCGCTGCGCCGGAAGGCGACCGCGCCCGGCAGATAGCCGATCAGGTCGATGTAGAGGAACAGCCCGATGGCGGGCAGCCAGCGGATCTCGTCGAAGTGGGCGATCATCAGGCCGGTGGTGACGGCGAACCCCACCAGATACTCGGCCCGGTGCAGTGAGTAGGTGCGTGGGGTCTCGAAGGGGTTTGCCTGGTCCATGGTCGTTCAGCTCGCTTCCCGGATGGCGGCGGGCGGCCGGCGGTCAGGCGCCGACCGCGGCCGGCGTGGTCAGTTCGACGCCCCCGGAGATCCGGGTGCCGGGGAACAGGCCGGTCAGGGCCCAGGCGACGGTCTCCTTGATCACCCGCTCCGCGATCGGGTCGAGGATGCCCTCCAGGCTGGGGATGCCGAAGTCGAACTCGGCCTCGAAGCGCACTGCGACGTCGGCCCCTTCCTGGGCGAAGCTCCAGCTCCCGCCGAAGCTGTCGAAGTCGCCGTCCGACTGCTGGAAGCGGATCTCGTTCGCCTCCGGCAGGAACGTGTCGTCCTCGGTCCAGCGCAGCAGCCCGCTGCGGAAGTGCAGCTCCCAGCTGGAGCTCGCGTCGGCCGCCGGATGGGCGGCGTGCACGGTGGTGGCGTTCACGTGCGGAGCCAGCTCCGGGTACTTCTCCCAGCGCTGTACGGCGGTGAAGACCGCCGCCGCCTGCTCCGCGGGTATCAGGGCGTCCAGTTCGACATGCCGCACGATCAGTTACCGCCTTCCGGCATCGTGGCCGCGCCGCTCACCAGGTCGCGGGTGGCCAGGTCAAAGGAGTTGAGGAGGAATTCCACGTCGGTGTCGCTCATCACGGCCGGCGGGGTGAACCGCACCACCGAGCTGCCGTTCATGGAGTGGTTGGCGACCACCCCGTGGTTGAACAGCTCGATCAGCAGCTCCCCGGCCAGCCCCGCCTCGACCAGCTCGACGCCGATGAGCAGACCGCGTCCGCGCACGTCGACCACCAGATCGGGGATGTTGCGGCGGGCGATCTCCGCGATCCGGGGGAGAAGGACCGCGCCCAGGTCGGTGGCCCTGGTCGCCAGCCGCTCCTCCTTCACGGCCCGGACCGCGCCCTGGACCGCCGCCATCAGCACCGGCTGGCCGGAGAAGGTCGCGGTGTGCACGTACGGGTCCTTGTCGAAGGGCCGGAACGCCTTGCGGGTGGCGACGGCGGCCGAGACCGGCATGACGCCGCCGCCCAGCGCCTTCCCGGCGAGCAGTACGTCGGGGACGACACCCTCGATGTCGGCACCCCACCACTCGCCCAGCCGCCCGAAACCGGACTGCACCTCGTCCAGGATCAGGAACCCGTCGTACTCGCGGACCAGTTCCTCGACCCGCTTGAGATATCCGGCCGGCGGGATGATCACACCGCCCTCGCCCTGGACCGGCTCCAGGATGACGCACACCTCGCCGGGGTGCGCGGCCAGCTCCTCCTTGAGGGCGTCCGCGTCACCGAACGGCAGGTGCCGGAAGTCCGGGAGGAGCGGCCGGAAGGGCCGCTGGTAGACGTCCTTGGCGGTGGCCGACAGGGCGCCCAGTGTCTTGCCGTGGTAGCCGCCCGTCATGGACACCGTCCGCTTGCGGCCGTTGGCGCGGGCGAGCTTCAGCCCGGTCTCGACCGCCTCGGCGCCCGACAGCCCGAAGTGCACCCGGTCCAGGCCCGGCGGCATCACCGACACCAGTGCCTCGGCGGCCCGGGCCACGGTCGGCTCCAGCAGGATGCGGGTCGCGGTGGGGTGGGTGCGCAGCTGGCGCTCCACCTCCTCCATGACGAGGGGGTGCCGGGCGCCCATGATGAACACCCCGTACCCGCCCGCGTTGAGGAACCGCTCGCCGTCACCCGTGGTCAGCCAGGCGCCCTGCGAGGCCACCTCCATATGGCTGCCGAACAGCTCGGCCAGTGTGGCCCTGCCTTTGCTCAGATGGGCGCGGTACAGCCCGAGGATCTCGGCCTCGGTGTCCGCAGGGGACTCCTGCATCACGGTCACGGATCTCACTCCAGGTGCTGAGAGGGCTGGGTGTGGGGGGACCGGCCGGCAGCGGCGTACCAGGGGGGAGTCGGTGTGGCCACCGGTGCCGGCCGGAGTCGGGAGTCAGGACAGGACGAGCGCCCCGCCGTCGAAGTACCGCAGCAGCGGCTCCGCCGCGGGCCCGCGGCCCGGCGGGTGGAAGGCCAGCGCCCGCACCGCCGCAGCGGCCTGCGCATGACCCGAGGACCGCACGAAGTCCAGCCCGCCCAGCAGCTCCAGGGCCCGCGCGGTGATCCCCGGCAGCGCGTTCTGCACCGCGTACCGGGCCACCAGCACACCGGCCACCGACGACTCGTCGCCCGGCTCGGGGCCCACCTGGCGGGCCACGCCCTCCAGCAGCGCCAGCGCCGCCTCCATGTCCACGGCGAGCGCCGCCCGCTCCTGGACCGCGCCGCGCTCCCGCTCCAGGACCAGTTCGACGAGCGAGGCCGCCGCGCCCGCGTACGCGGCCGAGATCAGCATCTCGAACCACACGAACCCGGCCGTCTGGAGGTCGTCCAGCCGGTGCGGGTCGTCCGCCCCGGCCCGTACGACCATCTCGGCCGGTACGTACACGTCGTCCAGGCGCACCTCGTCGCTCTCGGCCCCGGCCAGCAGGTCGTTGCCCCAGAACGGGTGCACGGCCAGTCCGGGCGTCGGCACCGGCACCAGGGCCAGCGCCAGCTCCGGCTCGTCCCCGTCGCCGTGGATGGCGACGCTCGCGGTCATCAGGCTCATCGAAAGGGCCAGGCTGCACGGCTTCTTGGAGCCGGTCAGCAGGAACCCGCCCTCGACCGGCCGGGCGGTCACGGACGGGGCGAGGATGTTCTGCGCGGTGCGGCCCTCCGCCCAGCCGGACGCCATCACCTGCTGCTCCGGCACGATGCGGTGCAGCAGTCCGGTCTGGGCCGGGGTGAGCCGGCCGTCCTTGACTGCGAGCGAGTAGAGCATCGCCGCGGTGAAGTGGTGCATGGACACGGCGGCGGCCAGGGACGGCGACAGGGCGCCCATCGCCAGCTGGACGCGCAGCGCGTCGAGCGGACTCGCGCCGTGGCCGCCGTACTGCTCAGGGATCAGCAGGCCGACGCCGCCGTGGATGCGGAACAGGTCGATCACCGGGCTGGACGGCTTCTCCCGCTCTTCGTACGGGATCTGCTCCAGCTCCTTGACCAGACCGGGGTGGAACCGCTCGCAGACGGCCCGAGCGGCATCGAGGGAACGCACGGGAAACCTCCGTAGGGGGGTGGGATACGGGCGCCTCGGCACGATCAGGCGCGATCGGCGCGCTGTGGTGCGCTCAGGCGTCGAACACCGCTTCGTACGGGCTGACGTCGCGGGCGATGCTCACGCCCTGCACATGCGAGGTCTTGAGCATCGGGTAGTTGGCCTCACCGAAGGCGCCGCCGGTCAGACCGGTGCCGCCGTGGCTCGGCAGATAGGGCAGGAAACCGATGTGCGAGTCGTTGACCTTCAGCAGGCCGCCGTTGACGACCCGTCGCACGAACGTCTCGATGACGTGGTCGGAACGGGACCACAGGGAGTTGCGCAGCCCGTAGTCGTTGGAGTTCACGAACCGCAGGAACTCCTCCAGCAGCGCGTCGTCGCCGTCCCGCTCGGGAACCACGATCGGGATCAGCGGGAAGAAGGTCTCCTCCCGCACGACGTCGAAGGTGCGGGCCCGGTCCAGACCGTCCACCCGCACGACCGTCGGCTGCAGGAACACCCCGGTCTCCGAGGGCGTGCCGTCGACCTCCGTGCGCTGCCCGCCGGTGATCAGCTCGGCGCCGTTGTCCAGGGCCTGCCGCAGCAGCCGGAAGAAGCGCTCGCTGCGCCGCACCGGCGACAGCAGCACGTCCTCCTCCTCCGGGTATCCCGGCCTGATGCCCTTGACGTGTTCTCTGACCTGCTCGATCAGCGCGTCCGCGACCTCCGGGTGCACCAGCACGTAGTTCGGCACCATGCAGATCTGACCGGAGCCGAAGAACGACTCGGTGATGGCCTCGGCCGCCCACTTCAGGTCGGCGTCCCTCCACACCACGATGCCGTCGTTGCCGGCCAGCTCCAGGATCGGCTTCTTGCCGTGTGCGACGCAGCTCTGCTCGAAGCGCAGGCCCTCCTTGCTGCCGCCGATGTAGAAGATGTCGTCGATCAGGGGGTCTTCGATCCACCGGTCCAGGGTCTGCTTCGGGTTGCCGCACACCGCGTTGAGGACCCCGGGCGGGGCGTCCATCCCCTCCAGCAGCGGCGCTACCACGTCCCGCAGCAGCCACATGGTGCTCAGCGCGATGCTGCGCGGCGCCCGCACCACCACCGCGTTGCCGGCCATCAGCGCCAGCACGCACAGCGCGGCACTGGGCAGCGGGGCGTTCTGCGGCGGGTTGAAGGCCACCACCCCGTCGGGCTGCCGGTGCAGGATCAGCTTGCGGCCCGCGTAGTCCTTCTCGACCCGCATCTGCTTCGTGTACCAGCGCAGACTGCCCGGCGCGTAGAGCTGGAGCAGACAGCTCAGCTCCCAGCGGGCCAGCTTCACCGGGTGCGACTCCGCGACCAGCATCTCCAGGAACTCGTCCTGGTGCTTGAGGAGTTCCTCCCGGAAGCGGGTGCCGAGCCGCATCCGCCGCTCCAGCGGCACGGCCGCCCACGCGGCGGCCGCCGCGGCCGCCGCCTGGGTGGCCATGTCGATGGCCGCGTCGTCGGCGACCGCGCAGCGCCCCACCACATAGGGGTGGCCGGCCGCGTCCGACTCCGGGTCCTGTTCCAGTGCGCGCTTCAGGCTCACACTGGTGAAGACGTCCTCCAGCAGGGAACGCCCGCTGACGGTGTACACCCACCCGTCCCCGGCGACGTCCTTGCCCGCGATGTAGAGGTCGTAGCTCCGGAATCCGGAACGTTCCTGCACGCCATTGTTCCGTGCGCTTTCCTCCGGTACGGCACCGTCAAGCATCATCGGCCTTTCAGGTGGGATTTACTTCATTGATTTTCGAAACGTCTCGATCGTGGCAGCAGAATCTGACCCGCCGCTGACACTCCACTGATTCAGCCGGCACACCTCGGTCCGGGGCGTCAGCTTTGCGTCAGTGTCCCTTGCTTGCATGACCCCATGTCCGCCATCGACACGACGGCCCAGCGGCTGCGCGAACTGCCCCGCACCGAGCTGGCCGAAGAAATCGAGACACTGGTCCTCAGACGGTTCAAGACCGTTCTCCTCATGGACGACCACGAGGAACTCCCGGTTGACATCTCCTATTTCGATCTCGGCCTCACCTCCCTGCGGCTCGTCGAGATACGGAAAGGCCTCGAAGCCGAGCTGGACCTGACGATCAACACGAATGTGCTCTTCAACGAGCCGACCATCCACCATCTCGTCCACCACCTGACCGACTCGCTTCTCACCCGAGCCCGCAGCTGACCCGCAGCCGGCCCGCAGCTAAGGAGACGACCGCATGCCGCATGAGGAGTCAGAGACCACACCGGTGCCGGGCAGGGCGGGGCCCGAGCCGATCGCGATCGTCGGGATCGGCCTCCGGTTCCCCGGCGGCAGCGACTCCCCCGACACGTTCGACGCGTTCCTGCGCGAGGGCCGCTCCGGCATCGGACCGCTGCCCCGGGACCGCTGGGACGTCGAGGCGTTCACCCCTGAGAGCCCGGACGACAAGGGCAAGATCCACACCACGGCCGGCGGGTTCCTCGACTCCATCGACCGCTTCGACGCCGCCTTCTTCAACATCTCCCCGAAGGAGGCCCAGTACATGGACCCCCAGCAGCGGATGCTGCTGGAGACCGCCTGGCAGGCGCTGGAGCACGCGGGCATCGACCCGGCCCCGCTGCGCCGCGGCAACGGCGGCGTGTACATCGGCGCCAGCTCCATCGACTACGCACTGGAGCTCGACTCGCTGCCGTACGAGGAGCTGGACGGCCATCTCGCGTCCGGCATCACCATGTTCCCGCTGTCGGGGAGGCTCTCGTACTTCCTCGGCTGGCGCGGGCCCAGCATGAGTGTCGACACCGCCTGCTCGTCCTCGCTGGTCGCCCTCCACCTCGCCGTCCAGGGGCTGCGCGCCGGCGAGACCGACATCGCCCTGTGCGGCGGCGTCAACGCACTGCACCACCCGCGCATCCCCGTCATGTTCTCCAACGCCCGGATGCTGTCCCCGGACGGGCAGTGCAAGACCTTCGACGAGGCCGCCGACGGCTACGCCCGCGCGGAAGGCTGCGGTGTCGTCGTCCTCAAACGGCTCAGCGACGCCCAGGCCGCCGGGGACACCGTCCTCGCCCTCGTGCGGGGCACGGCGGTCGGCCAGGACGGCGACAGCGCCGGACTGACCGTGCCCAACGGCCCGGCCCAGGAGAAGGTGATGCGCGCGGCGCTCACCGCCGCCGCGCTCCGCCCCGAGGACATCCAGTACGTCGAGGCGCACGGCACCGGCACGCCCCTCGGCGACCCCATCGAGTTCGGCGCCATCGGGGACACCTTCGCGGACTCGCACACCCCGGACGACCCGCTGCTGGTGGGCTCGGTCAAGACCAACCTCGGCCACATGGAGCCCGCCTCCGGCATCGTCGGCCTCATCAAGGCCGTCCTCCAGATCCGCTCCGGCACGGTCTATCCGCACCTCAACCTCACCACGCCGTCCGCGCGGATCCCCTGGGACCTCTACCCGGTCCGCGTTCCCACCGCCTGCGAGCCGTGGAAGGCGCCCGTGCGCCGCGCCCTCGTCAACAGTTTCGGATTCGCCGGCACCATCGGCGCCGCCGTCCTGGAACAGCCGCCCGCCACCGCTCCGCGGACCGGCGAAGGGCCTCACGCCCCCGCACTGTTCACCCTCTCCGCCAAGAGCGCCGCCGCCTTGACGGAGCAGGCGGCCGCCCACCGGCGGTTGCTCGACGAGCGGCCGGAGGCCACGGTCGAGCAGATATGCCACGCCGCCGGCACCGGCCGTTCCCACCATCCCTACCGTCTCGCCGCCCCCGTCACCGACCGTGCCGCCCTCGCCGCGCTCCTCGACAGGGCGGCCGGGCAGGACGCCGAGGGGCCCTCCGGCATCCGCAAGACCGCCTTCATGTTCACCGGCCAGGGCTCCCAGTACGCCGGCATGGGCGCGGGCCTCTACGAGCGGTTCCCGGTCTTCCGTGAGCACGTCGACACCTGCGACCGGCTGTTCGCCCCGCACCTGGGCCGCTCCGTGCGCGCCCTGCTGCTCGGCACCGCCGAGGACCCGGAGGCGCTCGACCGCACCGCGCTCACCCAGCCCGCCCTGTTCACCCTGGAATACGCGCTCGCCCAGCTGTGGATGTCCTGGGGCGTACAGCCCACCGTGCTCATCGGCCACAGCATCGGAGAGGTCGTCGCCGCCGCCGTCGCCGGGCTGTTCACCCTCCCCGACGCCGTCACCCTGGTCGCCGCCCGGGCCCGCCTCATGCAGGCCGTACGCGCCGAGGGCGGCATGGCCGCCGTCAGCGCCCCCGCCGAGGACGTCGGCCCGCTTCTCGACGCCCACCCGGACCTGGCGCTCGCCGCCGTCAACGCCCCCGACCAGTGCGTGCTCTCCGGCGCCACCGCCGCCATCGACGCGGCCACGGCCACACTGACGGACCAGGGTGTGCGCGTCGAACGGCTCGCCGTCTCGCACGCCTTCCACTCCCCGCAGATGGCCGAGGTGTACGAGGACTTCCGCGCGGCCCTCGACGGTATCGCCTTCCACGAGCCCTCCGTCAGCCTGATCTCCAACGTGACCGGCAGACTCGCCCGGTTCCGGGACATCGCCACTCCCGACTACTGGGTCCGGCACATCGGGGAACCCGTCCGGTTCCTCGCCGGGATCCGGGCCGTGGCCCAGCGCGGGAGGCACGCCCTCGTCGAGATCGGCCCCTCCGCCGCGCTCACCGCGCTCGCCCGCCGCTGCCTCGACGCCGACGACCACCTGTGGCTCACCAGCCTGCGCCGCCGCGACCGCGGTACGGACACCACGCTGCGCGCCCTCGCCGCCTACTACACGGCCGGGCTCCCGGTGTCCTGGTCCGGCTACCACGCGCCCTTCGCCACCCCGGAACGCGTCGGCCTGCCCACGTACCCCTTCCAGCGCAAGCGCTACTGGCTGCCGAACGTCACCCACCGCCGCGCCGGCACCGGCGGCGCCGCACACCACCCGCTGATCGGCGGTGAGGAGCGGTTCGCCTGCGGGGTGCGGGAGTTCACCGCCGAGTTCGTCCCCGAGGAGCTCGGCGCCCTCGCGGACCTGGCCGACGGCGACCGGTGCACCCTGCCCGCCGGGGCGTACGTCGACCTGATGTTCGCCCTGCAGGACCGGGTCGAGGGCCACACCCGCGCCGCCGTCCACGACCTCGCCGTCCTCGAACCGCTCCACATGACCGCCGGGGCTCCGGTCGCCCTCACCTCCCGCTGGCGGCCCGTCAAGGACGGCGGCGCGGAGGTGGAGGTCTTCACACTCGTCGGCGGCGAGGAGAACCTGCACGCCACCGCCCGGATCGCGGGGGCCCGTGAACCCGTCGTGCCCGTCTCCGAACTGGCCGAGCTGGACGCGGAGCTGCCCCCCGCCGACCAGGAGATCGACGACCGCGACATCTACACGGACCTCGCCTCCGTCGGCCGCCCGCACGGCCCGCGCATGCGGCTGCTGCTGCGCGCCGCCCGCCACCAGGACGGCCTCGTCACCGGCGAGCTGACCGGCCGCAGCGCCACCGCCGTGGAACACGTTCCCGCCGACCTGCTGGAGGCCGCCGTCCAGGCGGCCGTCGTCCTCGACCCCGAGGGACCCGTCTTCACGCCGCGTGAGATCGCCTCCGTACGGCACTTCCGCAAGCCTCGCGGCGAGCGCCTGCGGGTCCTCGCCCGGGTGCGGGGCGCCCAGGACCGGCGGCTGGCCGACGTGCTCCTGCTGGAGGACGGGCGGCTCGTCGCGGAGCTGCTCGGGGTCGTCCTGGCCAGGCCCGACGGGCCCGCGGGCCGACGCCGGTTCCTGCACCGGCCGGAGTGGGTACGCCGCCGGCTCACCCGCCCGGCGGCCTCGGGCGCCGCCGCTCCGGGTGCCGCACGGCACGTGCTGCTGCTGGACCCCGGCCCGGACCGCGCCCGGGCCCTGGACGGTCACCCCTCCGTCCGGGTAAGCGCCGTCACCGACCCGGACGCCTGGAAGGCCGCGCTGGACGACCCCACCGTCACGGACGTGTGCTGGACCTGGCGGCCCGCGGACGAGGACGGGGCCATGTCGGCCGCCCGGCTGCGCGCCGAGTGCGAACGCAACTACCGCGAACTGCTGGCGCTCGTCGCCGCCCTGGACGCCGCCGCGCCCGTCCGGCCGCCCCGGCTGTGGCTCGCCACCGAGGGCGCCCAGTGGCTGCCCGGCGACCCGGCGGGCGACGGCACGCACCTCGCCGCGGCCACCCTGTGGGGCTTCGGGCGCGTGCTGCTCACCGAGTACCCGCAGTACCGTGTCACGCTCGTCGACACCACCCCCGGCGGCGACGTCCGCGCCCTGCTCGACGAGTGGGCCGCCCAGCCGGCCGGTGAGTACCAGGTCGCGCTGCGCTCCTCCGGCCGCCACGTGCGGCGGCTCCTCGCGGGCGACGCGCCCCTCACCTGGCGCGGCGGCTACGAGCTGCGCGCCCCCGGTTCCGGCGACCTGTCCGACCTGGCCCTGGTCCCCGCCGCCGAGCGGGCACCCGCCGCCGGGGAGGTCCGACTGCGGGTCCGGGCCGCCGCGGTGACCGCCGAGGACGCCCGCGCGGCGCGGGACGCCGAGCGCGCCGACACCGGCGAACCCGGGCCCGTGCTCGGCCGCCTGGCGGTCGGCACTGTCGTGGAGGCGGGCCCCGGCACCCCGTACACCGAGGGCGACGAGGTCCTCGTACGGCACGAGGGGACGCTCGTCTCCACACTCACCGTTCCGGCCGGCACGGCCGGTCCGGTGCCCGGCAGCGGCACCCCGGGCTCGTCCGCCGCGGGCGGGACCTTCCGGCTGGACGAGACCGGCGAGGCGCTGCGCACCGCCGAGGCCGACCCGTCGGCCGAGGTGTGGGTGGAGCTGCCCGATCCGGACGCGGCCGGGACCGAACCCGTCGGCACCCTGCGCGACGACCGCGTCTACCTGGTCACCGGCGGCCTCGGCGGCCTCGGTCTGGTCACCGCCCGCCGCCTGGTAGCGCTCGGCGCCCGCCACCTGGCGCTCGTCAGCCGCAGCGGCCGGGCCGCCGACGAGGCGTCCGGGCTGCTGGCCGAACTGTCCGCACAGGCCGAGGTCGACGTCGTACGGGCCGATGTGAGCGACCCGGGGGACGTGCGGCGGCTCGCGGAGCGGCTGGCGGCCGGGCCGCACCCGGTCGGCGGCGTCGTGCACGCGGCCGGAGCCTACGACAAGAAGCTGATCGCGGAGCTGACCTGGGAGTCGGTCGAGGAGCAGCTGGCCGCGAAGGCGTACGGCGGCTGGCTGCTGCACGAGGCGTCCCAGGAGCTCTTCCCGGAGCTGGATTTCTTCGTCACGTACTCCTCCATCGCCTCCCTCCTCGGCGGTGCCACCCAGGGCCACTACGCGGCGGCCGGTGCCGCGCTCGACAGCCTCACCGAGTGGCGCACCCGGACCGGGATGCCCGGGCTGTCCGTCAACTGGGGCGCGTGGGCGCGGGTCGGCATGTCCGCCCGGCTGGAGGAGGAGCTGAGCCGGGAGATCGAGCGCAGCGGTGTCCGGTTCTTCTCCCCGACCCGCGCCCTGGACACCCTGTCCCGGCTGTGGGGCCGGCCGCGCACCCAGCGCGTGGTGGGCGAGTTCGACTGGGACCGCTATGTGGCCGGGAACCCGACCGGGGACCTGTTCTACGACCGGCTCGCCCGCCCCGACGACGACGGCGGCGACAGCTTCGACCCGGCGGCGCTGTCCGCCCTGCCGAAGGACGAACGGACGGCCCTGATCGGCCGGGTCGTCCGGGACAAGGTCGCGGCCGTACTGCACATGGACGGCGCGGACGAACTGGACCCGCACACCGAGTTCATCGCCATGGGCCTGGACTCGCTGATGTCCATGACCGTCAAGTCCGGTCTGGAGCAGGCGTTCCGGCTGCCGCTGCCGGCGTCGCTGACCTTCGACCACCCGACCGTGCGGCAGCTCAGCGACTTCCTGGACGCCCGGCTGAGCCCCCCGGCCACGGCGTGAGAGAGGAGCACGAGATGCGCGAGGCATGGACACTGAACCATGCGTCCCGGGCCCACGCCGGGAGCCGCCCGGACCATCCGGCGGTCGTCTGCGAGGGACGGGTCACCACCTACGGCAAGCTGCACCGGGACGCCAACCGGGCCGCCCACGCCCTGCGCGCGAGCGGGGTGCGGCGCGGCGACCGGGTCGCCTACCTGGGCCGTGAAGGCGAGAACTACTACCTGACCATCCTGGCCTGTGCCATGGCGGGCGCGGTGCTGGTGCCGGTCAACTGGCGGCTGACCTCCTGCGAGGTCGACCACATCCTGAGCGACTCCGGCGCGGTGCTGGCCTTCGTGGACGACGAGTTCTGGGACACGCTCGGCAGAGTCCGGCCCCGGCTGCCGTCCCTGCGGACCGTGATCCGCAACGACGGTGTCGACCCGGACGGTGAACCCGCCCCCCGTGCGGGCCTGCCCGCCTGGTACGCGAGCCACCCGGACACCGGCCTGGAGCTGAGCGCGGGCCCCGACGACCCGGTCGTGCAGATCTACACGAGCGGCACGACCGGCCTGCCCAAGGGCGCGGTCCTCGCCCACCGCAGCTTCTTCACCCTGCCCGCGGCGATGCGCGAGCACGGAGTCTCCTGGCTGGACTGGCGGGCCGAGGACGTCAGCCTGATCTCGCTGCCGGGCTTCGGCATCGCGGGCATCGGCTGGTTCCTGCACACGTTCGCGGCGGGCGGGACAAGTGTCGTGATGCCGCAGTTCGACTCGCAGGAGGCGGTGCGGCTGATCCGGCGGCACGGCGTCACCATCACCTTCGCGGCGCCCGCGATGCTCCAGATGATGGCGGGCGAGCGGGATGCGGGACCGGAGGCCTTCGCCTCGCTGCGGAAGATCGCGTACGGGGCGGCACCGATGTCCCCGACGCTGCTGGCACGCTGCCTGGAGGTGTTCCGCTGCGAGTTCGCCCAGATCTACGCCAGCACGGAGACCGGCAGCGTCGCGGTGTGCCTGCCGCCGGAGGACCACCGCCCGGACAGCGCGGTCCTCACCTCGGTCGGCCGCCCCTGCCCCGGCAACGAGGTGAAGGTGGTCGGCCCCGACGGCGAGGAGCTGCCGCCCGGGGAGATCGGCCAGATCTGCGTGCGCGCCCCCTCCCGGATGCTCGGCTACTGGAACCTGCCCGAGGCCACGGCGACGGCCCTGGTGGGGGAGTGGCTGCACATGGGCGACGCGGGCTTCCTCGACGCGGACGGATACGTCCACCTGTGCGACCGCATCAACGACACGATCATCGTGGCCGGCCAGAACATCTACCCGGCCGAGGTCGAGAAGGAACTGGCCGCCCATCCGGCTGTGGCCGACGTGGCGGTGGTGGGCCTCCCCGACCCCCAGTGGGGCGAGACGGTCCACGCGTGCGTGGTCCTGCGCCCCGGCACCCGGGTCACCCCGCGCGAACTGATGCTGTCCCTGCGGGGCCGCCTGGCCGACTACAAGATCCCCTGCGCCTACCACGTGATGCGGGACCTCCCCCGCAACCCGAGCGGCAAGATCCTCCGCCGCGCGGTCCGTGACCGCCTCCAGGAGACGGCGTCCGGCCCGGACGGCGGGGCGGCGGACGCGCAGCTGACGCCGCCGGGCGCGAGCACGCCCGGCGGCCGGCCGGAGGCGGGAGGCGGCCCGACGGAGAGGCGTGTCCGACGAGACCGAGGAGAAGACATGTCCGCGACCCTCCGCGAGACGCCCCACGACGGGGCCCTGCGCATCGGCGTGCTGCTGCCGACCCGGGAGCAGGCCATCAGCGGCGCCTACGCCGCCTCCCCCCTGCTCGACTTCGCGCGGCGGGCCGAGGAACTCGGGTTCGACTCGCTGTGGGCCGGGGACTCCCTGACCGCCCGCCCCCGGCTGGACCCGCTCGTCGTCCTCTCGGCCGCCGCCGCGGCCACCCGGCGCATCACTGTCGGCACCGCCGCACTCACCCCCGCCCTGCGCCACCCGCTGATCGGCGCCAACATGCTGGCCGGCCTCAGCCATGTCGCGGCCGGCCGGCTCGTCCTGGGCCTGGGCTCGGGCTTCCCCATGCCGGAGACCGAGGAGGAGTTCGCCTCCGTCGGCGCCTCCTTCGCCGGGCGGGCCGGCCGCCTCGACGAGATCGCCGCGCTGTGGCGTACCGCCTGGCGCTCCGGGGAGGACGGCGCCCCCACCGCCTTCCACGGCAGGCACTGGCAGGCCGAGCGCCTGGACCGGCTCCCCGCCCCCGCCGTCCCCGGCGGCCCGCCGCTGTGGCTGGCGGGCAGCGACACCCCCAAGGTCCTCGCCCGCGTCGCCGCGCTGTACGACGGCTGGCTGCCGTTCCTGCCGGACAGCGAGGCGTACGGGAGGGCCTGGGCCCGCATCGCCAGACTCGCGGACGAGGCCGGGCGCGGCCCCGGCGCGGTCACCCCCGCGCTGTACGCGACCGTCACCGTCAACAGCAGCCGCGCCGCGGCCCGCGCCGAGCTGGAGCACTACATCAGCCACTACTACGGCCGCTCCCTGGAGCAGATGTCGGCCATCCAGGCCTACGGCTGGGGCAGCGCCGAGAGCTGCGCCGAGTGGCTCGGCGGCTATGTCCGGGCGGGCGCCCGGCACCTGGTCATCCGGGTCGGCTCGCTCGACCCGGAACCGCAGCTGAAGGAGATCGCCGAGGTGCTGCTGCCCGCGGTGCGCGCGCTCGGCCCGTCCACCACCGTTGGGAGTACACGACCGTGACCATCACGACCAGTGCCGCGCTCGGCCGGGAGATGTCCAGCGCCGGCCAGTGGTTCCACCCCGCCGAGCCCTCGCCCGACGCGACGGTACGGCTCTTCCTGCTGCCGCACGCGGGCAGCGGGGCCATCATCTACCGCGACTGGGAACGCCTCCTCCCGCCCGGGATCGCCCCCCAGGCCGTCACCCTGCCGGGCCGTCACAACCGGCGCGAGGAACCCACGTTCGAGGAGTTCGACCCGTTGGTCGACGCGCTGCACGACGCGGTGCTGAACGACCTGGACGACCGCCCCTTCGCCTTCTTCGGCCACTGTCTGGGGGCGCAGCTCGCCTTTCGGCTGACCCTGCGGATGGAGGCGGAGGGCGGGCCGTCGCCCGCGCTGATCGGCATGTCCGGCTGGTCGCCCCAGGGCTTCTTCCAGCCGACCGAGGAGCAGAGCCGGATGCCGGAGCCCGAGCTCATCGAGTGGATAAAGAAGCTGGGCTCCTTCCCGGCCGAGATCTACGACAACCCCGAGATGCTGGCCCTGGTCGTCCCCGCGCTCCGCGCCGACCTGCGGGTCGCCGCACAGTACGTCGACGACGGCGGCGCGGTCACCTGCCCCCTGGCCTCCTACGGCGGACGCTCCGACCCGCTCCAGGAACACCCCGACGCGATGACCCACTGGGCGGGCCGCAGCCCGTCGTACCTGGGGCACAGCGAGTACCAGGGCGGCCACTTCTACATCGACGCCCACGCCCAGTCCGTGACAGCTCACTTCGCGGCGCGGCTGCGACGGTTCGCGACGGGGCGGTAGGAGCCCCCGGCGGTTCCTTCCCCCACCGGGACTCGGGACGTGCGTCCCCGGACCCCCTCCGGCGCCTGAGGAGCGGGGGTTCGGGGCGCCGCCCCCGGTCCGGGAAGGGACGGGGCAGGGGAGGGACAACCGCGGCCCGCACGTGTCAGCGCCGTGTCAGCGCCGTGCGGGACAGTGGCATCCGGCAGGGCCCGGGCGGGCGCGTCAGTCACGCGTCAGGGCCGCGTCCGCGCGGTCGGGGAGAGTCGACGGGCGGTCTCCCCAACCCCCGTGGAGGACAAGCAATGGCACTCTCGGACCACACCACCGTCCTTGACTGGCCTTTCGCCAGGACCCCCGCAGGCGACCCGCCGCCGGTCCTCGCACAGCTCCGCACCGCCCCGCCCTGCGTCGTCCGCATCCCGGAGGGCACCGCCGAGTCCCGCCTGGCCTGGCTGGTGACCCGGTACGCCGATGTCCGGCAGGCCCTCGCGGACCCCAGACTGAGCGCCGACGAGCGGCTGCCCGGCGCCCCGGTACGCATCCAGGTGCCGCCCGGTGGCAACCCCAGCTCCTTCCTCCGGCTCGACGATCCCGAGCACGCCCGCCTGCGCGGCATGATCCAGACCGAGTTCACCGCGCGTCGCGTCAAGAAGCTCCGCGCACCGGTCCAGCGACTGGTCGACGAGCTGCTCGACGGCTTCGCGGAACTGCCGCAGCCCGCGGACCTGCACGCCGCGTTCTCCCGTACGCTCCCCACCCTCGTCATCGCCCGGCTGCTCGGCGTCCCGGACGAGGACTCGCCGTTCTTCATCGAGAAGACCCGGGTCACCATCTCCCAGGAGGACCCGGCCGTCTCCCAGGCGGCGTTCGTCGAGATGTCGGAGTACCTCGCCAAACTGGCCCTGCGCAAGCTGGAGGCCCCCGGGGACGACCTGATCAGCCGACTCGCCGTGAACCACCACGCGACCGGTGCCCTCACCCTCGACGAACTCGTCGGCATCGCCCGCCTGGTGCTGGTCGCCGGACACGAGACGACCACCAACCAGATCGCCCTCAACATCCTTGCCCTGCTCCGTGACGACACCCTGCGCGCCCAGGTCGCCGCCGACGACGGCGCGCTCATACCGAAGTTCATCGAGGAGTCGATGCGCTACTGGTCGATCTCGCAGGACGCGATGGTCCGGCTGGCCGTCGAGGACCTCGAACTGGGCGGCGTGCAGGTCTCCAAGGGCGACGCGGTGGTCATCTCCGTGCCCGCCGGCAACCACGACGAGACCGTGTTCCGCTGCCCCCACCGGATCGACCCGCACCGCGACACCGGCGGCCACCTCCAGTGGGGCTACGGCCCGCACTACTGCCAGGGCGCCCCCCTGGCCCGGCTGGAGATGGAGCTGTCGCTGCGCTCCCTGCTCCGGCGCTTCCCGTCCCTGCGGCTGGCGGCCGACCCCCGGACGGTGTTCCGCCGGGACACCGTCTTCCACGGGGTGACCCACCTGCCCGTGACCTGGTGACGGGCACGACCATTGGAAGAGCTCATGAATGAGGGGTCGTCATGACTTCTGAAGCACGTCCGCGCGTCCTCGCCGAAGGGCAGGGCGAAGGGACGGGCGGGGCGGCACCGGACAGCGCACCGGCCGCCGCCCCCTCGGCCGGTACGCCCTCCGCCGGGGCCCTGATCGTGGTGCTGGTGGGCACCTTCATCACGGTGCTCGACTTCTTCATCGCCAACGTGGCGATCCCCGCCATCCAGGCGGACCTCCACGCCACCTCCGCACAGGCCCAGATGGTCATCGTCGGCTACGGCGTCGCCTTCACCGCGGGCCTGATCACGGGCGGCCGGCTGGGCGACCTGTACGGCCGCCGGAGGATGTTCGCCCTGGGCATGGCCGTGTTCATGCTCGCCTCGGCCGCGTGCAGCTTCGCGGGCACGGCGGACGTCCTGATCGTCGCCCGGATCGCCCAGGGCGCCGGGGCCGCGCTGCTGGTGCCGCAGGTCCTCGGCATCATCGGCACCGTCTACACCGGTCCCGCCCGCGACCGCGCCTTCAACGTGTACGGCCTGGTGATCGGACTGGCCGGAGTCTTCGGCCAGTTCATCGGAGGCGCGCTCATCACCGTCGACCTGGCGGGGATGAGCTGGCGGACCATCTTCCTCATCAACATCCCGCTGTGCCTGGTCTCCCTGGCCTTCGTCCGCCGGACGATCCCGGAGTCCCGAGGCGCGGGCGCCCGCCTGGACCTGGTGGGCGCGCTGCTGGTCACCGCGTCCCTGGGGCTCCTGGTGTTCGCGCTGCTCGAAGGGCAGGAGCGGGGCTGGCCGGTGTGGGTGTGGGAGTGCCTCGCGGGCGCGGCCGTGCTGCTCGCGGTGACCGTCCTGCACCTGCGCAGGCGCGCCGCCGCCGACCGGGGGCCGCTGATCGAGCCGTCGCTGTTCCGGGTGCGGCTGTTCTCGGTGGGGCTCACCGCGACGGTCGTGTACTTCCTCGCCATGGGCTCGTTCTTCTTCATCCTGGCCCTCTACCTCCAGCTCGGCCGGGGCCTGAGCCCGCTGGAGTCCGGTCTGCTCTTCCTGGCCGTGGGCGCGGGCTACTTCGGCGCCTCCATCGGCTCGGCGCGGCTCGCCGCGACCGTGACCGCCCGCCGCGTGGCCGTCGGCCCGCTGGTCCTCGCGGCCGGGTACGGGGCCCTCGCCCTGACCGCCGACACGCTCGGCACCAGCGGCAGCGTGCTGTGGCTGCTGCCGCTGCTGCTGGTCGCCGGGGTCGGCATGGGCCTCACCACGGGTCCGCTGACCAACCTGGTGCTGGGCGGCGCGGCGGGCGAGCACGCCGCCTCCGCGTCCGGGCTGCTCAACACCGCCCAGGAGGGCGGTGCCGCCGTCGGTGTGGCCATCGCCGGCACGGTCTTCTTCCCCGCGCTCGCGGGCGGCGCGGCGGACGCCTACCCGCACGCGTTCTCCCTCACCCTCGTCCCGCTGATCGCCCTGGGGGTCCTCGCCGCCGCACTGGTGCTGCTGGCACCCGGCCGCGCCGCCGCCCGGCCCTGACCGCCGGGACCCCCACCACGTCAGGAGGCCCCCGCCATGCCGTACACGACCACCCGGGACGGCACCCGGCTGCACTACACCGACTGGGGCGACGGTCCCGCGGTGGTCCTGCTCGGCGCCGCCATGACCGACTCCCGCATGTGGGAGTACCAGGCACCGTTCCTCGCCGGACACGGGCTGCGCTGCGTCACCTACGACCGGCGCGGCTGCGGGCGCTCGGACAGGCCCTGGACCGGCTACGACTACGACACCCTCGCCGCCGACCTCGCGGACCTGCTGGAGCGTCTCGACGTACGCGACGCGCTGCTGGTCGGCTACGCGGTCGGCGGCGGCGAGGCCGTACGGTACCTGTCCGGGTACGGGACCGGGCGGGTCGCGAAGCTGGCCCTGGTGGCCTCGACGACCCCGTACCTCATGCGGGCCCCGGACCATCCGGACGGACTCGACCCGGCGGTCCTCGACGAGGTGACCGCCGCCATCCGGAAGGACCGGGCGGCCTTCCTCGGCGCCCTGACCGCGCCCTTCTTCGGCGGCCCGGACGCCGACCCGGACGACCTGCCGGTGTCGGAGGAGTTCGCCCGGTGGCTGGTGCACCTGTGCATGGACACCTCACCTCGAGCCGGACTGGAGGTCTTCCGCACCCTGTTCACGACGGACCAGCGCGCCGAGACGGCCGCGCTGCGCCTGCCCACACTGGTGGTCCACGGCACGGCGGACCTCGGCGCCCCGTACGCGCTGTGCGGTGCCCGCACCGCCGAGCTGGTCCCCGGCAGCCGGTTCCTCCCGTACGAGGGCGCGGCCCACGGCCTGTTCGCCACCCACGCCGAGCGTCTCAACGCGGACCTTCTGGCCTTCGCCAAGGAGTGACGCCGAGGCATGTCCCGCCACGTCAGCCGGATGTCAGCCCCGTGCAAGGGGCGGGCGGCAGAGTGAGAGGAGACGCCGGGGCGCGGGGTTCAGCGCCGGCCGGGACGTCCGGCACCGACCGACGGAGACGAAGGAGTACGCCGCCATGGCAGACACCGTCTTGCCCCCGGGTCCCACCCGGGCGTTCGTGCTGGCCAACCCCGCGTCCGGCAGTCACCGGCCCGAACTCGTCCGACAGGTGCAGGAACTGTGCGACAGCGGCCTCGAAGGGCGCACCGAGCTGCACCTCACCACCGCCCCCGGAGACGCCACCGTCGCCGTGCGGCGCGCTCTGGAGCGGTCCGCGCAGACCCCCGACCTGGTCGTCGCCATCGGCGGGGACGGCACGGTACGGGAGGTCGTCCAGGCGCTCGCCCCCGCCGCCGGGCGTGCCGCGCTCGCCGTCGTCCCCGGCGGCACCGGAAACTCCGGCTACCGGATGCTGTGGGGCGACCGCCCCTGGACCGAATCCCTCAAGGCCGTGCTCACCGACTCCGGCACCGGCGGCTCCGCCCGGCTCCGCCGCCTCGACCTGGCCCGCCTGGCCGAGACGCGGCAGCTCGTCTACCTGGGCGCCTGCTCCGGGGTCATCGCGGACGCGCTCCTCACCGCCCGGGACATCCCGCTGACCGGCCGGGAGCGGTACGCCCGCGCCTTCGCGGACACCGCCGCCGGGTACGCCCCCTACCCCGGCCGCGTCACCGTCGACGGCCGGGTCGTCCACGAGGGCCCGACGGTGCTGGCCAACGTCGGCGGAGGGCGCTACCGAGGCGGCCAGTACCTCGTCCTGCCCGACTCGCTGCTGGACGACGGGCTCCTGGACGTCTGCGTGATCTCCGGGGACGTCGCGGCGGCCGACGTCCCCTGGCTCACCCTCACCGCCGCCCACCTGGAGCACCCGTCCACCGTGTACGCCCGGGGCCGGGTCGTCACCGTCGAACGCACCGACGGCCAACGGCTGCCGCTGGAGCACGACGGTGAGTACCAGCACGGCATCGGCGCAGCCGCGACCTTCGAGGTCCGCCCCGGCGCCCTCGCCGTCTGGGCCCCCACGGACCCCGCCTGAGGGCCCCCGAACTTCGTACGGCTCCGGGCGCCCGCGCGTTCGGCGCCGTACGAACCCATAAGAAACCCGCACGTCACGATGTACAAGGAGAAGGTCATGAGCGACCTGAAGGCCACTGTCGACAATTACCTCGCCATCTGGAACGAGGCGGACGCGGACAAGCGCGCCGCGGCCGCCGCCGAGCTGTTCGCCGCGGACGCCCCGTACATCGACCCGCTCGCGGCCGTGCAGGGCCACGAGGGCTTCGCCGCCGTCGTCGCGGGTGCCCGCGAGCAGTTCAAGGGCCTGTCCTTCGAGCTGCTGGGCGAGGTGGACGCGCACCACGGCATCGCGCGCTTCCGCTGGGGCCTGGTGACCGCGCCGGGAGCCGAGCCGATCGCCATCGGCTTCGACGTCGTCGTCACCGGCGACGACGGGCGGATCAAGGGCGTGTACGGGTTCCTCGACAAGGTCCCCACGGCCTGACCCCCCGACGGCGGCGGGGGCGCGCACGCCGGTACCGGTCCACCGGCCGTCCCACGCCCCCGCCGTCCCCCCACCGCACACCGGATGCCGGCGCGAGGAAGCCTGAAAGGCAGGTGCTCAGGCCATGACGGCCGTACTCAGCGAGAGCATGGCCCGAGCCCTGTGCGAGCAGTGGGAGCGCCCCCGCCCCCCTGACCGCCCCCGCCCCGCCCGCCCGGGCCCCGAGCGCCGCCCCGCCGCGGACACGCCCCTGCGCGAGCTGTCCCACTGGGCCGCCGGGCTCCGCCCCCGGGACGTGCCCTGCCGTGTGCTGAAGCTCGCCGCCAGCCAGGTGCTGTCCCAGGTCGCCTCCATCCGGGCCGGACTCCAGCACCCGCTGGGCCGCAGACTGGTCGCCGCCTTCGGGCACCCGATGCAGCGCGATCCGCGCGCCGCCGCCGGGGTCTTCGCCGCGCTCGGTTCCTGGCTCAACCTCGACGACACCGCGTACGCCGGGCACCTGTCCAACTCCACCGTCGCCGTGCCGCTCGCCTTCGCCTACGCCCGTCAGCTCGACGGCCTGTCGCTGCTGACCGCCGTGGTGGCCGCCAACGAGTGCGCGGCCCGGATCACCGCCTCCGCGACCCTGGGGCCGCTGCGCGGACAGAGCGCGGTGCACACCCATCTGGCCGGCGCGGTCGCGGGCCGGCTGCACTGCGACCGGGCCCCGGCCGCACTGTGGGAGAACGCCTTCGGGCTGGCCTTCGCGATGCCCAACTGGCCCCTGATGCGGGCCTTCCTGGCGAGTGACGCCCGGCTGTTCAACACCTTCACCCCGGTCCGTACGGCCATGGACGCCTGCGACGCGGCCGTGGCGGGGCTGCGCGGCGCGCCCGACATCATCGAGCACCGGGACGGCTTCCTGGCCCGGTTCGCGACCGTGCCGCTCCCCGGTGCGGTGGCCAAGGGGCTCGGGCGCCGCTGGCACACCGACACCCTGTCGTTCAAGATGCACCCCGGCGGTCCCGGCATCGACGCCGCCGTGGACTGCGCCGCCGAGATCCACCGGGAGCTGGGCGCGGTGCGCGCGCAGGACGTGGCGGAGATCGTCGTCGAGGCCTCGCTGTACACACTGTTCGCGGGGGAGCGGGCCGCGCACTATGTGAACGGGCCGGGTTCGCCGCTGGGCGCCCTCGTCCTCGACGTCCCGTACCCGGTGGCGACGACCCTGCTGGCCGGCGAGTTCTCGGTGGACGACTTCTCCTCGCCGCACCTCGACGACCCGGACCGCTGGGCGCTGGCCCGGCGGGTGCGTCTGGTGCACGACACGGAGATGACCCGGGAGCTGTTCCTGTCGGACGCGCCCTTCGGCGAGGCCGTGCGCGAGGCGGGGGAGCAGGCCGTGCCGTGGCTGCGGGCCTTCGGCGGGGACGCTCTGGTGGACCTGGTGGGGACGCTCCGGGCGGACGGCCGCGACTTCTCCCGCTCCACCAAGGCGACCGGCGCCCGGGTCACCGTGCGCCTCACCGACGGGCGCACGGTCAGCCGGGGCCGGCTCATCCCGGTGGGCGCGGCGGGCCCGGAGACCCGTGAACGGCACGCGGACATGGTGCGGGAGAAGTTCCTGGCGGTAGGCGGCTCCCGCGAGGTCGCGGACACCCTCGACCGCCTGCACCGGATGCGCCCTAGGGGCGTCCGGCGCTGGATCGAGGCGGCGTTCCTGGACTGACCCCCGGACCGGGGGTCAGGCGGGCTCGGGTGGCGGCAGCACGGCGATGGCCTTGATGAGCTCTTCGAACCGCTCCACGATGTCGGCCCGCTCCGTCTCCACCCACGAGATGTGCTGGGCGCCGAAGACGGCGGCCACCAGGACCCGTGCCAGTGCCTCCGGCTGCGTGTCCTCCGGGAGGTTCCCGGCCGCCTTGCACTCCCGCAGCAGGTCGGTGAACAGTGTGGTGACTCCCGTGTACCGGACGGGCATCTCCGCCTTGATGTAGGGGCGTTCGATCTGCAGGCGGGCGCCTGCCTTGATGTACGCGTCGTCGCGGAACGCTCGGGCGATGTGCATCAGGACGTCGACGACCGTCCTGGGCGAGGTGCGGTCGCCCTCCAGCGCGGGGGCGATGTGCTCCGCCAGCCGGCGGTAGAACTCCTCGGCCACCGCGACCGCGACGGCCTCCTTGTTGGTGAAGTGGAAGTACACCGCACCCTTGGTCATCTCCGCGCGGTCGGCTATGTCCTTGATGGTGACGTGGGGAAAGCCGTGCTGGGCGAAGATCTCGGCGGCACCGTCGAGGATCGTGCGGCGGGTGCGGATCGCCCGCTCCTGCTTGAGGTGCGAGGTGTCGTCGGACTGCTTGGTCACTAGAAGGCGGGGGAGCTGCGTCGCAGCGCTGTTTTCGCTCATGACACCCATCGTGTTCTGGCGGCCCTTGGGGGAAGAGGTCCGCTGGTTGCGGTGCTGGCCCTGGTCGTCTCCCATCGCCAACTCGCCTCCATCAAGGGGTTGTTGGGCGCCTGAGAGCACGGGTTCCGGCTTGCTATATACCTTCCCGAAGGTATATTAATGGCCTACCGAGAGGTGTCTCGCGTCTGTTTGCTCGCATGGTCTGGATCTTCCAGTCGGGGAGGGCGAAATTCAGATGTCTGTCGCGATCGATGATTGCAGTTCTCCGCAGGCGGCAGCAATGGTGACCGCTGTCGGCTCACTCCGCTTCCTCCAGCCCGTGACCCGTGAGCTGGTCCATCGCAGCTCGGTCGCGGAGGTCTTCCTCACCGACGGGGTACGCGTCGGTGACCAGGGCTTCGTCGTCGCGGCCCAGTGGCCGCGCGACCACGCGCTCTACCACCCGGACGAGAACGGGCTCAGTGATCCCCTGCTGTTCGCGGAGACCCTGCGCCAGGGGATGGTGTACGTCGCCCACCAGCACCGCGGGGTGCCGCTCGGTACCCGTTTCGTCTTCCGCTCCCTGGACTTCGAGGTCACCGACCAGGTGCCGCTGCGAGTCCGGGGGGTGCCGCTTCCGGTGCTGCTGGAGGGGGAGTGGGCCTGGGACGGTGACGGCCCGCGCGGGAGGACGGGAGCGCGGACGGACGTCCGGCTCGTGGTGGGCGGCCGGGTGTGCGGCAGGGGCAGCGCCAGCATGCTCATGGTCGACGACCGGCGTTACGGGATGCTGCGCGAGCTGACCGGCGCCGAGGGCCCCGAGCCGGAGGTCACCGGCACGCTGCTGGTGCCGCCGCACCGGGTGGGGCGGCTGCGCTGGAGGGACTGCGTCCTGGAGCGCGGCTGCGGCGTGGACGGCGCGTGGTGGCTGCGGGTCGACCGCGACCACGCGGTGCTGTTCGACCACCCGACCGACCACATCCCGCTGATGGTGATGCTGGAGGGCTTCCGGCAGCTCGGTCACCTGACCGTGCACGAGGCGGATGCCGGGGGTCCGGCCTTCGCGCTGGCCCGGGCGACGGTCGGCTGTTTCGCGTTCGGGGAGTTCCACCGGCCGACCCGGCTGGTGGTGGAGCAGTACGCCCCGGGCGGAACGGAGCGGGAGATGTCCGGCCTGACGGTCGCCGCGGTGCAGGGCGACACGGTGCTGGCCCGGGCGGAGACGTCCTGGGTCCGCGTGGGCAGCAGGGCGCCTGGGGAGTCCGGGGCCTCCTGGTGACCCCCGGGAGGCGCGATCCCGGGGGGTCACGGCCGGGCCCGGGTGTTCAGGGCGCGTGACAGGACCTCCCAGACGGCGGCCACGCTGGGGCCCGGGCGATCCCCGTCGGCCTCGATGCCGTTCCAGAGGACTCCGAAGAACGCCGCCATGATCAGCTCGGTCAGGGGGCTGGTCGGCAGGGAGGGATCCCAGCGGCCGGCCTTCTGCACCTCGCCCACCAGACCCCGGACGATCGCGTGGGTGTCTTCCATGAGCGGCACCGTTCCCGCGGTCGCCTGCGCGGCCTCGACCTGCAGCCGGAGGGCCGCCAGCGCCCTGCGGTCGGTCTCGAAGAGCTTCCCGAGCCTGAGGATCAGGTCCTGGAGGCGCTCGATGGCCGGGGTGGTGGCGGCCCGCGCCTCCTCCAGCAGTGACCGGGCGGTGCGGGTCAGATGGTCCGTCAGGGCGGCGGCCAGCTCCTCCTTGTTCGAGAAGTGACCGTACAGCGCGCCCTTGGTGAGGCTGATCCGGTCGGCGATGCGCTGCAGGTTCGTGTGCGCGTAGCCATAGCGCGCGAACTCGTGGGCTGCGGCGTCCAGTACACGGTCGTAGGTCTGCAGGGCCCGCGCCTGCTTCGCCACACGGATCACCTCCTTCGGCTCGGGCTCGGCGGAGAGGAGCCTTCGGAAAGATTCGTTCACGAAGGAATTCTAATGGACACGCAAAGGAGTGCGACAGGTGCAGCGGTGTCAAACAGCAAGGCCCCAGGGGGCGGACGGAAGCACGGCGGAGGCGTGGGACGCGGGCACAGGCCCGGCCGTGGCGGACGCGGCCCGGTCGGCCGCCGCCCGCGCGGCGGAGGCCGACATCACGGGACGGCTCGCTCCGGAAACGGTGTCGCTCCTCACCCGCGCGGGATTCGCCCGCCACTTCGTGCCCCGCGTGTGGCGCGGACTCGAAGGCACGTTCGGCGAGCTGCTCGCCCGGGTCGCCGCCGTGGGTGAGGGCTGCGCGTCCGCGGCCTGGCTCGCCGCCCTGTGGGCGACGCACGGACGGTACGCGGCGCAGCTGCCGCCACGAGGGCAGCGCGAGCTGTGGGGTGACTCTCCCGACGTACGGATCGCGGCGGCACTGCGGCCGGCCGGCCTGGCCCGCCGGGAGCGCAACGGATGGCGGCTGACCGGTTCCTGGGACTGTGTCAGCGGCGTCGCGGACGCCGACTGGCTGCTGCTGGCGGCGAGAGAGGCGGAGCACCCGGTGCCGCCCGGCTTACCGGGTGAGGCCCCCAGACTGCTCGCGGTCCCCGCTGACGCCGTCCTGGTACGGGACTCGTGGCGGTGCACCGGAATGCGCGGCACCGGCAGCCACACCGCCCAGCTGATGCAGCCGCTCCTGGTCCCCGAGCACCGCACCTGCCCGATGACGGACGTCCTGGCCGGAGCACCGGGCCCCGGGCTCGCCCGCTGCCACACCACGCCCGCGTACCTGGGCACGGGTCTCCTGCTCTGCGCCGCCGCCCTCGGAGCGGCCCGCCGCGCCCTGGAGGAGTGGACGCACTGGGCGGCCCGCGTCCACGCGAAGGCCCGCGCGGCCCGGCAGGACGACCGCGCCCTGCACGGCTCCCTCACCCGCACATCCGACGACATCGACGCCGCCGCCCTCCTCCTGCGCGACGCCGCGGCCCGCGCCGACTCCGGCACCCGCGCGGAACGGGACGTCCTGCGCAACCGCCGCCAGTCGGCCGCCGCCGCGGACCTGCTGGTCTCGGCGGTCGAGCGGCTCTACCGCACGGCTGGCATGCACGCCTGCGGCACCCCCGGCCTCCTCGAACGCACCTGGCGGGACGTCCACGCCCTGGCCGCCCACCAGGCCCTCTGCCGCGAGACGGCGTCCCTGCTGTACGCGAACGCGGTCCTCGCGCCCATGGAGCCCGCGCCCCGGACCCCGTGCGACGGCGCGGCCCACCGGCCGCAGCCGCTCGCGGAGGCGGTGGCCGGTGCCCGCTGACCCCCGCCTCCTGGTGTTCTGCGACGTCGACGAGACGCTCATCCACTGCAAGAGCGTCCTCGACTTCCTCCCCTACTACTGGACCGGCCGCCACGGCCCCGCCGGCACGCGCAGGGCCGAGGCGATCGTCGCCCGGCTGACGGCCATGCTGGCCGGGGGCGCGCCCCGCGAGGAGGCCAACGCCGCGTACCACCGCTCCTGGCGCGGCGAGGACCTCGCGGACGTCGACCTCTGGGCCCGCAAGTGGTTCGACGAGCGCAGCGCCGCCCCGGACTTCTGGGTCCCCGCCACCGCCCGCGCCCTGCGCCGCCACCGGGCCGAGGGCGCCGCCGTCGTCCTCGTGTCAGGCTCCCTCCCGTCCCTGCTGCGCCCGGTCGCGGAGGCGGTGGGCGCGTACCAGGCCCTGGGCGCCTGCCCGGAGCACGAGAACGGCGTCCTCACCGGCGCGACGCGGGGTCTCCCGGCCGTCGGAGAGGGCAAGCGCGCCCTGGTCCGGGAGGTGCTGGCCCGCCACCCCCGCATCCCGCCCGAGGACTGCTGGGCGTACGGCGACCACCCCTCCGACCTCCCCATGCTCGCCTGCGTCGGTCACCCCCGCCTGCTCACTCCGTCCGGAACCCTGATCACCCCGCCCTGCGCGGTCCGCGCCTAGCCGGGGGCCCGCCCGCGCACGGGCGGCCCGGCACGGGCCACTCCGGGCACCGCCTACCCTTGTTCCATGACCAGCAGCGACCGGAGCCAGGCAGTGGACGTCACACGAACCTACGCAGTACGCACCTACGGGTGTCAGATGAACGTCCATGACTCCGAGCGGCTCTCCGGACTGCTGGAGGACGCCGGCTACGTCCGCGCTCCCCAGGAGGCGGACGGCGAGGCCGACGTGGTGGTGTTCAACACCTGCGCGGTCCGTGAGAACGCCGACAACAAGCTGTACGGCAACCTCGGCCGCCTCGCGCCGGTCAAGGCCCGCAGGCCCGGTATGCAGATCGCCGTCGGCGGGTGCCTCGCGCAGAAGGACCGCGACACCATCGTGAAGAAGGCGCCCTGGGTCGACGTCGTCTTCGGTACGCACAACATCGGCAAGCTGCCGGTCCTCCTGGAGCGCGCCCGCGTCCAGGAGGAGGCGCAGGTCGAGATCGCCGAGTCCCTGGAGGCGTTCCCGTCCACGCTGCCGACCCGCCGCGAGTCCGCCTACGCGGCCTGGGTGTCGATCTCCGTCGGCTGCAACAACACCTGCACCTTCTGCATCGTGCCCGCGCTGCGCGGCAAGGAGAAGGACCGCCGTCCCGGCGACATCCTCGCGGAGATCGAGGCACTGGTCGGCGAGGGCGTCTCCGAGATCACCCTGCTCGGCCAGAACGTCAACGCGTACGGCTCCGACATCGGCGACCGCGAGGCGTTCAGCAAGCTGCTGCGGGCCTGCGGGAACATCGAGGGCCTGGAGCGGGTCCGCTTCACCTCGCCGCACCCGCGCGACTTCACCGACGACGTGATCGCCGCCATGGCCGAGACCCCGAACGTGATGCCGCAGCTCCATATGCCGCTCCAGTCGGGTTCGGACACCGTCCTGAAGGCCATGCGCCGCTCGTACCGCCAGGAGCGTTTCCTCGGCATCATCGAGAAGGTCCGCGCCGCCATCCCGCACGCCGCGATCTCCACGGACATCATCGTCGGCTTCCCCGGCGAGACCGAGGAGGACTTCGAGCAGACCCTGCACGTCGTCCGCGAGGCCCGCTTCGCCCAGGCCTTCACCTTCCAGTACTCCAAGCGCCCCGGCACCCCGGCGGCCGAGATGGACGACCAGATCCCGAAGGCGGTCGTGCAGGCGCGGTACGAGCGTCTGGTCGCCCTCCAGGAGGAGATCTCCTGGGAGGAGAACAAGAAGCAGGTCGGCCGGACCGTCGAGGTCATGGTCGCGGAGGGCGAGGGCCGCAAGGACGGCGCCACCCACCGGCTGTCCGGCCGCGCCCACGACAACCGGCTGGTCCACTTCACCAAGCCGGACGAGGACGTACGCCCCGGCGACGTCGTCACCGTCGCGATCACCTACGCGGCTCCGCACCACCTGCTGGCCGAGGGCGCGGTGCAGGCCGTCCGCCGCACCCGGGCGGGGGACGCCTGGGAGAAGCGCAGCGCCGAGGCGGCCGCGAAGCCTGCCGGGGTGATGCTGGGCCTGCCCGGGGTCGGCGCCCCCGAGCCGCTGCCCGTGGCCGCGGCGAGCGGCTGCGGCTGCGACTGACACAGCGCGGATCAGCTGACCGGCAGACAGGACAGGCGGGGGAGTGAGGCATTCGTGTCCGAGGGCAGATGGGGACTGATCGTCGAGGAGGCCGACGGCTCGGGCGAGCGCAAGGTCTGCTCGGCGAACGTGCTGGAGCATGTCATCGGCACCCGGGAGGAGGCCTTCGCCCGTCTGGAGAAGATCGCCCGCCACTACACGCCGCAACACCCGATGAGCCCGAACAGCACCCGGCTCTACCGCACGGCCGAGGGCTTCCTCCAGGTCAACGAAGGGTCGATGCGCAGCTACGGCTGCCGGTTCAGCGTCGCCGAGCTCCTGTACAGCAGCGTGGAGGAGCAGCACGCGGCGACCGCCGCGCGCGAGGCGGAGCGTCAGGCGAAGGCCGAGCGGAAGGCTGCCGAGAAGGCCGCCGGACGGTCCGCGCGCAGGCGTTGGTTCGGCCGCTGACACACCGGGCCGGGCAGCGTCGGGCGGGCCGCCGCCCGCGCCCGCCGGGGTTACGCTGCGGATCATGCTTGTCGCCGCAGCCGTCTGCCCTTCCCCGCCCCTCCTCGTCCCCGACGTCGCCGCAGGCGCCGCGCCGGAGCTCGCCGACGCGCGTGCGGCGTGTCTCGACGCGCTCGGCGTCCTCGCCGCTGCCCGGCCCGACCGGCTGGTCGTCGTCGGCCCGGACCCCGCCGCCGACTCCGCGGCCCGCTCCGCTGCCGGCTCCACGGCGGACCCCTCCGCGGGTCCCGCGGCAGGGCCCGGAGCCGACGGGAGTGTGCCGGCCGGTGTCCTGGCGTATCCGGACGGTGCGGTGGGCGGTTTCCGTGGCTTCGGTGTCGACCTGGAGGTCAGGCTCGGGCCCGGCGAGCCCGACCGGGAGGCGGGCGCCGTCCCCCGCCGGGCCCTGCCCGCCTCCCTCGCGGTGGCCGCCTGGCTGCTGGGACGTGCCGACTGGGCGGACGCCCCCGTGGAGGGGATCGGGGTGCCCGAGCGGCTGGACCCGCAGCGGTGCGCCGCCGTCGGGCGGGAGATCGCCGGGTGGGCGCCGCGGATCGCCCTGCTGGTGATGGGCGACGGCAGCGCCTGCCGGACGGTCAAGGCTCCGGGCTACCTCGACGAGCGGGCCGCCGGCTTCGACGCGGCCGCCGCCCGTGCCCTGGGGGCCGCCGACGCACCCGCACTCGCGGGCCTGGACGCCGAGCTGGCGCACGAGCTGAAGGCGTCGGGCCGGTCCCCCTGGCAGGTCCTGGCGGGTGCCGCGGCCGGGACGGCACCGACGGGGCGGCTGCTGTACGAGGACGCGCCCTACGGCGTGGGCTACGTGGTGGCGACCTGGTCGTAGCCGCGCGCACGGACCCCTGACGGCCCCACGGGGCTGGTGCCGGGGGCCGTCCGGGCGAGGGCGGCGCGGCCCGTCGTCGCCGTCCTCGGAGACGTGCCGGCGGCGGGGGAACGACGGCGGCGGGCGACCGCGGAGCGTCAGGGGCTCCACGGCCGCCCGCCGCCGTCGGCGGGCCCGGTCAGGCGGTCGGAGGCGGCTCCGGCGGTGCGGCGTCGTCCGCGCCGCCGCCGTCGGTCCTGTGCGAGAACCGGTCGTACGCGTGCTTCGCCTTGCCCGTGCCGGATTCGATCTTGTCGCTGTACCTGCCCTTGGTCGTCCTGTCGACCATCCGCGCGGCCCTGTCGATGCCGTGCTCGAACTGGTCGCCGTGCTGGTGGGCGAAGTCGGAGACCTTGTCCTTGGCCGGAGCCAGCTTGGTCTTCAGCGTGTCCAGGATGCCCATGGCCCACCTTCCTCGATGTGGCCTGCCGACCGCTGCCTGCGGGCGCCTTCTCCGGTCTCGCTGTCCGCCGCGTGCCTGGCGGACCGCTGCTTCGGGACGTCCACGCCGTCCGCCGCCGCGCCGCCGCCCGGCTCGCCGTCGGTGCCGCGCTGAGGGTCCGCCTCCCCGGCGGGCCGGGCCCGTGCGACCTCACCCCTCGCCGTGGCCTGGAGGGCCGCTGCCGCCTCGCTTCCCGTCGCAGCGACGGGCCGTTCCTCCTGCCCGCCCTCGACGCTCTTCTCGCCCTTCATTCGAAACCAGTCAAAAACGCCCGTATGCACTCCCACAGCTTACTCGTGCGGGTGAATTCCCGCGCTGCACCGGAGTGTCCGCTTGCGCCGCCCGACCGGCAACGACACCGCATCCACGCCGTCACGTAACCCGTTCGGGTAATCCCCGGAGGTTTGGGAGACTGGCCCGGTGAGCACCGCAACCCCCACCCCGCGCGTCATCGCCGTCGTCGGCCCCACAGCCGCAGGAAAGTCCGACCTGGGCGTCCACCTGGCCCGGCAGCTCGGTGGCGAGGTCGTCAACGCCGACTCCATGCAGCTGTACCGCGGGATGGACATCGGCACCGCCAAACTGACCGAGGGGGAGCGCGGCGGCATCCCGCACCACCTGCTGGACATCTGGGATGTCACGGAGACGGCCAGCGTGGCCGAGTACCAGCGGCTCGCCCGTGCCGAGATCGACCGGCTGCTCGCGGAGGGCCGCACACCTGTGCTGGTCGGCGGCTCCGGACTCTACGTGCGAGGCGCCATCGACGCCCTGGAGTTCCCCGGCACCGACCCTGAGGTCCGCGCCCGCCTGGAGGCCGAGCTGGCCGAGCGCGGCTCGGGAGCCCTGCACTCCCGGCTCGCGGGCCTCGACCCGGAAGCCGCGCACGCCATCCTCCCCAGCAACGGCCGCCGCATCGTCCGCGCGCTGGAGGTCATCGAGATCACCGGCAGGCCCTTCACCGCCAACCTCCCCGGACACGACGCGGTGTACGACACGGTCCAGATCGGCGTCGACGTCGGGCGGCCCGAACTGGACGAGCGGATCGCCACACGCGTGGACCGCATGTGGGAGGCGGGGCTGGTGGACGAGGTACGTGCGCTGGAGGGGCACGGGCTGCGCGAGGGCCGTACCGCCTCCCGCGCGCTCGGCTACCAGCAGGTGCTGGCCGCGCTGGCGGGCGAGTGCAGCGAGCAGGAGGCGCGCGACGAGACCGTGCGTGCCACCAAACGCTTCGCGCGCCGCCAGGACTCCTGGTTCCGCCGTGACCCGCGCGTGCGGTGGCTCAGCGGAGCCGCCGCAGACCGCCGGGAACTCCCGGACCATGCGCTCACGTTGGTCGAACGAGCGATTACAGCCTGATCACGTGATGGCATCGGGACGCTCCGGCCGCCATTCCGGCGGTGCTGCTCGTGCCATCATCGAGCATCGATCGACCAGTGGAACCGACTGAACCCGACGTTGGGAGGGCGCGTGGCGATGGAGGCCGGCCCTCGCGACAGAGAACGGCGGGACACACCGGACGGCGGCACGGACGCGTCCACACCCGGGACGCGCGAGGCAGGAGAAGAGGCACAGGGGGCGCTGGGGGTGCCTGACGGCGCCACAGCCCCACGGGGCCCGGAAGAGCCGGAGGCCATGTCGGAGACCCGCGGAGCGCCCGATGCGCCGCAGCTGAGCCCGGACGGTCCCGAGCTGACCGAGGACGGCGCGCAGGAGATCACACCCGACGAGGTGGAGGTCGAGCTGCGCCCGCCGCGCCGCCTGAGGATCTGGCAGCTGGCCCCGATCGTCGGCCTGGCCGCGCTCGGCTCGCTGATGTTCGCCTTCCCCCTGGCCTTCGGCTCCGGGGACGGCGGCGCCGTCCTCGCCATGCTGGGCCTGCTGCTGAGCGGCTGCGCGGCCGGCTGGGGCATGATGGCCGCCCGTCGCGTCGGCCACACCTGGCCCGGACTCCCCGCCCGCGGCTCCGGCGAGCGCGCGGACTGGCGGGTGGTCGCGCTGTACGCCGCGGTGGTCACCGTGCTGGTGGCCCTGGCCGTCTGGCGCGTGGCCCGCCTCCGCTGAGCGCCCGCCGCGCCGAGCCGTCCCGCCGGTCGGACACGCCCCGCGGGCGCGCCCGGCCGGGCCGTACGATGGGCGCGTGAGCACCGCACCCCTCGCCTTCCTCAAGGGTCACGGCACCGAGAACGACTTCGTGATCGTGCCCGACCCGGACAACTCCGTCGAACTGCCGCCCGCCCTCGTGGCACGGCTCTGCGACCGGCGGGCCGGGATCGGCGGTGACGGGGTCCTGCACGTGGTCCGCAGCGCGGTCCATCCGGAGGCCCGGCACATGGCCGGCGAGGCCGAGTGGTTCATGGACTACCGCAACGCCGACGGCTCGGTCGCGGAGATGTGCGGCAACGGCACCCGCGTCTTCGCCCGCTACCTGGAGCGCGCCGGACACGTGACCGCAGGCGACTTCGCCATCGCCACCCGCGGCGGCGTCAAGCACATCCACCTCGCCAAGAACGGAGACGTCACCGTCTCCATGGGCCGCGCGGTGCTCCCCGCCGACGGCGTCACCGTCACCGTCGACGGCCGCAGCTGGCCCGCCCGCAACGTCAACATGGGCAACCCGCACGCCGTCGCGTTCGTCGAGGACCTCGCCCACGCCGGCGACCTGCTCACCGAGCCCCCCTACGCCCCCGCGTCCGTCTACCCCGACGGAGTCAACGTCGAGTTCGTGGCCGACCGGGGCCCCCGTCACGTCGCCATGCGCGTTCACGAGCGGGGCGCCGCCGAGACCCGCTCCTGCGGCACCGGCGCGTGCGCCGTCGCCGTCGCGACCGCCCGCCGCGACGGCGCCGATCCCGCCGAGACCGGCACCCCGGTCACGTACACCGTCGACGTCCCCGGCGGCACTCTCGTCATCACCGAGCACCCCGACGGGGAGATCGAGATGACCGGGCCCGCCGTCATCGTCGCGGAGGGCACCGTCGACCCGGCGTGGCTCACCCCGGCCGAGGCATAGGACGCCGGTCACCCAGCGCAACACCACCCGCAGGAGCATCCCTCGAATGGGTGATCCCGTTCACGCTGGGCGAGAGCCGGACTGCGCCACGTGGTGGGCTCGGTAGCATCAAGCACCGGCCGGGCGGACACGCCTTGCCCGCCCACCGCCGGTCGACGCAGCCGGAGGTGCCCCATGAGCGCAGAGGCCACCAACCCCAGTGCCCCGCCCGCTGTCCCCAGCCGCAGGCGCGGCCTCGGGCGCCCCAGAATCGAGCTGCGCAGACTCGGCCGCGCCGCCCTGCTCGGCGGTACCGGGCGCGACCGGCTCCCCGATGCCCTGGGCCATGTCGCGGACGTCCACCGCGCCCATCATCCCGACGCCGACCCGACCGTCCTCGGCCGGGCGTACGAACTGGCGGAGTCCTCCCACCGCGGCCAGTTCCGCAAGAGCGGTGAGCCCTACATCACCCACCCCCTCGCGGTCACCCTCATCCTGGCCGAACTCGGCGCCGAGACCACGACCCTGACCGCCAGCCTCCTCCACGACACCGTCGAGGACACCGACGTCACCCTGGACCAGGTGCGCGAGCTGTTCGGAGACGAGGTCGCATACCTCGTCGACGGGGTCACCAAGCTGGAGAAGGTCGACTACGGAGCAGCCGCCGAACCCGAGACCTTCCGCAAGATGCTCCTCGCCACCGGCAACGACGTGCGGGTCATGTCCATCAAGCTCGCGGACCGGCTGCACAACATGCGCACCCTCGGCGTGATGCGCCCCGAGAAGCAGGCCCGCATCGCCAAGGTCACCCGCGACGTCCTCATCCCCCTCGCCGAACGGCTCGGCGTCCAGGCGCTCAAGACCGAGCTGGAAGACCTCGTCTTCGCCATCCTCCACCCCGTCGAGTACGAGTGGACCCGCGCCCGCGTCGAGGAGAACGCCGCCGGTGCCGCGGGGGACGCCCTCACCCGGGTGGCGGACTCGGTGCGCGCGGTGCTCCGTGACGCCGACACCACCGCCGACGTCCTCGTCCGGCCCCGCCACCTCGTCTCCGTCCACCGAGTCAGCCTCAAACGCGGTGAGCTGCGGGGCACCGACTTCGGGCGGCTCCTCGTCCTCGTCGCGGAGGACGCCGACTGCTACGGGGTGCTGGGCGAACTCCACACCTGCTTCACCCCGGTCATCTCCGAGTTCAAGGACTTCATCGCCGCGCCCAAGTTCAACCTGTACCAGTCGCTGCACACCGCGGTCGCCGCCGAGGACGGCGCCGTCATCGAGGTCCTCATCCGCACGCACCAGATGCACAAGGTCGCGGAGGCCGGCGTCGTCGCCCTCGGCAACCCCTACGCTCCCGCCGAGCCCGACGCCGCGGCCGAGGCCGTCGAGGACCGGGCCGACCCCACCCGCCCCGGATGGCTGTCCCGGCTGCTCGACTGGCAGCGCTGCGCTCCCGACCCCGATACCTTCTGGAGCACTCTGCGCGCCGACCTCGCCCAGGACGGCGAGATCACCGTGTTCCGCCCCGACGGCGGCACCCTCGCCCTCCCCGCCGGGGCCACCTGCGTCGACGCCGCCTACGAACAGCACGGCGCCGACGCCCACGCCTGTGTCGGCGCCCGCGTCAACGGCCGGCTCGCCACGCTCGGCACCGTCCTGCGCGACGGCGACACCGTGCAGCCGCTGCTCGCCGGAGACGCGGGATCCGGGCCCTCCCCGGACTGGCTCAGGCACGCCCGCACGCCCGCCGCCCGCATCGCCATCAGCGGCTGGCTCACCGCCCACCCCCCGCAGGACCGCGCCCCCGCCGACGCCCCGGACGCGGACCCGCGCCCCGCGGCCGCTGTCGTCGCGGACCGGCGGCGCAGCGCCAACGCGGTCGTCGACGCCCCGCACACCGCGGTCCGCCTCGCCGGGTGCTGCACTCCCGTCCCGCCCGACACGGTGACCGGCTTCTCCGTACGCGGCGGCGCCGTCACAGTCCACCGTGCCGAGTGCCCCGCGGTGCACCGCATGGAGAACCTCGGCCGCACTCCCGTCGCCGTGCGCTGGGACGGCGCCGACGCCTGCCGGGTCACTCTGGTCGCTGAATCGTTCGGCCGCCCCCGGCTGCTCGCCGACCTCACCGAGGCGATCGCCACGGCCGGAGCGGCCATCGTCTCCGCGACCGTCGCCCCGCCCACCGAACAGCGGGTACGCCATACGTACACCCTGCACCTCACCGATCCCGGGGAGCTGCCGGGGGTGATGCGCGTGATGCGGGAGGTCCCGGGGGTGTACGACGTGAGCCGCGCCTTCTAGTCCGCCCGGCACCCGGGGGCGAGCGCTGCCGAGCACGTCACGCGGCGGGCACCTCCCAGGGCGTGACGAAGGGGGCCTGGGGGAGAGCCCTGGTGCGGGGGGAGAACTGCACGGCTCCTCCCTCGTTCGGGTGGCCCGGGCGCGCGCCGCCCCGCCCCCGGAGGGTCCCGCTGGTAAGCGAAGGGCCATGGCCCACACCTCCCGACGAGCCCGCCGCCTCCGCGCCGGTCTCCGTGCCGCCGGCCTCGCCGCCGCCTCCGCCGGTCTCCTCGCCGCGGCTGTCCCCGCGCCCCAGCCCCTCGGCATCGGGGACCCGCTCTTCCCCCACCTCGGCAACCCCGGCTACGACGTCCTCGCGTACGACATCGCCTTCACCTACAGCGGCGACAACACCAAGCCCCTCGACGCCCTCACCAAGATCGACGCACGGATCACCGACCGGCTGGACCGCATCAACCTCGACTTCGCCCACGGCACCGTGAAGGACGTCAGGGTCAACGGCCTCCCCGCCGCCCACACCCTCACCGGCGAGGACCTGGTCGTCACCCCCGAACACCCCGTCCAGCCCGGCGGCAGGGTCACCATCGCCGTCCGGCACACCAGCGACCCGGCCGCCCCCAAGGCCGTCGGGGGCTGGCTCCGCACCGCCGACGGCCTCGCCATGGCCAACCAGGCCGACGCCGCCCACCGAGTCTTCCCCTGCAACGACCACCCCGCCGACAAGGCGTACTTCACCTTCCGCATCACTGCCCCCAAGGACCTCACCGCGGTCGCGAACGGCCGCGCGGTCGGCCGCACCGTGGCCGGACCCCGGGCGACCTGGGTGTACCAGGGCGTCCATCCCATGGCCACCGAACTCGCGCAGGTCTCCCTCGGCCGCTCCGCCGTCCTCCGCCGCACCGGCCCGCACGGCCTGCCCCTCAGGGACGTCGTCCCGGTCGCGGACACCGAGCGCATGGAGCCCTGGCTGAAGAAGACCCCGGGCCAGATGGAGTGGATGGAGGAGAAGGTCGGCCGCTACCCGTTCGAGACGTACGGCCTGCTCATCGCGGACGCCACCACCGGCTTCGAGCTGGAGACCCAGACCCTGTCCCTGTTCGAGCGCGGACTGTTCACCCACCCCCGGATCCCCGCCTGGTACGTCGACTCGATCATGGTCCATGAGCTGGCCCACCAGTGGTTCGGCAACAGCGTCACCCCGCGCGCGTGGTCCGACCTCTGGCTCAACGAAGGCCACGCCACCTGGTACGAAGCCCTGTACAACGAGGAGCACGGCCACCCCGGCACCCTGGAGGCCCGGATGCGCAACGCGTACGCCTCCTCCGACCAGTGGCGGGCGGCGGGCGGCCCCCCGGCCGCGCCCCGGCCCCCCGCGCCCGGCCGGAAGATCAGCCTGTTCCGCCCGGTCGTCTACGACGGCAGCGCCCTCATCCTGTACGCCCTGCGCCAGGAGATCGGCGCCACCGCCTTCGACCGGCTGGAACGGCGCTGGGTGAACGAGTACGCACACGGAGTCGCCGGCACGGCCGACTTCATCCGGCTCGCCTCCGAGCAGGCGGGCCGCGACATGGCGCCCTTCCTCAAGGCGTGGCTGTACGGCGAGAAGACCCCGCCCATGCCGGGGCACCCGGACTGGAAGGCGAAGGCCCCCCGGGCCGGTCAGGCCGAGGGGCGGAAACCCGAGTGACGCCCGCCGCGCGGCCATGCGACCATCGACCTGTCGGCGTGCCGCCGGGCAGCCGGGAATCATCCGGCGCGGCCGGTCGTTGTGGCTGGCACAAACGAACTTCCATCGACGTAAGGATCCAATGACCTCCTCTTCATCCTTCTCCCAGGACGCGCAGCGCCTCGACGAGCAGAGCCGCACCGAGAGCCTTCGGGCCGACGCCCTGATGGAAGAGGACGTCGCCTGGAGCTTCGAGATCGACGGAGAGCGGGACGGCGACCAGCTGGACCGCGCCGAGCGCGCCGCACTGCGCCGAGTCGCGGGTCTCTCCACCGAACTCGAGGACGTCACCGAGGTCGAGTACCGGCAGCTCCGCCTGGAGCGGGTCGTACTCGTCGGTGTGTGGACCTCGGGGACCGTGCGGGACGCGGAGAACTCGCTGGCCGAGCTGGCCGCCCTCGCGGAGACGGCCGGTGCGGTCGTCCTGGACGGCGTCATCCAGCGGCGTGACAAGCCGGACCCGGCCACGTACATCGGTTCCGGCAAGGCCGACGAACTGCGCGACATCGTGCTGGAGACCGGCGCCGACACCGTCGTCTGCGACGGCGAGCTGAGCCCCGGCCAGCTGATCCACCTCGAGGACGTCGTCAAGGTCAAGGTGGTCGACCGGACCGCGCTGATCCTCGACATCTTCGCCCAGCACGCCAAGTCCCGCGAGGGCAAGGCCCAGGTCGCCCTGGCGCAGATGCAGTACATGCTGCCGCGGCTGCGAGGCTGGGGTCAGTCGCTGTCCCGGCAGATGGGCGGTGGTGGCTCCGGCTCCTCGGGCGGCGGCATGGCCACCCGTGGTCCCGGTGAGACCAAGATCGAGACGGACCGGCGGCGGATCCGCGAGAAGATGGCGAAGCTGCGCCGGGAGATCGCGGAGATGAAGACCAGCCGCGACCTCAAGCGGCAGGAGCGGCGGCGCAACAAGGTGCCCTCGGTCGCCATCGCCGGGTACACCAACGCCGGGAAGTCGTCCCTGCTGAACCGGCTCACCGGCGCGGGTGTGCTGGTGGAGAACGCGCTGTTCGCCACCCTCGACCCGACCGTCCGCCGGGCCGAGACGCCCAGCGGACGCCTCTACACACTGGCCGACACCGTCGGGTTCGTCCGCCACCTGCCGCACCACCTGGTGGAGGCCTTCCGCTCCACCATGGAGGAGGTCGGGCAGTCGGACCTCATCCTGCACGTGGTGGACGGCTCGCACCCGGCGCCGGAGGAGCAGCTGGCAGCGGTGCGCGAGGTGATCCGCGACGTGGGCGCGACGGACGTGCCGGAGATCGTGGTGATCAACAAGGCGGACGCGGCCGACCCGCTGGAGCTCCAGCGGCTGCTGCGGGTGGAGCGGCACGCGATCGCCGTGTCTGCCCGGACGGGCCGGGGCATCCCGGAGCTGCTCGCCCTGATCGACGCCGAACTGCCGCGGCCCGAGATCGAGATCGAGGCGCTCGTGCCGTACACACACGGCGGACTCGTCTCACGGGTCCACGACGAGGGCGAGGTGCTCTCCGAGGAGCACACCGCGGACGGCACACTCCTGAAGGCGCGGGTCCACGAGGAACTGGCGGCGCTGCTCACGCCGTACACCCCGGCGACGGCCTGACACAGCAGAGAGGAAGGCGGGTCTCCCGCGGCCGGTGTGGCCGCGGGAGACCCGCCTTCCTCATGTCCTTCCGGAACTCCTACCGGCCCGCGAACTTGTCGCTGACCGCCGTGTAGACGCCCTCGGCCTCGTCACCGAGCCGCGGCCCGGCCAGCCACCCGGCCGTCAACGCCCCGATCGAGGTGTTCGACACCAGCGCACGCTCACCGTCCTCGCCGGTGTGCACCCAGCCGCCGCCCGACGAACCACCGGTCATGCTGCAGCCGATCCGGTACATCGTCGGCTGGGCGGCCTGCACGGACAGCCGGCCCGGCTTGTCCGCGCAGCCGAACAGCTTCGCTCCGTCGTACGGCGCCGACGCCGGGTACCCGATCGCCTCCACACTCGCGATCCGCTGCGCGGCGGGAGCCTCGAAGTCGACAGCCAGTGCCGAACCGACGGTCTCCTCCAGCGACTTGCCGTTCCCGCCCTTCTCCGGCTTCACATGGATGACGGCGAAGTCGTACGGGGCGCCCTGGCCGCCGCTCCCGGTGCCCTGGCCGATCCACTGCTCGGAGGTCTGTGCCCAGTCCGCCCACCACAGGCCGTACGGCGCGACCTGCTCGCGCGTCGTCTTCTCCAGCTGGGCGGAGGTCAGACCGCTGTCGTTGTACGAGGGGACGAAGGCGATGTTCCGGAACCAGCCGCCGTCCTTGCCCGCGTGGACGCAGTGACCGGCCGTCCACACCAGGTTGGACCTGCCCGGGTTCCTCGGGTCCTTCACCACGGTCGCGGAGCAGACCATCGAGCCCTTGGGGCCGTCGAAGAGCAGCTTGCCGGCCTCCGGCGCGCTCTGGTGGTACGGGGTCTTCACCGGCCGCGCGGTCTTCCGCTCCGGCGCCGGGTCGGTCACGGCGTCGTCGCCGCCGCCGGAGATGTCCTCGTCCTCGACCGGCTCGTTCGGCTCGTCGGCCTCCCGTATCCGGTCGGGGTCCCAGAGGTCCTCGATGACCGGGTTGACGAAGTCCTGGGCCTCACGCAGCCACTTGTCCCTGTCCCAGTTCTTCCACTCGCCGTCCCGCCACTTGTCGAGGTCGAGACCGTGCTCCTTGAGACGCTCCTTCAGCTCCTCCAGGTTCTCCGGGACCTGGACGGGCAGCTTCGCGTCCGGAGTGACAGCGGTGCTCGCGGAGGCGGTGGGCGCACCGCCCGCCTCGTCCTCGCTCGGGCCGCACCCCGTGGCCGTCAGCGCCAGCGCCGCCACGACGGCTGTGGCGAACAGCGGACGAATCCTTCGCATGTGTGTGATCCCCCTGGGACTTACTGTCAAGTGCGTACCGGGCCGGGCACGTTCGGGCGCCCGCGCCGGGAGGCGGGCTCCGGGACGTGCGGCCCCCCACTATGCCGGTGCCCTTGGGGACGGTGTGAGCCAGGTCCGTGGTTCCCGGAGGTGAGGATCTTCGATCGGCCCGTGATCCCCGGCCGGGCCGGTCGTTGGTACGGATGGGGGACGACCTGTGGGCCCCGCAGGGACCTGTGGGGCATGCCGGAACGGCCCACAAGGGCACACAGTGGACACCAGGACCGCACCGGGAGGACGCACGCACGTGGCCGGGACCGAGACAGCAGCTCCAGACGTACCGTCCGCCCAACCCTCGGGACCGCCATCCGGGCCGTCAGGGAACGGACTTGCCGGTCCCGAGGGCATTCTGCGACGGCAGTCGCTGCGGGAACCCGCCGCTCGTACGTACGCCCGCTCGCTGCCCATCGTTCCCGTACGGGCCCGGGGACTGACCATCGAGGGCGCGGACGGGCGCCGCTATCTGGACTGCCTGTCGGGTGCGGGCACGCTCGCCCTCGGCCACAACCACCCCGTGGTGCTGGAGGCCATCAAGCGGGTCATCGACTCGGAGGCGCCGCTGCACGCCTCCGACCTGGCCTCACCCGTCAAGGACGCGTTCACCACGGAGCTGTTCGCCGCCCTGCCCGAGGCCTTCGCCCGGGACGCGCGCATCCAGTTCTGCGGCCCGGCCGACGCGGACGCCCTGGGGGCCGCGCTCGCGCTGGTGCGGAGCGCGACCGGGCGCGACGGGCTGCTCACCTTCGCGGGCGCGCGCCAGAGCACCCCGTACGGGAGCCTGAGGGTGACCCGGCTCCCGTACCCCCGCGACTACCGCAGCCCTTTCGGGACGGGCGGGGTGCGGGGCGCCGAACTGGCCGTCCGCTGGACGGAGGAGCTGCTGAACGACGCCGAGGGCCCCGAGCCCGCCGCGATGCTCGTCGAGCCCCTCCAGTGCGAGGGCGGTGTGCTTCCCGCCCCCGACGGCTGGCTGCGGCGGATGCGGGCGCTCACCGAGGCCCGGTCCATCCCGCTCGTGGCCGACGAGATCGACACCGGGGTGGGACGCACGGGTGCCTTCTGGGCGGTCGGCCCCAGCGGCATCGTGCCCGATGTGCTGGTCCTGTCCAAGGCCGTCGGGGGCTCGCTGCCGCTGTCGGTGATCGTCTACCGGTCGGCGCTCGACGAGCCGCGCGAGACCGGCCCCGGCGGGGGCCGCCAGGCCTCGCGCGGCAACCAGCTCGCCATGGCCGCCGGGGCTGCCACCCTCGCGTACGTACGGGAGAACCGGCTCGATGAGCACGCGGCCACGCTGGGCGCGCGGATGCTCGGGCGGTTGCGCGAGGAGACCGCCGCGCTCCCCTGTGTGGGGGACGTCCGCGGACGCGGGCTCATGATCGGTGTCGAGCTGACCGAACCGGCGCAGGCCGCCGCCGTGCGGCAGGAGTGCCTGAACCGGGGCCTGATCGTGGACGTCTGCGGCCGTCACCCCGGAGTCGTACGGCTCCTGCCGCCGCTGACGCTCACCGAGGAGCAGGCCGCCGCGGTGCTGGACCGGTTCGCGGAGGCACTGGCCGCGGTGGAGCGTGCCGCCGAGACGCTCGGGTGAACCGGTTGTCGGTGCCGACCCGTAGGGTGGACGGGCTATGACGAAGCCATCCCTCCGCGATCTCCTCCATGCCGCCGTCACCGCTGTCGGCGGTGTGGAAAGGCCGGGCCAGGTCACCATGACCGAGGCCGTCGCCCAGGCCGTCGACGACGGTGCGCATCTGCTGGTCCAGGCGGGCACCGGCACCGGTAAGTCCCTGGGCTATCTGGTGCCCGCCCTGGCGCACGGCGACCGCGTGGTGGTGGCGACCGCGACGCTCGCCCTGCAGCGGCAGCTCGTCGAGCGGGACCTGCCGCGCACGGTCGAGGCGCTGCACCCGCTGCTGCGCCGCCGCCCCGAGTTCGCGATGCTCAAGGGCCGCTCCAACTACCTGTGCCTGCACCGGATGCACGAGGGCGTGCCGCAGGAAGAGGAGGAGGGGCTCTTCGACCAGTTCGAGGCGGCCACGCCGACCAGCAAACTCGGCAAGGACCTGCTACGGCTGCGGGACTGGGCCGACGAGACGGAGACCGGCGACCGCGACGACCTGACGCCCGGCGTCTCCGACCGTGCCTGGTCGCAGGTCTCCGTCACCTCCCGGGAGTGCCTGGGTGCCACCAAGTGCGCCTACGGCGCGGAGTGCTTCGCGGAGGCGGCCCGGGAGCGGGCCAAGCTCGCGGAGATCGTCGTCACCAACCACGCGCTGCTCGCGATCGACGCCATCGAGGGCGCCCCGGTGCTCCCTCAGCACGAGGTGCTGATCGTGGACGAGGCGCACGAACTGGTGTCCCGGGTGACCGGCGTCGCCACCGGAGAGCTGACCCCCGGGCAGGTCAACCGGGCGGTACGACGGGTGGCGAAGCGGGTCGACGAGAAGGTCGCGGACCAGCTCCAGACGGCCGCCGAGGGTTTCGAGCGGCTGATGGAGCTGGCCCTGCCGGGCCGGCTGGAGGAGATCCCGGAGGACCTCGGTTACGCGCTGGCGGCGCTGCGGGACGCGGGCCGCAACGCGGTGTCGGCGCTGGGCGCGACCCGGGACCGGTCCGTGCAGGACGAGGACGCGGTGCGCAAGCAGGCGCTGGCGTCCGTGGAGAACGTGCACGCGGTCGCGGAACGCATCCTGGGCGGCAGCGAGTACGACGTGGTCTGGTACGAACGGCACGACCGCTTCGGAGCGTCGCTGCGGGTCGCGCCGATGTCCGTGTCCGGACTGCTGCGGGAGAAGCTGTTCGCGGACCGTTCCGTGGTGCTGACCTCCGCGACGCTCAAGCTGGGCGGGGACTTCAACGGGGTGGGCGCCTCGCTCGGTCTCGCCCCGGAGGGTGTCGAGGGCGACGACCTGCCGGTCTGGAAGGGCATCGACGTCGGATCGCCCTTCGACTACCGGAGGCAGGGCATCCTCTATGTGGCCCGGCACCTGGCCACGCCCGGCCGGGAGGCGGGCCGGGCCGACATGCTCGACGAGCTGGCGGAACTGGTGGAGGCCGCCGGGGGCCGGACGCTCGGCCTGTTCTCGTCGATGCGGGCCGCGCAGGCGGCGGCGGAGGAGCTGCGGGGCAGGCTGGACAAGCCGATCCTGCTCCAGGGCGAGGACACGCTCGGTGAGCTGATCAAGAACTTCGCGGGTGACCCGGAGACCTGCCTGTTCGGCACGCTGTCGCTGTGGCAGGGCGTGGATGTGCCGGGGCCGGGCTGCCAGCTGGTCGTCATGGACCGTATCCCGTTCCCCAGGCCGGACGACCCGCTGATGAGCGCACGGCAGAAGGCCGTGGAGGAGGCCGGCGGCAACGGTTTCATGTCGGTCGCCGCGACCCATGCCGCGCTGCTCATGGCGCAGGGCGCGGGCCGTCTGGTGCGCGCGACCGGAGACCGGGGCGTCGTCGCCGTGCTGGACCCCCGGCTGGCGAACGCCCGCTACGGCAGCTTCCTGAAGGCGTCCCTGCCGGACTTCTGGTACACGACGGACCGCGACCAGGTCCGCCGCTCCCTGGCCGCGATCGACGCCACAGCCAAGGCGGACGGCAGGTAGCCCGAACAGAGAGCAACCCCGGGACCGGCGCAGAGGTCCCGGGGCTGGTAGGAGCCGACGGATGGGTCACACCCGTCGCAGTACCGCCACAACCTTGCCGAGGATGGTGGCCTCGTCGCCGGGGATCGGCTGATAGGCGGCGTTGTGCGGGAGCAGCCACACGTGGCCGTCCTCCCGCTTGAAGCGCTTGACCGTGGCCTCGCCGTCGAGCATGGCGGCCACGATGTCGCCGTTCTCGGCGACCGGCTGGCGGCGTACGGTCACCCAGTCGCCGTCGCAGATCGCGGCCTCGATCATCGAGTCGCCGACGACCTTCAGGACGAACAGCTCACCGTCGCCCACGAGCTGCCGGGGCAGCGGGAACACGTCCTCGACCGACTCCTCGGCCAGGATCGGGCCACCGGCCGCGATCCGCCCCACCAGCGGGACGTAGGAGGCGGCGGGCTTGCCGGAGGTGTCGGTGGGCTGCGTGCTCGGCTGGTCCGAGCCGCGGACCTCGTACGCGCGCGGGCGGTGCGGGTCGCGGCGGAGGAAACCCTTCCGCTCCAGCGCCATCAGCTGGTGTGCCACGGAGGAGGTGCTGGAGAGGCCCACGGCCTGGCCGATCTCCCGCATGGACGGTGGGTAGCCCCGCCGCTGGACGGAGTCACGGATGACCTCGATGACCCGGCGCTGCCGGTCGGTGAGGCCGGAGCTGTCGGCCCGGATGCCGGGAGGTCGTCCGGGCAGTGCCCGCGCGGGCTTCGGCGGCTCGGGGCTCACGGTCGCCTCGTTCGCCTTTTTCACGTTCATGGCATGCACCGGGTCGAATCGGCCCTGGGAGCGTTCCTGGGCGGTGATAGTGGCACTGTCTGCGGTGGTGGTCACGTCGGCGGCCCCTCTCGAATGGTCTCCCTGGCTGGCACAACGGTAGTTGCTTTCGAAAGGTTGCGCCAAACACACGTTCGAGTGAAAAAACCCGAAAACGCTTACGTGTGTACGAGTCGAGGTGTATGGGCGGCCTCTCGCTCCCTGGTGGCCGGGCGGCCTCGCCGGTACTGGATCATGACGAGGCAATTCGCATCATTACGGTAGCGTTCTTTGTCGGCCCTCCCGTTGGCGGGGGCGCGTGGCGCGGCATTCCCGCCGGTTCTGTGCGCGGCGCTCCGGCCTCCGTCCGGTGCCTTTCCCCTCTCCCCGCGGGGGCCGTCCGAGGGGTTCTTCGATGGGGGCGTGTCCGCCCCGCGCCGGGTGACCCGGAATTCGGGCCGCCGGGCTGTGCCGTAGTCTCGTGGCCGGCCGTGATCCGGCGGGACCGCGCGACACGCGCTCCACAGTGAATGAGCGGTCAGACACCACATGTAGTGGTTCCATGGGGCCCGCCGCCCACAAGTTGTGGTCCCTGGTCCGTAGGGGTGCGGCGATCGCCTATGCTGGTGGCTGCTTCGGGAGGCCCGCGAGGGACGGCCGGGGCTGTTCGGTCATGCTGCGAAGGAGGCTTGGGAACCATGCACTGCCCCTTCTGCAGGCACCCCGACAGTCGCGTCGTCGACAGTCGCACCACCGACGACGGGACGTCCATCAGACGTCGCCGCCAGTGCCCCGACTGCTCCCGCAGGTTCACCACAGTCGAGACCTGCTCGCTGATGGTCGTGAAGCGCAGCGGAGTGACCGAGCCCTTCAGCCGGACCAAGGTCATCAACGGGGTCCGCAAGGCGTGCCAGGGCCGTCCGGTCACCGAGGACGCCCTCGCCCAGCTCGGCCAGCGCGTGGAGGAGGCCGTCCGGGCCACCGGCAGCGCGGAGCTGACCACCCACGACGTCGGCCTGGCCATACTCGGGCCGCTCCAGGAGCTCGACCTCGTCGCGTACCTGCGCTTCGCGAGTGTCTACCGGGCCTTCGACACGCTTGAGGACTTCGAGGCCGCCATCGCGGAACTGCGCGAGCAGCGGCCCCCCGCGCGGGAGAGAGGGGCCGGCGAGACCGCCGGGGTCCCGGTGCCCGCGGGTGCCGCCGACTGACCGGCTGATCCGGCCCGGACCGCACCACCGGTGACCGGGCGGACAGCCGGTCACCGACCGGCGCCGCAGGCTGCCCGACGGCGGCCACGGAACGTGTGACGGGCGCTGCCAGCAGCGCTCGTCGCAGCAGACACAAACCGTGCCTTGGGAAGATCTGGGCACATCAGGGCGTTTTTGCCCGTATATGGGAGGCGGCATGACAGAGACGACGAGCGGCCCGGCACGAGGCTCCCGCTCCAAGGGATCCAAGGCGAGCAAGGGCATGCGTATCGAGCGCGTCCACACGACCCCGGGTGTGCACCCGTACGACGAGGTCGTCTGGGAGCGCCGTGACGTCGTCATGACCAACTGGCGCGACGGCTCGGTCAACTTCGAGCAGCGTGGCGTCGAGTTCCCCGACTTCTGGTCGGTGAACGCGGTCAACATCGTCACCAGCAAGTACTTCCGGGGCGCCGTCGGCACCCCCCAGCGCGAGACGGGCCTGAAGCAGCTCATCGACCGCATCGTCAAGACGTACCGCAAGGCCGGCGAGGACCACGCCTACTTCGCGTCCCCCGCCGACGCCGAGATCTTCGAGCACGAGCTCGCCTACGCCCTCCTGCACCAGGTCTTCAGCTTCAACTCGCCGGTGTGGTTCAACGTCGGCACGCCGCAGCCCCAGCAGGTCTCGGCCTGCTTCATCCTGTCCGTCGACGACTCCATGGAGTCGATCCTCGACTGGTACAAGGAAGAGGGCATGATCTTCAAGGGCGGCTCCGGCGCCGGCCTGAACCTCTCCCGTATCCGCTCCTCCAAGGAGCTGCTGTCCTCCGGCGGCAACGCCTCCGGCCCGGTCTCCTTCATGCGCGGCGCCGACGCCTCCGCAGGAACGATCAAGTCCGGTGGCGCCACCCGCCGCGCCGCCAAGATGGTCATCCTGGACGTCGACCACCCGGACGTCGAGAACTTCATCGAGACCAAGGTCAAGGAGGAGGAGAAGATCCGCGCCCTGCGTGACGCGGGCTTCGACATGGACCTGGGCGGCGACGACATCACGTCCGTCCAGTACCAGAACGCCAACAACTCGGTCCGCGTGAACGACGAGTTCATGAAGGCCGTGGAGGCGGGCGGCCAGTTCGGTCTGCGTGCCCGGATGACCGGCGAGGTCATCGAGGAGATCGACGCCAAGTCGCTCTTCCGCAAGATGGCCGAGGCCGCCTGGGCCTGTGCCGACCCGGGTATCCAGTACGACGACACGATCAACCACTGGCACACCTGCCCCGAGTCCGGCCGCATCAACGGCTCGAACCCGTGCAGCGAGTACATGCACCTGGACAACACCTCGTGCAACCTGGCCTCGCTGAACCTGATGAAGTTCCTCAAGGACGACGGCAAGGGCAACCAGTCCTTCGACGCCGAGCGCTTCCAGAAGGTCGTCGAGCTGGTCATCACCGCGATGGACATCTCGATCTGCTTCGCGGACTTCCCGACCGAGAAGATCGGCGAGAACACCCGCGCCTTCCGCCAGCTCGGCATCGGCTACGCCAACCTCGGCGCCCTCCTGATGGCGACCGGCCACGCGTACGACTCCGACGGCGGGCGCGCGCTCGCCGGCGCGATCACCTCGCTGATGACCGGCACCGCCTACCGCCGCTCCGCCGAGCTGGCCGCCGTCGTCGGTCCGTACGACGGCTACGGCCGCAACGCCGAGGCGCACAAGCGCGTCATGAAGCAGCACGCCGACGCCAACGAAACCGCCAGGCGCATGGACGACCTGGACACCCCCGTCTGGGCCGCCGCCACCGAGGCCTGGCAGGACGTGCTCCGCATCGGCGGCAAGAACGGCTTCCGCAACTCGCAGGCCTCCGTCCTCGCCCCGACCGGCACCATCGGCCTCGCGATGAGCTGCGACACCACCGGTGTCGAGCCCGACCTGGCGCTGGTCAAGTTCAAGAAGCTGGTCGGCGGCGGCTCGATGCAGATCGTCAACGGCACCGTGCCGCAGGCTCTGCGCCGTCTCGGCTACCAGGAGGAGCAGATCGAGGCGATCGTCGATCACATCGCCGAGCACGGCAACGTGATCGACGCCCCGGGCCTCAAGCACGAGCACTACGAGGTCTTCGACTGCGCCATGGGCGAGCGGGCCATCTCCCCGATGGGTCACGTCCGCATGATGGCCGCCATCCAGCCGTGGATCTCCGGCGCCATCTCCAAGACGGTCAACATGCCGGAGACGGCGACCGTCGAGGAGGTCGAGGAGATCTACTTCGAGGCCTGGAAGCTCGGCATCAAGGCCCTGGCGATCTACCGCGACAACTGCAAGGTCGGCCAGCCCCTCTCCGCGAAGAAGAAGGAGGAGGAGAAGAAGGCCGAGCCCGAGAAGGCCGTCGAGCCCGCAAGGGTCGAGAAGGTCGTCGAGTACCGCCCCGTCCGCAAGCGCCTCCCCAAGGGGCGTCCCGGCATCACCACCTCCTTCACGGTGGGCGGCGCCGAGGGCTACATGACCGCCAACTCCTACCCGGACGACGGCCTCGGCGAGGTCTTCCTGAAGATGTCCAAGCAGGGTTCGACCCTGGCGGGCATGATGGACGCCTTCTCCATCGCCGTCTCGGTCGGCCTCCAGTACGGGGTGCCTCTGGAGACGTACGTCTCGAAGTTCACCAACATGCGCTTCGAGCCGGCCGGCATGACCGACGACCCGGACGTGCGGATGGCGCAGTCGATCGTCGACTACATCTTCCGCCGCCTGGCGCTGGACTTCCTGCCCTTCGAGACCCGCTCGGCGCTCGGCATCCACTCGGCCGAGGAGCGCCAGCGCCACCTGGAGACCGGTTCGTACGAGCCCGTCGACGAGGACATGGACGTCGAGAGCCTCGCCCAGTCCGCGCCGCTCGCCCAGGAAGCCCCGAAGGCCGCCCCGGCGGTGAAGGCCGAGGCCGGGACACCGGTGCCCCAGCCGCAGGCGCACACCTCGGCGGAACTCGTCGAGATGCAGCTCGGCATCCAGGCGGACGCCCCGCTGTGCTTCTCCTGCGGCACGAAGATGCAGCGCGCCGGCTCCTGCTACATCTGCGAGGGCTGCGGCTCGACCAGCGGTTGCAGCTGACGCCCCTGCGGTGACACGCCGAGACGGGGACCTGTCCACAGGCAGGTCCCCGTCTCGGCGTGTCAGGGCCGCTCGGCGCCCATGAGGCGGGCGAAGGCCGGCGGGTCGGCGTCGAAGCCGTACACGCAGGGGCGGAACCGCCAGGCCCCCGAGCCGTCACGGCTGAACTCCGCGACGGTCGCCGCGGTGGACTCCCGTACCGCGCCGAAGTCGTCCGTGAGCAGCTTCTGGTACCCCTCCCGGACCGTCACCTCGCGCCGTGCCACGTCCCCGAACACGACCCGGCCGCCGCCCTGCTGGATCGCCACGCCCACGACCACGCGCGCGTAGACGGTGGACAGCCGGTACAGCTCCAGGGTCATCGACTCGTCGACCCCGAAGCCCCGTCCGTCGCGGCTGTCCCGGCTGAGGAAGATCGTGCCGTCCGGCGAACGGCTGTCGAAGTGCACCAGGTGGACCGGATCCCCGAAGGGGTCCTCGGTCCGGTACACGGCGGCGATGATGTCCAGGTCGTGAACCGGTCCGCCACCGGTGTTCGGGTCCCACTTGAGGTCCACCTCCACCTTCTCGGACCCCTTGTTCAGGCTGTTCAGGTTGTTCGGACTGCTCATCTGCTCCCCCTCTCTGAGCCCCGCTGAAGCGGAGCGGTCAACTCCGTTTTGTCTCGGCCTCTTTGTCCATGGTGTCACGGAGCGTCAGTGCGGAATCCGGCGAGGGGACCGCTGACGCGCCACGTCGTCCTCCCGGAACTCCGCGATACGGCTGCTCACCTGGCGCATCAGGCGGGTGTCCTCGATCCGGTCGAGATACAGGCACCGGCGGGCCACGCCCGCCAGCTCGAACGTGAAGTACAGCCCCATCAGAGGGTTGATGAACAGCTCGCTGTCACGTGTGCGGGAGGTGAACCGGACGTCCCCGAAGGAGCCGCGCACGGCCTCCGCTATGGAGCCGCTCACGATGCTGGGGCGGTCGGGGGTACGGCTCCGGGCATACGCGACCGCGTCGAGGAACAGCGCGCCCTCGCGCGTGTGGCGCGACACAGAGAAGGCCCCCAGATAGGCTCCCTCCCGCTCCAGCGCCGCGATGTTCTCCAGCACCAGGCCGTGGCTCACTCCGTGATACGCGTCGACCCCGAAGCCGATCGCGGCGACGAAGCACTCGGGCGGGTCCGGGAGGTCCAGCCCGGCGAGTGCGGCCACGCTGGTCAGGTCCTCCTCCGGCGTGCCGAGCCCGGATTCGTCACCCCGCATGAGGATGTCCGTACCGCCGTCGACCAGCACCACCGCCTCGATTCCGTGGTGCTCGATCAGCGCCCGGTAGGCCGCGCGCAGCGGCTGAACACCCGTCTGCGGAAAGGCGTACACGGTGCTCGGCAGCCGGTGCAGCCGCAGCCACTCCGCGAGCACCCGTTCGGGGAAGTAGCTCTGGTGCGGCCCCGTCTCCGGGGTGACCGCCGCGACATCCGGCGCCAGCCAGTCCTCTCCGGGCAGCCCCGCAAGCGCGGCGAAGGACAGGTTCGCCAGATGGACCTCCTTGCCCTGGTCCCGCAGCGACAGGGCCAGAGGCACTCCCGCGAAGACGTCGAAACCGCCGCCCGCGCCCGCGACCAGGATCCGGCGGGCCGAACTCAGGCGGGCGAAAAGGGGGTTCAGGTGCAGCGAGCTCATGGCGGCCATTGTGCCGGGACGGCTCACGCGGGCGCGCCCCGGTTTCCCGGGGCGCCCGGTCACGCACCCGCCCGTGGCGGTACGGCTCCGCCATGGCCGGGACCGGGCGCCTTCCAGGGCCGTACGATGGCGCGGTGCTGGTCAAGTGGATTCGCTGCAGCGTCGTCGACCGCCGGGGGTTCGAACGGGGGCAGCGGAAATGGGCGGGGCTGCTGGGGGAGCCCGGCTTCCGGGGGCAGGGCGGCGGATGGAGCCGGCTGCGCCCCGGCGTGGCGCATGTCTTCTCGTTCTGGGAGAGCCGCGCCTTCTACGACTCCTTCATGGCAAGGTCCCACGACCGGCTGGCCGCCGCGCAGTCCGGCACGTACACCGGTGCCCAGGTCAAACTGTTCGACTACCGCTTCGATGTGAAGACCGGCTTCGAGCCCCGCTTCACCGACGCCGACGTCGTACGGGTCGCCCACAGCAGGATCCGCGAGGACCGGGTCGAGCACTACGCGCTGATGCAGGAGAAGGTGTGGAACCCGGCCATGGCCGGGTCCCCCGGCATGGTGCGCGGTCTCTTCGGCGAGGCGGCCGGGAACGAGTTCGTCGTGCTCTCCATGTGGCAGTCCGCCGCCGAGCACGGAAAGTACCGGGCGGAGCGGGTGGAGCGGCTCGCGCTGCGCGCCCAGCTGGCCGCCGACGTGGTGGGTCTCACCGGCGACGTGGTGGACCTGGAGGGCGGCTGGACCGTGTGACCTGCGCGGGATCCGCACGCGGGCGCTGTCCGTGGGGTCCGGCACACAGTCCGTAGCCTGGGTGATATGTGCCTCACCGGATAGAGTGGCCGTGCGATGACCGCTGACTCCTCCACCGCCCAGCGCTTCCAGCGCGCCCTGGCCAGCCTGCGGGGGCTGGCCGTGGGAGACGCCCTGGGCTCCCAGTTCTTCGTCCCCGCCAACTACCCGCTGCTGAAGCGGCGTGCGCTGCCGCCCGGCCCCTGGCAGTGGACCGACGACACGGAGATGGCCTGCTCCGTACTGGCCGTCCTCGCCCTGCACGGCCGGATCGACCAGGACGCCCTCGCCCGCTCCTTCGCGGAGCACCACGACTTCGACCGCGGCTACGGCCCGGCCGTCAACCGCATGCTGCGGCTGATCAGGGAGGGCGGCGACTGGCGGGAACTCGCCGCCGGGCTCTTCAACGGCCAGGGATCGTGGGGCAACGGCGCCGCCATGCGCATCGCGCCGCTCGGCGCCTGGTACGCGGACGACCCCGAGCAGGCCACCCACCAGGCCGAGATCTCCTCGTACACCACCCACCAGCACCGCGAGGCGGTCGTCGGCTGTATGGCGGTCGCAGCCGCCACCGCGCTGGCCGCCGCGCCGCCGGGCCCGCCCAAGGCCGCGGACTTCCTGGACGCGGTGGTCGCCCTCGTGCCGCGCAGCGCCGTCGGAGCCGGGCTGCGGCGGGCCCGCGACATGCTCGACTACGGCGATCCGCAGACCGTCGCCGCCGTCCTCGGCTGCGGGCGGCGCACCAGCGCCCACGACACCGTGCCGTTCGCCCTGTGGTCGGCGGCCCGGGCCCTGGGCGACTACGAGCAGGCATTCTGGACGACAGCGCAGGCGGGCGGTGACGTCGACACCACCTGCGCCATCGTGGGCGGGGTGGTCGGGGCCACGGGTGCGGGGACCCCTCCGGCCGCGTGGCGGGACCAGACCGAGGCCCTGCCGGACTGGCTGCCGGACGGGCCGCCCGGCCGCTGACGGGGGCTGCGGGCCTCGCGGGCCGCGGGCCTACGATGGAGGGGAAGAGGTGCGGCGGTCGTGACGGCCGCCCCGCCACCGCCGTTCACCGTTTTCCGGACTGCCCTGGTCCGCATACCGGGTTCGCGGACAGTGCCGCACCCCTCGTGCAGCATGGAAAGCGAATCCGGGTGTCGCGGGCGGGGACGGGCGGCGTAACCTGTCAGGCGCCATGCCGTACGAACCTCCCACCCACACCGTCGAACGCTCGATCCGGGCGACCACCGGTGCCAAAGTCATCGCCGGAGTCGACGAAGTCGGACGCGGGGCGTGGGCGGGTCCCGTCACCGTCTGCGCAGCGGTCACCGGACTCCGTCGGCCACCGGCCGGACTGACCGACTCCAAGCTCCTCACCCCCAAACGCCGCGGCGAACTGGCCGGGGAACTGGAGACGTGGGTCACGGCACACGCCCTGGGGCACGCTTCGGTAGAGGAGATAGACGCGCTCGGTATGACCGCCGCACTGCGGCTCGCCGCCGTACGCGCGCTGGAGACCCTTCCGGTCCGGCCGGACGCGGTCATCCTCGACGGCAAGCACGACTACCTCGGGGCACCCTGGCAGGTCCGTACGGTGATCAAGGGCGATCAGTCCTGTATCGCGGTGGCCGCGGCCTCCGTGATCGCCAAGGTGCGGCGGGACGCGCTCATGGCCGCACTGGAGGCCGAGTCGGACGCGTACGTGCCGTACGGCTTCGCCTCCAACGCCGGCTACCCGTCGCCGACGCACAAGGCGGCGCTCGCGGAACGGGGTCCCACCCCGTACCACCGGCTGTCCTGGGCGTACCTCGACGCGCTGCCCCGGTGGCGGCATCTCAAGAAGGTCCGTGTCTCTCCGGACGCGGCCGCACTGGAGAGCGGGGGCCAGCTCGGCTTCGACTTCTGAAACCTGACCCCCCGTCGGTTCCGGTCGCAGGACCGGAACCGACCGGTAAGACCCGCCGGTGCCACCCGCAGCGGCGTTTGATACATATGCATTCATCCCCGAGGAGCCTCAGATTCACGAGAGTGCCCAGGGTCCCCGCGCCACGCCGGCCGCCGGCCGCACCGCGCCGACCCCACGTCCCGTACCCGGTCCGCGTCCCGTACCCGGACCCCGCTCCGCGGCCTCGCCGCGCCCCGGTTCTCCGGTGCCGACCGCGGCCAGGCCCGCGCCTCCGGCGGCACGGCAGCCCGGCGGTGCCGCCGACGGCAAGCCGCGGCCTCCGGCGGCCTCGCGGCCCGAGCCCCGGCCGGAGAATCGTTCCGGGTCCCCCAGGCCCGGGTCGGCGGCCTCCCAGCCGCAGATCCAGCTGATCCCCGCCCCGGTGGAGGGCGCGGTGGATGCCGCGGAGGAGGCGGTCGACCTCCTGCTGGAGTCCGGCCGTGCCCCCGGCGACATCCTGGTGCTCACGACCGGCGAGCAGCACCCCTGGGCGGCGCACGAGCTGTCCTTCGGCGAGGCCGCGTACTGGGCCCAGCACGACGCGCGCGAAGACGTGTTCTTCGCGGACGCGGGTGCCATGGACCGCGCGTCGGCCCGGCCCGTGGTGGTCGTCGCCGTCAACGGCGGCGGCGACACCGCCGCGGCCCGCGCCCTGCCCGCGGCGATGAGCAGGGCCGAAGCGCTCCTGGTGGTGTGCGGCGAACCCCAGCGGATCAACGCGGTGCTGGGCGCCGGCGTCTGACGCCGCCCTGCGGGCCGCGGCGCGGGGCCCCGGTCCACGGGCCGGGGCCCGCGGCGCCGCTCCGGGCTGCGGGCGAGGGCCGCGCCATGCGGGACTGCGTCCCCGGGCCCCGGGACGGCTGAGCGGTGCGACGGACGGCACGAGCGCCCTTGGAGGCCGGTGGTTCGGTCACGCCCTGCGTGCCGCGTGCGGTGGCGCGGGCCGGCGCGGCGGACGCCGCGGGCGCCCGCGTGGGCCGACGGTCCCGGGCGGGCGTGCCCTGGGCGGGGTGCCGCTGCGGTGGTGCTGTACCAGCGCGCCGTCCGGCCCGCCGCAGGCGGGGGTTCGGCGACCGGCTCGCAGACCGCTGCTCGTCCCGCGCGGACACGCCGCAACCCGGACGGTGCGGCTGCGATGCCTTCGGGGCCGCGGTGCCGCCCGGCCGTCGTCCGGCGCGACTTGAGCCCGGGGTGACCGGGTGGGTCTCCGGCATGGCGGGGCAGCGGCGCCGGGTCGGTGGTCCGGTACAAGGAGCCGCACCGGACGGGCCGCACTCCCCGGCCGCCCCGCCGGAAGCGGGCCGACAGGCCCGGCGCCGGTGGCCCCGGAGGGCGCCGTCCGTACGGTCCGGTGGCGCCGACACGGATTCCCGTGGCCGTCCCGGCAGGTCAGCGTGCCGCCGTACGGCGCAGCGGCTCGGCCGCGCCGCTCACGCTGCGCGGAGCCGCCGGGGCGTCGGCCACCGCCTCCGCAAGGTCGAGCGGCGGCGACGCCGAGTGGGGATGCCGCCCGCCGCGCCCCTCGCCCAGCACCTGCCATCCGCCACTCGTCAGCGTGATGTACGCCCCGCAGCGCAGCCCGTGCAGCGTGCAGGCGTCCCGCAGGCCCCACATCCAGGCCCCGTCCTCCTCGGTCCATCTCTCGTCGCCGTCACGGCAGTAGAGCAGTACGGCGGTGCGGACGGGGACGCGGCGCCGCAGGTCGTGCGGGACGACGCGACGCAGACGCGCGAGCAGGGCGTTGCGGAACTCCCACCCGTCGGCACACGCCGACCGAAACCCGAACGAGGCGCTGGCCGAGAGCCGTTCCTGATGGTCCAGCACGGCGATGACGGCGGTTCCCGGCACCGGCCGGTGCCGGGCGTGCAATCCGGTGACGACCTCACGGGGATTGCCCAGCAAGGGAATTCTCGCGGCGGCCCACTCGGCCGGTTCGAGAATGCGCGCGAGCCGGTTGGCGGAGGCGGTCGGCGTGGTCGACGAAGCGGCTGTGGGCGGAGCGAATCCGAAGGTCACGGTCCTCCCTTCGCATACGCGCCCACAGTGCGGGCAGGGTTGGGTGAGGGCGCGCCGCGACACAGCCCTTCGGGACCGCGAATCGGCCGTGCAGGGGCGGAATCCAATTCTTGCGGGCGGTACGGGCGGGCGGCAACGAGCAATTGGGGCCCCTGACGGAAATGCGCCGGTATGGGGCCCATTTCCCGCGCCAGGAATTCGGGCAGCCCGGCCTGCTCACCCCGCGACCGCGAGGACCAGCGGAAACACGCCGCCCGCTCCGGCCCTTCGCAGCAGCCTCGCCGCCACGGCCGCCGTCCACCCGCTGTCCGCGAAGTCGTCGACCAGCAGCACCGGACCGTCCAGCGACGCCAACTCCCCGGCCAGCCCGGGGGGCACGGTCAGAGCCCGGTGCAACCCGCACAGCCGCTGGGCGCTGTTGGTGCGGGAGATCCTCGGCTCCGCCTCCTCCGGCACGTACGCGAGGGAGCCCAGCAACGGCATCCGGCCCACCGCGGCGATCCGCGCGCCCAGCGAGCCGACCAGCTCGGGGCGGCTCCGCGACGGGACGGTGACGACCCCGACGGGCCGCGGCGGCGCGTCCTTCGCGCCGGACGCCCAGCCGCCCGGCCCCCTGGCCCAGTCCGCCAGTACCTGGACGACCGCGTCCGCCACATCGTCCGGAATCGGCCCGTCCGGCGCCTGTCCGGCCAGCATCGGCCGCAGCCGGTTGCCCCAGCCGATGTCCGACAGCCGCCCCAGCGCACGGCCCTGAAACGCCTGCTCCCCGGCCGGGATACGCCCCTTGAGGTTCACCCCCACCGCCGCGAGCCCGGTCGGCCACATCCGGCGCGGCTCCAGCTCCACACCCGGCCTGCGCAGTTCACCGCGCGCCAGGTCCAGCGCGGCAGCCGACACCTTCGGGTCGAAACGCGGCCCCGCGCAGATGTCACAGCGACCGCACGGACCGGCCTTCTCGTCGTCCAGCTGCCGCCGCAGGAACTCCATACGGCAGCCCGGGGCCTCGACGTAGTCCCGCATGGCCTGCTGCTCGGCGGCCCGCTGCCGCGCCACCCGCGCGTACCGCTCGGAGTCGTACGACCAGGGCCGGCCCGTGCTCGTCCAGCCGCCCTTGACCCGGCGCACCGCTCCGTCCACGTCCAGGACCTTGAGCATGATCTCCAGCCGGGCGCGCCGCAGCTCGACCCGGGGCTCCAGGGCGGGCAGTGACAACGGGCCCTCCGCGTGGGCCAGGACGTCCAGGGTGCGCCGCACCTGCTCCTCCGGGGGGAAGGCCACCGACGCGAAGTACTCCCAGATGGCCTCGTCCTCACGGCCCGGCAGCAGCAGCACCTCGGCGTGTTCGACCCCGCGCCCCGCGCGGCCGACCTGCTGGTAGTAGGCGATGGGGGAGGAGGGCGAGCCCAGATGCACCACGAAGCCCAGGTCCGGCTTGTCGAAGCCCATGCCCAGCGCCGAGGTCGCGACCAGGGCCTTGACCCGGTTGGCCAGCAGGTCCTCTTCGGCCTGCTGCCGGTCGGCGTTCTCCGTACGGCCCGTGTACGACGCGACCGTGTGCCCGCACCGGCGCAGATAGGCGGTGACCTCCTCGGCCGCCGCGACGGTCAGCGTGTAGACGATGCCGGAGCCCGGCAGCTCCCCGAGGTGGTCCGCCAGCCAGGCCAGGCGGTGCGCCGCGTCCGGCAGCCGGATCACACCCAGGCTGAGGCTCTCGCGGTCCAGCGGGCCCCGCAGGACGAGGGCGCCGGTCCCAGACGCCCCGGTGCCGGTGCCCAGCTGCTCCGCCACGTCGGCCGTCACGCGTGCGTTGGCGGTGGCAGTGGTCGCCAGGACGGGCACGCCCGACGGGAGGTCCGCCAGCATGGTGCGGAGCCTGCGGTAGTCGGGGCGGAAGTCGTGGCCCCAGTCGGAGATGCAGTGTGCCTCGTCGACCACCAGCAGGCCGGTCGCCGCCGCGAGACGGGGCAGGACCTCCTCGCGGAAGCCCAGCGAGTTGAGCCGCTCCGGTGAGACGAGCAGGACGTCGACCTCGCCGTCCGCGATCTCCTGCTGGATCGTGTCCCACTCCTCGGTGTTCGACGAGTTGATGGTCCGGGCGCGGATCCCGGCCCTGGCCGCCGACTCCACCTGGTTCCGCATGAGCGCCAGCAGCGGCGAGACGATCACCGTGGGCCCGGCACCCGCGGCCCGCAGCAGGGATGTCGCGACGAAGTACACCGCCGACTTGCCCCAACCGGTGCGCTGCACGACCAGAGCCCGTCTGCGGTGCGCGACGAGCGCCTCGATCGCCCGCCACTGGTCCTCGCGCAGCCTGGCCGCGCCGGTGGGGTCACCGACGAGACGGGCGAGCACGGCGTCGGCCGCCGCACGGAGGTCTCCCGGGTTCGTGTCGTCCATGCCTCACATGGAACAGCACGGCACTGACAACGAGCGAACCGCCGGTGCGTGCCGGGTACGCGGGCAGCCGCCGCACCGGCCGCCGACGTACCTTGTCGGGCCCCGTCGGGTCCCGTCGACCCCTGTGGACAACGGCGGACAGCAGGGCACGGTTCTGAGCGAGGGGTGACGCCGGAGTTGTCCACAGGGGTCGACGGGGCGCCGGGGGGCACGGGACCGTCGAGCCATGAACGAGCGACACGAGCAGACCCACCGTCCCGACGACCCCTCGACGCCGAGTGCGACACAGCACACGGAGAGGAGCGGACCACACAAGATCGACAAGCCGTGGAGCCTGGACAAGCAGAGCAGCGGCGGCACCGCCGAGAAGGCGCCGCCTCCTCCCACCCCGTCGACCCCTTTCCCCGCCGAGGCGGCGGGCTTCGCGGGGGAGCCGCAGATCACCCTGCGCGGGCCCGCGGAACTGGCGGACGCGCTGCCCTACATGTTCGGCTTCCACCCGACCGACTCGGCGGTGCTGCTCGCCCTGCACGGCGAGCACGGCCGGTTCGGCGGCCGGCTCAGGATGGGCATCCCCCGCTCGCCGCGCGAGTGGGAGCCCGTCGCACAGCAGCTCGCGGAGTGCCTGGTGGACGGCAGCACACGGCGCGGCGCCCGGCCTGACGGCATCGTCGTCTTCCTCTGCCAGGACCCGGTGGAGGGCGAAGACGGCAGGCGCGTCATGGAGCGGCTGCGCCCCCTCGCCCACCGGCTGCGCACGGCGTGCGGTGCGCTCGACGTGCCCGTGTACGAGGCGCTGTGCATCTCCGGCGGCCGGTTCTGGTCGTACTGCTGCCCCGACAGCGACTGCTGCCCGCCCGGCGGCAGGGAGCTGGCGCCGCCCGGTACATCGGTGATGGCCGCCGCCGCGGCGTACGCGGGCATCCATGTCCGGGGCTCGCTGCGCGACATGGAGGCCCGGCTGAAGCCCGGAGCCACCGGGCCGGCGATGGCCGAACAGACCCGGGCCCTCGACACCGCGAGCGCGGCGCTGCTCCACCGGATGGTGGGCGCGGAGGCCTGCGAGCGGGTGCGGGAGGAGACGATCCGCGGCGCCGAGGAGCTCATGCGACGGTTCGCGGAGCTGCCGGAGGCGCCCGACCCGGCCGACGCCGACGACGCCGACGACGCGCTCCTCGCCCACACGGAAGCCGCGGCACTGATCATCGGGCTGCAGGACCGGATCACCAGGGACCGGGCCGCCGAGTGGATGGAGGGCACAGAAGCGGGCCCCGCGCTCCGGCTCTGGCGGGCGCTGGCCCGGCGCTGTACGGGTGCCTACGGCGAACACGCCGCCGCGCCGCTCGCCCTGGCGGGATGGGTGGCCTGGTCGACCGGCGACGAACCCGGCGCCCGAGTGGCCCTGGGGCTCGCGCTGGAAGCGGACCCGGAGTACGTGTTCGCGAGACTGCTGCACCAGGCGTGCAACGAACAGCTGGACCCGGAGTCGCTGCGGCAGTGCCTGCGCGGGGAGCGCACTGCCCGGAAGACGAGGACTGCGGGGACCGGCGTACGGGCCGGGACCGCACACGGTGCGTCGGCACGCCGAAGGCCCGGCACCCGCGCCCCCAGGACCGCCACCCCGACGAGGACACCCGGGACGGCACGCCCGGGCGCGGGAACCGGCGAGGCGGGGCGCGGCACCCGGAGCCGCACCGGCGGCCGCCGTGCTGCGCGCCCCGGTGCACCGGTCGGCGCCCGTACCGAGGGCGGCACGGGCAGGCCGCCGGAAGGAGCCGGGCGATGAGAGCGTGACCCGGGTGCGTGCAACGGCGTTCACGTCTGTGGCGGAGTCGCCCGACCCGTGCCGCCGTATCTCCAGCGGCTGTCCGGAGCGCACAGAAGGCCCAGCAGACGACCCATGGAACGCACAGCACCCTCCATCCCCGCTGACGCTCCCCCCGCGGAGCGGCCCGGTGGGCCGGGGCCCACCGGCACGCCCCGGATCCCACCCGCCGGGCCGGTGGGTCCCGCGGTGCGGCCCGAGCCGACTGGGCTGACGGCGACCGGACTGACCGCGACTGCGCGGCCCGCCGGGTCGGCCGGGGCTGCCAGGGCGGGGCAGGGCGGGGCGCAGGGGCTCCGGGAGGCACCGTCGGTGCACGGAGTGCTGGTCTGTGTGGCCCTGCCGTGTCTGGCGATGTCGGCCGAACACGGGCAGCTCCTCGGGCACGGGCTGGAGGGGGTGTACCAGTCGGGGCGGAGGCTGCTGTCCCGCTCGCGGCTCCGGGTGTTCGAGCGGGAACCGGTCACCCTGCAGGGGCGGATGATCGCGGCAGACCGGGCGCGCTTCACCGGCGTCGTCCGCACCCCGGCCGACCCCGGACCGGACCCGGGCGTCTCCGTCGAGCGCACCCGGGACGCCGACGGCACCGAGCGGATCACCTTCCGCAACGGCACGGGGCGCCCGCTCCGGCTCCCCGTCGAGCTGGTGCTCGGCACGGACCTCGCCCCGCTCGGTGCCGTCGCCGCAGGGCGGACCGGACCGGAGCTGCGGGCCACGGTGCACGGGTCCGGGCTGCGCTGGTCGGCGCCCGACGGTGCGCTGGCGGTCGTCACCGCCGACCCTCCGCCGAAGGACGCCCTGGCCTCCCTGGGTGCGCTGCGCTGGGAACTGGACCTCGCCCCCGGGGCCCGGCACACGGTCGAGCTGACCGTCCAGGCCGGGCGGCCCGTGCGCCCGGTCGCCCGGAGCGGCGGGCAGGGCTTGCTGGGAGCGCGGGCGGAGGGCGACGACCCGCGGGTGGAGCGGTTGCTGGGCACCGGGGTCGACGATCTGCGGGGGCTGCTGGTCCGGGACCCCGCGCATCCGGCAGACGTGCACCTCGCCGCCGGGGTGCCGTGGCGCTGCGGGGCCGCCCCCGCCGAGGCCCTGTGGGCCGCGCGCATGGTGCTCCCGCTCGGTACCCAGATCGCCGCGGACACCCTGCGCGGCGTCGCTCGGGCCGTGCGTTCCGGCGCCGGAGCGTCCGGGGGGCGCGTGCCCGGCCCGTTGCGCGACGCGGGGCCGCACCTTCCGCCGGCGTGCACCGGCATCGAGGCCACCCTGGCCTTCCCCGCGGTGCTCGCGGAGGCCCGGCTGTGGGGTCTGCCCGAGCAGGATCTGGCCGAGCTGCTGCCTGTAGCCGAGCGCTGCCTGCACTGGCTGCGGGCCGCGTCCGACAAGGACGGGCTGGTCGCGGAACCGGGGCCGGGCGCAGAGGTGCGGCGAGCCGAGACCCAGGCCCACGCCCATCGCGCCGCCCTCCTCGGCGCGGGTCTGCTGGAGGCCTGCAACCGGCCGGGGGCGGACGGGTGGCGGGACTGGGCGTACGCGCTGCGCCACAGGTTCCGGGGCGCATTCTGGCTCGACGACCCGTCCGGCGGCCGGCCGGCCGCCGCGCTCACCGCTGACGGCCGGCCCGTGCCCGCGCTCGGCGGTGCGGTGGCGCACCTGCTCGACACCGGGCTGCTCGGCGCGGGGCGGCTCGCGGAGGGGCTGCTGGACAAGGTGCAGACGGAACAGGTGGCCAGGCTCCTCGGCGGCCCGGCACTCGACAGCGGCTGGGGGCTGCGCGGGCTGGGCGCCAAGGAGCCCGGATACAACCCGTTCGGCCACCGGGCGGGGGCGGTACGGGTCCACGAGACCGCGGTCGCTGTGGCCGGGCTCGCCACCGCCGGGTACGAGAAGGAGGCGTCCGGACTGCTGAGGGGACTGCTCGACGCGGCCGCGGCCTTCTCGTACCGGATCCCGGAGATGTACGCGGGGGAGCAGCGCACCGCGGGGAGCGCCCCGGTGCCCCATCCCGCCGCCTGCCGCCCGGCCGCCGTCGCCTCGGCTGCGGGCGTCCACGTGCTGGCCGCGCTGGTCGGCATCCGGCCCGACGCGCCGGCCGGGACGGTCGCCCTGCACCCGGTGCGCTGCGCTCCGCTGGGGGCCGTCAGGCTGTCCGGTCTGCGGGTGGCGGGTGAGCCCTTCGCCGTAAGGGTCAGCAGGCTGGGCCTCGGCATGGTGGAGGAGGCGGCTCCCGGACTCCAGCTGGGGGTGTGACCGCATGCGTACGTCCACACGGGGAGAGCACACCCCCGAACAGCATCCACCCGAAGAGCGGCCGGAGGAGCGGCGGGAAGATCGCCGGGGGACTGTTTATCGTCAGGCAGACGACTATGATCGCGGCATGCCCCCCTACGACCCCTCGGCCTTTCCGCCCTTCGCCGTGACCGTCGACCTGGTCGTCCTCACAGTCCGCCGTGACGCGCTGTGCGCCCTGGTCGTACGGCGGGGCGAGCCGCCCTTCCAGGGGCGCTGGGCGCTGCCGGGGGGCTTCGTACGGCCGGACGAGGACCTGGACACCGCCGCAGCGCGGGAGCTGGCGGAGGAGACGGGGCTCTGCGTCCACGAACCGGGTGACCCGGTGCCCGCGCCCGGCGCCGGTGCCCACCTGGAGCAGCTCGCCACCTACGGCGACCCCGAGCGGGACCCGCGGATGCGGGTGGTCAGCGTCGCGCACCTCGCGCTCGCCCCCGACCTGCCGGCGCCCCGCCCCGGCGGTGACGCCAACAGCGTGCGCTGGGCGCCCGTGGGGGAGCTGCTCAAGCTCGGCTCCGTCCTCGGGAGGGACGGCGAGGCGCTCGTGCCGCTCGCCTTCGACCACGCGCGCATCCTCTCCGACGGGGTCGAACGGGCCCGTTCCAAGATCGAGTACTCCTCACTGGCCACCGCGTTCTGCCCGCCCGAGTTCACCGTCGGGGAGCTGCGGCGGGTGTACGAGGCGGTGTGGGGAGTGGCCCTCGACCCACGCAACTTCCACCGCAAGGTCACCGGCACGCCCGGCTTCCTCGTGCCCGCGGGCGGCACCACGACCCGGCAGGGCGGACGTCCCGCCCAGCTCTTCCGCGCGGGCGGCGCGACCCTGCTCAACCCGCCGATGCTGCGCCCGGAGGTGTGACCGCGGCGGCCGGTCAGGAGGCGCCGCTGCTCGAACGCCCTGCGCGTCAGGCTCCGCTGAAAGTCCGAAATGTGGCGTTATCGTGCTGCGGTAAGCGCCCTGCCGCCGAGCGGTCTCATCTACCGCGAGAGAAGCGATGCTCCAGGCAATCGGACTCACCAGCACCCCGCGCCGGAACCGCCCGCCGGCCGTGCACGATCTCACCTTCCAGGCACGCCCCGGCCGTGTCACCGCCCTCTTCGGAGCCCCGGGATCGGGCAAGACCACGGCCCTGCGGCTGCTGCTCGGCCTCGAACCGGGGCGCGGCGTCACGTACTTCCGCGGCCGCCCGCTGCACCGTGCCGCCCACCCTTCGCGCGAGGTCGGCGCGTTCCTCGGCGGCGTGCCCGGTCACCCCGCCCGGAGCGTGCGCGGACAGCTCCGGATGGTCTGCGCCGCCGCCGGAGTACCCGCCGCCCGGGCCGACGAACTGCTCGACGCGGTCGGCCTGGCCGAACTCCGCGACCAGCGGCTCGGCACCCTGTCCCTCGGCATGGAACGCCGGCTCGGCATCGCCGCCGCCCTGCTGGCCGATCCGCACGCGCTGGTCCTCGACGAGCCCGCCGCCGGGCTGTCGCCGCGCGACAGCCGCTGGCTCCCGGGCCTTCTGCGGGCCCATGCCGACGGCGGTGGCACGGTCCTGTTCACGACCGACGATCCACGGCAGGCCGCCCGTACCGCCGATCACGTCGTCGCGCTGGCCGGGGGGCGTCTGGTCGCCGACCAGGAGGCGGCGGTCTTCGCCCGCTCCCGGCTGCGCCCGTGCGTGACCGTCCACACCCCGCACGCCGCCCGCCTCGCCGCCCACCTCACCCGTGAGGCCCGCGCCGCCCGCCGCTCCCTGGAAGCCGTCACGGACACCGGCAACCGGCTGCACGTGTACGGCGGGACCTGCGCGGAAGTAGGCGAGGCGGCGTTCCGCCACGGCATCCTCATCCACCGCCTCGCCCCCGGAACGACTCCCACCTCCGCCGATCCCGCACCCCCGCCGACCCGCCGGTCCCCACCCGCACCGTCGGCGGACCCCGGCCCGGTCGGGCCTCGCCCGGGTGCCGACGCTGCCGGTGGGCCGGGGGCCGGTGTGCCGTCGGTGGCGCACACCGGTGCCCCCGTGGCCGCGTCGGCCCTGCCGTATCCGGCCGGGCCGGGGGTGGCGGACCTCGGCCCGGCCGTGTCCCGTCCCGACGCCTCCACGTCCACGGTGCGTGGGGCCGTGCGCGGTGCGCTGCTCGCCGCGCAGGGCGGCGGCCCCACCCCGCCCCTGCCGTTCCCGGTCGCGCCCGGCCGCGTGCCGCCCAACCGCGGCCGGGCCCCGTCCGATGCTGTCGAGGTCGGCGGGCCGGCAGGGGATGTTCCCCACACCACCCCGTCGTGCGGGTCCGGAGCGGGCCCGCACGGTCCGGGCGCCGTCCGCCGTGGGGAACGCGGATGCGGGGCGGCCCCGTCCGGCCCGCACGGTCCGGGCGTGGCCCGGGAAGGCTCCACGGCCGGGAGCGCGGGCCGTGGGGGCGAGCCCGCGGGGGG
>NZ_JADWYO010000025.1 GCF_022414595.1 Streptomyces sp. MUM 203J | reverse complement strand
CATCGTGGTGACGGGCAAGACCCGGTCGGTGGAGGCGTTCGCCGAACTGAGCTGACCCGACCCGGGGCGAGGGCTTCAGCCCGCCCGGGGCCGGGGCGGAGCTCCGCCTCCGGGAGAAGCCGCCCGCCGCGCGGCGGCCACCGGGCACAGCGGAAGGCTCCACCGGACACGGCCCAGGGGGCAGGGGCCCCGGAAGGTGCAGGACCTCCGGGGCACGGGACCCCGGAGGGGCACAGGGCCCGGGGCCCGGGGACGTGGGCCCGGGAGGCACGGGACCCGGGGAGAAACAGGCCCGGGGGGGGGCGGTGGCGCCGCCCCCTACGTCGTCGCCGTCGCCGGCAGTTCCGGCGCGACCGGCGGTGTGCTCGGGGTCTTCGGGAGGGCCAGGACCATCGTCAGGCCGCCGCCGGGCGTGTCCTCCGCCGTCAGCGTGCCGCCGATCGCCTCCGCGAAGCCCCGTGCCACGGCCAGACCGAGGCCCACCCCGGCGCCGCGCGGGGCGTCGCCGTACCGCTGGAACGGCGCGAAGACCTGCTCCTTCGCCTCGTCGGGGATGCCCGGGCCCCGGTCCACCACCCGCAGCTCGACCCAGCCGCCGAGCGCGCTCGCCGCGACCACGACCGGCACGCCCGCCGGGCTGTACTTCACCGCGTTCTCGACGACGTTCGCGACCGTCCGCTCCAGCAGCCCCCGGTCGACCGTGACCATCGGCAGCGTCTCCGGGATGTCCAGCTCCACGCTGCCCTCCGGTACGCCCCCGAGCGCCACCGGCACCACCTCGTCCAAATCCGTCTCCCGCAGCAGCGGGGTGACCGTCCCGGTCTGGAGGCGGGACATGTCGAGGAGGTTGCCCACCAGGTGGTCCAGCCGGTCCGCGCCCTCCTCGATCCCGGCCAGCAGCTCCGCCTGGTCCTCCTCCGACCACTCCACGTCGTCGGACCGCAGCGAGCTGACCGCCGCCTTGATGGCCGCCAGCGGGGTCCGCAGGTCATGGCTGACCGCCGCCAGCAGCGCCGTACGGATCTTGTTGCCCTCGGCCAGCTTGCGGGCCTCCTCCGCCTCTCCGACGAGCCGCTGCCGGTCCAGCACGACCGCCGCCTGCGCCGCGAACGCGGCCAGCACCCGCCGGTCCTCGGCCGGCAGCACCCGCCCGGACAGGGCGAGCGCCAGATGGTCCCCGATCGGCATGTCGACGTCCGCGTCCTCCGGCCGTACCGGAAGCGCCCCCAGCCCCACACTGCCCGCGCAGGTCCACGGCTCGGTGTCCGCGTCCCGCTCCAGCAGCGCCACCGAGTCCATCGTGAACGTCTCCCGCACCCGCTCCAGCAGCGCGTCCAGCGTCGTCTCCCCCCGCAGCACACTGCCCGCCAGCAGCGACAGGGTCTCCGACTCGGCCCGCAGCCGCGCCGCCTGCTGCGTACGGCGGGCCGCGAGCCCCACCACGGACGCCACTGACGCCGCCACCGCGAAGAACACGGAGATCGCGATGATGTTCTCCGGGTCCGCGATGGTCCAGGTGTACGTCGGCGGCGTGAAGAACCAGTTCAGCAGCAGCGACCCCGTGGTGGCCGAGACCAGCGCCGGCCACAGTCCGCCCAGCAGCGCCGCCGCCACGGTCAGGCCCAGGAACAGCAGCATCTCGTTGGCCAGACCCGGCCCGAAGCCCGTCATGATCAGCAGCCAGGTCAGCAGGAACGGCCCGGCGCCGCCCACCAGCCAGCCCCACAGCAACCGGGCCGGCCCCAGCCGGCTGCCGTGCGACGAGGGCAGCCCCCTCCCCCGGCCCACCGCGTCGTGCGTGACGATGTGCACGTCCAGGTCCGGCCCCGACTCGCGGGACACCGTCGCGCTGACGCCGGGCCCGAACACGTACTGCCACGACCTGCGGCGGCTCGCGCCCAGCACGATCTGCGTCGCGTTCACCCCCCGCGCGAACTCCAGCAGGGACATCGGGATGTTGTCCCCGATGACATGGTGGAACGTCCCGCCCAGGTCCTCGACCAGCGTCCGCTGGACCGCCAGCTCCTTCGGGGACGCCGAGGTCAGCCCGTCGCTGCGGGCCACGTACACCGCGAGCACCTCGCCGCCCGCGCCCTTCTCCGCCAGCCGCGCGGCCCGCCGGATCAGGGTGCGCCCCTCCGGGCCGCCGGTCAGCCCGACCACGATCCGCTCCCGCGAACCCCAGATCTTCGAGACCCGGTGGTCCTTCCGGTACTGCTGAAGGTACTCGTCGACCCGGTCCGCCACCCACAGCAGCGCCAGCTCCCGCAGCGCCGTCAGGTTGCCGGGCCGGAAGTAGTTCGACAGGGCCGCGTCGATCCTCTCCGACCGGTAGACGTTGCCGTGCGCCATCCGGCGGCGCAGCGCCTGCGGCGACATGTCGACCAGCTCGATCTGGTCGGCCCGCCGCACCACCTCGTCCGGCACGGTCTCCTGCTGCCGGATGCCGGTGATCGACTCGACGACGTCGCCCAGCGACTCCAGGTGCTGGATGTTCACCGTCGATATGACGTCGATCCCGGCGGCCAGCAGCTCCTCCACGTCCTGCCAGCGCTTCGCGTTCCGCGAGCCCGGCACGTTCGTGTGCGCCAGCTCGTCGGCCAGCACCACCGCCGGACGACGGGCCAGCACCGCGTCCACGTCCATCTCGGTGAAGGCGGCGCCCCGGTAGGCCAGCTCACGGCGCGGGATCTCCTCCAGACCGTGCAGCATCACCTCCGTACGCGGCCGGTCGTGGTGCTCGACGAACCCGACGACACAGTCCGTGCCGCGCTCCACCCGCCGGTGCGCCTCGGCCAGCATCGCGTACGTCTTGCCGACGCCCGGTGCCGCGCCGAGGTAGATCCGCAGCCTGCCGCGTCCCATGTGCGTCGTACCAATCTCTCTCGGGGAGGTTCCTCTCCAGTCTGCGCCGCAGACGCGCGGGACCGGCACCCGGCCGTCTCGGCGCACGTCCGTGAGACCGCCCCGGGCGGCGGCACCTGTGGGTTCGCGCGCGGGTGCGCTGTGAGGCAGGGGCGGAAGGCGTCCCGTGGAGACGCGGCGGTGGCCGTGGCCGGGGGCACGGGCGGGCCCCCGGTCTGCGTTCACCTGCCGACGGCACGGTCCGGTGGCGCCGGCAGGCGAACGGTTCAGCGGAGGCGCGGCGGCCCGGGGCGGCCGAAGGGCCAAGGGCGTCTGTGGGGGCTACCCCGGCCGGACGTACCGCGGAGGGCGTGGCCGTCCGGGAACACCGGCGTCCGTGACACGCCGGCCTCCCGTCACGGCGGCACCCGGTACGCCGGCCCGGAGGCGGCGCCCGAAGAGGTCCGGCCTCACTCCGCCGCCACGTACGCCGCCAGGTGCTCCCCCGTCAGCGTGTCCCGTGCGGAGACCAGCTCGGCCGGGGTGCCCTCGAAGACGACCCGGCCGCCGTCGTGACCGGCGCCGGGGCCGAGGTCGATGATCCAGTCGGCGTGCGCCATGACCGCCTGGTGGTGCTCGATGACGATGACCGACTTCCCGGAGTCGACCAGCCGGTCGAGCAGGCCCAGCAGCTGCTCCACGTCGGCCAGATGGAGACCGGTTGTGGGCTCGTCGAGGACGTAGATCCCGCCCTTCTCCCCCATGTGCGTGGCCAGCTTGAGCCGCTGCCGCTCTCCGCCGGACAGCGTGGTGAGCGGCTGCCCCAGGGTCAGATAGCCGAGCCCGACCTCCGCGAGCCGGTCGAGGATCCTGTGCGCGGCGGGCGTCCGGGCCTCGCCCGCGCGGAAGAACTCCTCGGCCTCCGTCACCGACATCGCGAGCACCTCGCTGATGTCCCGCCCGCCGAGGCGGTAGTCGAGCACCGCTGCCTGGAACCGCTTCCCGTCGCACTCCTCACAGGTCGTGGAGACGCCCTGCATCATCCCGAGGTCGGTGTAGACGAGCCCGGCGCCGTTGCAGGTGGGGCAGGCGCCCTCCGAGTTGGCGCTGAACAGCGCGGGTTTCACGCCGTTGGCCTTGGCGAAGGCCTTGCGCACGGGCTCGAGCAGCCCGGTGTAGGTGGCGGGGTTGGAGCGGCGGGAGCCCTTGATGGCGGTCTGGTCGACGACGATCACACCCTCCCGTGCCGCGAGGCTGCCGTGGATGAGGGAGCTCTTGCCGGAGCCCGCCACGCCGGTGACGACGGTGAGGACACCGGTCGGGACGTCGACGTCCACGTCCCGGAGGTTGTTCTGCCGCGCGCCGCGGATCTCCAGGGCGCCGTCCGGCTTCCGCACCGCGTCCTTGAGGCGCGCCCGGTCGTCGAGGTGGCGGCCGGTCAGGGTGCCGCTCGCGCGCAGTCCGTCGACGGTTCCCTCGAACACCACCTCGCCGCCGGCCGTCCCGGCGCCGGGGCCGAGGTCGACGACATGGTCCGCGGTGAGGATCGCCTCCGGCTTGTGCTCCACGACCAGCACGGTGTTGCCCTTGTCGCGCAGCCGCAGCAGGAGGTTGTTCATCCGCTGGATGTCGTGCGGGTGCAGGCCGATGGTCGGCTCGTCGAAGACGTACGTGACGTCGGTCAGTGAGGATCCGAGGTGCCGGATCATCTTGGTGCGCTGTGCCTCGCCGCCGGAGAGCGTGCCGGCGGGGCGGTCGAGGCTGAGGTAGCCGAGCCCGATCTCGACGAACGAGTCGAGGCTTTCGCCCAGCGCGGTCAGCAGCGGCGTGACCGAGGGTTCGTCGAGGCCGCGGACCCATGCGGCGAGGTCGCTGATCTGCATCGCGCAGGCGTCCGCGATGCTGATGCCGTCGATCTTCGAGGACCGCGCGGCCTCGCTGAGCCGGGTGCCGTCGCACTCGGGGCAGGTCTGGAGGGTGACGGCCCGGTCCACGAACCGCCGGATGTGCGGCTGCATCGCCTCGCGGTCCTTGGCGAGGAAGGACTTCCGGATCTTCGGAATGAGGCCCTCGTAGGTCACGTTGACGCCCTCGACCTTGATCCGGGTCGGCTCCTTGGAGAGCAGGTCGGCCAGCTCGCGTTCGGTGAACTCCCGGATCGGCCTGTCCGGGTCGAAGAAGCCGCAGCCGCGGAAGATCCGTCCGTACCAGCCGTCCATGGTGTAGCCGGGGACGGTGAGCGCACCCTCGTTGAGGGACTTCGTGTCGTCGTACAGCTGCGAGAGGTCGAAGTCGGAGACCGTGCCGCGGCCCTCGCAGTGGGCGCACATGCCGCCGGTCCGGGAGAAGGTGACCTTCTCCGCCTTGCCGTCGCCCTGTTTGAGCATCCCGGATGCCTGGACCGAGGCGACGTTGAAGGAGAAGGCACCGGGCGAGCCGATGTGGGGTTTCCCGAGACGGCTGAAGAGGATGCGGAGCATCGCGTTGACGTCGGTGGCGGTGCCGACGGTGGAGCGGGCGTTGGCGCCCATGCGCTCCTGGTCGACGATGATCGCGGTGGTGAGGCCGTCGAGCACGTCGACCTCGGGGCGGTCGAGGGTGGGCATGAACCCCTGGACGAAGGCGCTGTAGGTCTCGTTGATCATCCGCTGCGACTCGGCGGCGATCGTGTCGAACACCAGCGAACTCTTGCCGGAGCCGGAGACACCGGTGAAGACGGTCAGACGGCGCTTGGGGATCTCGACGCTGACGTCCTTCAGGTTGTTCTCACGGGCGCCGTGCACGCGGATCAGATCGTGGCTGTCGGCGGCGTGCGGTGTCGTGCCCTTGCTCATCGTCTCGCTCCCTCGAGTGACAGACCGGTCCATGGGCCTCACGCTACGGGCGGGCGGCGCGCTTCGCTTCTCTGTTTCGGACGGGTTCGCGGCCGGTCGCGGAGTCCTCCGCGGGGCGGAAAACCCCGTGCTCCGGCGGGCCCTGGTTCCTACCCTGGACCGATGGACTCCGTGACCGAGGGCGCGCTGCGCCTCACCGCTCTGATCGATCCCGTCGAGTCGGCCCATGGGCGCCGGCTCGTGTGGCTGGCGGAGGGAGCCGACGGTTCCCCTGCCGGGACGGCCTCCCTGCGGCTCCTCCTCGGGGACGGGCAACGGCATCTCGCCGAGGCGGAGATCCGCGTGCACCCCGCCGAGCGGCGGCGGGGGGTGGCTACGCGGCTGCTCGGCGCCCTGGTCGACGCCGCTCGGGAAGACGGGCGACGCAGCCTTGTCGCGCAGGCCGACGAGGGATCGGCCGGGGCCGGGTTCCTCGCCGCGCGGGGATTCCGTACCGCGCTCGCCCTCGTCTACGCCCGGCTGCCGCTGGCCGAGGCCGACATGGCCGCGCTGCACACCGAGGCGGACACGCCGCGGCCCGGCTACCGGCTCGTCGCGTGGGAGGGAGCGGTACCGGAGACGCTCGCGCCGTCCTTCGTCGCGTCACGGCGGGCCATGGACGACATGCCGACGGGCGCGGTCGACCACGGGACCGTGAAGTGGGACCTGGAGCGGGTACGGGCGGCAGCCGCGGCCGTCGCCGCGCGCGGGGAGCTGCTGCACACCGTGGCCGCCGTCGACTCCGCGGACGGGACCGTCGCCGGGTTCACCGAACTCGTCGTCCCCGGCGACGGGACCGGCGACGCGCAGCACTACGGGACCGGCGTCCTGCCGGAGCACCGGGGACACGGACTCGGGCGCTGGATGAAGGCCGCCTCGATCCTGCACGCCCGTGAACGCCACCCCGGTCTCGGCGGCCTGCTGACCGACACGGCCACCACCAACCCGTACATGCAGCGGATCAACGACGACCTCGGCTACCGGCCGGTCCGCACCGCGCACGAGTACGAGCTCGACATCAGCTCCTGGAGCGGTAGCGCTCCAGCGCGCTGACTCCCAGGGCGGCGAGGCCGATCTGGATGAACCACTCGATCCAGTCGGGCCCCCTGGTGTCCGCGACTCCCAGGACGGCGGCGATCGCCGTGCCCACCAGCGCCGCCGCGACGCCGACTCCGATCGTCCACAGCCAGCCGATGTTCTGCCGGCCGGGCAGGACGAGCCGGCCGAGCGCGCCGATGACCGCCCCGAAGACGACGGCGGTGATGATGCCGGAGATCTCCATGCCGGTGCCCTTTCCTTCGTGTGTGTGAGGAGCCCTGGGCCCTACAGGTCGAACTCGTGCGGCGGCAGGTCCAGGGTGAAGCAGGCCTCCCGCACGACCGCCTGCTCGGTCTTGTCGAAGTCCCCGTCGGCCCCGCCGATCACGATGCCTATCTGGACGACTGCGCGGGCCTCCGCCGGCTTCTTCTTCGCCTTGGCGATCTCCTGGAGCACGCTGACCTTGCCGAGGGCGAAGTCCCTGGTCAGCCTGTCGAGGTTCTCCTCGAACCGGCGGTGCAGGTCGTCGGCGGGGAAGTTCTGCAGCACATCGTTGGTGGCGATGAGCTGCGCCACCCGCTGCCGCTCCGACGGGTCGATCCGGCCGTCCGCGGCGGCGACCAGCGCGCACATCGCCATGCTCGCGTCGCGGAACGCGCCGCTCGTCAACTCGTTCTTCTTCGCCAGAAGTTGTGTCTGCATCGTCGAGGCCGATTCCTTGATGCGGTCCCACAGGGCCATGAACGCTCCTTCGTCGTGCGGAAGACGGAGCGGAGCGCGCAGGCGGGCGCCGCTCCTTCTACAGTGATGTAGAAGCTACCAGCAGCGCCCGCCCCCGGGCACGGTGCTCAGCCCTCGTCCCCTTCGTCGCCCTCGTCGTCGTCCTCGAAGAAGTCCCCGACCTCGTCGACGATTTCGGCAGCGACCAGTCCGCCCGCGACTCCGACCGCCAGCCCCGCCGCACCGGCCGCGACGGCGGTGCCCACGCCGGGCCCGGAGTGCCCGCCATGGCCGTGGCCGCCGTGACCGTGGTGGCCGTCCTTGCCCGTGTACGGGTCACCGTGCCCGTACGAGCCGTGGGCGCCGTACGAGCCGTGTGCCGCCGACCGGTGCTCCACCAACTGGCTGACCCAGCGCTCCACTTCAGCGTTCCAGTCGGTCTGCCCGACCGCCTCGTGTCCGACGGTGAAGCGGGTCAGCGCGTCATGGCCGCCGGAGAAGAAGCCGCCGCGCTTGTCGGCCTCCAGAACGACCTCCACGCCACCCGGGTTCGCCAGGAACGTCACCTCGATCTCGTTGACCGCGTGCGCGTACTGCGGCGCCGGGGCCATCTCGATCTCCTGGTAGAAGGGCAGTTGCTGCCCCGTCCCGTTGATCCGGCCCAGCTCCAGGTCAGCCGACCTGAAGCCGAAGCCGAGCTGCCCGAACGCCTCCAGGACGGCCTCCTGGACGGGCAGCGGGCCGACCGCCAGCGGGTCCAGGTCGCCCTTGTCCTTGGCGCCGGCCACCGCGAGTTCGGTGCGGACACCCAGGACGATGCCGAGGCCCTGCCCGTACAGCTCGGTGACCGGGGTCTCCCACGGGAGCGCCACACTGAACGGGACGGTCCGCTGCTCGCCCTCCGCCAGCCGGAAGCCGCCGCCCACGGTGAACCGCTCGAAGGCGACGAAGCCCTCGCTCTCCCCGCCGTCGTGCTCGGCCTCCACCCGGGCGACCAGCTCCAGGGTGATGTGCTCGATCGTGAAGTCGGCCTTGCCGCCCTCCATCCGCACCTCACCGGTGAGCATGCCGCCGGGCCGGAACGCGCCCGGCGCCAGGACCGTGTCCACCGAGGGGGCGCCGATGCCGACCGACCCGAGCAGTCGTTTGAACACCATCGTGGCGTTCACTCCTCACATGCGTTCGTACAGGACTACTTCGACGCGGCGTCGAGAGCGGCCAGCGTCTGCGCCCAGCGGACGTACTTGAGGTCGGCGAGGTCGGCGACCGTCTCGATCCCGAACGCCTCCTTCAGCAGTTCCCCGTCCCGCTCCGAGACGCCCTTGAGCGCACCCACGGGCGCCGCGAGGATCTCCGGCAGGCTCTTGTCCGCCCACGCCTTGTCGAGCATCTTGCCCAGGTCTATCTCAGCCACGGCTGCCTCCAACGAGTTTGATGACGCGTCATGTCTACACGCCTGTAGAAGGATAAGCGGCACATCCCCCTCACGGAGGCGGATTCGAGATGAACGGTGGGCGGACGCCGCTGGCTACCATGTACCGCCCCGCAACCGGCGGGGCCGGTGGGGAGGTCGAGGGATGACGGAGCAGAACCGGGGCGGGGCGTCCGGCCGCCAGGCGCGCCGCCGCGCCCAGGGCGAGCTGGAGACCCAGGTGCTGAACGCCCTGTGCCACGCGCCCGAGCCGGTCACCGCCTCCTACGTGCAGGAGCGTGTCGGCGGCGGGCTCGCCTACACCACGGTCGTCACCATCCTGACCCGGCTCCACACCAAGGGGGTCGTCGCCCGGCAGCGCGCGGGCCGCGCGTTCCGGTGGACGGCCGTCGCGGACGAGGCCGGACTCGCCGCGCTGCGGATGCGCCGCGTGCTGGACGCGGAGGCGGACCGGGAGGCCGTGCTGGCCAGCTTCGTGACCGCGCTGCCGCCCGGCGACGAGCGCCTGCTGCGCGACCTGCTGGCCCAGTCGGCGCACGGCTTCCCCGGCGGGGGCTGACCACCCATGGGCGTCTTCGTCTTCCTCCCCCTGGTCCTGCCCTTAACGGCCTGGCCCATGGCCCGGCTGGCCGAGCAGCACCTGCACCCGCGCGCCGCGACCTGGCTGCTGACCGCGGTCGCAGTGGTGCTGGCGGTGTGCAGCACGCTGTGCCTCGCCCTGCTGATGGTGGTCGGCACGGCCCAGCTCCCCGGCAACCCGCTGCCCGACGGCTGGTCCGACCCCGAGGTGCGGGCGGCGCTCCCCTACGACGAGGTCGCGGGCCGTGCGGCCATCCCCGCGCTCATCGCGGTGGTCACCGCCTGTGCCCGGGCCGCGTGGCGCCATCACCGGGTACGGCTCCGCGCCGCGCGGGCCCTGTCCGGGCTGGCCGGCCGACCGGTGGTCGTGCTGCCGGACGACACCCCGTACGCGTACGCCCTGCCCAAGGGGCTGCGCGGCCGGGACCAGGTGGTCGTCACGACCGGGCTGCTCGACGAGCTGGACAGCGCCGAACGCCGGGCCCTGTTCGCCCACGAACGGGCCCACCTGACGGGTCGCCACCACCGGTTCCTTCTGGCCGTCCGGCTGGCGGCCCGCGCCAACCCGTTCCTCCGGCCGCTGCGTACCGCCGTCACGTACACCGCCGAGCGCTGGGCCGACGAGGACGCCGCCACCCGCGTCGGCAGCCGCCGCCTGGTGGCCCGCGCGGTCGGCAAGGCCGCCCTCGTCTCCCGCGGCGCCCCCACCACGACGCTCGCGGGCTTCGCCGCGCCCGGCCCGGTGCCGCGCCGGGTCGCCGCCCTCCTGCGCCCGGCGCCCTCGGCCCGCGTCTGGCCCCCGGTCTGCACGGCGGTCGGCATGGCCGCGTGGGGCGCGGCGGCGGGCACGACGGCGTCGGCACTGTCGTCGGTGAACGCGGCGGTGACCCTGTTCTTCGTCCTGAAGGCCACGGCGGCGCCGCTCTAGACGGTGTTCCGGGCCAGAGCCCTTCGCCCGGTGAACGCAGAAGCGAACAGCACAGCGGCGCCATCGTGTTCAGGTCCACGATGGCGCCGCTGTGTGGGGGAAGCGCCTGAGCGATCTACAACGACGGGGGAACCGCTCAAGCGCTGCGGGGGGTGGCGGTAGTGGTCTCGGCCTCGACCAGCTGGTGATCTCGCTGGTCGAGATTGACGAAAATCATTCCGTAGCGAATAGCGCAGCGGACGGGCTGCGGAGCGCCTCTGGGGCGGCGCAGACAGCGGTAGGCGCGTATGTCCTCGTCGTCTCCTCGGGTGATGACGATCGGCTCACCGAAGAGGGTGACCATCAACGAATCGCCACCCTGCGGCACGGCGGTGACGAGGTCGATGAAGTGCCACCCGGAGCGGTAGGCGGACGCCATCTCTCGGCGGAAACGGGGGTCGTCGGGAACGTTCACGCCGCGACACCCGCCATCGGGGAGCCGGTGAACTCCCAGGAGGGCTCTCCGGCGACGGAGGCGGCGGTGGACTCCCACGAGGGCTCACCGGCCGCGGAGGCGGGAGCGAGCTCCCACGAGGGCTCGCGCGGACTCGCCGGGACGGTCTCCCACGAGGGTTCACCTGCGGCGACGCTCCTCACCGGCGTGGTTTCCCACGACGGCTCAGGGCTGACGGCGGTGACGCCGAACACGGCCGCGGCAACGACAGCTATGGCGCTGAGTGCACGAACCATCCTGGTCATGGACGATCTCCACCTCTTTTTGTCCTTACCTCCTCCCCCGCGCCTACGACGATGGCTCACTCCGAACGCTTCCACCAGCCAGTACAGGCATCATGTTCCTGAAATACAGGACCCTGAGGGGGGTGCAGATGCGGTCGAAGGTGGACACTCCGGAAACCGAGCACAGTCATGACGAGCCGTGCGAAGCCGGAAGGCACCTGTACGCCGCCGCCCTGCGCGCCGGCCGGATAGCTCGCTCCGAAGTCGACGCGGCGCCCTGCCTCATCGACCTGGCCCTGCTGCACCCGGACCCCGACGACCCCGACTGGCTGCGGCCGGTCCCGCCGTCCATCGCGCTCAATCAGCTGATACACCCCATCGAACGCGAGATCCAGCAGCGCAGACAGCGGGCGCTGTCGTTGGCCGATGCATTCGAGCCGTTCATGACGATCACCGCGGCGTCGCCCCCGGCCACCCAGGCCATCAACGTCCTGGAGGGCCTCGCCGTCATCAACGCGGAGCTGGACCGGGTCATGGACGAGTGCGCGCTGGAGCTGCTCACCATCCAGCCCGGTAGCGGACGCAAACCCGAGAGTGTGAAGGCCGCGCTGCGCCGGGTCGAGCCGCTGCTGGACCGCGGGGTGCGGATGCGGACCCTGTACCAGCACACCGCCCGGCACCACTCGGCCACCATGGGGTACGTCGAGCGGATCATGCCGTACGGGCTGGAGGTCCGCACCCTTGAGGAGATCATCGACCGGCTGATCATCGTCGACCGCAAGGTGGCTTTCATCCCGGCCCGCAGCGACCGCCGGGTAGCCCTGGAGCTGCGGCACGAGGGCCTCGTGCAGTACCTGGTGGGCGTGTTCGAGCAGTTCTGGCTGCACGGCATCCCGTGGGAGGCAGAGGTCGTCACCTACGCCCCCGCCGTGAACGGGGTCAGCGGAATCCAGCGCTCCATCGCCAAGCTCCTCGTCGAAGGCCATGTGGACGAGGCGATCGCGCGCCGCCTCGGCATGAACGTCCGCACCTGCCGTGCGCACATAGCGAAGCTCGCGTCCGCGCTCGGCAGCGGCAGCCGGGCGCAGCTGGGGTATCTGATAGCCCGCTCCGGCATCCTCGACGAGGGGGACGCCTCGTGCCTGCCGGGGAATCCGGCGGCCCCCGGCGCCACCGCGCCCGCCGAGGGGCCGCGCACCCACGACCAGCCCTGAACCCGCTCCGCACGGCGCCCGGTCCTCCTCGCACGGCGACCGGGCCGTACGGCGCCGGGCCGTACGCTGTGCCGCACCGGGGCGGAGCCGGTGTGCGGGGCTTCGAGCTCGTACGGCACCAGGCTGTGGGGCTCCGGGCTGTATGGCTCCGGGCTGTGGCTCCCTGCCCCGGTCCCCGCGCTCAGCCGTCCGCGCGCTTCCAGGGTGTGACCTCCACCGTGCCGGTGTTGCCCAGGTCCACGGGACCGCCCTCCGGGGTGATCGTCTGCGGCGGGGTGCCCGGACCGGGGCGGACTCTCAGGAAGGTGCCTTCGGTAGCCGGGATGTCCGAGCGGGTCACGGTGTTCCGCCACTGCACGCCCGCGGCGGCCCGCTCCCCGGGCTTGAGCGTGAACGTGCTGCGGCCCTCCGCCCCGCCGTCCGACGCGTCGCCCGTGCCGCCGCCGAGCCGGGTGGTCACGTCCAGCGCCTCCCCGTCCCCGTCCAGCACCTCGACCTCGGGGTACCCGCTCACCTCGAACGGCCGCGTCCCGCAGTTCTCCAGCTCCACGCCCACGGCCCGCCAACCCAGCGCGGCGGACGCGCCGTCGGGGGACACCCGGACTCCGGACTCCGGACACGGCGCACCCACCGCGCCGGACGGACGGACCTCCGCCGACACCCCGTCAGGCCCCGCCCCGTCGGATGCCGCTCCCGAAGGACTCGCCGTCGCCGGGCCCGCGCCCTCGGCGGCCCCGTCGTCGGCCGCATCGCAGCCGACGGTCGTCGCACCGATGGCCAGCACCGCCGCCACAGCCGCGCACACCGCCGTCTTCCTGCCTCGCATGCGCGGATCATCGCACGCGGAAGGCCCCCTGCTGTGAGGGGGCCTTCCGCCAAAATGATCACGCCAACGGGCCTGGGCCACACCACCGGTCCAGGCCGGAACGCCGCCTACTCGGCGCCGCCGCCCCGCTGCCTGCCGCCCGGGCGCCACACCACCAACGCGCTGCTCTGCTGGACGTCCTCGTACCGCACCAGGTCCCGCCGGTACGAGGCGTGCACCTGCGCCTCGCGCTGACGCATCGCCACCGCAGCACCCTCGACCGCCGACGTCAGCTCGGCCACCCGGGCCTCCAGCGCGGTGACCTGGTTCTCCAGTTCGATGATGCGCTTGATTCCGGCCAGGTTGATGCCCTCGTCCTGCGACAGCTGCTGCACCTGCCGGAGCAGCTGGATGTCACGGGCCGAGTAGCGGCGGCCCCGCCCGGGCGTACGGTCCGGTGAGACCAGGCCCAGCCGGTCGTACTGGCGCAAGGTCTGCGGATGCAGCCCGCTCAGCTGTGCCGCCACCGAGATGACGTACACGGGAGTCTCGTCGGTCAGCTCGTACGGGTTGCGTCGGCGTCCGTCCATTGCGTCGTCAAGCCCCCTTCGCGGCCTGGAACAGCTCCGCCCGCGGGTCCTCCCCCGCGGTGGCCTGGCGGTACGTCTCCAGCGCCTCGCGCGCCTTGTCGTCCAGCGCCGCCGGTACGGCGACCTCGACGGTGACCAGCAGGTCGCCGCGCGTACCGTCCTTGCGGGTGGCGCCCTTGCCCCGGGCGCGCATGGTGCGGCCGTTGGGCGTGCCCGCCGGGATCTTCAGCGTGACCGGGGGGCCGCCGAGAGTCGGCACCCGGATCTCGCCGCCCAGCGCCGCCTCCGCGAACGAGACCGGCACCGTCACGGTGAGGTTGTCGCCCTTGCGGCCGAACACGGGGTGGGCGTCCACATGGACGACCACGTACAGGTCGCCGTTGGGGCCGCCCCGCTCACCGGGCGCGCCCTTGCCGCGCAGCCGGATGCGCTGCCCGTCGGAGACGCCCGCCGGGATGCGGACCTGCATGGTGCGGGACGACTTGGCGCGCCCGCTGCCGTGGCACACGTCGCAGGGGTCCTGCGCGATGAGCCCGCGGCCCTTGCACTCCACGCACGGATCGGTGAGCGAGAAGCCACCGCCGGAGCCGCGCGACACCTGACCGGTGCCCACGCAGGTCGGGCAGACCCGCGGGGTGCCGTTCTTGTCGCCGGTGCCGGAGCAGGCCTGGCAGGGCTGCTGGCTGGACATCCGCAGCGGGACCGTGGCCCCGTCGGCCGCCTCGGTGAAGCTGAGCGTCACCTCGGACTCGATGTCCTGACCGCGCCTCGGCTGCGTGCGGGTGCCGGTGCCGCCGCGGCCGAAGAGCCCGCCGAACACGTCCCCGAGCCCGCCGCCGAAGCCTCCGGCTCCCCCGGCACCCCCGGGCGCGCCCTGGGGACCGCCTCCGAAGAGGTCGCCGAGGTCGAAGTTGAACGATCCGCCACCGGGTCCGGGGCGGCCCCCCTGATTGCCGAAGAGGGCGCCGTTGCCGAAGAGGGCGCGGGCCTCGTCGTACTCCTTGCGCTTCTTGGGGTCCCCGAGGACGTCGTTCGCCTCGGAGATCTCCTTGAAACGGGCCTCCGCCTTGGCGTCGCCCTTGTTGGCGTCCGGGTGGTACTCGCGGGCGAGCTTCCGGTACGCCTTCTTGATCTCCGCTTCGGTCGCGTCCTTGGGAACGCCGAGGACCTTGTAGTAGTCCTTCTCGACGAAGTCCTTCGTGCTCATCGACGTCCCTCCTTCCGGACCGTCACTGTCTCAGCCCCGGGGCCGGTGGTCCGGGTCCCCTGGGGACCCGGACCACCGGCCCGCTCGCTGTCAGCCCTCCTCGGGGCCACCGTTCTCCTCGCCGTCCGGCGTCTCCTCCTTGGCGGCCGACGCCGCGCCCGGCTGGGGCTCGGCGACGGCGACCCGCGCGGGCCGGATGGTCCGCTCGCCGATCCGGTACCCGGGCTGGAGGATCGCCACGCACGTCGTCTCGGTGACGTCCGGCGCGTACGAGTGCATCAGCGCCTCGTGCACGGTCGGGTCGAAGGGCTCGCCCTCCTTGCCGAACTGCTGGAGGCCCATCTTGGCGACGGTGGTCTCCAGCGACTCGGCCACCGATTTGAAGCCGCCGACCAGTTCGCCGTGCTCCCGGGCGCGGCCGATGTCGTCGAGCACCGGCAGCAGCTCGGTGAGGAGGTTCGCGACGGCGACCTCCTTGACGGCGACGCGGTCGCGCTCCACGCGGCGGCGGTAGTTCTGGTACTCGGCCTGGAGCCGCTGGAGGTCCGCGGTGCGCTCGGAGAGTGCGGTACGAACCTGGTCCAGCTCGGCCGTCAGACCGGCGGCCTTGGCCGTGTCCCGGCCGCCGCTCTTGCTGTCGTCCTTCGCGTCCCCGGCCGGGGCCGCCGTGCTCTCCTCGGAAGGCGCGGCGGCTTCGGCTGCGGCGTCGTCGCCGGAGGGGACGTCGGGCTTCTCCTCGAAGCCCGGGGTCTCCTCCGTCATGCGGCGCCGCCCTTCGGCTTCTCGTCGTCGACGATCTCGGCGTCGATCACGTCGTCGTCGGCCTTGGCGCCCGCGGCTCCGGCGCCCTCGGCACCGGGCGCGCCGGCAGCCTGCCCCTGGGCGTCGGCGTACATGGCCTGGCCCAGCTTCTGGGAGACGGCGGCGACCTTCTCGGCGGCGGTCTTGATCTCGGCCGTGTCCTCGCCCTTGAGCTTCTCCTTCAGCTCGGTGACGGCGGTCTCGACCTCGGTCTTCACCTCGCCGGGGACCTTGTCCTCGTTGTCCTTGAGGAACTTCTCGGTCTGGTAGACGAGCTGCTCGCCCTGGTTGCGGACCTCGGCGGCCTCGCGGCGCTTGTGGTCCTCCTCCGCGTACTTCTCGGCCTCTTCGCGCATCCGGTTGACCTCGTCCTGCGGCAGCGAGGAGCCGCCGGTGACGGTCATCTTCTGCTCCTTGCCCGTGCCCAGGTCCTTCGCGGTCACGTGCATGATGCCGTTGGCGTCGATGTCGAAGGCGACCTCGATCTGCGGAACCCCGCGCGGGGCCGGCGGCAGCCCGGTCAGCTCGAACATCCCGAGCTTCTTGTTGTACGCGGCGATCTCGCGCTCGCCCTGGTACACCTGGATCTGCACCGACGGCTGGTTGTCCTCGGCCGTCGTGAAGATCTCCGACCGCTTGGTCGGGATGGTCGTGTTCCGCTCGATGAGCTTGGTCATGATGCCGCCCTTGGTCTCGATACCGAGGGACAGCGGGGTCACGTCGAGGAGCAGGACGTCCTTGACCTCGCCCTTGAGGACACCGGCCTGGAGGGCGGCGCCGATGGCGACGACCTCGTCCGGGTTCACACCCTTGTTGGCCTCCTGGCCGCCGGTCAGCTCCTTGACGAGCTCGGCGACGGCCGGCATGCGGGTGGAGCCACCCACGAGGACGACGTGGTCGATCTCGGAGAGCTGGATGCCCGCGTCCTTGATGACGTTGTGGAACGGGATCTTGCAGCGCTCCAGCAGGTCCGAGGTCAGCTGCTGGAACTGGGCGCGGGTGAGCTTCTCGTCCAGGTGCAGCGGGCCCTCGGCGGACGCGGTGATGTACGGCAGGTTGATCGAGGTCTCGCTGGACGAGGACAGCTCGATCTTCGCCTTCTCGGCGGCCTCGCGGAGGCGCTGGAGCGCCATCTTGTCCTTGGACAGGTCCACCCCGTGGCCGGCCGCGAACTGCTTCACCAGGTAGTCGACGACACGCTGGTCCCAGTCGTCACCACCGAGGTGGTTGTCGCCGTTGGTGGCCTTCACCTCGACGACGCCGTCACCGATCTCCAGCAGCGACACGTCGAAGGTGCCACCGCCGAGGTCGAAGACCAGGATCGTCTGGTCGTCCTTGTCCAGGCCGTACGCCAGGGCGGCGGCGGTCGGCTCGTTGACGATGCGCAGGACGTTCAGACCCGCGATCTCACCGGCCTCCTTGGTGGCCTGGCGCTCGGAGTCGTTGAAGTACGCCGGGACGGTGATGACCGCGTCGGTGACCTTCTCGCCCAGGTAGGCCTCGGCGTCCCGCTTCAGCTTCTGCAGGATGAACGCGGAGATCTGCTGCGGGTTGAAGTTCTTCCCGTCGAGGTCGATCTTCCAGTCGGTGCCCATGTGGCGCTTGACCGAGCGGATCGTCCGGTCGACGTTGGTGACCGCCTGCCGCTTGGCGACCTCTCCGACGAGGACTTCGCCGTTCTTGGCGAAGGCGACGACGGACGGCGTGGTCCTGGCGCCCTCGGCGTTGGTGATGACGGTGGGCTCGCCGCCTTCCAGAACGCTGACGACGGAGTTAGTCGTGCCCAGGTCGATGCCGACCGCACGTGCCATTTCTGATTCCTCCAGCTGACTTGAGTGCAACAGACTCAAGGATGCACGACGGCTCGCTCGCCGTCAACAGACCTGAGCCGTACCGACTCAACTTTTATCCGCCTCTTATGCGCAGCCACCCCGTCACCCCGCGCCGCAGCGGCCGTGGACAGGTCCGGCCGCTTACCCTTCCGGACAAAAGCGCAGAAAACCCCTCGCGCCAACAGAACGCTCCCAGAACGGCCAGGTGTTCCCGTGCACGCCAAACGCTTCCTGGACCTGACCCTCGGCTCCGTCCTGCTGACCCTCGCCTCCCCCGCGCTCGCTGCCGCGGCGGCGCTCACCGCCCTGCGCCGCCCGCGCGGCGAGGTGTTCGTCCGGGAGGTCCGCGCGGGCCTGGAGGGCCGCCCCTTCACCCTGCGCACCCTGCCCGTCCACCGCTTCCGGCTGGACGCACTGTCCCGGCTGCCCCATGTCGTACGAGGGGAGATGTCGCTCGTCGGTCCGGCGCCGCTGCCGCCGGGCACCCCCGGCGAGGCCGCGCCCTGGCGCCGCCGGGTACGGCCGGGACTGACCGGCCCGGCGCAGCTCAGACGGGGCTCCGGGCTGCCGTGGGACGAACCGTTGATGCTGGACCAGCACTATGTGGAGCACCATGGGATCGGAATGGACGCGGCTCTGCTCCTGCGCACGCTCCTGGTCCGGCTCCGGGCCGGGTGAGGCGTACCGCCGGTGAGGGCAGCCTGAGCGACACAGATCACCGCATGCGCGACTACAGTGCGGCGGAATAACTGGGTACGCTCGGCAGTCGAACCATAAGTTACCGCTTAGTAATCCCAGATCGTCCCCGACCGCCGTCGTCCCCGCCTCGCAGGCCCGAGGAGCCTCCATGCAACTCGCCGCGATCATTGTGTCGCTGACCCTGACCGTGGTCGGCGTTGCGCTCTTTGCCCGAGCGATCGCGAACATCTACCGTTTCGTGAAGCTCGGCCAGCCGGTCCCGGCCGGCAGCCGCACCGACAACCCGAAGGCCCGCACCGTCACGGTGATCCGTGAGTTCCTGGGCCACACCCGGATGAACCGCTGGGGCATCGTCGGCTTCGCGCACTGGTTCGTCGCCATCGGCTTCCTGACCCTGCCGCCGACGCTGGCGCAGGCGTACGGGCAGCTCTTCGAGGCGGACTGGACGCTGCCGCTCATCGGCGGCTTCCTGCCGTTCGAGATGTACATCGAGTTCATCGGTCTGATGACGGTGGCCGGCATCGCCGTGCTGATGGTCATCCGGCTGCTGAGCCTGCCCTCCCGGGCCGGCCGCAAGTCCCGCTTCGCCGGCTCCAAGGCCTGGCAGGCGTACTTCGTCGAGTACGTCATCCTGACGATCGGCCTCGCGATCCTGGCCCTGCGCGGCCTGGAGGGCGCGCTGCACCACGTGGACTCCTACGAGGCGGCGTACTTCGTCTCGTACCCGCTGGTCGTCGCCCTGAAGGGGCTGAGCGTTCCGACGCTCCAGACCCTGGTCTACTTCGCCGCGATGGTGAAGATCAGCGTCTCCCTGATCTGGATGATCACGGTCTCGCTGAACACCAACATGGGTGTGGCCTGGCACCGCTTCCTCGGCTTCCCGAACATCTTCTTCAAGCGCGACGCCGAGGGCGGCACCGCGCTGGGCGCCCTGCAGCCGATGACCTCCGGCGGCAAGGAGATCGACTTCGAGACGGTCTTCGACGACGAGGAGGGCGCCGAGGAGACCAACTTCGGCGTCTCGCAGGTCGAGCACTTCTCGTGGAAGGGCATCCTCGACTTCGCCACGTGCACCGAGTGCGGCCGCTGCCAGTCGCAGTGCCCGGCCTGGAACACGGGCAAGCCGCTGTCCCCGAAGCTGCTGATCATGTCCCTGCGGGACCACGCGCACGCGAAGGCGCCCTACCTGCTCGCGGGCGGCGGCAAGACGGCGGAGGGCGAGGAGAAGGCGTCCGAGGAGACCCTCGCCGGAGTCCCCGCGTCCGCGCTGGCCGAGGCCGAGCGCCCGCTGATCGGCACCGCCGAGGAGAACGGCGTCATCGACCCGGACGTGCTGTGGTCCTGCACCACCTGCGGTGCGTGCGTGGAACAGTGCCCGGTCGACATCGAGCACGTCGACCACATCGTCGACATGCGCCGCTACCAGGTCATGATCGAGTCCTCGTTCCCGTCCGAGGCGGGCACGATGCTCAAGAACCTGGAGAAGAAGGGCAACCCCTGGGGCCTGGCCAAGAAGCAGCGCGTCCAGTGGACCAAGGAGGTCGACTTCGAGGTCCCGATCGTCGGCAAGGACGTCGAGGACCTCTCCGAGATCGACTACCTGTACTGGGTCGGCTGTGCGGGCGCGCTGGAGGACCGGGCCAAGAAGACCACCAAGGCCTTCGCGGAACTCCTCCACATGGCGGGCGTCAAGTTCGCGATCATGGGCGGCGACGAGAAGTGCACCGGCGACTCGGCGCGGCGCCTGGGCAACGAGCCGCTGTTCCAGCAGCTCGGCCAGGAGAACGTGTCGATGCTGAACATGGCGTTCGGTGAGGACGAGGACGACCCGGCCACGAAGAAGCCGAAGGCGTCCAAGAAGATCGTCGCGACCTGCCCGCACTGCTTCAACACGATCGCGAACGAGTACCCGCAGCTGGGCGGCGAGTTCGAGGTCATCCACCACACGCAGCTGCTCCAGCACCTGATCGACGAGGGCAAGCTGGTCCCGGTGACCCCGGTCGACGGTCTGATCACCTACCACGACCCCTGCTACCTGGGCCGCCACAACAAGGTCTACACGCCGCCGCGCGAGATCATGGACAAGGTCCCGGGCCTGCGCCAGCAGGAGATGCACCGCCACAAGGAGCGCGGCTTCTGCTGCGGCGCGGGTGGCGCGCGCATGTGGATGGAGGAGCGCATCGGCAAGCGCATCAACACCGAGCGCGTGGACGAGGCCCTCTCCCTCAACCCGGACATCGTGTCGACGGCCTGCCCGTTCTGCCTGGTCATGCTGACCGACTCGGTGAACGGCAAGAAGAACGAGGGCGCCGCGAAGGAGTCCCTCCAGGTCGTGGACGTGGCCCAGCTGCTGCTGGAGTCCGTCAAGACCCCCGTCGACCCGGCGGGCGAACCGGAGACGGAGAGCGAGCCGGAGCCGGAACCGGCGAAGTAGCCGGTACGACGGGACCGACGAGACACAGGGGCCGGGGGCCGCTCATCACGAGCGGCCCCCGGCCGCGTCGTACGGGCGGCACGACAGATGCCACGACAGGCCCGGGAAGGGTCCCCTGACAACCCCTTAGGGGATGTCACAGCTCGGCAGCAAAGGGCAGGTGGCACAGGGCTGTGTGCACCCACTCCGGCCGGACCGGGTACGTTCGTTGACGTGGCTGGATTCAGGATCGGACGCGGCCGGGACAACCGCACCCCGCAACAACACCCGCAGCAGCAGGCGCCGTACGGCAGCGCGGCGGCTCCGCCGTCCCCGCACGCGCCGCAGCAGCAGTGGCCGCAGGGCGGCGGCGGCCGGGCGTACGAGGAGCCGGAGTACTTCGGCGACCCGCACGGCGCGCCCCATGCGCCGCATCGCCCCCAGCCGCACCCGCAGCATCAGCAGCCGTACGGGTCGGCCCCGCGCGGAGGGGCCGACCCCTACGCGGCGAACAACCCGGGTCACACACAGGTCTTCAGCGTCGACGACTCCCCGTACGGCCCCGAGGGCGGCCCCGGCGGCCCGGACTCCCCCGCGGCCCCCACGGGCCCGCGGCTGCCGTGGAAACAGCTGCTGAGCGGCATCGTGCGGCGCCCCGGCCAGACGTTCTGGCAGATGCGCGACCACGCGGTGTGGGGGCCGGCGCTGGTCGTGACCTTCGTGTACGGCCTGCTGGCGCTGTTCGGGTTCGACAAGGCGCGGGACGAGGCGATCAACGCCACGATCTCCACGGCGATCCCCTACGTCCTGGTGACGGCCGTCATGATGATCGTGGGCGGCCTGATCCTGGGCATGGTCACCCACACACTGGCGCGCCAGCTCGGTGGCAACGGGTCGTGGCAGCCGACGGTCGGCCTCTCGATGCTGATCATGTCGATGACCGACGCGCCACGGCTGCTGTTCGCCGTGTTCCTGGGCGGCGAGAACTCCGTCGTCCAGGTCATCGGCTGGCTGTCGTGGCTGGCGGCGGGCGCCCTGTTCACATCGATGGTGAGCAAGTCGCACGACCTGCCCTGGCCGAAGGCGCTGGGCGCGTCGTCGATCCAGCTGGTGGCGCTGCTGTCCCTGATCAAGCTGGGCACGCTGTAGCAGGAGACCCGGACACGAGGAAAGGCCCCGCGCGCATCCGGCAGCGGGGCCTTTCACATTTCCCGGGGCGGGATCAGGCGTCAAGCACCTGCCCGCTCCTGCGCACCACGGGCGGCTCGACAGACCAGGGGAAATTGATCCAGTCGTCGGTCCGCTTCCAGACGTACTCGCACTTCACCAGGGAGTGCGACTTCTCGTAGATGACGGCGGACCGCACCTCGGCGACATGATCGAGGCAGAAGTCGTGGACCAGCTTGAGCGTCTTGCCCGTATCGGCGACGTCATCAGCGATCAGCACCTTCTTGTTGCTGAAGTCGATGGCGTTGGGAACGGGCGCCAGCATCACGGGCATCTCCAGCGTGGTTCCCACACCGGTATAGAACTCGACATTCACCAGGTGAATGTTCTTGCAGTCCAGGGCATAGGCGAGCCCACCGGCGACGAAAACGCCGCCGCGGGCGATGCTGAGCACGACGTCGGGCTCGTAGCCGTCGTCCGCGACGGTCTGGGCGAGTTCGCGCACGGCACGCCCGAACCCTTCGTACGTGAGGTTCTCCCGTACAACGTCACTCATGCTCACACCTGCGTCCGATGGAAGTTCTGGAAGGACCGCGAGGCCGTGGGCCCGCGCTGCCCCTGGTAGCGGGACCCGTACCGCTCGCTGCCGTAAGGGAACTCGGAGGGTGAGCTGAGCCGGAACATGCACAGCTGCCCGATCTTCATCCCCGGCCACAGCTTGATGGGAAGCGTCGCGAGATTCGACAGCTCCAGCGTGACATGGCCGGAGAATCCGGGGTCGATGAACCCGGCGGTGGAATGCGTCACCAGCCCGAGCCGCCCGAGAGAGCTCTTCCCCTCCAGCCGCGAGGCGATGTCGTCCGGCAGCGTGATGACCTCATATGTCGACGCGAGCACGAACTCTCCGGGATGGAGGATGAACGCCTCGTCCCCGTCCGGCTCCACGAGCCGGGTGAGATCGGCCTGCTCGACGGCGGGATCGATGTGCGGGTAACGGTGATTCTCGAACACCCGGAAAAAGCGGTCGAGCCGCACGTCGATGCTCGACGGCTGCACCATGGAATCGTCGTACGGGTCGATGCGCACGCGCCCGGCGTCGATCTCGGCCCGGATGTCCTTGTCTGAGAGAAGCACGTCCCGAGGATACGCAGAGCGCGCGGCCCCGCCCCAATCGGACGGCCGCCGCGCGCTCCCCACCAGCCTCGGTCAGTTTCCGCTACCGCCGCAGAGCCCCCACGGGCACGGCATGCCGCAGCCGCGCGCACCGGGGACAGCGAATGAGCCGCCCGGGCCCGATCCGCCCGGCCCCGAGCTGCTGCATCGGAAACGAAGCGGTGCTGAAGACATGCCCTTCGGCACAGCGAACGACGGTGCGCTCCATGGAGTCCATCAAGCCCTTTCCCCAGACAAGCGGTGGACGAGACAGCCACATTAGGGGATGAACAGGACACCACTCCAGGCGGCACTCCGACGCCCACCATACGCCCCAACTCCCCGCCGCCGACTGCCGGATCACACCCCGCCGCAACACGAGAACCCCCGGTGCGATACACCGGGGGCGGGCGATGAGGTACAGTGAGCGACGAAGCGGATCGATCACTCGACCGCCAAGCGGATGTAGTTTAATGGTAGAACATGAGCTTCCCAAGCTCAGAGCGCGGGTTCGATTCCCGTCATCCGCTCTTCCAGGAAGGCCCAGGTCAGAGACCTGGGCCTTCTTCGTTGTGCCGCCCTCCCGAGCACTAGCTAGGGGGCGGTGAGCAGATAGGTGAGGTGGGTGACCCGGGGGGAGGCGACCACTTGTGCGGGTTCGAGTCCGAGGGCCGGCGAGACGCCGTCGAAGAGGCGGATGCCCGCACCGAGGACGAGGGGGGCCAGGTGGATCTGGAGTTCGTCCAGGAGCCCGACCTCGATGAACTGCCGTACGGTCTCGGCACCGCCGGAGACCTGAACGTCCTTGCCTCCTGCGGCTTCTCGGGCCTGGGTGAGGGCGCTGTCGATGCCGTCGGTGACGAAGGTGAAGGTGGTGCCGCCCTGGCGGACCCACGCTTCGCGAGGCGTGTGAGTGAGGACGAAGACGGGAGCACGGAAGGGCGGCGGGTCGGGCCAGCCGACCTCCCCCTCGGCGAACATGTGGCGCCCCATGATGTAGGCGCCTGCGCGGGCGAAGTTGCCCTGGACGATGTCGTCGTCCTGGTTGGTCTGCCCGCCGCCGATGCTCTGACGCTCCCGCCAGCTCTCGACACCGAGGACCCACTCGTGGATGCGCGTTCCGCCGTCGCCGAGCGGGTTGCCGGGAGCGGAGCCGGGGCCGGCGATGAAGCCGTCCAGGGACATGCCCAGGCTGGCGAAGACCTTGCTCATGCCTGCTCCTCGGCGGCGAGGAAGGCGGCCAGGGCGGGGGCGAGGACGGCGGGGGCGATGGTGTGCTCCTGGCCGGGGAAGACCTGGAGGGTGAAGTTGTCGGCCAGGCCGACGAGTGCGCGGGCGCCGTTGAGCATGTGGGGCGCGCCCGCGTCGCCGCTGCCGACGAGGACCGGCACGGTCACGGACTGCCAGCGGTCGGTGGGCAGCGGGCGGCCGGACATGGTGTCGCCCATGATCCGGCCGTCGTAGGGGAGTGTGCGGGCGACGGCCTCCATGTCCGCCCAGAAGGGGGCCTGGCGCATGCCGTCGACGGCCTCGGCGGGCAGGCCCACGGCGGCGGTCATGAAGTAGGCGGCGGCGTCGCCGTACGCCGCCCGCTCCACCAGCTCCTCCAGGTGCGCGACGTAGCCGGCGGGCAGCGGCGGACGGCTGTCGTCGGTGACGAACGGCGGCTCGTACAGGGCCAGCCGGGTCACGGCGCTGCCCCGGGCCGTCGCCTCCAGCGCCAGCACGGCACCGGAGGACATACCGAACAGCATGGCCTCGCCACCGGCGCGCTCGATCAGGGCGTCCAGGTCCTCGACCTCGCGCTGCACGTCGTACTCCGGCCCGTCACCGCTGTCGCCGCGGCCCCGGCGGTCGTAGGTGAACACCGCGAAGTGCTCGGACAGCAGGCCGGCGAGTTCCGCCGACGCGTGCCTCGTCATGAAGGCGCCGCCGACGAGTACAAGCGCGGGGCCGGAGCCATGCTGTTCGAAGGCGATGGCGGTGCCGTCGGCCGAGAGGACCTTGTCCATGTGAAACCCCCATAGATGCGCGGTTCCGCCGGAAGGCTTCGCCGCTCTAGAACTGGACGGTACAGTACCCGACTGGGTACTGGTCGGTCCAGTACCCTTCGGGACGGGAAGAGGACAGACAAGAGGAGCTGGAAATGGACAGCCGTTCGGCACGCAAGCACCAGGCGATCCTGGACGCCGCGACCACCGTGTTCCTGGACAAGGGGTACGCGGGAACGAGCATGGACGACATCGCGAAACTGGCCGCGGTCTCCAAGCAGACCGTCTACAAGCACTTCGCGGACAAGGAGAAGCTCTTCTCCGAGATCATCCTGGCGACCACCGACCGCATCGACAGCACGATCGACCTGGTGGCCGACGTCCCCGCCACGGCCGACGACCTGGACGAGAACCTGACCCGTCTCGCCCGCCGACTCCTGGCGACCCTCACCCGACCCGAGGTCATCCGGCTGCGCCGACTGGTCATCGCCAACGCCGACGCCTTCCCCGCACTCGGCGCCGCCTGGTACGAGCAGGGCTTCGAGCGGGTCCTGGTCACCCTGGCCGCCACCTTCCAGAGCCTCACCGACCGGGGAGTTCTCCGCACCGACGATCCCGTACTGGCCGCACATCACTTCGCGGGGCTCCTGCTGTGGATCCCCGTGAACCAGGCCATGTTCCACGGCGGCGCCCAGCACACGGAAGCCGACCTCGACCTCTACGCGACGGCCGGCACCCGCGCCTTCCTCGCCGCGTACCGCGCTCCGGTCACTCCTTGAGGTGTGGCGGCCGCACCCCACCGCATCGGCCGCGCTGCCGTTCGTGCTGCACCTGGCAACAATGCCGCGGGTGCCGAGTCGCTGCGCGGCGCTGAGACCGGTTGCCACGCCGGCGGCGGAAGGCGAGCAGGGCGAAGAACGGCGCGGGTACGGACTCTGCCCGGGGTGCCGCCAGGCGATCCCAAGCCGGAGGTCCGGCGGGCCGCGGCCGGCATGCTGGCGGCGCCGGCTTCGCCGTCTCCCCGGCCTTCGCGGCCGACCTCCTCGGCATGACCGCAGCCGCGAGGGCCGTCCTGTGACGCGGCGAGCCGTCCCCGCACCTCACGGCGACATCACGGGACCGCGCGGTCCGCTCCAGCCTGGCCGACGCCTCGCGCAGCCCAGCGGGACGCGGGGGACACCGAAGTGGCGTGCCGGGCAGGCTACTTGAAGTCGGGACACGTTCCCGCGGCACTCGAAGAACCGCGAGGCCGTGGACCTCTCTCCCACCGGCGCCTTCACCGCCGACAGGGGCCGCCCACCCGGGGCTCGTCCGGCCGTGCCCTCACGACGAATATCTGCGACGGCCCGATGAGAATATGGAGCTCGGCGCGTCCAGGATTTCTGGCGCACGAAAAAAGCGTCGCCGATACACCCGGCAAATACCGAGTCCGCATGCTACTGTCGATTCCAGTTGCAGTTGTGGTTCCCGAAAATCAAGTACCCCTCAGTCGAGCCCCACGGGCCGCGGGGAGTATTTATTCTTCTCCGGTACCTCCGGCAGGGTGATCATCACGGCGACACAGCATTCGCGCAGTGCGGATGCCGATGAATCCCCAGAAGGAGATACGACATGAGTACCGGAACTGTGAAGTGGTTCAACGCGGAAAAGGGCTTCGGCTTCATCGAGCAGGAGGGCGGCGGCCCCGACGTCTTCGCCCACTACTCGAACATCGCCGCCCAGGGCTTCCGTGAGCTGCAGGAAGGCCAGAAGGTCAACTTCGACATCGCGCAGGGCCAGAAGGGGCCGACGGCCGAGAACATCGTTCCCGCCTGACGCTGACGCGCGCGACGCAAACGTGGCTGGGGCCCGCATCCCTTGGGGTGCGGGCCCCAGCCGTATGCTTCCCCTCCCCCTGCGCAAGCTCCGGAACGGGTCCCCAGGCCGCGTATCCACCTCATTCGACCAGACGCCGTGCAGGCCGCCGTATCGGCTTACATGCTCCATCCGACGCCGCCTCGGAATCCTCCCCGACATTCGTTCGCCGGGGAATTCCCGGATACGCACCGCCCGAGGAAGGACCCGCATGAACAGCACGCACACGATGGATCGTCCACTGGAAATCCGCGGCGGTGAGGCGGAGCCGCATGTCTGGGCCGACATGACCGTCGAGGTGGCACTGGCCGTCATGCGCGGTGCCCGCACCGGGCGCCTCGTCGTCCGGGACGACGACGGCCGTCCCACCGGTCTGGTCACCCGGTCCCAGCTCAACGGCTTCCGCGCGACCGCCGCCTACACCGACCGGGTGCGGCTGAGCGACCTGTGCCCTCCGGGCTCGTCACTCCGCCCCTGAGGCGCGCCCCACCACCGCACCGGCTGATCCCATCCCCCTCTTCTGCGAGGTCTCATGCGCTGTGTCATCGCCCGCTTCCCGTTCGAGCTGTCGAAGAACGGTGTCCTGGAAACGATGAAGGACGTCAAGCCCGAACCCGTCACCGGCGAGTACGTGGTCATCGGGCGCCGTGAGTACCCAGCCCTACAGGTCGGCGCCGTCATCACCCGCCAGGACCGCCGCGACTTCAGTGCCCGTGAGGTCGTCCGGGCCATGACCCGGCTCGGTTTCACCTGCCGCACCCGCCCTGCGGTCACCGTCGGCACAGGCCGGCAGGCAGACGACCCGCTGGGCACGTCCATGATCGCCTGACCCGTGATCGGGCGCGCCTCGCGCGCCCGGGGCCCGGCCGGTGCGCACGCGTAGGTGCGCACCGGCCGGGCCCTTCGTGCGTCCCGTACGGGTTCACGGCACACCTCCGCGGTACCGGCCGTGCGGAGGGGAGCACTACCCTCGGTGAAGGCGTCGGCCCCCCGGCGCACACCGGAAGGTCGGGCGGAGGGTCTTCGTGCCCGCGCGGACATGGCGCCGCGAGGAGCGAGCCTGCGTGTGGCTCCGCGTGCGGACCGCCGCCGGATTCACGGCGCCTCTTCGGGCCTCTGGTGTCCGGAGGCACCGGAGCACAGGTCTCCTCGGCCCCTCCCCCCAGAGAGGTGAGCATGACAGCAGACGACGCACTCGGCCGTCTCGACGATGACGACTACCCCGCCTACACCATGGGCCGGGCCGCCGACATGATCGGCACGACCCCCGGGTTTCTCCGTGCCCTCGGGGAAGCCCGCCTGATCACGCCGCTGCGGTCCGGGGGCGGCCACCGGCGCTACTCCCGCTACCAGCTGCGCATCGCCGCCCGTGCCCGGGAACTCGTCGACCAGGGCACCCCCATCGAGGCCGCCTGCCGCATCATCATCCTTGAGGACCAGCTCGAAGAAGCCCAGCGCCTCAACGCCGAATACCGCCGTGCGGCGGCCGGAGGACAGCCCCCCGCCGGGGACTGAACAAGGACGGGGCCGCGCCTGCGAAGCGGGCGGTGGCGGCCGGACGGCGCGTGCGCAGGGCGTGGGTCCGCCACGTGGTGGGGGCGCCGGTCTCGGAGCCCGCCGTCCCTGTCATGCCGGTTCCTCCGGTCCGGTCTCCGGTGAGGGGAGTTCGGCGAGAAGGATCTCGGCGGCCTGGGTGACGTTGTCGGCGCGAACGGCGCGGGCCATGGCGGTGCGTGCTGCGTCGGGCTCGGTGCCCGGCGGGACGACCATGAGGGCGAAGTGGTCGTTGTCGCCGCGGGTGATCAGGACGGTGTCGTCGCCGACGGAGAAGGAGTCGAGGTGCACGACCCGGCCGTCGACCACCAGACGGGTCGGGATGCCGTTCCAGGCGGAGGCGTCCAGGCCGATCCGGGTGATAGGCCCGAGATGCTCGGTCAGGGCGGTGACCAGCGGCGGGATCTCCTGCTCGACGTCTCGCGAACGGGGCCACCACGCCCCGTCGAGGACGCCCCGCCGGGACCGTGTGGTCTCCAGCCGAAGCAGCGTCGTCCCCGGTCCGACGGCCTCATAGACCGCGTCGGGCAGCAGGCGCGGAGGTGTGGGGGGAACATCGGCAGGTGGACGCCCTCGCCGTCGAGCCCGCCCTGCGGGACTACCACCTGCTCTTCAGCGTCCGCGCGGACCTGCTCTCCCACCTGGGCCGCACAGCGCGGGCCCGTGCCGACTTCGAGCACGCCGCCTCGTTGACCCGCAACGAGCGCGAGCGGGCGCTGCTGCTGGCGCGGGCCGCCGAGTGCCGCGACCGCCGGTGACCCGGGTCAGAGATTCCTGCGTGGATCTCGCACACCGTTTCGCCGACCGGCCGCCGGACTCCCGCATGCCGCGCACACCCGGGGGCAGCCGCCTGAAGGCGATCGATCTGGCGAGGAACCTCTGACTCGGATCACCGGCTAAGCAGTTGTTCCGGTCCCGGTGGCCGGGGGCTGCTCGGTGGCGCAGTGCAGGCACTTGCTCGCAGCCGCGGGCAGGTCCTCGGAGAGGCAGGCGGGGCAGGTCTTGACGGGGCCGGGTTCGGCGAACGCCGTGACGCCGCGGCGGGCCTGGTAGTGCTTGTACGGCACGACGATCAGGAAGTAGACGACCGCCATGAAGATGATGAAGTAGATCAGCGCGGAGATGAACTGTCCCAGATCGAGGTAGGTCGTCTGGTTGCCCTCGTCTCCGAGCTGCCATCCGAGTCCCATGGATGCGCCGCCCTGGAAGCGGCTGACGATCGGGTTGATCACGAAGTCCGTGAAGGCTTTGATCAGGGTCGAGAAGGCCAGCGCGATGACCAGCCCGACGGCGATGGTGATGAGGTCACCACGCATGAGGAAGTTCTTGAAGCCTCTGAGCACCTTCCGCTTCCTTTCCTGGGTGTCTGCAGCCCGGCACTGGGCGGTGGGGGAACCGCCCTCAGCAGCTAACCGCAGGCACCGGGGCGGACAGGGGAGCCACGGCGCGATGACGCACGGACGGAGGCGGCCTGGCCGAACGGTTCGGCAGGCGGCCGGGAACCGGGGATCCGTCGTCGTCCTCCCTGTCCCGGTGGCGCGCAGCGCCTCCGCGCGACCCCGCCGTCTTCTCGTCGGCATCGCGGGTGCTCCGTGCCCCGTGGGACAGGACCTGGGGGCTTCGTATCCGGGGTGTATCGGGGGGCGCTCGGGGGCGTATCGAAACCGGAGGAGCGGGTGATGGAGGCGGGGGGACGTCCGCTGTCTGCCGTATCGTTCCGGTGGTGGCGTGGTCGCCCGCCCGTCGGGGACGTGGAGCCGGGGCCGCCCGCCCGTCACCTTCCGAACAGGAGCCGTCTTCTTGTCCTCGTCCGAGTCCCCCGCGCCTCCCGCGTGCATCGCGCGTGTGCTGCTGGTCGAGGACGACGACCTGATGCGCCGGTCCTTCGCCGTCGCCCTGGAGCGCTACGGCTACGAGGTGCGGGTCGCCGCCGACGGGCTCACCGGTCTTGAGCTCTTCCGCGCGGAGGAGTTCGGCCTGCTGATCCTCGACGTGATGCTGCCCGGCCTCGACGGGATCGGGCTGTGCCGCAGGATCCGGGAGACCAGCCTGGTGCCGGTGCTGATGATGTCCGCCCGCGGCGACGGGCTCGACGTGGTCGCCGGACTTGAGGCGGGCGCGGACGACTACGTCGTCAAGCCGGTGGAGACGTACGTCCTGGTGGCCCGCATGCGGTCGCTGCTGAGGCGCGCCACGTACTCGCCCGCGCCCCCGGCCGGGCCGGCGCCGGACGGGGACCGTCCGGGCGAGGAGGCCGTGCTGGAGTTCGGGGACCTGAGGGTCGACACCGCCGGGATGGAGGTCTTCGTCGCCGGCCGCCAGGTCGCCCTCACCCCGACGGAGCTCAAGCTCCTCCTGGAGTTCGCCGCCCACCCCGGCGTCGTCCTGGAACGGCACACCCTCCTGCGGGACGTCTGGGATTACGGCTGGGACGGCGACAGCCGGGTCGTCGACCTGTGCGTGCAGCGGCTGCGCCGCAAGCTGGGCCGGGACCGGATCGAGACGGTCCGGGGCTTCGGCTACAAGCTCAGGCGGTGACCGTGCGCCTCGTCCGCCGGCCCGGGCCTGGCCGCCGCCGCACCCCGCTGCGCCGGAAGATCGCCGCGCTCGCCGCGGCCACGGCCCTGCTCGTGGTGGCGGCGGTCGGCGTCCTGGTGCACGTGTGGACCGCGCACGACATCCGCAGCCGCGGCGAGGCACGGGCGCTCAACACCCTGTACGCGGCCATGGACGTCCACCGGCGCACCGGTGTCCTCACCGACGGCGCCGAACTCGACCCCGGGGACCTGCCCGCCGCGCTGCGCGCACCCGGCGACGGCGAACGGCACCTGTTCCACGACGACCGCGTCGAGGGGAACGTCGGGCCGAGCGCCTGGGCGGCGCAGCGGACCGGAGGGCCCGACAGCCCCGTCCTCGCCGTCCAGGTCAATCTGAACCCGGACTTCTCCAACCTGTCCCGTCTCGACGCGGCCATGGCGGTCGCCTCGCTCCTCGCGCTCGTGGCGGCCACTCCCCTGGCCGTGTACGGCGCCGGGCTGCTGGCCCGGCGGCTGGGCCGGGTGGCCGAGACGGCGGCCCGGATCTCCGCCGGAGACCTGGACGCCCGCTCCGGGCCGACGAAGGGCGACGACGAGGTGGCGGACATCGCCGCCACCGTCGACCGGATGGCGGACAGTCTGGCGCTGCGGCTGCGCACCGAGCGCCGGTTCACCGCGGACGTGGCCCACGAGCTGCGCACCCCCGTCGGGGGGCTGCTGGCCGCCACCGACCTCCTGCCGCCCGGGGAGAACGAGGACCTGCTGCGGGCCCGGGTCCGCGACCTGCGCGCCCTGGTCGAGGACCTCCTGGAGATCTCCCGCCTGGACGCCGGGGCCGAGGAACCGGTCCGTGTGCGGGTGCCGCTCGGCGCCGTGGTCGCCGAGGCGGTCTCCCGCACCGGGCTCGGCACCGGGGTCACCGACCTGACGGAGGGTGCCGACGGCACCGGTGACGGCGTCGCGCGTACGGTGGAGACCGATCCGCGTCGGCTGGAGCGGATCGTCGGCAACCTCGTCGTCAACGCGCACCGGCACGGCGGCGCCCCCGTCCGCGTCACCGTCGACGGACGGACGGTCGTCGTCCGCGACCACGGCCCCGGTTTTCCCCCCGGCCTGCTGGCCCACGGCCCGCGCCGCTTCCACACCGGCGCCCGGGAACGCGGCTCGGGGCACGGCCTGGGGCTCACCATCGCCTTCGGGCAGGCCCGGGTCCTCGGCGCGGAACTCCGGCTGGCCAACGCCCCGGACGGCGGTGCCGTCGCCACTCTGCGGCTGCCCGGCTGACGGGGGCTCGGGCCCGCCGCCGGGCCGGTACACGGTGGGGCGGTGCCCGGTACACGGTGGCCGAGGCCCCGATACGTTCCTCCGGCACTCTTCGACGCACACCCGGGGCGCACCCGAACCGAGGAGGCCAGCATGGACCCGTCCGACCGCACAGCCCCCGGCAGCCGCTCCCGCGCCGTCTTCCGGTGGGGCGTCCGGGGCGTCGGCGGGCTCACCGCCCTCGCGTCCCTGCTGCTGATCGCCGGCGCCCTCACCGCGGACACGGCGGCGGGCGAGACGGGGCAGCCCGCCGGAGTGCCGGGCGTGATCGGCCTGTTCCTCGGCGGGACGCTCCTGGCCGCCGGCGGGCGCGCCCGTCTCGTCCTCGCCCGGGCCGGGCGCCGGTAGGACACCGACAGGTGTCGTAGACGTGGTGGGGCGGGAGCACGAGAAGCGTCCCCTTCTCCAGGGCCTCCCCACGCGGGGAGGCCCTTCCGCGTCGTCCCCGCCGTGCGACCGGTACACGTCCGAGCGGGCCCTGATACGTGGCTGCCCAGGCCCCGATACGTTCCCCGGACACCCTTTCCCGTGCGTCCTTCCGCTTTCCGCACGTGAAGAGGAGCCCCATGACCACCGACCTCCCGTCGCCGCCCGCCACGACCGGCATCGCGGCCGCCGCCACCGACCTGTCGAAGGTCTACGGCCGCGGCGACACCCGGGTCGTCGCCCTCGACCGGGTCAGCATCGCCTTCCGGGAGGGCGAGTTCACCGCGATCATGGGCCCGTCCGGCTGCGGCAAGTCCACCCTGATGCACTGCGCCGCCGGACTGGACTCGCCCACCTCGGGCTCGGTGCACGTCGGCACCACCGCACTCGGCGGTCTCGGGGACCGGCAGCTCACGCAGCTGCGCCGGGACCGGATCGGCTTCATCTTCCAGGCGTTCAACCTGCTGCCGACGCTGAGCGCGCTGGAGAACATCACGCTGCCCATGGACATCGCGGGCCGGAAGCCGGACCGGGAGTGGCTGGACCGGGTCGTCTCCATGGTCGGGCTCACCGGGCGTCTGGACCATCGGCCCGCCCAGCTGTCCGGCGGCCAGCAGCAGCGCGTCGCCGTGGCCCGCGCCCTGGCCTCCCGCCCGGCGATCGTCTTCGGCGACGAGCCCACCGGCAACCTCGACTCGCGCGCCGGCTCCGAAGTCCTCGGCTTCCTCCGGGACTCGGTGCGCGAGCTGGGCCAGACCGTGGTCATGGTCACCCACGACCCGGTCGCCGCCGGGTACGCCGACCGCGTCGTGTTCCTCTCCGACGGCCGCCTCGTGGAGGAGATGGTCCACCCCACGCCGGACCGCGTCCTCGACCTGATGAAGAGCCTGGGCGCCCGCTCCCACGACGGCTGAACCACGCCGGAGCCCCTGTCTGCGTCCCCGCCCCGCGCCCGCCGCGCACCCGGGGACGCCCCACACCGGCGCCCCGGCCCCCGATCCCCGGCAACCCTCCGAAGGCCTTTGGAAGTCCCCTGTGTTGAGAACGACCCTGCGCAACCTCCTGGCCCACAAGGCCCGGCTGGCCATGACCGTCCTCGCCGTCTGCCTGGGGGTCGCGTTCGTCAGCGGCACCCTCGTCTTCGCGGACACCACCGCCGCCGCTCACCGCGCCGCCTCGTCGAAGAACTTCGCCGGGACCGACGTCACCGTCACCGAGACGGAACCTGAACCCGGCGCCCAGGACGGGCCGTCCGCCGGCGTGCTCGACGACGCACTCGCCGAGAGGCTGGCCCGGGTGCCCGGTGTCGCAGCCGTACGCCCCTCGGTCGACGGCTCGGCGACCCTGAACGCGGCGGACGGCACCCCGCTGCGCGCTGACCGCGCCTGGTCGAACCTGGCCACCGCATACGTGCCGGGCAAGGACGGCAAGGACGACCGCCACCCGCTGACCGAAGGCCGTGCCCCCGCCCGCGCGGGCGAGATCGCCGTCGACAGCGGCACCGCCAGGGCCGGCGGACTCCGCGTCGGCGACACGGTCACCCTGGCCACGGACGGCCCGGTCATGACCGCGCAGCTCGTCGGCCTCGTCACCACCGACGACACCCGGGTGACGGCGGGCGGCACCCTCGTCCTGTTCGACATGGCGACCGCACAGAAGCTGTTCTCGACGCCGGGCCACTACAACGGCATCGACCTGTCGGCCACGCCCGGCACCGGCGCGCGCGAACTCGCCGACCGGGTCACGGCCGTCCTCCCCGCCGACCGCGCCGAGGCCACCACGGGCCAGGCGCAGGCGGCCCAGCAGGCCATCCTCGTCAACACGCTGACCCGCGGCCACCAGAAGATCCCGATGGTCTTCGCCGGGGTCTCGCTCTTCATCGGCTCCTTCCTCATCGTCAACACCTTCACCATGGCCGTGGCCCGCCGGACCCGGGAGACCGCCCTGCTCCGGGCGATCGGCGCCTCGCGCCGCCAGATCTCCCGCTCCGTTCTCCTGGAGGCGTTCGTCGTCGGCCTCGCCGCCTCGGCTGCCGGGTTCCTCCTCGGCCTCGGCATCGCGGCGGCCCTGCCCCACGTCCTCGGCGCAGACGGAGCCACACTGCCCAGCGGCCCCCTGGTGATCGGCCCGCGCCCGGTCGCGGCCGCGCTCGCCGTGGGCGTCGGCGTCACCGTCCTCGCCGCCTGGCTGCCCTCCCGCCAGGCCGCCAGGACCGCGCCCGTCGAGGCGATGCGCTCGGCCGAACAGCCACCCGCCGCCCAGCGGTTCCGGCTGCGCGGCGCGGTCGGCCTCGGCCTTCTCGCGCTCGGCGTCATCCGGCTGGTCTCGCTCAGCGGCGCGAAGGACGCCTCCGAGGAGAACCTGCGGAACGCGATGATCGGCTGCGGTCTCCTCGTCACCGCCCTGATCGCGCTCGCCCCGCTCCTCGCGCCGCCGGTGATCAGGCTGACCGGGCGGCTCACCGGCCCCCTCGGCGTCACCGGGCGCCTGGCCCGCGAGAACGCCCTGCGCGATCCGCGCCGCACCGCCGCCACCGCCGCCACCCTGCTCCTCAGCACCGGCCTCGTCACCGGACTCGCCGTCATCGGCGACTCCACCGGGCAGGCGCTCGACCGCCAGGCGGCGGCCGGCCTCGGCGCGGACTACGTCGTCAGCACCCGCTCCACCATGACGGGCATCGACCCCGGCGCCGTACGGCGGCTGGCCGGCACCAGCGGGGTGCGTACCGCCACCGCGATCACGGACTCGGCCATGTTCACCGGAAGCGGTGTACGGCAGATCTCCGGCGTCGACCCCGCCACCCTGCACGACACCATGAAGCTCACCTTCGTCTCCGGCTCCGCCGAGAACCTCGCCCCGGGCCGGATCGCCGTCTCCAGCACCCTCGCCCGGGAACACGGGGTGACCACCGGCGGCCTGCTGAACATCCGGCTGGGACGCGAGGGGCGGTTCACCGCGTACGAGGTCGTGGGCGTCTACCAGGACAACCCCACCGCCCGTGACGCGCTCGGCAGCCGCTCCGACGTCGCGAAGAACAGCTTCCTGCCCGGCTCGGTCCAGCGCGTCCTGCTGCGTACCGACAGCCCGGGGACGAAGGCGCTGGAGGACCGGCTGCGCTCCGCCGTGGGCAACAGCCCTCTGCTCAAGGTGCAGGACCGGGACCAACTCGTCCGCGAGGCCGCGGGCACCATGGCCGGCCTGCTGAACGTGATGTACGGGATGCTCGGCATCGGCGTCGTCATCAGCGCGCTCGGCATCGTCAACACCCTCGCCATGTCGGTCGCCGAGCGCACCCGTGAGATCGGCGCGCTGCGCGCCCTCGGCATGGACCGCGCCGGTGTCCGCCGCATGATCCGCCTGGAGGCGCTGACAGTCGCCGGCTTCGGCACCCTCCTGGGCCTGGCGGGCGGCCTGTTCGGCGCCTGGGCCGTCGGCTCCCTCGCCAACGGCGCGATCGACCAGTACACCCTGTCGCTGCCCTGGGGAACCCTCCTCCTCGTCTGCCTGCTGTCCCTCACCACGGGCACACTCGCCGCCGCCGTCCCGGCCCGCCGGGCAGCGGCCCTGAGCCCCCTGGAGGCGGTCGCGGACGCCTGACGGGACCGGCGGCGGCCTTCCGGTGCCGCAGGGCGCCGGCAGGGGCGGTCGACAGCGGTGCGCGAGGAGGACACCGCGCACGGGCCGGTGACGCCGGAAACCGACGTCTTCGCTGTTCGGTGTGCATACGCGGACTCAAGTACCGGGTGCCCCCAGGCTCGGAGCGGGTTCGATTCCCGTCCTCCGCCCGTGAACGAAGGCCCGGGTCAGCGACCTGGGCCTTCGTCGTCATCCAGGTCGATCAGCGTCTCTGTGGGCGGCGTGTCGGCCGCCTGGTTCCTGCCGTCGCGAGCGACCGCACCGGACACGGCAGAGGACGGCACGCTGGGCACTCGCGCCGCGGCGGCAAACCCCGTGTCGTCGCGGCGCGCGTCTGACTAGCGTGTACGTCATGGTTGAGGACATGTGGGCGGGAGTGCGGGAGCGGGTGCTCCGGCTCGCCGAACGCCCCGAATCGGACAAGGTCTTCGGCGCGCGGGGGCACGGCTTCCGCCTCGGTCCGGTCATGAGCGAGGAGCAGCTCCGGTCCCTGGAGGCGGACCTCGGCGTCGGTCTGCCCGCGCAGTACCGGAGTTTCCTCCTCCATGTCGGAGCGGGGGGAGCGGGCCCCCACTACGGCCTGATGACACCGTCCTTGGGCGACCGCGGGTGGCAGTGGCGCGGCGTCGGGCTCGCCTTCTCCGCCCAGTCGACCACTGCCGAGTTCGCCGGGCGGCCCTTCGTGGCCGAGGTGCTGCAGAGTGAGATCGACGCACTCGACGCACGGGAGCCCGAGAAGGAGGCCTTCGCGACCGACGAGGAGTTCCGTCACGCTCACGCGGCCTGGGACGCGCGCTACGAGGAGCTGTACGACGCGCAGGAAGCGGGCGCGGTGTTCCTCAGCGAGCAGGGATGCGGCTATACGTCGCTGCTGGTGATGACGGGCCCGCACCGAGGAGCCGTCTGGGAGGATCTGAGACCGATGGACCGAGGGATCGAGCCGACCGGGCACGACTTCGCGCACTGGTACCGAAGCTGGCTCAAGCGCACCGAGCAGCAGCTCGATGCCTGACAGGCGGGAAGACGACGCAGTACCGCGAACGCCATGACACGCACCCGGGCCCACGCGTCCGCGATGAAGCAGTGACGCCACATCATGACGGACCTGCCGCAGGGCAGTTCCGACGCCGGAGTCGGCGGGACGCCGTCTAAGAGACGAGTGCCCGCGCCGAGGACGAGGGGCGCCAGGGGGATCTCGTACCGGCGGAGCCGCCGTCCGCCGCACGCCGGGCGGTGCGGGCAGCGCCGGGGCGCTGTCGACGCCGGCCCCGGGGTGGGCCCCGGAGGCGCCGCAGAATACCTCCCCCACGCGGTCGGTGCCGTGCGGCACCGCGGTCCTGATCTTCCTCGTGGGGTGTTCCCTACTGTGAGCGGGCGGTGAAACGGGTGGGGCGGCGGCCGCGGGCGGGGGTCGCCCGCCCGCGGCCGCCGCACCCGGGTCAGAGAGTGAGCATGACGCGGCCCGCCGCCCTGGGGTCGGCGAGCGGCCTCAGGGCGAGGCGGACCAGGGCGAGCGGGTTGTCGTCACCGGCGATGCGGTTGGCGCTGAGCTCACCGCAGGAGGCGCACTGGTGGATGATCATCCACTCGCCGTCGGTACGGACGGACATGCCCAGCGCCTCCATCCGGCCGCGGCAGTCCGCGTCGCGGTCGCCGGGGATCCTCCGGTCGACGTGCAGGCTGGCCAGGCAGTTGGGGCAGTGGTTGCGATGGGCGGTGCCGGGTGCGTCCAGGGACACGTCGAGCCGGCAGGACACGCACCGGAAGTCGTCGGTCCGGTGCCCGCCCCGGTGGTGCAGGACGTCCTTGTGCCGCTGCGGACGACGCCGCCCGCGACTGCTGTGGTTGTTGCGCGACATGACGGTGCTCCTTCCCTGCCGGGCGGTCAGAGGGTTCCGAACGCTTCGAGCGGGAAGGGCGGTTGCGCCAGCGGGCGGACCGCCATGCGCATCAGGATGAGCTGGTTGTCGTCGGCGTGGACCGGGTTCGAGGTGAGCTCGTCGCAGCGCACACAGCGGTGGATCACCATCCAGTCACCGGTGCGGAGCACGGCGATGGCGATGGGGGACATCCGGCCCTCGCAGTCGCCGGGACCGCCCCCGACGTGGTCGAGGACGTGCCGGGAGTGCAGGCAGGACGGGCAGTGGTTGCGCGGCGCGCCGTCGGCGGCGTACGCGGACACGGTCAGCCCGCACCAGGCACAGGCGAAGGTGCCGAGGCTGAGGGTGTTGGTGGTGTTGGTGGTGTGGCTGGACACCCGGGTGCTCCTTGCTGGAAGTCGGTCATGACAGCAAGAGCAGGCCGAGTGGCCTCGTCGGAGGGCAGCCCGACATCGCCGCGGAACGGCGGACAGGCAGGTCGGGGCACCGGTGGACACGTCCGGCAGCGGCCAGGAGAAACGGGCAGCGCAAGGCTGCGGACGGTTACGCGGTACGGCGAGGCGCACTCGGCGCGGGCCGGGTCATCAAACACACCTTTCCAGGGCACACATGCCCAGAACCAAACAGAACGTCCCCCGCAGGCTAACAAGACGCCTTCCAGGGGCGTCAACGCATTATTCGGCCCACCCGGGCCCTGGCCGCGCGCCCCGCGCAGACGTCCGGAGGGCCCGGGACCGCCGTGACGCCTCATGGAAAAGGCGCACCACCACGTGCCGGCCGGGGCACTGAAGGACGGATGACCGTTCGGCGGTGACGCGGCCCCGGGTGTCCGCGAAGGGGCGATCCACGACGCCTTGCGCGGGAGCCGGGCAGTGCCCTGACGCACCGTCCGGGCACTGCCGGTGGCGGCCGGTCTTCGCGGGCGGGCACGGATGAGTGTGCCGGAGGCCGGACGGCGACGAGGCACCGGAGGCGTGGAGATGACGAGCGGGGCTGTGGCTGGTCGCACAGATGTAGGTCTGGCGCGGCCGTGGCCGGTTCTGCGATGCTTCCGTCCGACAAGCGACGGCGGAACGAGGAAGCCGGTGAGATTCCGGCACGGTACCGCCACTGTGTAGGGGGAGCGACTCCACCCATGGCCACCGCCCCACCCGGGACGGGAAGGCCGGAGAAGCACTGATCCCGAGTCAGGAGACTCACGCCGTCGCACCTCGAAGTACGGGGCGGATTTCCCCAGGAGAGGCGGTGGCACGCGTGTGCCTGTACAGATGTGGCGGCGATTTCGCGCCGCCCGTGGTCCTTCGGAGCCGGCCCGCCCGGTCTGACGCCCGGGCCCGTTCCCTCAGGTTCTGACGGCTCCCTCCCCCGGCGGGTTCTTCCCGTACGCCGCATCACGCGCACCGCCATGCGGTGCGCGCTGCCCACGCACACCACCAGGAGTCACCATGCCCGCACGATCCGTCATGCCCGGCCGCCGTCGGGCCGCCGCGGTGGCCTTCCTCGCCGCCCTCACGCTCACCGCGTGCGGCGGCGCCGCCGACCCGCCCGCCGGTGCCGAGTCCCGGGCCGCCGGGGACGGCTGCATCGAGGACTTCGACCCGGCCAAGGACTACTTCCCGGTCAAGTCGGCGGTGAAGCACGCCGAGAACTTCACGCTCCGGTACGAGAAGAGCTACCAGGTCCTCACCGTCAACGAGCCCTTCCCCAAGGGGAAGCCCGAGTCGTACGTGCTGGTCAAGTGCGGTGCGCCGAAGCCCGAACTGACCGGTGAACTGGCATCCGCGCAGCAGGTCACCGTACCCGTCAAGAGCCTGTACTCCGCCTCGACGACCCACCTGCCGCTGCTGACCGAGACCGGCACCCTGGACGTGCTGACCGGTGTCGCGAGCGTCACGGCCGTCTCCTCCGCCGAGGTGATCGAGCGGGTGAAGGCGGGCAAGGTCACCGAGTACGCCAAGGACCGCACCCTCGACGCCGAGGCGGTCATCGGCGCCAAGCCGGACGTGCTGATGACCCAGGGCACGGACGACCCGCAGTACCCCAAGCTGCGCCAGGCCGGCATCGCCGTCGTCGCCAACGCCGAGTGGCTGGAGCCGAGTCCGCTCGGCCGCGCCGAGTGGGTCAAGGCGATGGCCGCGCTCACCGGGGCCGAACAGCGCGCCGGCGAGGTGTTCGACACCATCGAGACCGACTACCGGAAGGTCGCCGAGAAGGGCGCACAGGCCGCCGAGCAGGGCAAGCCCGTCGAGGTGCTGCCCGGCACGATGTACCAGGGCACCTGGTACATGCCCGCCGGCGGCAGCTACGCCGCCCGGCTGATCAAGGACGCGGGCGGCACCTACCCCTGGGCCGCCGAGTCGGGCACCGGCAACCTCCAGCTCAACTTCGAGGCCGTGTACGCCAAGGGCGGCGAGGCCCCGGTCTGGATCGCCGACCAGCAGTGGAAGTCCACGGCCGACGCGGTGAAGGCCGACAGCCGGTACGGGCAGTTGAAGGCCGCGACCGGCGGCGCGGTCTGGACGAACACCAAGGCGCTCGGCCCCGGCGGCGGCAACGACTACTTCGAGCGCGGTGTGCTGCGCCCCGACCTGGTCCTCGCGGACCTCTTCGCGCTGATGCACCCCGAGCAGGCGAAGGACCACACCTTCACCTTCTACCAGCCGGTGCCCAAGGCGTGACGACGCACCTGGCAAGCGCTCCGGCCACCGCCCCGGACACCCCGCGGGCGGTACGGCCGGGACGGCGGCGCCTCGCCGTCGTCCTCGCCCTAGGGATGGGCACCGCCGCGCTGTTCGTCGTCGCCCTCGCGACCGGCTCCCATCCGGTACCGACCGCGGAGGTGGTGCGGATCCTGTTCGGCGGCACCGCCGACGACCCGCGCTGGACGGTGATCGTCGAGCAGGTCAGGCTGCCGCGTGCGCTGACCGCGACCGCCGTCGGAGCCGCCCTCGCGGTGGCCGGCGTGCAGATGCAGACCCTGTTCCGCAACGCGCTGGCCGATCCCTTCTCCCTCGGGGTGAGTTCGGGCGCCGGCCTGGGCGTCGCCGCCGTGGTCGTCGGGACGGGCGGGGTCGCCGGAAGCTTCACCGGAGACCTGGCCGGGCTGGGGCGGGTGGGCGTCATCATCGCGGCCGCGCTCGGTGCCGCCGCCGTGCTGGCCCTGGTGCTGTTCCTCTCGCGATGGGTCCGGTCGGCCGTCACCCTGCTCGTCATCGGCGTCATGATCGGCTCGGCTGCCACCGCGATGGTCGGCGTGATGCTCGTCTACGCCCGGCCCGAGCGCGCCCAGCAGTTCGTCATGTGGGGCCTGGGCAGCTTCAGCGCCACGACCTGGCCCGACCTCCAGGTCATGCTGCCCGTCGTCGGCGTCGGCCTGCTGGCCGCGCTGCTGACCGCCAAACGCCTCAACGCCCTGCTGCTCGGCGAGGACTACGCCCGCACCATGGGCCTGAACGTGCGGCGCAGCCGCGATCTGGCCCTGTTCGGCACGGCGTTGCTGGCGGGTGCCGCCACCGCGTTCTGCGGCCCGGTCGCCTTTCTCGGCCTGGCGGTGCCGCACCTGACGCGGGTGGCGCTGGGGACCTCCGACCACCGGGCGCTGATCCCCGCGTCCATGCTCGCCGGGGCGTTCCTGGCGCTGGTGTGCGCACTGCTGAGCCAGCCGCCCGGGACGGATGCCGTGCTGCCGCTCAACGCCGTCACCTCGCTGTTCGGCGCCCCCGTCGTCATCACGTTCCTGATCCGCAGCCGTCGCGGCGTACAAGGAGTGGCCTCGTGACCGACACGATGAACGAAGCCGTCACGGATGCCATCGGCGGAGCCGACCGCGCCGGGGGCCTCTCCACCCAGGGTCTCGCCGTCGGCTACCGCACCCGGTCGGGGAGCGGGCGCCGGGCGGGGCAGGCCGTGCTGTCGGGGCTCGGCCTTCGGGCGCGTGCGGGCGAGCTGACCGTGCTCCTCGGGCCCAACGGCGCGGGCAAGTCCACGCTGCTGCGGACCCTGTGCGGGCTCCTCCCGCCGCTCGGCGGCAGCATCCGCATCGGCGGCGACGACCTGGCGCGGACGCCGCCGACGACGCTCGCCCGACGGCTGGCGGTGGTCCTGACCGACCGGGTGGACGCCGGACTGCTCTCCGTACGGGAGCTGACCGGGCTCGGCCGCCACCCGCACACCGGATTCACCGGCCGCCTCACGGCCGCCGACCACGCAGCCGTCGAGTGGTCGCTGAAGGCGGTGGGCGCGCATCACCTGGCGGACCGGCCGGCCGCCGAACTCTCCGACGGCGAACGCCAGCGGGTCCTGACCGCCCGCGCCCTCGCCCAGGAGCCCGAGGTCGTCCTCCTCGACGAGCCGACCGCCTTCCTCGACGTGCCCTCACGGGTGGCGCTCACCGTACTGCTGCGCGACCTCGCCCGGGACAAGGGGCTGACCGTCGTGGTCAGCACCCACGACCTGGAGCTGGCCCTGCGGGTGGCCGACGCGGTCTGGCTCGTCGACCGCGACCGCCACGTCCACACCGGGGCACCCGAGGACCTGATCCGCGCAGGAGCCGTCGGCGCTGCCTTCGACGCCGACCACCTGGCCTTCGACCCGGCCTCCGGCACGTTCGGGCTGCGCCGCACCGCACGGGCCGACGTGGCGGTGGACGCGCCGGCCGATGTGCTCCCGCTCCTCGAACGCGCCCTCGCGCGGGAAGGGCTGGCCGTCGCGGACGCGAGCCGTCCGGCTGCCGGCATGAGCGTGAGCTGGGACAGCGCGGGCCGGCTCAGTCTCACCGGACCGGACGGTCGGGCCGTCCATGTCCGGGGCTTCCACGAGCTGACACGAACGGTGCGGGCATGGTGACGGCGGCCGTCACCCCCGGCCTCCTGGCGCGAATCTCCACGATCGGCCCCTACTTCGCGGTGGCCACCGGTCCGCGCCCCGAGGCCGACGGCTTCCGGCCGATGACCGATCTGTACGCCGGTCCGGGTGTGCTGGAGGAGTGCGTACGGGCGGTCGCCGGACGGCTGGGCACCGACCAGCCCCGGGTGGCCGCTTCCACCCTGCATCTGGGCGCCGCCTCCCGGCTCTGGTCGATCGCCCTGGCCTGTGCCACGTTCACGGGCCGGGTGCCCGACCTGGGGCCCGAGCGGCTGTGGTGGCGTCTGCCCGGCTCCGGCCCCCTCGACCTGTGGCTCCCCGACCCGCGGGAGGTGGACCGGGAGCCGTGCCCTGCCCTGCACCACACCGTCGCCGTCCGGAACCTGGTCCCCTGGGCCGCCGCCGTACGCCGTGCGTCCGGCGTGTCCCCGCACACTCTGCGCGGCAACGCCGCCTCCGCGCTCATCGGAGCCCATCGCGTCCTGCTCGCCCGGGAGCCGCGGTCCCGGTTCACCGTCGTGCCCCTCGTCCGCGCGCTGCTGGACCGGCCGCCGCTGGCGGGCGCGGGCGCGTACCGCGCCGCCGGTTCTGGGCCGCTCGCCTTCCGGCGCCGCAGCTGCTGCCTCTTCTACCGCGTGCCGGGAGCGGGCACCTGCGGCGACTGCGTCCTCACACCCAAGGAGAAGACCTCATGACCACCACCGAACCGACCGTCGTCGAAACCCCCGGCGGCGGCCTCCAGCACGTCTGGCCCCTGCCGGTCGACGAGGCCGCCCTCCTCGACCTCGTCACCACCGTCTTCACCGACCACTGGCGGCACATCCACTTCGGGCCCCTCATCGAAGGCGCCGCCTGGGAGGTCGCCGCCCCGGGCGCCCCCACCGCCATCACCATGAACGACGGCTACGCCACCGTCGACTTCGGTCCCTGGCACTTCCACCTGTGCATCGGAGAGCACACCGCCTCCGGCCCCGAACTCGGCCGCATCCGCCGCTGCTCCCGCGCCGAGCTCTACCGGAGCATCGGCTCCGACGGAGCCCCCGTCAGCTGGGGAGCCCGCCTGTTCAACGGCCGTGACGAGCAGATGATGACCGTCCTGCTGCCCAACCCCTTCCTCACCGACCGCCAGGAGATCCTCGACATCCCCGACTTCACCCGGCTCGCCGCGTGGGACGCACTCCGCCACCGCTTCCTGGGCCTCTCGCCCGACCCCCTCGACCGCACCGGCAAGGGCTTCCGGCACCACGGCTGACCGTCCTGCGGGGGGGGCCGGTACCGACGCGGGGCGAAAAATCCGTACAGATCTGCACAGGGATGCGAAAGACTCGCCCGTCGGCCGATGACTTCTGCCGAGCCTGCCGGTCTTCATCGGTGTCACCGCCCCCACGTCCACGCCGACGGCCCTTGGCTGCGAGGCGTCCGCGACCAGGAACCCCAGCGAGGTGCTGTCCATGTCAGCTGCGATCCAGGAACGACCGACCGTGCGGGAAGGGCGCACGCCGACGGTGGTGCGGCTGCTGGTGCTGGCCACGTTCGTGGTGATCCTCAACGAGACCATCATGATCAACGCGATCCCCCGGCTGATGGACTCGCTGGGCATCACCGAGCAGTCGGCACAGTGGGTGTCCACCGCGTTCATGCTCACCATGGCCGCGGTGATCCCGGTCACCGGCTGGTTCCTGCAGCGGGTCACCACCCGCCAGGCCTACGCGATGGCCATGGGCGTGTTCCTCGCGGGTACCGCCCTGTCCGCCGCGGCGCCGTCCTTCGAGGTGCTGCTGCTGGGCCGCATCGTGCAGGCCGCGGGCACGGCCGTGATGATGCCCCTGCTGATGACCACGCTGATGATCGTGGTGCCCGAGCAGGACCGCGGACGGGTGATGGGCAACGTCACCCTGGCGATCTCGGTGGCGCCCGCGCTCGGCCCCGCCGTGTCCGGACTGATCCTGCAGATCGGCTCCTGGCGGCTGCTGTTCGTGGTCGTCCTTCCGGTCGCGGCGCTGGTGACCGCCCTCGGGCTGCGCAAGGTGGAGAACATCGGCGAGCCGCAGGCCGGCTCCATCGACTGGCTCAGCGTCGGAGTGGCGGCGCTCGGCTTCGGCGGTCTGGTCTACGGCCTGAGCCTCTTCGGCGAGGGCGGAGGGCTCGGCACCGGCGCCGGCATCACCGCCGCCGGTGCCGCGACCATCGCGCTGTTCGTGTTCCGCCAGCTCAGGCTGCAGCGCGGCGGTGTGCCGCTGATGGACCTGCGCACGCTCCGGCACCGCGCCTACACCCTGTCCCTGGTCCTCATGTCCATCGGGTTCCTGGCGATGCTCGGGGCGATGATCCTGCTGCCGCTGTACCTGCAGAACCTGCGCGGGCTCAGCCCGCTGGAGACCGGCCTGCTGGTCATGCCGGGCGGCCTGCTCATGGGCCTGCTGGGTCCCACCGTCGGCAAGGTCTTCGACCGGTTCGGCAGCCGGCCGCTGGTGCTGCCCGGCTCGATCGCCATGGCGCTCGCCCTCGGCGGGCTCACCCAGGTCTCGATGACGATGCCGTACGGGCTGGTCCTGGCGCTGCACGCACTGCTGATGGTCGGCCTCGCGGCGACGTTCACCCCGTGTTTCACCCTCGGCATGGGCGGGCTTCCGCCGCACCTCTACTCGCACGGCAGCTCCATGCTGGGAACACTGCAACAGGTCGCCGCGGCGCTCGGGACCGCGCTCGTCGTGACCGTGATGTCCGCGCGCACCGGCCGACTGGTCGCCGACGGCTCCGCGGCCGTGCCCGCGCAGGTCAGCGGGATGAAGTGGGCGTTCACGGTCGTGGCCGTCCTCGCCGTGGCGGCGGTCCTCGTCGCGGCGGTGCTGCCGAACAGGGCCACGGGCGCCGACAGCCGGGACGGCGCCGACGCGGACGTGCCGGACGACGGGCACGCAGCCCAGGACGGGGCCGTCGCCGCCGACAGGAGCTAGCACCCGCCTTCCGCCGGACGGCTCAGGCCGTGTGGCTCCCGTCGAGGTCCTCGGTGGGGAACCGTTCGGTACCGATGACTTGGAGGAGGGCGAGGCGGCCGGCCTCGTCACCGCCCGGCGGCGGGGTGTACAGGACGAGCCGATGGTCGCCCTCGGGCGCGAGCAGCACCTGGCAGTCGAGGCTGAGGGGCCCGAGTTCGTCGTGCAGGATCCTCATCCGGGTGTGCCTGCGTACGGCGACCTCGTGCAGCTCCCACAGCTCGCGGAACTCCTCGCTGGCCGCGCGCAGCCGTTCCAGGAGCCGGGCGGCTGCGGCGTCCGTACCGCGCCGGGTCACCGCGGCCCGCAGGTCGGCCACATGGAGGCGGCTGTAGTAGTCGTGCTCCTCGGGCGGATAGGCGGCCCGGACACCGGGCTGGGTGAACCAGCGCCAGACGACGTTGCGGCCGTGCTCGGAGACCGTGCACACCCCGCTGAACAGGGCCTGCGCGATGGCGTTCTGGGCGAGGACGTCACCGAGATCGCTCAGCACCTGCGCCGGGGTGTGCGGCAACTGGTCGAGCAGGTGCAGCAGGCCGGGGCCGACGTGGCCGGTGCCGGTGTGCGACGCGGGCGGCGGATGGCCCGCCAGCAGATACAAGTGGTCCCGCTCGTCCTCGGTCAGCCGCAGGGCGCGGGCGAGCGCGGCCAGCATGGGAGCGGAGGGCTGCGGGCCGCGCGCCTGCTCCAGGCGGATGTAGTAGTCGGCCGACATCCCGGCCAGCTGGGCGACCTCCTCGCGCCGCAGCCCGGCGATCCGCCGCCGGGGACCGGGCGTCAGCCCCACGTCCTGCGGGCGCACCCGGTCCCGTCGACGGCGCAGGAAGTCAGCCAGCTCACGGCGGTTGATCGGCATGACGGCCATCCTGCACGACCCGGCGCGCCCGAACCAGGGACCGCCGGTCCCAGGGTCAGCGGGTCTCTGCCGCCCCCGGACGAGCCCCGGCAGGGTGGTGGTCACCGCAGGGCGGCCGGAGCACCGGTCCCGCCCGAACCACCGCCTCACCGAGGAGACTTGCCATGGCCACCGTCACCGCCGCCGACGCCCGGGTCCACTACGAGGTCACCGGCAGCGGCCCCGCGCTCGTCCTCGTCCACGGCACCGGATCCGCGGGCTCCGCGCTGACCTGGGGCGAGATCGCACCCCGGTTCGCCGCCTCCCGCACCGTCATCACACCCGACCTGTCCGGCACCGACCGCACCACAGACTCCGGAGGCCCGCTGACCGTCGAGGGGCTGGCCGCGCAGGTGATCGCCGTCATCGAGGACGCGGGCGCCGGCCCTGTGGACCTGCTCGGCTTCTCCATGGGCGCCCCGGTCACCGCGGCCGTGGCCGCGCTGCGGCCCGATCTCGTACGCCGTCTCGTCCTGGTCTCCGGCTGGGCGCACACCGACGGCGACGAGTACCTGCGCAACCTGTTCACGCTCTGGCGGCAGCTCGGCCGGAGCGACCCCGCCGCCTTCGGCCGCAGCGTCACCATGACGGGCTTCAGCCGTACGTTCCTCAACGCGATCGGCCGCGACCAGGTCGAGGCCCTGATCCCCAACATGCCGCCCACCGAAGGCACCCTGCGCCACGTCGACCTCGACACCCGCGTCGACATCCGCCATCTGCTGCCCCGCGTCCAGGCCCCGACCCTGGTGCTCGGCGCCACCCGGGACGCCACCGTCCCGGTGGAACACAGCCACGCCCTGGCCGCCGCGATCCCGCGGGCCGTCTCCGCCGAGATCGACGCCGGGCACGTCGTGTTCTTCGAGAAGGCCGACGAGTTCACGAAGGTCGTGGCCGACTTCCTGCACGCGTCGTGACCCGACGCGGCCGCGGTGCCGCGCCGCGTGGGCCGCGGTGCCGCGACCGGACCGGCGGGTGTGCACGGCGGGCCGCCGCAGGGCACACCCGCCCCCGCCCGTCACCCACCGGCGACAGGACGGCTCGCGGGTGCCCGCACTCCGAGAGGACCGGTGAGGCGGCCGCGCGGCCGGGGCCCGGCGCGGGGACGGATCGGTCAGGATTCGAGAAGCGGGACCGGCGGGGCGTGCCTAGCCTTCTGGTTATGGACATCACCATTCACATGAGCTTCCTGCCGCACGACGACCCGGACACGTCGCTCGCCTTCTACCGCGACGTTCTCGGCTTCGAGGTCCGCAACGACGTCGGGCAGGGCAAGATGCGCTGGATCACGGTCGGCCCGGCCGACCAGCCCGACACGTCCATCCTGCTGGCGCCCCCGGCCGCCGACCCGGGCGTCACCGAGGAGGAGCGCCGCACCATCAGCGAGATGATGGCCAAGGGCACCTACGGCTGGATCCTGCTGGCCACCAAGGATCTCGACGCCACGTTCGAGCGGGTGCAGGCCGGTGACGCCGAGGTCGTCCAGGAGCCGACCGAGCAGCCGTACGGCATCCGTGACTGCGCCTTCCGCGACCCCGCGGGCAACCTGGTCCGTATCCAGGAACTGCGCTGAACCGCACGGCCGTGCAGGGGGGAACCCGCGATGTGTGAACCCGGGTGGCACCGGGCCCGGATCGAGGCGCAGCGGCTGGCCGATCTCGCGCTGCTGCGGCGTGTCCGCGACCGGATCGACCGGGAGTACGCGCAGCCGCTGAACGTGGAGGCGCTGGCCCGCGGTGTGCACATGTCCGCCGGGCACCTCAGCCGGCAGTTCCGGGCCGCCTACGGCGAGTCGCCGTACGCGTACCTGATGACGCGTCGCATCGAGCGGGCGACGGCGCTGCTGCGGCGGGGGGACCTGTCGGTGACGGAGGTCTGCTTCGCGGTCGGCTGCGCGTCACTGGGCACGTTCACCACTCGATTCACCGAGCTGGTCGGCATGCCGCCCGGAGCCTTCCGCCGCCGCGCGGCGGCGGAGGCGTCGGCCGACGGCACTGATGCCGCGGGACACGCGGTCACCCTGGAGGGGATGCCGGCCTGCGTGGCCAAGCAGGTGACACGACCGGTCAGGAACCGGGAGGCCCCGGCCGCCGGGCGGTCCCGGGGGTGAGGGGTACGGCAGCCACGGCACGCGCACCGGACGGCGGCCCGGCGGGCGGCCGTCCGGTGCCGAGGGTCCTCGTAAGCTGAGGTGCGTGCCCCCTCTGCTCACCCTGCTCGACGGTGTGCGCTGGCGAGGAGTACCCGTGGCGGGCGACCGCGCGCGGACCCTGCTGGCGGTGCTCGCGCTGCACGGACGAGGGGGAGCCTCCGACGAGCGGCTGGTCCGGGAGCTGTGGCCGGACAGGCCACCCGCCAACCCGACGAAGGCCCTGCAGGTGGTGGTCTCGCGGACGCGGTCCGCGACCTCCGCCGACGCCGTGGTGCGGACGGTACGCGGATACCGGCTCGGGCTGCCCGACGAGCAGGTGGACGCGCTACGGCTCGGCGCGCTGGTGCGGCGTGCACGCGAGGCACTCACGGAGGGCGACGCGGCCCTCGCCCAGCGCCTGGCCGAGGCGGCGGCGGGCCTCACGGCGTCCGGCGACGGTCCTGCCGGGGCGGCGGACTTCGCAGCACCCGGCGACGGGCGAAGCGGGGCCGGTGACCCCGCCGCGGCAGCGGCCACCGGGCCGTTGGCCGAGCTGAGGGCCGAGGCCGCCGGGCGGTCGGCGGAGGCGCGCCGTCTGCTGGGCGTCGCGCGGTCCCGGGGCGGCGAGCACGCCGCCGCGCTTCCGCTGCTGGAGGAGGCCGTGGCCGCCCGGCCGCACGACGAGGACCTCCTCGCCTGCCTGTTGCGCAGCGAGGCCGCCGTACACGGGGCCGCCGCGGCACTGGAACGGTACGAGCGCTACCGCGCCGGTGTGGCCGAGCGCCTCGGGGCGGGTCCGGGGCCCGGGCTGGCCCGGGTGCACGCCGGACTGCTGGCCGCGGACCGGCCGGTCCGGGCCGGGCTGCTGTTCGACGGGTCCTCGCTGCTCGGCCGCGACGACGCCATCGGCGCGGTCCACGCCCTGCTGCAGTCCCACCGGGTGGTGTCCATCGTCGGGCCGGGCGGCCTGGGCAAGACGCGGCTGGCCCATGTCGTCGGCCGGAACGCCACGCAGCCCGTCGCCCACTTCGTCGAGCTGGTCGGCGTCTCCTCGCCGGAGGGAGTCGTCGGCGAGGTCGGCGCGGCGCTCGGGGTCCGCGACTCGGTGAGCGGGCGCCGGACTCTGACACCCCGGCAGCGCACCGACGTCCGTGCCCGCATCGCCCAGCAACTCGACCAGACGCCGTCACTGCTGATCCTGGACAACTGCGAGCACGTCATCGAGGCGGTGGCCGACCTGGTCGCGTTCCTCGCTGCGGCGACCCGCGACCTACGGGTGCTCACCACCTCCCGCGCCCCTCTGGCCATTCCGGCCGAACAGGTCTATCCCCTGGCCGAGTTGGGAGTCGAGGACGCCGTGGAGCTGTTCCGGCAGCGGGCCACCGCCGCCCGCCTCGGCGTCAGGGTCGACGAAGGGGCCGCCACCGGGATCGTCACCAGGCTCGACCGGCTGCCCCTCGCGATCGAACTGGCCGCCGCCAAGGTGCGGGTGATGTCCGTGGAGGAGCTGGAACGGCGCCTGGCCGACCGGTTCGCCCTGCTGCGCGGCGGCGACCGCAGCGCCCCCGACCGGCACCGGACGCTCCTCGCGATCATCGACTGGTCCTGGAATCTGCTGGCCGAGCCGGAGCGGCGTGCCCTGCGGTGGCTGTCGCTGTTCGGTGACGGCTTCACCCTGGCCGCGGCCGAGCGGGTGCTGGGTCCCGACGCCCTGCACGCCGTCCACGCGCTGGCCGAGCAGTCCCTGCTGAGTCTCCGGGAGACGGACCGCGGTCTGCGCTACCGGATGCTGGAGACCGTCAGGGAGTTCGGCCGGATGCGGCTGGCGGACGCGGGCGAGGAGGCGGCGGCCCGGGCCGCGCAGCGGGCCTGGGCGACGGACCACGTCCGGGAGAACTCCGCCGTGCTGTTCGGCCGTTCCCCGTTCGCGGCGGCGGACGCGCTGCGGGCCGAGGAGGGCAACCTGGCCGAGCTGCTCCGCCAGGCGCTCGCCGAACCCGACCCCGCGACAGCGGTCCGGCTGCTGGCGGGGATCGGCGCCCTGTGGTCCGTCCGCGGCGACCACGCCCGGATCATCGTCCTCAGAGAGGCGTTCACGCAGGCGGTCACCGGCTGGCGCCCGCCACCGGAACTCGAAGAGGCCACCCGGGTGGCCCTGCTGGTCACTCTCGTGCACCTGCTCACCCTCACCGACGAGCCCACCGAGGTTCTGCGCGAGCTGCTCGCCGGCCTGCCCGTCCGTGACAGCACGGACCCCCGGGTCGCGGCGATGGCAGCGGTGGTTCTCGCCTGCGGCGCCTCGGACGGCACCGGCATCCGGCGGCGGCTCGCGGAGCTGAGCCGGAGCGCCGACCCGGCCGTGTCGCTGACGGCGCTGCAGATGAGCGCCCACGTACTGGAGAACGGGGGCGACCCGGAGGGGGCAGCCGCCGCGGCCGAGCAGGCGCTGGCGCTGGTCTCCGCGGACGACGGGCCGTGGCTGGCGGCGGTCCTGCACGCCGTGCTGGCCGGACTGGCCATCCGGCTCGGTGACAGCCGCCGGGCCGTCCGTCACGCACGGGCCGCCCTTCCGGTGCTCGACCGGCTGGGGGCCGCCGACGACGCGACGCAGATGCACGCCGTCCTGCTGATCGCCGCACTAGCTGAGGGCGACCACGCCGCCGCGGAAGGCGAGCTGGCCGAGATCGCGCGGATCGGCGACGGCGGGGCGGTCCTCGGCGCGAGGGCGCTCGTCCCGCTGTGCTCCGCCGAACTCGCCCTGGCCCGCGGAGAGACCGCCGTCGGCCTGGCGGAGCACCGCCAGGCCGTCCGGCGCGCCCGTGACCTGCGCGTACCCGGGCTGCCGTGTCCCGGCTCCGAACCGTGGGTGATCAGCGCGGAGGCGCTCGCCCTGACCGCGCACGCGTACCACGCCGGAACGGCGGCGGCCCCCCGCCACGGAGGCGGGAGCCCGCGCCACGGAGACGAGGAGCTGCGGTACGGCGAGGAGCTGTACCACTTCTGCTCCACCCTGCGGATCAGCGGGATCCTGGCCCCGGACAGTCCGTTCCTCGACTACCCGGTGTGCGGGGCGATGCTCTTCGGGCTCGGCGCCTGGGCACTGCTGCGCGGCGCCACGGCCCCCCGCGACGCGGTCAGGCTGCTGGTGCTGGCCGAGCGGTTCGCGTACAACCCCACCGCGCCCACCATGGCCTTCGCGCGCATCGCCCCGTACGCCGAGGAGGCAGCGCCCGGGGCGCTCGCCGCGCTGCGCGCGGAGTACGGGGACCGGCGCGGCCCCGACCTCCTGGGCGAGGCACGGGACCGCGTCGGCAGGCTCTCCCGCGATGGTGCGGGAGCCTCACATGTGCCGCCGGTAGCCGCGTACGGACAGCGGCGCGAAGACCGCGATCACGGCCAGGCAGGCCAGCAGCGTCCACGCCACCTCCCCGCTGACGACGGCGCTGTTGGCCAGGTCGCGGGCGGCCGTGACGAGGTGTGAGACCGGGTTGACCCGCACGAACGCGGCCAGCCAGCCCGGCAGGGTCTCCACCGGCACGAAGGCGTTGGACAGGAAGGTCAGCGGGAACAGGATCATCATGGAGATGCCCTGCACGGCCTGGGCGCTCCGGGCGATCGTGCCGACCCAGGTGAACATCCAGGCCAGCGACCAGCCGGTGACGACCGCCAGCAGGATCGCGCCGAGCACGCCGAACGCTCCCCCGCCGGGCCGGTAGCCCATCAGCAGGCCCATGGCGAAGGTCAGCACCGCCGCGATCAGATAGCGCACCAGGTCGGCCACCATCGGCCCGGCGAGCGGCGCGACCCGGGCGATCGGAAGGGACTTGAACCGGTCGAAGACCCCCTTCTCCATGTCCTCGCGCAGCTGCGTCCCGGTGACCATGCACGTGGTCAGCACGGTCTGGGCGAGGATGCCGGGGATCATCAGCGGCAGATAGCTCTCCACGTCACCGGAGATGGCGCCGCCGAAGATGTACGCGAACATCGCGGTGAACAGGATGGGCTGCAGCGCCACGTCGAAGAACTGCTCGGGGTTGCGGCGCATCTTCTTCAAGGCCCGCCACGCCATGGTGAGCGTCTGGCTGACGGTCTCTCCCATGGAGACGTGCCGCCCGGCCGCCGCCACGCGGTCCGCCGCGCGGACGGTCTCGCGTGCGGGCGCGATCAGGGTGCCGGTCATCGGTTGTCCGCCTCCTCGTCGTTGTCGTCGGCGTTGTCCCTGCCGTCCCCGTCGCTCCCATGGCCGGTGAGGGCGAGGAACACCTCGTCCAGGCTGGGCTTGGCCACGCTCACCGAGGCGACCGAGACCCCGGCGGTGCGCAGCGCGATCAGCACGTCGGCGGCCAGGTCGGCCTGTTCCAGGGCGACGTTGAGGCGGCCCTGCTCCGGGCTGAGGACGGGGTCGGAGCCGAGGACCCGCCGGACGACGGCCACGGCCGCGGGCACCTCGTCCGGTGCGGAGAGCACGAGCTGCAGGGTGGAGTCGCCCACCGCCGCCTTCAGTTCGTCCGGGGTGCCCTCGGCGGCCTTGCGGCCGTGGTCGATGACCGCGATCCGGTCCGCGAGCTGGTCGGCCTCGTCGAGATACTGCGTGGTCAGCAGGACGGTGCAGCCGTCGGTGACCAGCGTGCGGATGGTCTCCCACATCTGGCCGCGGGTGCGCGGATCGAGGCCGGTGGTCGGTTCGTCGAGGAAGATCAGCGGCGGTCGGTTGATCAGGCTGGCGGCCAGGTCGAGGCGCCGCCGCATGCCGCCGGAGAACTGCGCGATCGGCTTGTCCGCGGCCTCCTCCAGGCCGAACTGTCCGAGCAGTTCGGCGGCGGTCCGCCGGGCGCGCGGCGAGGCTACCCCCTGCAGCCTTCCGAAGAGCCAGAGATTCTCGCGGGCGGTCAGGTTCTCGTCGACGGACGCGTACTGTCCGGTGAGGCCGACGAGCTGCCGGATCACGTGGGGACGGGCGGCCACGTCGACGCCGAAGACCTCGGCACGGCCTGCGTCGATCCTCAGCAGGGTCGCCAGCATCCGCAGCGTGGTGGTCTTTCCGGCGCCGTTCGGGCCGAGCACTCCGAAGACCTCACCCGGCCGTACGGCCAGGTCGATCCCGTCGACGGCACGCTGGTCACCGAAGGTCTTCACCAGCCCTTCGGCCCGTACGGCCAGGTCGGCACTCTCCGGAGGGTCCTGCCGGACCCCGATGCGGTCGAGTTCTGCGATGTTCATGGCGCCACTGTCGGCCCGCGCGGTTTCGCGGCGCCCTCACTCCGGTTTCACGCCCCCGGCGCCGGTTTCACCGCGGCGCCGCGGGCCGTGGGGCACTCCCGCGCACCGGGGGCGTACGACGGCAATCGGACGGAAAACAGTTCCCCACCATGGGGTCAAGGGCTCGGGTTCGAGGCCACGTGCGGGTACCTCTGCGCTCGGGAGCGGTTTCGGCCAAGGGGGCGAGGATGAGTGACCCGGGTGGGAACGGCATCGGCCGCGCGGCGGGCGGACGGTGCGCGGCGGCGGACGACAAGGACCCCACAGCGTGTGAAGGGCCCTTGTCGGCGGTGACGATCGTGACGGCCGACGGCGCCGAGGTCACCGGATGCGTACGGCACAGCGCACGACAGCTGGCCAGCCTTCAGGGAGCACGTCTGCATCCGATGGCGGCGCTGCTGCCGTGGGCCGTGGATGTCTACTGCCGAGCGGCCGAACTGCCGCCGTTCGCCTGGCAGATCGGCCTGTAGTACGGCTCCGGGGGCGGCCGGACCGGGCGGTGGCTCAGAGGGTGAAGCGTTCCACCCTGAGCACCCGGTTCTGGACGCCGCCGCTGCCGCCGCACCTCAGCCGCACGCGGGCGGTGACGTCCCGGGCGGTGAACTCCGGCTCGAAGCGGGCGGTCCGGATCAGGGTGTGGCTGGACCACTCCGGGTTGCCGCGCGCGGTGATGAAGCGGTGGTCGCTGCTGAGCGGCTGGGCCTGGTCGGCACCGAAGAAGACGGTCGCCTGCAGCAGGCCCTGCCCGTCGCCGTCGGTGTCCGACGACAGTGCCTCGGCGCTGGAGGCCGCCGCGAAGAGGGCCCCCTACGAGGGGGCTCCCTGCCCGAGCCGTAGGCCGATCGCGGCGCCCGGCACGTCGGTCCAGGAAGTGCTGGAGGTCTCGAAGCGGCTGGTGTCCCACACGGCGTACTGGACGTTGCGCGCCTGGTCGATGCGGAAGGACTGGTCCTGGGGCGGAGTGCTCATCTGCGTCCCGCGCTCTCTGGTCGGCCGACACCCCGGCCGGCTTCGCAGGGTGTTCGTCTGGTGACTGTCCGCGCCTGGTGCTGTCACACCGGGTCACCCTTCTTTGGCGTGCATCCGCCGACCGTGGACCCGGGGCCGTGGGCCCCGGACCGTGGGCTACGCTCCCGGCATGATTGCGGGCCGGCCGAGCGCGGGGCGTCTGCTGTGGCTGACGGCCGTGCTCTTCGCCTGCCTGTACGCGCACGGGGTGGGCACCGAGGGCACGAGCGGGCACCCCGGCCCGGCCGTGGCGGTCGCGGTGAGCGCCGGCCACGGCCACGGCCCGTCCCACCCGGCCCAGGACTGCGTACCCGGCCAGCCGCCGCACGCCCCCGCGCCGCACCCGCCCGGCGCCTGCGCCCTCCCGTACGGCCATGACGGCGCCCGGAGCGAGCCGTCGGTCCGGTCCGGCCGACACCATCCGGCCGGCCGCGCGGGCCCGGCCGCGTCCATGAAGGGCGTCGTCCTCCAGGTCTAGAGCGCCACGCTGCCCGGCCGCCCGGCCGCGCAGCCACCGGCCCTCACCACCCCGGACCACATCAGGAGAACGCACCATGCACGCGACGACGCGCACCCGGGTCGCCCTCGGCACCGCGGCCCTCGCGCTGGCCCTCACCGCCTGCTCGACCGCCGCCACCGCCCCCGCCGCCGACCGGGCCGGGGACACCACCGCCGCCGACCCGCACACAACCCCCATCAGGCATGTCCACGGCCTCGGCCTCGACCCCTCCGACCAGCGGCTCTACGTCGCCAGCCACGACGGGATCTTCACCACCGGCGAGGACGGGGCCCCCGAGCGGGTCGGGGACAGCGAGGACGACTTCATGGGCTTCGCCGTCACGGGGCCGAAGACGTTCCTCGCCAGCGGGCACTCCGCGCCCGGCAGCGGCGGGCCCGGGCACCACGGGCTGATCGAGAGCACCGACTCCGGCAGGACCTGGAAGCCCCGCTCCCTCGGCGGCGAGGCCGACTTCCACGCCCTGGAGCAGGCGCGCGGCATCCTGTACGGCTACGACAGCACGACCGGACTGCTCCGCGTCAGCGAGGACGGCGCCGCCTGGGACGACCGGGCCCGCCTCCAGGCGCTCGACATCGCCGTCGACCCGGACTCCCCGGGCACCGTGCTGGCCACCACCCCCGACGGCGTGGCGAAGAGCACCGACGGAGGCCGCACCTTCGGCTCCGGGCGGCAGCCCGCCATGGCCTTCCTGTCCTGGCCGGCCGCCGACGCCCTCTACGGCCTCGACGACTTCGGCGGCCTGCACCGCAGCACCGACGGCGGGGCCACCTGGAAGAAGGCGGGCACCGTCCCCGGCGGCCAGTCCCAGGCCCTGACAGCGGTGGACGCGCAGCACGTCCTGGCCGCCACCCAGGACGGCGTCTACGAGTCCACCGACGGCGGGGCCACCTTCGCCAGGCGCCTCCCGGTCCACGCGGGCGACGGCCACTGAGCCGTCCACGACACGACCGCGGCGGACACAACCGGGCGATATGCCCGATTTGACTCATCGGGTGGTTCTGCCACCGTGGTGAGTGCTATGCCCCACACATCTCGCGGTTCTCCGCGCGGAGGCACCGCCGGGGCCCTGACTCCGGACGGCGAGCCGGTGCTCGCCGTCCGGTTCGCCGTCCCCGGTGTGCCCGAGACGTTCGTCCACAGGCCCCGCGTGGCCGAGTGCCTGGCCCGGGCCGCGGCCGGACCGGGCCGCCTGGTGCTGGTGAACGGCCCGGCAGGGGCCGGCAAGACGCTGCTGGTCGCGGACTGGGCCGGTACGGCACCCGGTCCGCTGGTGTGGCTGACGCTGGATTCCGCGGGCAACGCCCCGGGCGTCTTCTGGGCCTACGTGCTGGAGGCGATGCGTCACCACGGACTCGCCCTGCCCGAGGGGATCGGCAGCCCCGCCCGTCCCGGCGGGGTCGACGACTCGCTGCTGGCCCGGCTCGCGGCCCACCTGAACGGCCGTACCGAACCGGTGACGCTCGTGCTCGACGAGTTCGAGCGGGTTTCCGCACCGGAGGTCGCGGAAGGGCTGCAGTTCGTGCTCCGCAACGCGGGCGCCGGGCTGCGCCTGGTCCTCGTCAGCCGCACCGAGCCGCTGCTGCCGCTGCACCGGTACCGCGCCGCCGGGCAGGTGACCGACATCCGCGCTGCCGACCTGGCGTTCCGCCCCGGGGAGACGGACGAGCTGGCGCGCAGGCACGGCCTGTCCCTGTCGGAGGAGGGTGCCCGCGCGCTGACCGAGCGGACCGGGGGGTGGGCCGCGGGTCTGCGGCTGTGCATCCTCGCGGCGCAGCACGCGGAGGACCCGGAGGGCTTCCTCAAGGAGTTCGAGACGGGGCAGAGCGCGGTCGCGGACTTCCTGCTGGCCGAGGTGCTGGAGGCGCAGCCCGCCCCGAGCCAGGACCTGCTGGTGCGGACCAGTGTCTGCGCGCGGATACACCCCGGTATGGCGAACGCCCTCACCGGACGGGACGACGCCGCGCTCATCCTCGAACAGCTGGCTCGGGCGAACGCGTTCGTCGAACCGGTCGGTCACGCGTGGTACCGGCTGCATCCGCTGTTCGCCGAGATCCTGCGCGCCCATCTGCACACCAGGCACCCGGGGCTGGAACGGGAGCTGCACGGCGTGGCCGCCCGGTGGCTGTGCGACGCCGGGCTGCTCACCGAGGCCCTGTCGCACGCCGCCGACGCGGGGGACTGGGCGTTCGCCGCGGACCGTCTGGTCGACGACCTGGCGATCGGGCAGCTCCTCACCGGGCTGGACGCGGACCGCCTCGGCGGCCTGTTCTCCCGGATGGCGCCGGACACGCCGGGGCCCGCCGCGGACCTGGTCCGCGCGGCCCGCGCACTGGCCCGGTACGACGCCGGCCAGGGCCTCCTGGACCTGGACCGGGCCGAGGCACACCTGGCCGAGGCCGGGGCGGGGGAGCTGCCCGCCGCCCGGCTGAGCTGTGCGGTGCTGCGGGTGGTGGCGGACCGCCTGCTCGGCTCGGCCGACCGGGCCGGGGCCGCCGCCCGGCTCGCGGAGGAGCTGGAGGGACAGGAGGCTCTCCGGGACCGGCTGCGGGCGCATCCGGAGGTGCGGGCGCTGAGGCTCGCCGCGCTGGGATCGGCCCAGCTGTGGGCGGGCCGCTTCGACACCGCCCGGGCGACCCTGACCGCAGTGGTGGAGGCCTCCGGCGGCCCGGCGACCGCCCTCCCCCGGCACGAAGCGCTGAGCGGGCTCGCCCTGATCGACTTCCTGCGGGGCTGGCCGGGCCGGGCCGAGACACACGCACGGCGGGCGACGGCCGAGGCCGAGCGGTCCGGCCTGCCGTCCTGCGCACGCACCCCGCTCGGTCCACAGGTCCTGGCCGCGGTCGGCATCGAGCGCGACGACCTCGCCTCCGCCCGCAGGCACCTCGACCTCACGGCTGCGCCGCCTCCCGGCTCCCGGGACCCGATCGCCGTTTCCTGGCAGGCCGTCACCCGGTCGCGCCTGCTGCTCGCGCCGGGCGACCCCGCGAAGGCCCTCCAGGCACTGCAGGTCCTCGACGCCCTCGATGCCACGGGGGACATGCCGTCCGCGGTGGTCCCCTCGGTCTGGATGGACGCGCAGGTCGCCCTGGTCGCGGCCGCCGCGCACAGGGTCCGAGGAGACCCGGAGGCGGCGGTCGCGGCACTGGCCGGACGGGAGGAGGCCGGGCCGGAGTACGCGATCGCCTCGGCGCAGGCCCGGCTCGCGGCCGGCGACGACGAGACGGCGCTCGCCCTCCTCGACGGACTGCCGGGCCTCGACGGCCGCGGACCGGCCGTCACGGTCCGGGCCCTGCTGGTGCGGGCCCAGGCCGCGCGTCTCGGGGGCGACGCGGTCACGGCCCGGCACCTCGCCACCCGTGCCCTGGCCCTCGCCCGGCCCGAGCGGCTGGCCAGGCCGTTCCTGGACGCGGGGCCGTGGCTCCGGGAACTGCTGGAGCCGCGGGCCGCCCGGGGAGGCGGGACCCGCTGGCTTCCGGCCGGACTGAGGACGGAGGGGCCCACGAGGGGCACCGGAGGGCCCGCCCCCGTGACCGAGCCGCTCAGCGACCGCGAACGCGAAGTCCTGGGCCTGCTGGCGCAGATGATGTCGACGGAGGAGATCGCCGCCGAGCTCTTCCTGTCCGTCAACACGGTCAAGACCCACTTGAGGAACATCTACGCCAAACTCGCCGCGACCCGGCGCGGTGAGGCCGTGCGCCGGGCCCGGGAACTCCGCCTGCTGTGACGCCCGCCGCCGGCGGGTGAGGAGCGGGGTCACCCCGTCCGGGTGATGCGCGGCCCCGTACGGCCGCACAGCATGGGACCACGGGGGCCCGGAGCGACCACACCGGCGAGGGGTGCGTGCTCATGGAATACGAGATCCGGGTCGAGGGGCACCTGTCGAGGACGATGACCGACGCGTTCCCGGAGCTGGAGAGCTGCGTCGTGTCCGGGCAGACCCTGTTGTTCGGCCGGGTCACCGACGAGGCGCATCTGTACGGGCTGCTCGCGAGGTTCCAGTCCCTGGGCCTGCACGTCGTGGAGATGCGCAGGACCGCTTCCTGAACCGCCCTGGACCGGAGCCCTACGCCCGGCTCGCCGAGACGGGCCGGCCGTGGCAGCGGGCCCAATTGCGCCCGCCCCCGCACGGGCAGGGCGCGTTGTGCGGCCGGTGCGCGTCGGCATCCGCGTACTCACGCATGACCGACGCGGGCGCCCGCCCCTGGCGCAGCAGCCCGGCCATCGTGCGCATCGGGCGGTCGATGTGGCGGAAGAACGCCTGGAAACCGGCGCACAGATGGTTCAGGCCCGGCTCGCCGTCCGGTGTGGTGTCGAAGCGGTCCTTGGGACAGCCACCGTGGCAGGCGAAGCGGACGTCGCAGTCACGGCAGTAGCGGGGCAGAGTGTCTTCCTTGTCCTGGCCGAACCTCCGCTGCCGCGGCGAGTCGACCAGTTCCAGCATGTGCCGGTCACCGATGTTGCCGAGCAGGTGCTCCGGCTCGACGAAGTGGTCGCAGGAGTACAGGTCCCCGTTGTGTTCCAGGGCGAGGGCGTTGCCGCAGGTCCTGGAGTGCACGCACAGGGAGGGCGGCTCGCCGTGCCAGTTGGCCAGGGCCACGTCGAACATCTGGACGTAGACCCGGCCGACGTCGTGGCGTACCCAGTCCTCGAAGACGTCGATGAGGAACCGGCCGTACCGCGGCCCGGTCACCGACCGTCCGGTGACACGGTCTCCCTGCTGCCGGTACAGGGGCCGGTCGTGGGCGCGGGCGCCCCAGCCCTCGTCGGCCAGGGGCAGGTCGCGCGCGGTGGCGCGTTCCACGATCGGGATGAACTGCACGTGCTCGGCGCCGCACTCGTCGCGCAGGAAGGCGTAGACCGCACGGCCGTGCGCGGCGTTGGCATCGTGCACGGTGGTCAGCGCGTTCCAGCGCACACCCTGATCGCGCAGGTGGCGCAGGCCCCGCATGACCCGGTCGAAGGTGGGCCTGCCGCCCTTGTCGAGGCGGTAGGCGTCGTGCAGTCGGCGGGGACCGTCCACGGAGAGCCCGACGAGGAAGTCGTTGTCCCGGAGGAAACGGGCCCATTCGGCGTCGATGAGCGTGCCGTTGGTCTGGAGGGTGTTGACGATCCGCTGGCCGGGGCGGGCGTACCGCCGCTCGTACTCCAGGGACCGGCGGAAGAAGTCGACGCCCATCAGCGTCGGCTCGCCCCCCTGCCAGGCCACGGTGACCTCGGGCGCCGGTCCGTGCGCCTCGATGAGCTGCCGGATGTACGCGTCCAGCCGCTCCTCCGCCATGCGGAACCTGCTGCCCTCGTACAGCAGTTCCTTGGACAGGAAGAAGCAGTACGTGCAGTCGAGGTTGCAGATCGCCCCGGTCGGCTTCGCCAGCAGGTGGAAGGGCCGGCGCCGGACGTCCGGCTCGGGGAGCGGTACGGTGCTCATCGCCTCAGCATGGAACGCCCGCGCCGCCGGGCGCGTCACCCCCCGGGGGTGACGCGGGGAGGTTCGCCCGTACGCCGTCAGAGGTGTCCGCGCGGCGAACGGGTCGTCCCGGTCGGATCCGCGGCGGGCAGCCGCTGGGCCAGCGCCTCGTCCCGATCCCGTACCGCGACCTCGAGCACCGCGCGCGGGGCGGTCAGTGTGACCGCCCCGGCCAGGCCGCGCGGACGGCGCACCTCCTTGGGCCCGAGGGGGCGGACGGCGCTCACGGCGTCCACCGGCACCAGCGTGGTCCGCAGCAGCAGCGGGGAGGAGGTCCAGATGAAGACGTCCTGCACCCAACGGCCGTAACCGGCCCGCCAGTGCCGGTGCAGCCCCGCAGGATGCCCGCCCTCGCCCTGCACGACCCGCGCCGCCGCGCGGAACGCGCCCGGCCGGCGGGCGATTCGGTGCCGCCGGCCGAGCACGGCCGCCAGGAGTCCCAGGACGAGGAGCAGGTTGACACCGAGCACGGCGAGCAGTGCGACGAGCATGTCTCTCCGTCCGGGTCGGTCCTCCAGGAGCGGTCCTTCAGGACCGGTCCGGCTCCTTCACCACGCACAGGGCCCAGATGACGAAGGCGTACAGCGCGATCAGGGTGAGCGACCACAGGGGGTAGTACGGGATCGACAGGAAGTTGGCGATGATCAGCAGCCCGGCGATGCCGACCCCGATGACCCGGGCCCACAGGGCACGCGAGAACAGACCGGCAGCCACGACCACGGCGATCACGCCGAGGATCAGCTGGATCCAGCCCCAGCTGGTCAGGTCGAACTTGAAGAGGTAGTTCGGGGTGGACACGTAGACGTCGTCGTTGGCGATCGCCATGATGCCCCGGAAGAAGTCCAGGATGCCGGCGATGAACAGCAGGACGCCGGCGAAGGTCACCAGCCCGCCCGCGGCCGCGAGAGCGGCCGGGGAGCGGTGGGGAGTGGTTGTGGCCATGTTCGCTTCCTCACTTCCTCACAGTCGTGAGCCGCAGTCCCGAGCCGCGGTCGAGAGCCGTGGCGTCCGGCTGCTTCTCCGAGCATGCCCAGCGGCCCGCCACGGGTGATCACCCGTGGCGGGTGAAGTCCGCGAGGCGGATCGCTGGTGCCCTGGGAGCGACGCACCGGCACGCGGACGGGAGGCCCGATGACCAGTGACGCCTGGACCGGTGTGGCCGTGGCGGGCGTCGTCGCCGCCTACGCCCTGAACTCGCGCCGACTGGCCTCGACGCGGGTGTCGTCGGCGATGGTGTTCGTCGGCTGCGGGGTGCTCCTGGGGCCCGCCGTGCTCGGCATCGTCGACCTGGCGGACGACACCGGGCCCATCCTCACTCTGCTGGAGGCCGCCCTGGCCCTGGTGCTGTTCACCGACGCCATGGCCGTACGCCGGCGCGACCTGCGCTCGGGCGGCTTCCTGCCGGGCAGGCTGCTGGCCGTCGGGCTGCCTCTGACCATCGGCGCGGGCTGGCTGCTGGCCTGGCCGCTGCTGCCCGGGCTGACCGTCTGGGAGCTCGCCCTGGTGGGCGCCGTCCTCGCCCCGACGGACGCCGCCCTCGGCAAGACGGCCATGTCCAGTCCGCGGGTCCCGGTACTCGTCCGGAAGGGCCTCAACGTGGAGAGCGGCCTGAACGACGGCCTGGTGCTGCCGTTCTTCGTGATCTTCCTGGCCGCCGTACCGGGCACGTCCGCAGCCGAGGAGGGCGTGGCGGGCGTCTTCTGGCGCGCACTCGTGCTGAGCACGGCGCTGGGCCTGCTGGTCGGCGCGGGCGGCGGGCGGCTGCTGCGGGCGGCGCAGGCACGGGGGCGGGTCGCGCCGGAGTGGACGCAGGTCTTCGTCCCGGCCGTGGCCATGGCCTCGTACGCGCTGGGCGTCGTGGTGGACGGCAGCGGCTTCATCGCCGCCTGGGTCGCGGGGTTCGCCTTCGGTCTCGCCCTGCGCCGTTTCCGGCCCCCGGAGGCTGCCGCCGGGCCGGAGGACGGCCCCGACCCCGCCGCCGACTTCGCCGAGCAGCTCGGCGGGCTCCTCGCCTCACTCAGCCTGCTGCTCTTCGGCGCGGTACTGCTGGGGCCCACGCTGGACGACCTGAGCTGGCGGGTCGTCGGCTACGCCGTGCTGAGCCTCACCGTCGTCCGGATGCTGCCGGTGGCCGTCGCGCTCGCCGGGAGCGGGCTGAGGCCGCCCACGGTGGCGTACATCGGCTGGTTCGGGCCGCGTGGTCTGGCGTCCGTGGTGCTGGGGCTGCTGGTCCTGGAGGAGCACGTCCGCGGTGGGGGGCTGCTGGGCCGGGTGGTCGCGGTCACCGTCGGGCTGAGCGTCCTGCTGCACGGCGTCTCGGCCGTCGCCCTCGCCGACCGGTACGGCCGCTGGCACCAGAAGGCCACGGCCACGGGCCGCACGCTGCGGGAGGGGACCTCGGTTCCCGAGGCCGCCCGGCGGCACACCGCCCCGCGATGACGCCGGTCCCATGCCCGGCGGTCGCCCGCCGGTGTGCGGTACCGGGATCCCTCACCCGCGGCGGGTGAGGCAGGAGGCGCCGTCCGTGGCCATGGTGGACGGGAGCCGTCAGGACGAGGAGAACCGTCATGGCCAAGCAGTTCCAAGGAAAGATCGCCCTCGACGTCCGCGACTCGCAGCCGGACTGGGCGCCGTTCCTCGCGCCGGAGGCGCCCGAGGACGCCCCGAACGTGCTCATGATCGTGTGGGACGACGTCGGCTACGGCACGATGGACTGCTTCGGCGGTCCGGTGCGGACCCCGACGATGTCGCGGATCGCCGACATGGGCGTGCGCTACGCCAACTTCCACACCACGGCGCTGTGCTCCCCGACCAGGGCCTCGCTGATGACCGGCAGGAACGCGACGTCGAACGGGATGGCGACCATCGGCGAGTTCAGCTCCGGTTTTCCCGGCATCTCCACCCGGATCCCCTTCGAGAACGCGTTCATCTCGGAGGTCCTGAACGAGCGCGGCTACAACACGTACTGCGTCGGCAAGTGGCATCTCACCCCCGGCGAGGAGATCAACATGGCCGCGTACAAGGCGCGTTGGCCCCTTGGGCGCGGCTTCGAGAGGTTCTACGGCTTCCTCGGCGGCGAGTCGAGCTGCTGGTACCCGGACCTGATCCACGACAACCACCCCGTCGACGCGCCGGCCACGCCCGAGGAGGGCTACCACATCGCCAAGGACCTCTCCGACAAGGCGATCGAGTTCATTCGCGACGCCAAGGTCGTCGACCCCGGAAAACCGTTCTTCATGTACCTCTCCCTCGACGCGGCCCATGCGCCGCACCACGTCTTCAAGGAGTGGGCCGACCGGTACAAGGGTGTCTTCGACCAGGGATACGAGGCGATCCGGCCGGAGATCCTGCGCCGCCAGAAGGAGATGGGCCTGCTGCCGGAGAACACCGGCCTGTCCTCGCTCAACCCGCACGGCGAGCCCGCGGCGAACGGCCCGGACGGGCAGCCGTGGCCGCTGCTCGACACCGTCCGGCCCTGGGCCGGGCTCAGTGCCGACGAACGACGGCTGTTCGTCCGGATGGCCGAGGTCTTCGCCGGTTACGTCGAGTACACCGACGCCCAGGTGGGCCGGGTGCTCGACTTCCTGGAGGCCTCCGGCGAACTCGACAACACGATCGTCGTGGCCGTTTCCGACAACGGGGCGAGCGGTGAGGGCGGACCGGACGGGACGTTCAACGAGTGGCGGTTCTTCAACGGTCTGCCCACGCCGGCCGGACTGTCCCTGGAACACATCGACGAGCTGGGCGGCCCGACGTCCTACAACCACTACAACACCGGCTGGGCCTGGGCCTTCGACACACCGTTCCCCTACTGGAAGCGCTGGGCCGGGTACGAGGGCGGCGTGGCCGACCTGTGCATGATCGCCTGGCCCGCCGGAATCCGGGCCCGGGGGGAGGTGCGGCAGCAGTACGTCCACGCGGTGGACGTCGTGCCCACGCTGTACGAACTCCTCGGCGTCGAACCGCCCGAGACGGTCAGGGGTTACCCGCAGAACCCGATCGAGGGCGAGAGCTTCCGGGCCTCCCTGGCCGATCCCGGGGCGCCGGAACGCCGGACGCAGTTCTACACCATGCTGGGGCAGCGGTCCATCTACCACGAAGGCTGGCTGGCCTGCACGGTCCACCCGCCACTGAGCGGCTGGGGCGGTTACGCGCACGACGTGTGGGAGCTGTACGACCTCACCACCGACCGCGCCCAGTCGACGGACCTGGCCGCACGCGAACCCGCCCGGCTGGAGACCCTCAAGAGCCTCTGGTACTACTACGCGGGCATCTACAACGGGCTCCCGCTGGACGACCGTACCGCCCTGGAGCAGATCCTGGCCGATCGCCCGCACGGCAGTCCCGAGCGCGACCGCTACGTGTACTACCCGGACTGCGCGTCGGTGCCCGAGCAGTCCGGCGTCGTGACCAGCGGCAGGTCGTACACCATCGCCGCGGGCGTCGACATCGACTCTCCCGATGCCGAGGGCGTGGTGTACGCCCACGGCGGTGTGGCGGGCGGCCACAGCCTCTACGTCAAGGACCACCGCCTGCACTACGCGTACAACTGGGTCGGCACTCACCTGCAGGTCGTCGACGCCGACCGGGAGATCCCGCCCGGACGGCACGTGCTCACGGCCGAGTTCGCGGCGGACGGCCGCGACACCGACCCCGCGATGCCCGGAGCCGCCGGGACCCTCACCCTCTACGTGGACGACGAGGAGGTGGGCCACGACGAGATCGTCACCCAGCCCGGCTCCTTCTGCATCGTCGGGGACGGGATCTGCGTGGGCCGCGACGACGCCTCGCCGGTGACCCCCGACTACCGGGCGCCGTTCCCGTTCACCGGAGGTTCCGTCGACAAGGTCGTCGTCGACGTCTCCGGCGAACGCTACGTCGACCACGAGGCGCAGGTGCGCGGCTGGTTCATGACCGACTGAACGGCGGACGCCGACCGGCGGCGGACCGTGCGAAGGGAGCCGGAGATGACCGGGACGACTACGGGGGCGCGGGGCGACGGCGCCCCCGACGGGACGGACACGCCCGTGTTCGACACCCTGGTCCAGATGACGCTCGACGCGTTCGAACGATCCGGCCTGGACCAGGACACGTACCTGCTCACCCGTATCGCGGCGCTGGTGGCCCTGGGTGCCTCCCCCGCCTCGTACCTGATCAACGTCGGCGCGGCAGCCGAGATCGGCGTGCCCCTGGAGAAGATCCGGGGCACCCTCGTGGCCGTCGCCCCCGTCGTCGGCAGCGCCCGCGTGGTGACCGCCGCCCGCGGCATCGAGGAGGCGTTCGGGCTGGCCCTGCTGCCCGGCGGCGAGGAAGAAGGAGCGTGACATGAATCTGGCCTACGACTACCCGGTCCTCGGAGCGTTCTGGACCGCGATGTGGATCTTCCTGTGGGTTCTGTGGATCGTCCTGCTCTTCCGGATCATCGGGGACATCTTCCGGGACGACACACTGGGCGGGGGCGCCAAGACGGCATGGCTCATCTTCGTGGTCCTGCTGCCCTTCCTGGGCGTGTTCGTCTACGTCCTGGCCCGCGGCAGGGGCATGGGCAGACGCGAGACCCAGCACATGGCGGCCCGCCAGCAGGCGTTCGACGACTACATCCGCGAGACCGCGGGCACGGAGACGGGCTCCCCGAGTGAGGCGGAACAGCTCGCCAAGCTCTCCGAGATCCGCGCCAGGGGCGACATCACCGACGACGAGTTCCAGCGCGCCAAGGAGAGGATCCTGCACTGAACCGGCACCGCCGCGGGCCGAGGAGGTTTCAGCCCGCCTCGGCCCGCAGCCTCCCGGCGGCGACGGCGCCGACGAGCGCCCGGTGGTCCCGCTCGTTCTGGTCGGCGTAGCGCTCCGCGAACGTCACCAGCGCCCGGTCGAAGGAGTCGCCGCCGCCCAGGTAGGCGGCGATGGCGATACGGTCACCCGACCTGGCGTGGGCACGCGCCAGGGTCACCCCGCACAGGGACCCGAAGGTCCTCATCCCCCGCGGCACCATGTCCTCGGCGACGGCGACCCCCTTCCAGTCCCGCAGCTGCCGTACGTAGAAGTCCCGCCGCCGGCCGTCGAGTCCCTCGACGCGCTCCCAGCCCAGCAGGATGTCGCTGGTGGCCTGCATCAGCCGCTGCCCCGCGACGACCCGTTCCCCCTGCGTCGGGTACAGGGTGCCCCCGACGTAGGGCGCCAGCACCGACTCGTCGGCCTCCTTGGCCTGCAAGAACAGCGGGTCCTCGTCGTCCCGCCCCAGCAGCAGCACGATCCAGCAGCGGGTGCCCACGCTGCCGACCCCGACGACCTTGCGGGCCATGTCGGCCACCCGGTACTGCTCCAGCAGGAACCGCCGGTCCGACGGCAGGGTCCTGCCGTAGCGTTCGATCAGCCGCCTGATCTGCTGCTCCAGCCGGCCGCGGCCGTCGTCCGGCAGCAGGTCCTCCAGCGGGGTGACGAGCGGCGGATCGGGGGTGATCCGACGCCTGCCGTCGACCACCCGGGTGAGCTTGGCGAACGCCTGGAGAGTGTCGTGCGAACGTGCCTTGGCCACGGCCCGCGTCCAGCGCTTACGGCCCCGCGCGGACAGGTCCGCCCCGAACCGGCCGCGTACCCATTCCTCGTCGAACTGGGCATACCAGACGTCCAGGTTGCCGATCCCCGCGAAGGCACGCATGCCCTCGCGGTAGGACCGCACGGTGGCCCGGACGATCGCGGCCCGCTGCTTGGTGCTGAAGCCGTTCGCGCGGCCGGCGATGACGAGACTGGCGGCCAGGCGCTTGACGTCCCACTCCCACGGGCCCGGCAGCGTCTCGTCGAAGTCGTTGATGTCGAACATGAGGCGGCGCTCGGGCGAGGCCAGCAGCCGGAAGTTCAGCATGTGGGCGTCCCCGCACAGCTGGGCCCGGAGGCCCGTGCTCGGCGTGCCCGCGAGGTCCGAGGCCATGACGGCGGCGGCGCCCCGGTAGAACCGGAACGGCGACTCGGACATGCGTCCGTAGCGCAGGGGCACCAGCTCGGGCAGCCGCGCCGCCGACTGGCGCTCGATGATCTGCAGCGGATCCGGCCGTTCCGGGCCCGGCGTGAACTCCGCGTGGGCGGAGCGGGGTACGGCGGCGCGCGCCGCCCTGCCGAGCGCGGCCCGCTCCCGGGGGGTGCGGTGCCGCGCCCCGTGTCCGTCCAGGTGGCTGTCGGTCATGTCAGCGGCTCCAGGGACTCCGGGGGTTTCAGGGACGGTGCCGAGTCGTCGTAGTCCAGGAACTCGCGGATCGCGAAGCCCGCCAGCGTGATCACCGCGGTCCACACCACGACCGCCGTGGTCGGATAGGACCAGGTGAACAGGACGATCGCCGCGACCACCAGCATGGCCACCCCGATCCAGTACTTGAAACGGTGGACGAACCGCCCGACCGCGCCGAGGCGCAGGCCCGCCGAGGTCGCCACGTCACGCAGGGCGTCGATGCTCCTGCGGCAGCCGGTCCGTGTGAACACGGCGATCCGGGACGGCCCGGCCAGGAAGGCGGCCACGGCGGTGAAGAGGGCGACCGCACCGAGCGCCCGGACACCGGACCGCAGGAATCTGACCAGCGCGTCGTACACGGCGCCCGCGGCGGCCGGGGACACCCCGGACGGCAGGTAGTTCAGATAGACGTCACGCGCCACGGTGAGGCCGATGCCGAGCACCAGCATGGCGACGAACACGGCCACGGCGGCCCCGATCAGCGCGTGCCGGCGGTTGAACGCCACGAACACCCCGGCGGCGGCGACCAGCAACGCGATGACGGGCAGCCAGCCGCCGAGGAGTTCCAGCACTCGCACATAGGTCCTGACCTTGCCGATGTCGTCCGACGCGAACACCACGAAGTCCGTCCGGACGTCGGGGATGTTCGCGGCGACCGAGAGGCCCGCGTCGACCAGACGTTCCCTGACGTCGGCGACGATCGGCCCCAGGTCGATGACGACCTGGTCGTCCTCCAGCTGGACCACTCCGTCTGAGCTGCCCGTCAGGGCCTGGTCCAGCACCGCGTGTGCCCGGCGGTTGGCTTCCACCCAGACGGTCTCGAAGGCGCTGCTGGTGACCACCTGGTTCACGGTGCTCGCGACGAGCTGCCTGAGCCCGTTCTCGATCGGGCCGTCCAGATCGCCCAGCAGTTCGGCCAGCCGCGGCGGGACACCCTGTTGCGCGGCCGCGTCCGTCAGTTGCTTGACCAGCGCTCCGACGTCGATCTGCTCCAGTACGACATCGGTGACCCGGTTGGTGACCGCCTGCTGCACATCGGGATCGCTCGCCAGCGGCCCGACCGTGGCGACGTAGCGGTCCGTGTCCTGCACGATGCTGTTCGCCCACACCGCGACGACGGACAGCAGGGCCAGCAGGGCCGCCACGAGGATCAGCAGAGCTGAGCCGAGCGAGCGGAACGGGTGGTGCCGCGGGGCCCCCGGCCGGGCGGCCTCCAGGACGCCCACCCGGCGCCGCAGCTCTTCCAGCTCGCCGCGTTCTCCAGCCGAGAGCCGGTTCTCACCGCTGTCGCTCATGGACACCAGCAGATCCGTCCCGCGCGGCCCGCGCGAGCCGGGCGAACCAGGCGGGTGAAGTCCCACCGAGGTGCGGGGCCCGCGGGGCGGTGCTGCAATGGGGCGAGGTCCGGGGGGACACACCCGCGAGCCGCAGAAGGTGATGCCATGACCGACGCATTCGAAGAGGCGGGCCTGGAGGAAGTGGGCCCGATCGACTACCTGGTCGTCGAGTTCCCCGGCAACCGCATGACCGGCGAGGGCTTCCCCCTCCTCGTCGACCTCGTGGACCGCGGACTCATCCGGATCCTGGACCTGACGTTCGTCAGGAAGGACGAGGACGGGTCCGTGACCGGTCTGGAGATCGCGGACCTCACCGGCGACGGCGAACTGGACCTGGCCGTCTTCGAGGGCGCGTCGTCAGGGCTTCTGGGACGGGACGACGTCGAGGAGGCGGCCGCCGTGCTGGAGCCCGGCAGTTCCGCCGGCATCCTGGTCTACGAGAACGTGTGGGCCGCGCCGTTCGCCGCCGCCCTGCGCCGCGGCGGCGCCAGGATGGTCGCCTCCGGCCGCATCCCGGTGCAGGCCCTCGTCGCCGCCCTCGACGCGACCGAGTCCGCGGGCTGAACAGCGGCCGCCGGCGCCGGTCGTGGAGCCGGCGCCAGAAGGGAGACAGTCATGCCAGGTCTCATCCGCGGGGTCGCCCGCACCGCCGTCGTCGCCGGAACGGCGACCGCCGTGTCCAACCGTGTGACGCAGCGGCAGCAGGGCCGCTGGGCGGCGCAGCAGGGCTACCAGGGTGACGCGCCGCCCCCCGGCCGGCCGTCGCCCCAGGCCCGTGCCGAACCGCCCCCGGCTCCGTCGGCCCCCGACATGTCCGGCAAGTTCGAGCAGCTGAAGCAGCTCGGTGACCTCAAGGCCCAGGGTGTGCTCACGGAGGCCGAGTTCGAGGAGCAGAAGCGCAGACTCCTGGAGATGTGACCGGGGCCCGCATCCGTGCGGGCCCGCGACCGGCCCGTCCTGGGATGCCCGCGCGACCGGCGGCCCGCATGTCGCGGGACCGCCGGTCCTCCTCACCGCCCGCCGCGTGACCTCGCGGAACGCCGACCGGATCAGGCCGCCGACGGCCCTGGCGACCGTCGCCGCGCGCATGTCCCGGCCGCCGACCGGACATCGCGGCCCGCACCGGACCCCGCTCACCGGCAGCGGGGACGCACCCGGCCCGGAGCCCGGCCCGGTCCACTGCACACCCGCTAGTCGCCACCGCCACCCCCGTCGCCGCCACCGCCGCCGTCGCCGCCACCGCCACCCCCGCCGTCGCCGCCGTCGCCGCCGTCCGAGCCCCAGCCGTCACCGGCGCCGGACTCGTTGTCGTCGGACGTCGTGCCGAGGTTGCTGAACCAGGGACGGTCCCATTGGACGTCGGTGACGGCCAGTTCGCCGCTCTCCCCGATGGGCCGGCCCTCCTCGCGGAACCTCGCCGTGCCCGTCGCGTCCCCGAGGCCGAAGGCCACGGCGCAGAACTGCGCCAGGACCGCGTCCAGCGGGTCGGGGCTCTCGTACCGGACGTCCGCCAGCGGCAGCAGGACCGTGTCCGGTGCGGGACGCGGGCGGCGCGGGGGGCGGGTCAGCAGGGCGACCGGGCGACCGTCGCGCAGCAGCCGGGAGGCCGTCGCGTTCTCGCGCCGCAGCACCCAGTGCCCCTGCGGCAGCCGCACCTCGACCGCGCTTCTGGACTTGCGCAGCCTGCGGCGGAGGGTCAGCTCCGCCGTGGCCTCTCCGACGGTCAGCCGCAGGCCCCCGGCGGTGTACGGGCCGTCGCCGCGGTAGCCGCCGTGCGGTGCCCGGAGCCGTACGGCGGGGGCATGCGGCCCCCAGACGTCCACCCGCACCAGGCGCCGCTCCACGGCGACCGCGATCGGCCCCGCGGGACCCTGCGCGAACCGCCGCGCGATCCACAGCGGCACGCCCTCGGCCCGGGCCCGGGCGGCCAGCGAGGCGACCTGCTCGGGCCCGCCGCACTTCCGTACCGCCAGCTCTCCCAGCGACCGCGCCAGTTCGGCGGCGCGCCGGGCCTTCACCGGCCTGCCGGTCCCGGTGATCCGGGTCACCGGCACGATCCCGGGCCCGTCCGCCAGCCGCTCCAGGGGGCGTTCGGCCCCGCCGCCGCCGAGCCAGCGCCCGCGCGTGTACGCCTCCGCCATGGCGGCGAGGTTCAGTTCGGCCAGCGGCATGCTCCTGCCGCCCACCCGCAGCCCGTCCTCGGCCAGCTCCACCGTCCGCGCCAGCGGGTTCCACGAACTCTCGCTGTACAGCACCACCCGACTCATCGCCGTCACTCTTCCCCCTTGTCCGGCCGACCGCCGTCCCTCCAGATTCACATACACGGGGGCGGGGGCCGGCCCCCGCCCCCGTGAGCGGGATCGGCCCGCGGAGCCGGAGGCGGGATTGGCCCGCGGAGCCGGGGCCGAAATGGCCCAGGGCGGCGGGTGATCACACCTCTAGCGTCGTGCGCATGTCCACACCCCCTCCGCGTCCCGCGCCGGGCGGCGGCGCGCCCCGGCTGCTCGCCGTCGCGCAGTTCGGCAACTCCGTCGGCGACGGCGCCTTCTACACCTGTTCGGCGCTGTACTTCTCGCAGGTCGTCGGGCTGTCGGCCGAGCAGATCGGGCTGGGGCTGACCGTGGCCTGGGGCGTGGGATCGCTCGCGGGCGTACCGCTCGGGCAGCTCGCCGACCGCCGGGGGCCGCGCGGCACCGCCGTACCGCTGGCGCTGGCGACCGCCGCCACGGTCGCGGCCTTCCTCTTCATCCGCGCGTTCGTGCCGTTCCTGGTCGCCGCCTGCCTGTACGCCACCGCCCAGTGCGGGCTGGCCGCCGCGCGGCAGGCGCTGCTCGCCGGGCTGGTCGAACCGTCGGCCCGCACGGGCGTCCTGGCCCGGCTCCAGGCCACCCTCAACGCGGGACTCGCCGTCGGCGCCGGACTCGGCGGGCTCGCCCTGCACGCCGGCACGCGGGAGGCGTACCTCGCCGTCTTCGCCCTGGACGCGCTGTGCTTCGTGTCCTGCGCCCTGGTCCTGCGACGGCTGCCTCGCGTGGCGGGGACCGGGAGGGCTGTACGAGGGGAGCCGCGGCTCGCGGTGCTGCGCGACCGGCCGTACGCGCTGGTCACGCTGCTGAACGCGGTCCTGCTGCTGCGGATGCCGCTGCTGAGCCTGGCACTGCCGCTGTGGATCGCCCAGCGGACGGCGGCGCCGGACTGGACGGTGTCGGCGCTGTTCGTGCTGAACACCCTGACGGTGACGCTCTTTCAGGTGCGGGTGGCCAGGGCCGTGACCGGCATCGGGACCGCGGCCCGTGCCGTGCGCCGGTCGGGTGCCGTGATGCTCGCGTCCTGCGCGGTCTTCGCCACCACGGCGGCGGGCGGCCTTCCCGGGTGGGCGGCGCTCGCCGTGCTGCTGCTCGGGGCGGCGCTCCAGGTCGTCGCGGAGATGCAGCACTCGGCCGGGGCGTGGCAGATCGGTTTCTCGCTCGCCCCGCCTGACCGGATCGGCCAGTACCAGGGCTTCTTCGGCTCCGGGGTCCCGGTGGCCCGCACCCTGGGCCCGGTGGTGGCGACGACCCTGCTGATCACCTGGGGACCGGTCGGCTGGCTGCTGCTGGGCGCGCTCCTGCTGGGCGCGTCGGCGGCCATGGGCCCCGCGGCCCGGCACGCGGACCGGGTCAGCCGGACGGGGCGTCGTACCGCAGCGCCGCGGAGGGACTCGTGGCGCCCTGGCGGCCCCGCGTCGTGTACGCGAGGTTCAGCACCGCACGACGCACACCCGGGCGGGTCAGCGGGGTGACGCGGTGGGCGGCGCGACGCCCTGGCCTCCAGCGTCCTGGGCGGCAGCCTCGCGGTCGGGCCGGGCCTGCCCTGCGCGTCGACCGTCGTGCGGAGGGAGACGCCCGACGCCCTGCCGGGGCGGGGCGCGGCCACCGCGCACACCCGCCTGTACGCGCCCGCCGGGATCGGCACGGCCGTGGTCGCCGTGCCGGACCACCGGGTGCAGCTCGTCACCGCGGGGGTGGTCGGGCCGGGAGCGGCGGGCCCGCTCGCCCTCGCGGGGCGGCGGTCGGGTCGAGGAGACGGGGCGGGGAGGCCGGCCGGGGACGTCGGGGGCGTTGTCCGGGCCGTACGTCCCTCGCCTCGGGGTACGCCGCGGAGGGACACTGAGCGTGATGTCTCGCTCGACCACGCGTCGGAGGGATCGGAGGCCACACGATGTATGTGCACGATCACGGCATGACCGGCTGGGGCTGGACGCTCATGGGGACCGGGATGGTGCTGTTCTGGGTGCTGGTGATCGCCGTCGCCGTCCTGCTGTTCCGCAGCCTGAACCGGACTCCGCGCGAGCAGCCCGCACCGCCGCCGCCCGCCGTGGGCAGCCCCTCGCCGGAGCAGGTGCTGGCGGAACGGTTCGCCCGGGGAGAGATCGACGAGGAGGAGTACCGTCGGCGTCTCTCCGTGCTGCGGTCGCCGCCGCCGCCCTCTTCGCCCCCGTCGGAGCCGCCTCCCGGCGGCGGCTCGTAACCGGGGAGCCGGTCAGCCCTGGACCGGCAGGTCAGGGCGGCCGAGGACGCGGACCACGCGGGCGGGCGCCGCCGAGGTGCCGACCGTCGCGAGGGGCAGCGCGGTCACCGGGCGTGCACGGCCGGGGCCTGGCCGGCGAGCGCCCCGGTCAACGCGGACGGGTGAGCGGGGCGCCCCTGCGGTCCCGCTCGACGGACTCGGCGAGTCCGCGGAGCGGGAGGTTCGGGGGCGGTGTCCCCGCCGAGCGGCGGGGACGCCCATCGATAGATCGATGGAGTGGGAGGGAAGGGGCGAGGAGGGGGGAGGGGTCCGCCGGGCGTGGCCCGCCGCGGCGCGTCCCGAGCCCCCCGGGGGTCACTCCCTCCGGTGGCGGGAGCAGGGCAGGGCCGGTTCGCCGGGGCGGGCGGTTCCGGAGGCCATCAGGGCCGCGCTCACGAGTGTGGCCAGGATGTCGATGTCGGAGCCGGTCTCCAGCCGGACCGTGACCCAGCCGGACGCCGGGGACAGCCGCAGGGCCGTACAGCGGCGGAGGGCGGGCCCGAGGCGGGCGACCAGGGGGCGGGTCAGGTGGACGTCGGCTTCGTTGTCGCCGTGGAAGTGGACTATCTCCGCGCCGCCGGAGCACAGGCAGTCCGGTGTTCCGCAGCGGGCGCGTCCGCGGGACAGTGCCGGCCAGCAGGCCAGGCGGTCCTTCGCGTCCATGGCCAGGTTCATGGGCACAGCCTGCCCCATGCCAGGTCGTCCGCCCAGAGGGTGAGCAGAAGGATCTCCGGCGAACCGGCGCACGGGGGTTTCCCCGCGCGCCCACCCGGCGTTCCCTCCCGTTCCCCGGCCTACCCGCGCAGCAGCTCCCGCGCCGGGTCCACCAGCGCCGCGAACTGGCGCTCCGTCAACTCGTCGGGCAGCGCCCGCAGTCCCGTCTCCCGCAGCAGCCGTCCGACCGGCCCGCGCCAGTGCGCCACCCGCCCCAGGCGCCGGGACGTCAGCTGCACCGCACGTACCCGCCGGTGCCGCAGCGCCGCATACCGCGCCAGGGCGCCTTCCGCGCCCGGTGCCAGCGCCCGGGCCAGCGCGTACGCGTCCTCGATGGCCATCGCGGCGCCCTGCCCGAGGTTCGGCGTCATGGCGTGGGCCGCGTCCCCGAGCAGCAGGACGCGGCCCCGTCCCCACACCGGCCGGTCCAGCTCCTCCAGGTCGTGGTGCAGCGGCGGCGCCTCCGTCAACGCGTCCAGCAACCGGCCCGGTTCGCCTCCGTGTCCGGCGAAGGCACGCCGGAAACCGCCGGGCCAGGTGAGGTCCGGGGCACGCCGTGGCGCCTTACGCACCAGGAAGTAGTACAGCCGGTCGTCCCGCAGCGGCACCGCGCCGATCCTGGTGCCGGGTCCCCAGGACTCGAAGGCCCTCCCGAGCCCGGCGCGATTGCCGGTGAGCCCCCGCCAGCACGTCACCCCGCTGTAGCGGAGCCGCTGTTGCCCCACACACGCCGCCCGTACGGCGGAGCGGACCCCGTCCGCCCCCACGACGACGTCATACGCGTCGGGGCCGAGTCCCGCCACGGCGGGCGACCCTGCGGCCGGGGCGGCCGGGGCCGCATCCGCACCGGGCGCCCCGGCATCCGCGATCCTCACCGCCACCGTCCCGCGCTCGCCCTCCCGCACCGAGTCGACCGTCACACCGTGCACCACGCGCACCCCCTCCGGCAGCGCCTCCCGCAGCGCCGCATGCAGCTCCGTACGGGTCAGCGCCAGGCTCGGGCCCAGGTCGGACGGCGTTTCGCGCGGGTTCGTGTGGCGCAGCAGGCGGCCGTCGGCGGACAGCAGGTCCAGCGCGGGCAGGGGCAGCCCGCGCTCTGTCAGGTCCACCCCGAGCGCGGCCAGGACGGCCGTGGCGTTCGGGGCCAGGATGATCCCCGCCCCGGCCGGGGCGAACGCCGGGCTCCGCTCGGCCACCGTCACGTCATGACCCGCACGCCGCAGCGCGATCGCCGCGGTCAGTCCGCCGATCCCGCCTCCGACGACCAGAGCCTTCACGACCTGCCTCCCGCCCCGAGGATCCGCCGCAGCGTCTCGTCCAGCATCCGCACCTGACCGTCCCGGCCGATCTCCCCCCGCAACCCCCGGACCAGCAGCGCGAAGTAGAGCGAGAAGTACGCTGTGAACGCCAGCTCCACATCCACCGGCGGGATCTCGCCCGCCTTCTCCGCCCGCGCAAGCTCCGCGGCCACCCACTCCCGGAACTCCGCGACCCGCTGCGCGCTCACCCCGCCCGGCCCGGCGGGGAACAGCGAGGCCGCCAGGTACTGCCGGGACAGCTCAGGCTCCCGGTCGTAGCTGTCGTACATCCGCCCCGCCACATGCACCAGCCGCCCGACCACGTCCGCCGACGGCGGCAGCGTGCCGCACGCGTCGGCCATCGCGTGTTCGATGTGCTCGTCGAGCAAGGTCTCGACGAGGCTGTTGACGTCCGGGAAGTGCACGAAGAACGTCCCCGCGGCCACCCCCGCCTCGGCCGCCACCTCCCGGGTGGTCAGCCCGCTCAGGCCCCTGCGTCCCAGCACCTCCCGCGCCGCCGCGAGCAGCGCCCGCCGGGTCTGCCGTTTGCGCTCCTGCCGTACCCCGCCGGGGGGAGATACGGAGGTCCGGTCGTCTGTGTCGGCTTCCTCCCACATGCTGGATGAGCATAGTCAGTGAGCGTGCTCAGCGAAACCCCTGGGGGGAGGGGCGGGGCGACACCCTCACCGACGGGCAGATTTCACCCCGCGCGCAACGCGGGCGCTGCGCGACCAAGGCGCAACGCTGGCGTATGTCTTGACCCTTCGGACTTGCCGACCCACTCTGCCCCGGCGTTAGAGTGGTGGCTGCTCGCCGACGTCGGTCGGCCTGCTTCCACATGTCGTTCCCGAGTCGGGGAGACCGTAGCCCTCCCAGGGCTCGGGAGCGGCGAGGCAAGGCCTCACGCACTCACCCGCTCCCGCGCCGCTCCCTCCCCCTCGCCCGGCCCCGCAGCCGTACGGCGCCGCCGCCACGCCCCGTACAGCGGGGCCAGCACCGACACCGCCGCCAGCGCCAGCAGGACCGCGGAGATCGGCTTCGTGACGAAGACCGAGAAGTCACCGGAAGAGATCAGCAGCGCCTGCCGCATGGACTTCTCCATCAGCCCGCCCAGGATCAGCCCCAGGATCAGCGGAGCCGCCGGGAAGTCGTTGGCCCGCATCAGGAAGCCCAGCACGCCGAACCCGACGAGCAGCCACAGGTCGAAGACGCTGAAGGACTGCCCGTACACCCCCACCACGCAGAACACCACGACCAGCGGCAGCAGCAGTTTCCGAGGGGTCTTCAGGACCTTCGCGAACAGCGGGATCAGCGGCAGGTTGAGGATCAGCAGCACGATGTTGCCGATGTACATGCTGGCGATCACCCCCCAGAACATGTCCGGGTTGTCGTTCATCAGCAGCGGCCCCGGCTGCACGCCGAGCACCAGCAGCGCGCCCAGCAGCACCGCCGTCGTGCCGGATCCGGGCACGCCCAGCGTCATCAGCGGCACGAACGATCCCACCGCGGCGGCGTTGTTCGCCGACTCGGGCGCGGCGACGCCCTTGATGTTGCCCTTGCCGAAGGTCGCCCCGTCCTTCGCGAGCCGCTTCTCGAAGGAGTACGAGAGGAAGCTCGCGACCGTCGCGCCCGCGCCCGGCAGGACGCCGGTGAAGAAGCCGAGCAGGGAACCGCGCGCGGTCGGGCCGCTCATGTCCTTCAGTTCCCGCCGGTTCAGCCGGAGCGTGGTGATCGTGCCCTCCCGGCCGGTGCCCCTGCCGCCGTTCACCAGCATCACGAACACCTCGGCCAGCGCGAACACGCCCAGCGCGACGATCAGGAACTGCACGCCCTCGAACAGCTCGATCCGCCCGAAGGTGAAACGCTGTGTGGAGGTCTGGGAGTCGATGCCGACGAGCGCGATCATCACGCCGACGGTGCCGGAGACCAGGCCCTTGGTGAGGTTGCCCCCGGCGAGGGAGACCACGGCGGTCAGGCCGAGGACCATGAGGGAGAAGTATTCCGCGGGCCCGAAGCTCACAGCCACGGCCGACAGCGAGGGCGCCACGAGCATCAGGCCGACGACGCCGACCGTGCCGCCGGCGAAGGAGGCCACCGCGGCGACCGCGAGGGCCTTGCCCGCCCTGCCCTGGCGGGCCATCGGATAGCCGTCGAAGGAGGTGGCGACCGTACCGGCGACGCCGGGCGCGTTGAGCAGGATCGAGGAGGTCGAGCCGCCGAAGATGGCGCCGTAGTAGACCCCCGCGAGCATGATGATCGCGGAGACCGGGTCCATCGTGAAGGCGATCGGGATCATCAGCGAGATCGCGCTGATCGGGCCGAGGCCCGGCAGCATGCCGATGACCGTGCCCATGAGCACGCCGAGGAAGACGTACAGGAGGTTCGCCGGGGTGAGGGCCACCCCGAAGCCGTCGACGAGTCCGTTGAGAGCATCCATGACTGGTCCGTCCGTCTCCGGTTCAGAAGGGCAGCGGCCCGGTCGGCAGGGCCACGTCGAGCCCCTCGGACATCGCGAGGTACAGCACCAGCGCCACGCCCGCGCCGGTCAGCAGGCTCACCCGGTGGTTCGCGAACCCCAGGTACCAGGCGGTCCCGAAGACGAAGAGCGTCGTCGAGAGCACGAACCCGAGGGGTACGAAGAGCGCGACGTACGCGCAGATGGCGAGCAGCAGGCCGGCGGGCCGGACCCACGGGCGCCCCGCCGGGCCGGAGGCCGCCCCGGACCCGGGGAGCGCACCGGGGCCGTGGCCCCGCGGGTCCGTCGCGCGGCCCCCGCCCGAGCCCTCCGCCCCGGCCGCGGGTCCCGCC
>NZ_JADWYO010000024.1 GCF_022414595.1 Streptomyces sp. MUM 203J | reverse complement strand
CGCGGCGGAGGCGGCCGCGGCCGAGCCCCGGGCGGAGTCCGAAGCGGAGCCCAGCGCACCGCGCGCCACCGAGGCCGTGTCCGCCCAGTAGGGTGCGCAGGTATGGCAACTCCCGACTTCATCAAGGCCGTTCGAGCCAAGGCCGGTAACCGGCTGCTCTTCCTGCCCGGCGTCACCGCGGTCGTCTACGACGACCGGGAGCGTGTCCTGCTGGTACGCCGCTCCGACAACGGCCGGTGGACCCTGGTCGGCGGCATCCCGGACCCGGGGGAGCAGCCGGCCGCCGCCGTGGTCCGCGAGGTCCTGGAGGAGACCGCCGTACGCTGCGAGGCCCTGCGAGTGGTGCTTGTGGAAACAGAACCGGAACCGGTCGTCTACCCGAACGGCGACCGGTGCCAGTACATGAACATCACCTTCCGCTGCCGAGCCACCGGTGGCGAGGCCCGCGTCAACGACGACGAGTCCTCGGAGGTCGGCTGGTTCCCGCCCGACGCCCTGCCGCCCCTGTCCGGCCTCGACCGCCACCGCATCGACCGCTCCCGCACCGACGCCCCCACCTGGTTCGCCGCTCCGTCCGGCGGCTGACACCACCCCGGCCGCGGGCCCGAAGCATGGCCCGACCGGCCTGGCGGGCGGTGCCCCTCGGCCCCTGCGGACCGCCGGGTACGGCGTGATCCTGGAGGTGCACGCAGGCCGGGGCCGCCCGCCGACACCACCATCGGGCCGCCCCCGCCGTGCGGAACGGAGGCCGCGCATGGGAGGTACCGCCGGGATGGACGGACAGGCGCTCACCCCGGGCCGGACGGAAGCGCACGGCCTTTCCGCGTATGAGGCCGTACTGCTCCTGGAGACCGACGCCGAGCGGGGACTGGGCAGCGACGAGGCGGCGCGGCGGCTGGACCGCTTCGGCCCCAACGCGCTGCCCGCCGCGACCGGCGGCGGACTGCTGCGGCGGATCCTGACGCAGTTCCATCACCCGCTGATCTATGTCCTGGTCGCCGCCGGTGCGATCACCGCGGCCCTGGGCGAGTTCGTGGACTCTGCGGTGATCTTCGGTGTGGTGCTGGTCAACGCGCTGATCGGGGTGATCCAGGAGTCGAAGGCGGAGGCGGAGCTGGAGAGCCTGCGCTCGATGGCCCGGACCACCGCCCGGGTCGTACGCGACGGGCGTGAGCGGACGGTGCCCTCGGAGGACCTGGTGCCGGGCGACCTGGTGCTGGTCGAGGCCGGTGCCAAGGTGCCGGCCGACATACGTCTGCTGCGTGTGGCGGAGCTGCGGGTGGACGAGTCGGCGCTGACCGGCGAGTCGGCCCCGGTGGCGAAGGACGAAGTGGTTCTCGACCCGCGGACACCAGTGGCCGACCGGAGCAACACGGTCCACTCGGGCACGCTGGTGACGGCCGGACAGGGCACCGGCATCGCGGTGGCCACCGGGGCGGAGACCGAGCTGGGGGAGATCCACCGCCTGGTCGGAGCCGCGGAGACGCTGGCCACGCCGCTGACCGCCAAGCTGGCCGTGTTCAGCAGGGTGCTGACCGTCGTCATCCTGGGCCTGGCGGCGGTGACGTTCGTGATCGGTGTCGCACGGGGGCAGGGGCCCGCCCAGATGTTCACCGCGGCGGTCGCGCTGGCCGTGGGCGCGATCCCCGAGGGACTTCCGGCGGCCGTCACCATCACGCTGGCCATCGGGGTGGGCCGGATGGCCCGCCGCCGTGCGGTGATCCGGCGGCTGCCCGCCGTGGAGACCCTGGGCAGTACGACGGTGATCTGCTCCGACAAGACCGGCACGCTGACCGAGAACCAGATGACGGTGCAGTCGGTCTGGACGCCCGACGCGAGCTACACCGTGACCGGCTCCGGCTACGGCCCGGCGGGCGTACTGACGGACGCCGACGGCGCGGTGGTCAACGCCGGGGCGAGCCGTTCGCTGTGGTGGTGTCTGGCGGCCGGGGCGGCGTGCAACGACGCGGCGATCACCGACGAGGGCGGGCGGTGGCATGAAGGCGGCCGCTGGGGGCTGGTGGGCGACCCGACCGAGGGCGCGATGCTCGTCGTGGCCGGCAAGGGCGGTCTCGCCCCGCAGGAGCTACGGGCACGCTACCCGCGCCTGGCGACGGTGCCGTTCAGCTCCGAACGCCGGTACATGGCCACCCTGCACCGCGACGACGACACGGGCGGTCATGTCGTGCTGGTCAAGGGCGCGGTCGAACGGGTGGCCGACCTGTGTGACGCGCAGCTGGCCGCGGACGGCGGCCTGCGCCCCCTGGACCGCGCGGCCCTCCTGGCCGCCGCCGAGCAGCTGGCCGCCGAGGGGCTGCGGGTGCTGGCCACGGCGGTGCGGCGGGGTGGGGAGCCGGACGGCTTCGGGGAGCGCTCCGTGGAAACCTCCGGGGAACTGGCCCTCACCGGACTGCAGGCCATGTTCGATCCGCCCCGGGCCGCCGCGGCCTCCGCCGTCGACGCCTGCCGCACAGCCGGGATCAACGTGAAGATGATCACCGGGGACCACGCGGCCACGGCAGCGGCCGTCGCCACCCGCCTCGGACTGCTCAGCGGCCCCGGGGCGGCGGCCGGACGGGGGGAGCTGCTCACCGGCGCCGAGCTGGCGGCGCTGCCCGCCGGCGCTTACCCGGAAGCAGTCGACCGGGCCCAGGTCCTCGCCCGCGTCTCGCCCGAGCAGAAGCTCCGCCTGGTCGAGGCCCTCCAGGCCCGCGGCCAGGTCGTCGCCATGACAGGCGACGGCGTCAACGACGCTCCGGCGCTGCGCCGGGCCGACATCGGCGTGGCCATGGGGCTGAACGGCACCGAAGTGGCCAAGGACGCCGCCGACATGGTCCTCACCGACGACGACTTCGCCACCATCGAAGCCGCCGTGGAGGAGGGCCGGAGCGTCTTCGACAACCTCACCAAGTTCATCGCCTGGACGCTGCCGACCAACATGGGCGAGGGCCTGGTCATCCTGGTGGCCATCCTGCTCGGCACGACCCTGCCGATCCTGCCCACCCAGATCCTGTGGATCAACATGACCACCGCCGTCGCGCTCGGCCTGATGCTCGCCTTCGAACCGAAGGAGCCGGGCACCATGCGCAGGCCGCCCCGGGACCCGGCGCGCCCCCTGCTCACCGGCGCGCTCGTCATCCGGATCCTGCTGGTCTCCGCCCTGCTCGTCGCCGGGTCCTGGGGGCTGTTCTCCTGGGAGCGTGCCATGGGCGCGAGCCTGGCGGAGGCGCGTACCGCGGCGGTGAACGTGTTCGTCGCCGTCGAGACGCTCTACCTCTTCAGCTGCCGCTCCCTGACCCGCTCCGTGTGGCGCATGGGCCTGTTCGGTAACCGCTGGGTCCTCGGCGGCGTCCTCGTCCAGGCCGTGGCCCAGCTCGCCCTCACCTACCTGCCGGCCATGAACCACCTGTTCCACACGGCCCCGCTCACCGCCGCCACCTGGCTGCGCGTGCTCGCCGTCGCCGTCCTGACCGCACTGGTGGTCGCCACCGACAAGCGGCTGCGCGCCGCGCCGACCTGACGGACCGTGGCGGCCGGGGCCGAGCGGCACTCGGCCGCCACGGCGGGCACGGTTGCCCCCCGGCCCGCGCCGTCACTTCGGAGAGGCCCGTATGCGCCTCCGCCGCCGACCCCGGGGCGCGGGGTCGGCGGCGGAGCGACAGGGCCTTCGGCCCGTGGGGTCAGGCCGCCGGGGCCGGGAAGGTCGGGTACTCGACGCCCGAGACGTGCTGGACGACGCGGATGACCTGGCACGAGTAGCCGAACTCGTTGTCGTACCAGAGGTAGAGGATCGCGTTGTCGCCGTCGACCTTGGTGGCACCGGCGTCGACGATCGACGCGTGGCGCGAGCCGATGAAGTCGCTGGAGACCGCATCGGGGGCGCTGATGAAGTCGATCTGGCGCTTGAGCGGCGAGGTCAGCGACACGTTGCGGAGGTAGTCGAGGACCTCCTCACGGGTGGTCTCGCGGCCCAGCCGGAGGCTGAGGATCGCGATGGAGACGTCCGGCACCGGGACGCGGATGGAGCTGCCGGTGATCGGCGCCTTCAGGTCGGGCAGCGCCTTGGCGACGGCGGAGGCGGCGCCGGTCTCGGTGATGACCATGTTGAGCGGCGCCGAACGGCCGCGGCGGTCCGCCTTGTGGTAGTTGTCCAGCAGGTTCTGGTCGTTGGTGAACGAGTGGACGGTCTCCACGTGGCCCCGCTGCACACCGAACTCGTCGTCCATCGCCTTGAGCGGCGGGACGATCGCGTTGGTGGTGCAGGAGGCGCAGGACAGGACCTGCTCGTCCGGCTTGATGGTGTCGTGGTTGACGCCGTGGACGATGTTCGGGACGTCGCCCTTGCCCGGCGCGGTCAGGACGACCTTGTCGATGCCGGGGCGCAGGTGGTTCGACAGGCCCGCGCGGTCGCGCCACTTGCCGGTGTTGTCGATCAGGATGGCGTTGTCGATGCCGTACGCCGTGTAGTCGATCTCCGACGGATCGTTGGCGTAGATCACCTTGATCTCGTTGCCGTTGGCGACGATCGTGCTGTTCGCCTCGTCGACGGTGATCGTGCCCTGGAACTGGCCGTGGATCGAGTCGCGGCGCAGCAGCGAGGCGCGCTTGACGATGTCCTGGTCGCCGCCCTGACGGACGACGATCGCGCGCAGTCGCAGACCGTTGCCGGAACCGGACTTCTCGATGAGCAGACGGGCGACGAGCCGGCCGATGCGGCCGAAGCCGTACAGGACGACGTCGCGTCCCTCGCGGCGCTCGATCTTGTTCGCGCCCGTGGCCCCGGCGACGGCCTGGGCGGTGAACTCCTCGACGGACAGGCCGCGGTCGTCGCCCCTGTACGTCGCGGCGAGCATGCCGATGTCGATCTGGGAGGGGCCGAGGTCGAGCGTGGTGAGCGCCCGCAGGAACGGCATGGTCTCGGTGACCGAGAGCTCCTCGCCGGCGATCTGGCGGGCGAAGCGGTGGGTCTTGAGGATGCTGACCACCGACTTGTTGACCAGGGAGCGGCTGTGGACCAGGACGGTGACGTCCTGCTCCCGGTGCAGCTTCCCGATCATCGGGATCATCGACTCCGCGATCTCCTCGCGGTTCTTCCAGTTCGTGAACGAGTCGTCGTTGACAGTCACAGATCCATACTTTCGAGCTAGGCGGCGCTCATATGTTAACCCCACTGGAATTTTGATCGTTCAAGGGGTGCCGCGTGGCCGGGAAGGCACTGTTGACCTGTGACGATGCCCGGGAACGGGCCCGAGTGCGGCATCATCGGGGGATGTCTGATCGGATCATCGCCGCCTGCGACGGGGCGGCCAAGGGGAACCCCGGCCCCGCCGGATGGGCCTGGGTCATCGCGGACGCCGAGGGGCGCCCCGAGCGCTGGGAGGCCGGGCCGCTGGGCCGCGCCACCAATAACGTGGGCGAACTCACCGCCTTGCAGCGCCTGCTGGAGGCCGTCGCCCCCGGGGTCTCCCTGGAGGTGCGGATGGACTCCCAGTACGCCATGAAGGCCGTCACCCAGTGGCTGCCCAACTGGAAGCGCAACGGCTGGAAGACCGCCGCGGGCAAGCCCGTCGCCAACCAGGACCTCGTCCAGGCCATCGACACCCTGCTGGCCGACCGGGACGTCGAGTTCCGGTACGTGCCCGCCCACCGCGCGGACGGCGACCACCTGAACGCCATCGCGGACCAGGCGGCGAGCGACGCGGCCGTCAGTCAGCAGGCCGCCGGTACGGTGCACGGCGCCACCGCCGCGCCCGTGCCCGATCCGGGGCGCAGCGGCCCCGCCCGCCCCGCGGCCGGTGCCGGCAAGCGCCAGAGCCGCGGGGCGCGGACGATCAAGGCGAAGTTCCCCGGCATGTGTCCCTGCGGAAAGCAGTACGGGGCGGGCGAGTCCATCGCCAAGGTGGGAGCGCGGTGGGGGCACCCGGACTGCCGCGCCGCCGTCGCGGAGGCGTGAGTTCGCGCAGTTGTGCGGGCCGGGCCCGGGGGTGGGTCACGCGAGCGTGACCCACCCGCCCCGCGCGGCCGAGTCCAGCATCGCGTCCACCGCCGCCGCGCTGCGCACCGCGTCGTCCAGCGTGGCGCCGTACGGCGCCCCCTCCGCGATGGAGCGCAGGAACCGGTACGCCTCGATCACCTTCAGGTCGTCGTATCCCATCGCGGACGCCGCCCCCGGCTGGAACGCCGCGTACTCGCCGTGCGGCGGACCCACGTGCACGGTGCTCACCGGCTGGTCCTGGTACGCCGTGCCCCGGCTCACGCACAGCTCGCCCATGCGGCGGAAGTCCCAGGAGACGGCGCCCTTGGTGCCGTGCACCTCGAAGCCGTAGTTGTTCTGTTCCCCGACCGACACCCGGCAGGCCTCCAGCACGCCGCGCGCCCCGGAGGCGAAGCGCAGCAGACAGGAGACGTAGTCCTCGTTCTCGACCTGGCCGGCCGTCCCGCCCGCCGCCCGGGCATGCCCCGCCGTGGCGCCCGTCGGCCGGGCACGCTCCGGCAGGAACACCGCCGTGTCGGCCGCCAGTGCCTCGACCTCCCCGATCAGGAAGCGCGCCAGGTCCACCCCGTGCGACGCCAGGTCGCCGAGCACGCCGCTGCCGCCGCGCTCCCGCTCGTACCGCCAGGTCAGCGCCGACTCCGGGTGTGCGGCATAGTCGCTGAAGAGCCGGACGCGCGCGTGGGTCACGGTGCCGAGTTCGCCGGAGACGATCAGTTCCCGGGCCGCCTCGACGGCCGGTGCGCTGCGGTAGTTGAAGCCGACGGTCCCCTGGACGCCCGCCCTGGAGACGGCGGCGGCGACCGCGCGGGTGTCCCCGGCGGTGAGCCCGACCGGCTTCTCGATCCACAGGTGCTTGCCCGCCTCGGCCATGGCGGTGCCGATCTCGCGGTGCAGGAAGTTCGGGGCGGCGACGCTCACCGCCTGCACGCGTGGATCGGCGGCGACCTCCCGCCAGCCGCGGGCGGCGCGTGTGAAGCCGTACCGCTGAGCGGCCTCCTCGGCCCGTCCGGGCACCTCGTCGGCCACGGCGACCAGCTCGGGGCGGACGGGCAGCTGCGGGAAATGGTGGGGCAGGCGTGTGTACGCCTGGGTGTGCACGCGGCCCATCCAGCCGAACCCGACGACGGCGACACCGAGCGCGTCCACCATGACAGCCACCTCTTCGAGGGTCTATTTGGAACGGTCCAAGTTCTCTTCCGGGCTCACCTTGAGGGGATCTGTACGGGGTGTCAAGGGTTTGACGGGTGCCGATGAACTGTGGAACGGTCCACCCCATGGGGCGAGCACCGACGATTCGTGATGTCGCGGAACGTGCCGGCGTGTCGAAGTCGCTGGTCTCCCTGGTGCTGCGCGGCGCCGAGCAGGTACGGCCCGAGAAGCGGCGCGCCGTGGAAGCCGCCGTGGAGGAACTCGGCTACCGCCCCAACGCCGCCGCCCGCAGTCTCAGCGAGCGCCGCACCCGCACCGTCGGGGTGCTCCTCAACGATCTGCGCAACCCCTGGTTCGTCGAGCTGCTCGACGGACTCACCTCCCGGCTCCACGAGAGCGGGCTGCACACGCTGCTGGCCGACGGGCACCTCAACCGGAGGCTCGACGAGGACCTCACCAGGACCTTCACCGAACTGCGGGTCGACGGCCTGGTCGCCGTGGGAACCCTGGCCGACCCCGGCGCGCTCCGAACCGCTGCGGGGCGTGTTCCCATGGTCGTCGCAGGCACCCGCGAGCCCGAGCTGCCCGGCGTCGACATCGTCGCGGGCGACGACGCGCTGGGAGCCCGCCTCGCCACCGAGCACCTGATCGGGCTCGGGCACCGCCGTATCGCCCACATCGCGGGGCGGGGCGCCGTCGGGGAGCTGCGCCGCCGCGCCTTCGCCGAGGTCATGCGGGAGCACGGGCTCGGCAGCGAGGCCCTCGTGGAGCAGGGCGACCTGACGGAGGAGGGCGGATACCGGGCCATGGTGCGGCTGCTCGGTGCGGCGGAGACGCCCGCACGGCGGCCCACCGCGGTCTTCGCCTTCAACGACATCGCGTGCGTCGGAGCGCTGTCCGCCGCGGAGGAGACGGGCCTGCGGGTGCCGCGGGACCTGTCGCTGGTCGGGTACGACAACACGTACCTGTCCCGGCTGCGGCACCTGTGGCTGACGACCGTCGACAACGGGAGCGGCGAGGTGGGGCGGCGGGCGGCACGGTGTCTGCTGGAGCGGATCGCGGAGCCCGCGGGGGAGGGGCGGCTGATCCTGAGCGCGCCCCGGCTGGAGGTGCGGGGGACGACGGGGGCGCCGGGCGGGGCGTGAGACCCTCTCCCTCTGGCCGTCCCTTCCCGGATGGGGGGGCGAAGTGCGGCTCCGCCGCGTCGGGAGGCCCTCCGGTCTCCTGACATCGTGCCCGGGGGCGTACCCCCTGCCGGCCGGGCTTGCAGGAACTCGTCCGCAGACGCCGGCCGGGCCGAGGCGGCCGGCCGCCTCGGCCCGGCTCGCATCATGTGCTGCGGCACAGGGCGCCGATGCCGTGCGACGGCGCTCCCTCCGCGCCCGCGGGCAGGACCCGGACGTCCGAGCCGGTCAGGACGGCCGTCCTGATCGCCGCGTCGGCCAGCCGGGCGCGGGCCATGGCGCGGCCGGCGGGAGCGGGGGCCGGGCGGCGGTCGGAGAGTTCGGCGGGGGAGCTGCCGAACCAGGCCGAGCGCCGGTCCTCGGGGTCGTCCGTCACGACGAGCGTGTCCACCCGGCCCTCGGACAGGGCCCGCAGCGTGGGCTGTACGCCCTCCACCGCACGGCCGCCCGGCGCCCGCTCCTCCGCGAACCGGCGCAGCAGGCCGACCGTCAGCTCCTCGGCGGCGAGCCGGGTCTCCTCCTCCACCTGGGCGTCCCGGGAACGGCCGGAGCCGTCGGGGGCGCGGCCACCGCTGATCCTGCGCAGCGACACCTCACGCCTGACCCGCTCGGGCAGGTGCTTGGTGAGGTACTGCTGGGCGCGGACGTCGCCGGCGAGCAGCACGACCCGGGCGGAGACCCCGGACACGGTGTCGGTCAGCGCGTCCGCCACGCGGACCGCGTTGTGCTCCCAGGAGTCCTCGGCCCGCCGCTGGAACCGGGCCTGGGACATCCCGCCGGGCGCGTTCCGCTCGATCTCGTCGTCAGGGCCCTCCACCGTGCGGCGGATCGGCTCCGTCCCGCCCAGCGGGTACGCCTCCAGATCCGCACCGGACCGGTCGATGACGGCCAGCACATGAGCCGGGTGATCCTGCCGCCAGGCCAGCAGCGGCTGCAGGTGCGGCAGCGCGCCGCGCACCGCGGAGTCGCCCGCCGGCCGTCCGGCGTCCGGATCGCCGGGCAGGACCGCGGCGTACAGGATCTCCCCGTCCGCGGCGAACGCCGCCAGCGTCCCTGCTCCGGGCAGCTCGGCGTCGACGCGGCGCGCCAAGGCGTCCAGCGTGGCCGAGTCGGCGCCCTGGGCCGACAGCCGCCGGGCCAGGGCCCGCCAGCGGAGCCTCGCGTCGTCCTCCAGCTGCGGGCGGGGTTCGAGCCGGAGGTAGACCGAGCACATCGGGCCGCCGTGGTCGAACAGGTTCCGCAGGACGTCGTCTCTGATCGCAGTGGTGCTTCCCATGGTGGGCTCCTGAAGGGGCGTGCGGTCACTCGGTCGTGCTCCGGGCCGAGGGCGGGCCGTCATCGGCTGACCAGTGGTCTACATGCCCTGGGCGAGCAGGAGTTCGTGGGCCAGCCGGGCTCCTCGGGTCACGCGTTCCGCCGCTTCCGGGGCGGCCGCCGGATTCGCCTCCAGACCCTCCGCGAGGGCCCGTACGGCCTGGGCCAGAGTCTCCACACGCGCTTCGAGGACGCTCAGCCGTTCCTCGGCGGAATGGGTGTGGGACGTGTTCTCGGTCATGGGCTTCTCGGTCATGAGCCGACCTCCGGACCTGTGGTTCCGGTCGCTCCGAGTGCGTCGTTCCCGCCCTCACGGCCCATTCTCTCTCTCCTCGGCGCTCCCGCGCCCCGTGTTCCGTCCGCCTCCGGCCCACCGTCGGCTCCGCGTACCGGATCCGGTGCCTCTCACCGCTTCCCGCTCACGGTTCGTTCCGGTCACGTCCGCTCCAGTGCGGCTCGGTCAGCGCCCACTCCGCCTCCCACCCGGCGTACCGCCGAGCGTCCAGGAACCGCCGGAGCCCGGTGCGGGCGCCGCCCACGAGCAGCACGGTGCCGCCCGCGGCCGTCAGCGCGACGGCCGCCGTGGTGGCGGTCACCGAGGTGGGGCTCAGAGGAGCCGCGACCACCCGGCCGCTGTCCCGGTCGACCCACACCGTCGTACGGTCGCCCGCGCGGGCTCCGGGCTCCACGGCCGCCGTGCCGGTGCCCGTACGGCCGTCGTCCTGCCACCGGACGTCCGCCAGCGCCTTGCCCGCCCTGCCGCCCGGACCGGACGGTGACGCGTCCTCGACCAGCCGCGCGGCGACGGGCTGCCGGGTGGCCTCCTGGTACTCCCTGGCGTCCTGGTAATGGGCGTGGGTCACCGCACCCGCCAGCCAGGCCGCCAGGGGCAGCCCGAGGAGGAGCAGGGCCAGCAGCGCGCGGTCGACGCGGCGCTGGAGACGGTCGACGGGGCGTTCCAGCGGGTGGGCGGGGCGAGCCGCGCCGGAATCGGCACCTGTGCCGGTGCCGGTGCCGGGGCGGCGGTGGGGGAACCGGATGTTCATGACCAGCCTCCGACGCGGTGCGTGCCGTCGTCCCTCCCCTGTCGTCCTCTCTTCCAGGGTCCCTCCGCCCGCCGTCCGGCCGCAGCGGTCCGAAGGTCCCCGGATGTCCGGCGACACAGGGCCCTCGGACCTCCCCGTTTCGCCTCCGGTGGTGGACCATGGCCAGGGGGGACGTGCGTCAGGAAGGTGATCACCATGACGTGGGCATCGTGGACGACGACGGGAGTGTTCGCCGGAGCGGCGGGCGTCCCTACCGACGAGGCGGGTGTGGTCAGGGGCGACCTGAGCGTGCACACCACCTGGACGGACGGCCAGGCCATCCTGACCGTGCAGTACAGCGGCGCGTCCGAGTGGTTCACCATCACCGGCAGCCCTGTGAGGTGCGCCACGGAACGGGAGAGCCGCGATCTGCATCAAGAGGTGGTGGAGGCGGTCCGCGCCGGCGACGTCGCCGCCGTGCTGCGGCGCGGGCACCGTGTGACGACCTGACCGGGGGCGTCACCTCACCGTTTTCGGCCCTCTTTGGCTGATTTGCAGTATCGGTGAACCTGTAGAGAATCGTACGAGATGATCGACTGACCTAAGGGCCGACCGGGGGGCGTCTCTCGCGCTGCCCGGGCTCGGGCTGCGCGAGAGGACAACGGGACCGGACTGTGACCACCCCTGACATATCGGTGATCATCGGGGCGTACAACGCCATGCCCTACCTGACGAAGACCCTGACCTCCGTGGTCGAGCAGTCCGTCGGCCGTGACCGCCTGGAGGTCATCGCCGTCGACGACGGCTCGACCGACGGCACCGGTGAGGAGCTCGACCGGTTCGCCGCCGCGTACCCCGGGCTCTTCCGGGTCTTCCACCAGGAGAACTCCGGCGGTCCCGCCGCCCCCCGCAACAAGGGCCTGGACCACGCGCGCGGCCGTTTCGTCTTCATCCTCGACGCCGACGACTGGCTCGGTGAGGAGGCCCTGGAGCGGATGCTCACCATGGCCGACGAGAACAAGACGGACGTGGTGCTCGGCAAGATGGTCGGCGTCAACGGGCGCGGTGCCCCTGCCTCCATGTTCGTCCGCAACCAGCCCCGGACCGACGTCCTCACCTCGCGGGTCTACTGGACGCTCAATCCGATGAAGCTGTTCCGCCGCTCGCTGCTGGAGGAGCACGGCCTGCGCTTCCCGCTCGAGTACAACACGGGCGAGGACCAGTTCTTCACCGGCGCCGCCTACCTGCACGCGGACGGCATATCGGTCGTCGCCGACTACGACTGCGTGTACTGGGTCGCCCGGACCGACGGCGGCAACGTCACCGCCACCACCCGCGGCGCCGACCGGCGCATCCGCGTCCTGGAGCGGATGATCGACATGGTCGAGCAGCACGTCCCGGCGGGCCCCGGCCGTGACGCGCTGCTGGACCGGCACCTGTCCGTCGACCTGTTCCACGCCCTGATCCACCTGGCCCGGGAGACCGACGGGGATCTCCAGCGCCGGAACTTCGCGGAACTGCGCGCGCTGCTGGAGCGCAGCTACCCCGACTCCCTCAGGCGGCGGGTCAGCCCCCTCACCCGGCTGCGCTGCGAGCTGATCCTGCGCGGCCTGCTCGACGAGGCGATCGAGCTGGAGGCCGTCGACCGGAGGAACCGTGCGCGCCGTGTCCAGCCGGACATCCTCGTCGACCGCGACCGTGCCTACCTCCGGCTGCCGTACTTCCGCGACCCCGCGCGTGGCATCCCCGACGAGATCTACGACATCACGGGCGGGATCCCGGACGCCCACCGGCTGGACTCCGTGGAGCTGGACGGTTCCCGGCTGACCATGAGCGGCCACGCCTACCTGCGGCGCGTGGCGCAGGACGAGACCGTGACCGAACTCGTCCTGCGGGAGCGGGGCGGCAAGGGCGAGCACCGGTTCCCCACCATCCCGGTCGCCGTGCCGGGGCTGGGCGAGGACCAGGACGGCGGCCGGTTCGACTACACCGCGGCCGGATTCACCGCCGACGTCGACCTGGCCGCCGCGGACGGCGGCGCGCGGCTCGCCGACGGACTGTGGGACGTGTTCCTCGCCCTGCGGGTCCAGGGCGTGACCAGGGAGATCCGCTTCGGTCACCGGCGCCTGCCCGAGATCTCCGGCAAGCCGAGCACATACCTGGTTCCCGCGGGCGACGAGGTGATCGCGGCGACGCTGTACTACACCCACCCGTACGGCAACCTCACCGTCGACATCGGGGAGAACAAGCACAGGGCCGGCGACAGGCTCAGGGCCGGGGACGTGCGCTGGTCAGAGCGCGACCCGTCCGTCCTGGAGATCACCGCCGAGTGGACGCTCGCCACGCCGCCCCCGGCCGGCACTCTCGGTGTACGGCTCACCGAGAAGGGCGGCGCCGCCGTCACCGTGCCCGCCTCCGTCGGCGAGGGCAGGACCTTCTCGGTCGCCGTACCGGTGGACCGGCTCACCCCCGGTACGTGGGACGTGTCCCTGCGCCTGGCGGTCGCGGGCAGCGCGGCCGACTGGTCCCGGCAGGTGCCGCCGCAGCCCGGGCTGAAGGGCACCCGCTGGCGCCGGCGGTGCCTGCCGCGCTACGCGCTGCCCACCAGGAACAGCGGCCTGGCGCTCCGCGTCGGGCGGGTGGCCGTCGCGAAGGCGGTCGCCCGGCGGGCCAGGCGCCTGCTGCCCTGAGGCGCCCGCCGGGCCGGGGCGTCAGCGTCCGTTGACGCAGGTGTTCTGGTGCGGCTGCTGCCGCGCGGCCTCCGGCGCACCGGAGTCCCAGTGGTTGCCGCACCGGTTGACCGGGCGGTGTTCTTCGCGCTGGACGATGTTGCCTTTGCCGTAGGGCGGTTGCCAGATGTCGTCGGCCGCCGCGCTCGCGGCGGCCATGGCGAGGGCGGCGACCGCCAGGGCCGGGGCGGCGAGCCAGGTGGGCCGGGTGGTCCAGGGGCGAACCCGCATGGGGAGTCCTTCCGTTCGGGATGTCCTGCCACACTCTGCGGATCCGCCCCGGCCTGTCCGGGCATTACGCCGTCCGGCGGCGTGGCTCAGCCGTACAGGCCCGGCCGCTCCACCAGCTCGACCTCCACCCGTCGGCCCTCGGCCTGCGCCCGCACCCCCGCCTCGCAGACGGCCGCCGCGGCGTACCCGTCCCAGCAGCTCGGTCCCGTCACCTCACCGCGCCGTGTGGCGTCCACCCAGGCCCGCATCTGACGGTCGTACGCCTCCTCGAAGCGCTCCGCGAACCCCGGCGCGATCGAACCGCCCCACCCCCCGGCCGTGTTGACCAGCATGCCGTGCGCGTCCCCGATCCGGGCCGTGCCGTTCTCGCACACCGCCTCCGCCTGCACCTGGTAGCCGAAGCCGCAGTTGACGTTGATCTCGACGTCCACGATCACCCCGCCGTCCGTCTCGAACAGCACCAGCTGAGGGTCGTCGAGACCCTCCGGCGCGTTGCCGGACGGCCGGGGACGCAGCACCGTGACCGCTGTGATCTCCTGGTCCAGAAGCCAGCGGGTCACGTCCATCTCGTGGACCACCGAGTCGTTGATCAGCATGGCGCTGGTGAAGCCCGGAGGCGTGTCCGCGTTGCGGTGCCGGTTGTGCAGCATCAGCGGCCGGCCCAGTGCGCCGCCGTCCATCAGCTCCTTGAGCCTCAGGTACTCGGCGTCGTACCGGCGCATGAAGCCCACCTGCACCAGCCGGGTGCCCAGCCTCTGCTCCGCCTCCATGACCCGCAGCGCGGAGGCCGCGTCCGGGGTGAGCGGTTTCTCGCACAGCACGGGCAGGCCCCGTGCGAACGCCGCGAGCAGGGCCGCCTCGTGCGCCGGGCCCGGCGAGGCGATGACCACCGCGTCGACGTCCGGGTCGGCCATGGCGGCGTCCGGGTCGGTGTAGGGCGTGCAGTCGCCGGCACCCTCCGCGACCGCCTTCGCCCGGTCACCGTCCACGTCGACGACGGCGGCCACCCGGGCCCCGCTGGTCACCCGGCTGATCCGCCGTACGTGGTCGGTGCCCATGCGGCCGGTTCCGATGACGGCGACACCGAGGGGGCCACCGTGAGCTCCACGCGTCCCGCGCTGTGTCATGAGGGAGAGTCCTTCCTGTGTGTGGGTCGGCCGTCAGGCGCCGCAGGAGCGGAGGAATCTGCGGGTGCGGACGGCGATGGGCAGCGGTTTGCCGGGCGGGCACGGGTACATGTCCTGTTCGACGATCGCGAACAGCTCCACGCCCAGCCGCTGCGCGGCCGTCAGCACCGGCTCCAGCGCGGGCACACCGCCCGGCGGCTCGCACATCACCCCGCGCCGCACGGCCGGGCCGAACGGAACCCCGTTCTCGACGACGTCGGCCAGGATCTCCGGGTCCACCTGCTTCAGGTGCAGATAGCCGATCCGCTCGCCGTAGGTCTCGATCAGTTTGACGCTGTCGCCGCCGCAGTACGCGTAGTGGCCGGTGTCCAGACACAGGCCGACCAGGTCGCGGTTGGTGGAGTCCAGGAACCGCACGACGTGCTCCTCGGTGTCGATGTGCGTGTCGGCGTGCGGGTGGACGACGATGTCCAGCCCGTACGCGTCCCGGACCTCCCGGCCCAGCCGCTCCGTGCCCCGCGTGAGGTGCGCCCACTGCTCACGGGTCAGTTCGGACGGCTCGATGATCTCGGCGGTCTTGTCGTCCCGCCAGAAGGAAGGGATGACCACCAGGTGCTTCGCCCCCATGGCCTGGGTGAGCGCGGCGACCCGGCCGACCTGCTCCCAGGTCGACTCCCATACGTCGGGGCCCCGGTGCAGCGAGGTGAAGACGGTCCCGGCCGAGACCTTCAGTCCACGCCGGGCGGTCTCGTCGCGGAGCCGCACCGGGTCGGTGGGGAGATAGCCGTAGGGCCCCAGCTCGATCCACTCGTACCCGGCGCCCGCGACCTCGTCGAGGAACCTCTCCCACGGCACCTGCTGCGGGTCGTCGGGGAACCAGACGCCCCACGAGTCCGGGGCGGAGCCGACCCGGATACGGTCCAGGGCCGGGGCGCCGGAAGAGCCGTGGGCGCCGTGGCTGTCGGCGGTGCTGTGCATGTGGTGTGTCCTTCCGTCTGGGGGTCCGGGGTGTGCTCCGGGAGGTGCGGTGCCCGTACGGGGGAAGAGCGCGGTCGGGTGACGGGGACCGGGGGTCAGGCCGTGGTCCGTAGGCCGCCGCCCTCGGGAAGCCCGTCGGTGTCGACGCCGCGCACCTGCGCCAGTTCGTGCTTCAGCGCGGCCAGTTCGGCGCCGCCCGCCATGTGGTTGGTGAGCTGGTCGAGGCTCACCTCGCTGCGGGCGGCATCGAGTTCCACGGTGCCCAGGCGCAGCACGTCGAAGTGGTCTCCGACCATATAGGCGTGGTGCGGGTTGTGGGTGATGAACACGACGCCGAGGCCCCGGTCGCGGGCGGCGGCGATGTACTTGAGCACCACCCCCGACTGCTTGACGCCGAGCGCCGCGGTCGGCTCGTCCAGGATGAGCACCCGGGCGCCGAAGTACACCGCGCGGGCGATGGCCACGGACTGGCGCTGGCCGCCGGAGAGGGTGCCGATGGGCTGGTCCAGGTCGTCCAGGACGATGCCCATGTTCCGCAGTTCCTCGTCGGCGGTCCGCCTCATCCGCGCGATGTCGAGGCGGCGTACCGGCCAGGGCCCGCGGGTCATCTCGGAGCCGAGGAAGAAGTTCCGCCACACCGGCATCAGCGGGACGGTCGCCAGGTCCTGGTACACGGTGGCGATGCCCCGGTCCAGCGCCTCGCGCGGGCTGGTGAACCGCACCGGCTCGCCGTCGACGAGGAACTCGCCCTCGGTGTGCTGGTGCAGCCCCGCGACGATCTTGATGAGGGTGGACTTCCCCGCGCCGTTGTCACCGAGGACACAGGTCACCCGGCCGGCCCGGACGGTGAGGTCCACGCCGTGGAGGGCGCGGACGTTGCCGTACGCCTTTCCGGCGCCGCGCAGTTCCACGAGCGGCGTCTCGTTCGTCGGCGTCTTGTGCGTTGCCATGGGATCACCTCCGGGTCGCCGTGCGGCGGACCCACAGATTGACGAGGGCGGCGAGCAGCAGCATCACACCGAGGAACGCCTTGAACCAGTCCGGGTTCCAGTTCGCGTAGACGATGCCCTGCGAGACCATCCCGAAGATGAACGCGCCGATGACGGGACCGATCGCGGAGCCGTACCCTCCGGTGAGCAGGCAGCCGCCGATGACCGCCGCGATGATGTACAGGAATTCGTTGCCGACGCCCTCGCCCGACTGCACGGTGTGGAACGAGAACAGCAGGTGCATGCCGACGAACCAGGCACCGGCGCCCACGCCCATGAACAGTGCGATCTTGGTGAAGGCGACGGGGACGCCCACGGCACGGGCGCTGTCTTTGCTGCCGCCGACCGCGAAGATCCAGTTGCCGAACCTGGTGCGCAGCAGCAGCCAGGTCGCGGCGGCGGCGAACAGCAGCCACCAGAGGACCGTGATCTTGACGTCGACCCCGCCGAGCGTGACCTCCGAGGCGAACATACGCCGGGCCTGGGCGAAGCCGTCCATGTCCGCGATCGAGTCGCTGGCCACGTTTCCGGTGAACAGCTTGGTGACGGCCAGGTTGGCGCCCTGGAGGACCAGGAAGGTGCCCAGTGTGATGAGGAAGCTCGGCAGCCCGGTCCGTATCAGCAGGTAGCCGTTGAAGGCGCCGACGGCCAGCGAGAACAGCAGCGCGACGACCACGCCCGTCCACACGTTCAGCGAGAGCTGGAACGACAGGATGGCGGCGGTCAGAGCGGAGGAGGTGACGGCGACCCCGGCCGACAGGTCGAACTCGCCTCCGATCATCAGCAGGGCGACGGGGATCGCCATGACACCCATGACCGAGGCCTGGTAGAGGACGGTGGCGAGGGAGGCGGCCTCCCGGAACGCCGGGGCCACGGAGAAGAAGAACGCGTAGACGGCGACGGCGGCGATGAGCGCCCCGATCTCCGGGCGGGCCAGCAGCCTGCGGCCCAGGGAGCGCCGGGCGGTGCGGCCGTCCTTCGCCGCGGTGGGGGAGGAGACCGGCGGGGCCGGCGGCGGCGAGGCCGCCGCCGGTGCCGTGGCAGGGGACACGGTCATCACCGCGTTCCCTTCGCGGCGAACGCCGCGACGGCGTCGACGTTGTCCTTGTCGACGAACGCCGGCCCCGTCAGTACCGGCTGCCGGCCGCCGCCGCTGACGTTGCCGTTCGTCTCGTAGAGCCACAGGGAGTCGACCGCGAGATAGCCCTGGAGGTAGGGCTGCTGGTCGACCGCGAAACGCACGCTGCCGTCCTTCACGGCGGCGACCAGGTCCTTGTTGAGGTCGAAGGTGGCGACCCGGGCCTCGCTGCCCGCGTCACCCGCCGACTGGGCCGCGGTCAGCGCGAACGGGGCGCCAAGGGTGACGACATGGTCGACGGCGGTGTCCTGCCGGAGCTTCGCCGAGATGGTCGACTTCACCGCCGGCATGTCGGTGCCGGTGACGTACAGGTTCTCCGTCGTGCCCTTGAAGGTCTTCTTCACCCCGGCGCAGCGCGCCTCCAGGCCGACGTTGCCCTGCTCGTGGATCACACAGAGGGCCTTCTTGGCGCCGACCTGGTTGAGCTTCTCGCCGAAGGCCTCGCCCGCGACGCTCTCGTCCTGGCCGAAGAACTGGAGGAGGCCCTGCTCCTTCCACTGGCCCAGGCCGGAGTTGAAGCCGACCACGGGGATTCCGGCAGCCGTCGCCTTGGCGATGACGGCCTTCATCGCGTCCGGCTTGGCGAGGGTCACGGCTATGCCGTCGACCTTCTGGTCGATGGCGTTCTGCACCAGGTTGGCCTGGGTGGCGGCGTTGGGGTCGGAGGAGTAGACGAGCTTGACGTTGTCCTTCGCCGCAGCGGTCTGCGCGCCCTTGCGGATCAGGTCCCAGAAGGTGTCTCCCGGACCTCCGTGGGTGACCATCGCGATCGTCATACGGGGGGTGGAGGCATTTCCGGCGGGGGCGCCGGAGCCGGTGTCCTGCTGGGCCTGCTTGCCGCCGGAACTGCTGGAGCAGCCGGTGATCAGAAGAGCGGACGCCGCGCCGGCGGCGGCCAGGGCGACGAGTCCGCGGGGGCGGGATCGGAACGGGCGGAACGGGAACGTGCGGTCCATCTGTCCTGCACCTCATTGCGCGACAGGGGAGGGCGGGGCGGGCCGGGGGAAGGGGAAGGGGAGGGGCCCGCGGGAAGCCCGGGACATCAGCCGCGGCCGGGCGGCGCGGCTGTTGGGACGGGATACAAGCCCGTGGGGATGCCGTCTGTCAATACTTTGTTAAGACATCCTTTCAGGAGCAGGTGAGAATGTCTGTACAAAGTATTGACAGGGCTTCGCGGGACGGCATAGACCTGGGACAACCCCGCCCCGCGAGTACGTATCAGGAGCGACGCGCATGGCCGAGTCCGCCGAATCCCCCGACACCGACGCCTTCGATCTCATCACCATGGGGCGGGTCGGGGTCGACGTCTATCCCCTCCAGACCGGCGTTCCGCTGCCGCAGGTCGAGAGCTTCGGCAAGTTCCTCGGGGGGTCGCCCACCAACGTCGCCGTCGCCGCCGCCCGTCTGGGCCACAGCAGCGCCGTCATCACCCGGACCGGTGCCGACCCCTTCGGCACCTACGTCCACCAGGCGCTCAAGGAGTTCGGCGTCGACGACCGCTGGGTCACGCCGGTCGACGCCTACCCGACCCCGGTCACGTTCTGCGAGATCTTCCCGCCCGACGACTTCCCGCTCTACTTCTACCGGCAGCCCAAGGCTCCCGACCTGGAGATCCGGTCCGGCGAACTGGATCTGGGCGCGGTGCGCCGGGCGCGCGTGTTCTGGGTGACCGGGACCGGGCTGTGCGCCGAGCCCAGCCGTACCGCGACCCTCGCCGCGCTGGAGGCGCGGGCGAAGAGCGGTGTCACGGTCTTCGACCTCGACTGGCGGCCCGTGTTCTGGGGGGATCCGGCGGAGGCCCGCGCTCTCTACGCCGAAGCCCTTCGCCATGTCACCGTCGCCGTCGGCAACCTCGACGAGTGCGAGATCGCCACCGGGATGCGCGAGCCCCGTGCCTGTGCCGAGGCGCTGCTGGCGGCGGGGGTCGAACTCGCCGTCGTCAAGCAGGGACCCGCCGGTGTTCTGGCCGTTCACCGTGACGGCGGCAGCGCGGAGGTGCCCCCCGTCCCGGTCGAGGTCGTCAACGGGCTGGGCGCGGGGGACGCGTTCGGCGGGGCGCTGTGCCACGGCCTTCTCTCCGGCTGGGAGCTGGAGCGGACCATGCGGTACGCAAACGCGGCGGGGGCGATCGTGGCCTCTCGGCTGGCCTGTTCGGCGGCGATGCCGACGGCGGCGGAAGTCGAAACCGTCGTCGGGCGCGGCTAGACCGCGGCCGCAGGGACCCTCCTTCCCCCGCCCCTCCCCGAGACCGGGGGCTCCGCCCCCGGACCCCGTAATCGCGCCCGAACGGCGCTCGTCCTCGATCGCCGGACGGGCTTGAACGCCACGGAGCCCCATGTGACCCTCAGCATCTCCTCGCTCACCACCCTGCGGGCCCGGCATCCCGAGGCCATCGCGGAAGCCGCCGCGCGCCGCACACGGCGTCCACTGGTCGGTGACAGCGGCCGCCTCATGATCGTCGCCGCCGACCATCCCGCGCGCGGGGCCCTCGCGGTGGGGGACGACCGGCTGGCCATGGCCAACCGCGCGGACCTCCTGGAGCGGCTGTGCACCGCCCTCGCCCGCCCCGGTGTCGACGGCGTCCTCGCCACCGCCGACATCCTGGAGGACCTGCTGCTCCTCGGCGCCCTGGAGAACAGGGTGGTCATGGGCTCCATGAACCGGGGAGGTCTCGCCGGTGCCCGCTTCGAACTGGACGACCGCTTCACCGGACACCGTGCCGAAGACCTCGCGCGCCTCCGCTTCGACGCCGGGAAGCTCCTCCTCCGTATCGACTACACCGACGCCGGCTCCCTCACCACCATGTACGCCACCGCCCGCGCCATCGACGAGATGGCCGCCGCACACCTCCCGGTGTTCGTCGAGCCGTTCATCTCCCGCCGCGGCGACCGCGGGGTGCGCAACGACCTGAGCGCCGAGGCCGTGACCCGCTCCATCGCCATCGCCTCCGGACTCGCCGGGACCTCCGCCTACACCTGGCTCAAGCTGCCCGTCACCGAGAACCCGGACGACATGGCTGCCGTCCTGGAGACCTCCACCCTCCCGGCCGTCCTTCTCGGCGGCGAGTCCGGCGGGGACCAGGACGGCATGTACGAGAGGTGGCGCAAGGCGCTCCATCTCCCCACCGTCCAGGGGCTCGTCGTCGGCCGCTCGCTGCTCTATCCCGCCCACGGCAGCGTCGAGGAGGCCGTGGACACCGCCGTCAGCCTGCTCTGATCCCCCGAGGAAGCCACCATGACCACCCCCTCGCACCACCTGCCCGCCGGAAAGGCCGCCGACGGCCCGTACGCCGTGGACATCGGCCCCGAGTCCGCCGGCTGGGGATACTCCAGCCTTCGCGTGCTCGAACTGCCGCCCGGCGGACAGCACGCGTACGACACCGGAGACAGCGAGTGGATCGTGCTGCCGCTCTCCGGCTCCTGCACCGTCGCCGTCGACGGGCGGACCTTCCGGCTCACCGGGCGCCCCGACGTGTTCAGCGCCGTCACCGACTTCGCGTACGTCCCCCGTGACGCGCGGGTCTCGCTCGCCTCCCGCGACGGCGGCCGGTTCGCCCTCACCGGTGCCCGCTGCGACCGGCGCCTGCCCGCCCGCTACGGCCCCGCCTCCTCCGTGCCCGTCGAACTGCGGGGTACGGGCAACTGCTCGCGCCAGGTCAACAACTTCGGTGCGGCAGGAGTGTTCGCGTGTGAACGGCTCATCGCCGTGGAAGTGCTCACCCCCGGCGGCAACTGGTCCTCCTTCCCGCCCCACAAGCACGACGAGCACCGGCCCGGCGAGGAGTCCGAACTGGAGGAGATCTACTACTTCGAGATCGCCGCCCACGACGGCACCCCCGGTCTGGGCTACCAGCGGGTCTCCCCGTCCGGCCGCGGCCGCGGCACCGACGTGCTCGCGGAGGTCCGCCACGGCGACACCGTGCTCATCCCCGACGGCTGGCACGGCCCGTCCATGGCCGTCCCCGGCCACCACATGTACTACCTCAACGTCATGGCCGGCCCCGGCGCCGAACGCGCCTGGCTGATCTGCGACCACCCGGACCACGCCTGGATCCGCGACACCTGGCCCGGTCAGCCCGTCGACCCCCGCCTCCCGCTCTGCACCGCCCCGTCCCAGTGAGGTCATCCCGATGAGCCAGCACACCCGCCGACTGACCGTCGCCCAGGCCCTGGTGCGCTTCCTGGCCGCGCAGTACACCGAACGCGACGGCGCCCGGCACCGGCTGATCGCCGCCACCTGGGGGATCTTCGGCCACGGCAACGTCGCCGGACTCGGCCAGGCCCTCCTGGAGACCGGAGCGCACGCCATGCCGTTCCACCAGGGACGCAACGAACAGGCCATGGTCCACGCCGCCGTCGGCTACGCCCGCCAGTGCGACCGGCTCTCCGCCATGGCCGTCACGACCTCCATCGGCCCCGGCGCCACCAACCTCGTCACCGGCGCGGCCCTGGCCACCGTCAACCGGCTGCCCGTCCTCCTCCTGCCCGGCGACACCTTCGCCACCCGCACCGCCGACCCGCTGCTCCAGCAGCTCGAACACCCGGTGTCACCCGGCATCTCCGTCAACGACACCCTCCGGCCGGTCTCCCGCTTCTTCGACCGTGTCACCCGGCCCGAGGCGCTCATCGCCTCCGCCCTCCAGGCCATGCGGGTCCTGGCCGACCCGGCCGAGACCGGCGCCGTCACCCTCGCCCTGCCGCAGGACGTCCAGGCCGAGGCCTACGACTGGCCCGAGGAGTTCTTCGCCGACCGCGTCTGGACCGTACGCCGCCCCGCCCCCGGGCCCGGCGAACTCGCTCAGGCCGTCCAGGCGGTCCGCGCCGCCGAACGTCCCCTGCTCATCGCGGGCGGCGGCATCCACCACAGCCGGGCCGAGGACGCCCTCAAGGCCCTCGTCGACGCCACCGGCATCCCCGTGGCCTCCACCCAGGCGGGCAAGGGATCCCTCCGCCACGACCACCCCGCCGACCTCGGCGGCATCGGCCACACCGGCACCGCCGTCTCCGACGCCCTCGCCCGCACCGCCGACCTCGTCATCGGTGTCGGCACCCGCTACAGCGACTTCACCACCGCCTCGGGCACCCTCTTCGCCCGCCCGGACGTCCGCTTCCTCAACCTCAACATCACCCCGTTCGACGCCCACAAGATGGCCGCCCGCCCCCTTGTCGCGGACGCCCGCGCCGGACTCGCCGCCCTCACCGAGGCCCTGGCCGGGCACGGACACCGAGTCGACCCGGCGTACGAAGCCGAGTACACCGAGGGCAAGCGGCGCTGGGAGCGGGTCGTCGAGGCGGCCTACCGGGCCGACGACGACTCCGCCGTTCCCACCCAGACGCAGGTGCTCGGACTGCTCGACGCGGTCGTCGGGGACGAGGACGTCGTCGTCAACGCCGCCGGGTCCCTCCCCGGCGACCTGCACAAACTGTGGCGTGCCCGCTCGCCCCGGCAGTACCACCTGGAGTACGGCTACTCCTGCATGGGGTACGAGATCCCCGGCGGCATCGGTGTGCTGCTCGCCGCGCCCGGCACGCCCGTCTGGTCGCTGGCCGGGGACGGAACGTACCTGATGATGCCCACCGAGATCGTCACCGCCGTCCAGGAGGGCCTGCCGCTCAGGCTCCTCCTCGTCCAGAACCACGGGTACGCCTCCATCGGCGGTCTCTCCGCCCAGGTGGGCGGCGAACGGTTCGCCACCGACTACCGTTACCGCGCTGCCGACGGCACCTTCACCGGCGATCCGCTCCCCGTCGACCTCGCCGCCAACGCGGCCAGCCTCGGCATGGACGTCCACCGCGCCCGGACCGTGGGTGAGCTGCGCGAGGCGCTGCGGACCGCCCGCGCCGCCGAGCGGCCCACCTGCGTGTACGTCGAGACGGACCCCGACAACCCGAACGCCCCAGGCGCCGAGGCCTGGTGGGACGTCCCCGTCGCGGAGGTCGCCGCCCGCGAGGCGGCTGTCCGGGCCCGCAAGACGTACGAGCAGCACACCCCCGGTATCCGCCGCCACCTCTGAGCCCTTCCGCCTCGCCCTGCCGTCCCGCCGTACGAAAGGCCCCTCGACCGCCATGAAGACGATCACCCACTGGATGGACGGCAAGCCCGTCGACAGCACCTCCGGACGCTTCGGCCCCGTGTACGACCCCGCCACCGGCGCCCAGGAGAAGCGGGTGGCTCTCGCCACCCCCGGCGAGGTGGACGCCGCCGTCGCCAGTGCCCTGCAGGCGTACGGGAGCTGGGGCACCAGCTCGCTGGCGAGACGCGCCGCCGTGCTGTTCGCGTACCGCGAGCTGCTCGACGCGCACCGCGACGAGATCGCCGCGCTGATCACCGCCGAGCACGGCAAGGTCCACTCCGACGCGCTCGGCGAGGTGGCCCGGGGCATGGAGATCGTCGAACTCGCCTGCGGCATCCCGCAGCAGTTGAAGGGCGAGCTGTCGACGCAGGTCTCCACCCGGGTCGACGTGTCCGCGATCCGGCAGCCGCTGGGTGTGGTCGCCGGCATCACGCCCTTCAACTTCCCGGCGATGGTGCCGATGTGGATGTTCCCGCTGGCCGTCGCGTGCGGCAACACGTTCGTGCTGAAGCCCAGTGAGAGGGACCCTTCGGCCTGCTTCAGGCTGGCCGAACTGGCCGCCGAGGCGGGCCTGCCGGACGGGGTGCTCAACGTCGTCCAGGGCGACAGGACGGCCGTGGACCGGCTGCTGGAGCACCCGGACGTCGCCGCCGTCTCCTTCGTCGGCTCCACGCCCGTCGCCCGCCACGTCCACCGGAAGGCGAGCGAGCACGGCAAGCGCGTGCAGGCGCTCGGCGGAGCCAAGAACCACATGCTCGTCCTGCCCGACGCCGACCTGGACTTCGCGGCCGACCAGGCCGTCAACGCCGCGTACGGCTCCGCGGGAGAGCGCTGCATGGCCGTGTCGGTCGTCGTGGCGGTCGGCGGGATCGGGGACGCGCTGGTCGCCAGGATCGCGGACCGGGCTCGGCGGCTGCGGATCGGGCCCGGCACGGACCCGGCCAGCGAGATGGGCCCGCTCATCACCCGCGAGCACCGCGACAAGGTCGCCTCCTGTGTCAGCTCGGCCGCCGAGCAGGGCGCGGAGGTCGTCGTCGACGGCACCGGATACACCGTCGACGGCCACCCGGACGGCTTCTTCCTCGGCGTGTCGCTGCTCGACAGGGTGCCGGTGACGGCCGACGCGTACCGGGAGGAGATCTTCGGCCCCGTGCTGTGCGTGGTGCGCGCGGAGACGTACGAGGAGGGCGTCGCCCTGATCAACGCCTCCCCGTTCGGCAACGGCGCCGCCGTCTTCACCCGCGACGGCGGCGCGGCCCGCCGCTTCCAGCTGGAGGTCCAGGCGGGCATGGTCGGCGTGAACGTCCCCATCCCGGTCCCCGTCGGCTACCACTCCTTCGGCGGCTGGAAGGACTCCCTCTTCGGGGAGCACCACGTCTACGGCAAGGACGGCGTCGCCTTCTACACCCGCGGAAAGGTCGTCACGACCCGCTGGCCCGACCCGGCGGACCGGGGCATCGACCTGGGCTTCCCGAGCAACACCTGACGGCTGCCGCTCAGGATCCGGTCCGCCGCTCGAACGCCGTGAAGGCCCGCTCCAGCCTCCGCTGGAGCGCCGCCCTCGCGCGGTCCGGCAGGAACGCGTGCTCCAGCGACGCCCGGGCCAGGTCCTTGAGTTCCCTGTACCGCAGCCCGTACACGGTCGCGGCCTGCCGGTACTGCGCGCTGATGTCGGTGCGGGAGACCCCCGGATCGTCGGTGGCGAGCACCACCGGCACGCCGTGGGCGCGGTACGTCGTGAACGGGTGCTCCGTGCCGGTGACGCCCAGGATCTGGGCGTTGCTGGTGAACGGGACCTCCACCGCCACCCGTCGGCGCGCCATCTCCCGTACCAGCGTGGGCCACGCGTCCTCGTGGACCAGGTCCACGCCGTGGCCCACCCGTTCGGCTCCCGCGCCCTCGACCGCGCCCCGGATGTGGAAGGCCAGGTCCTCCGGCTTCACCAGTCCGGGCCTCAACTCGCCTGCGTGCAGCGTCACATGGGCGCCCAGGTAGGCGCGCCGCAACTCGGCCGTCATGCGCATGTGCAGGCGGTAGTCGCGCAGCGCCACCGCGCCGTGTTCGGGCTCGACCAGGTTGACCGCCACGAAGCGGAAGTCCCGCTCCGCCAGCGCCATCCCCAGGGCCAGCTGGGTGAACACCACCTCGGGCGGGCTGTTCCGGTGGGCGTGCGAGATCCAGCGCACCACCAGCCGGCAGCCGGGCGCGGGCCGGTCGCCGTCGCAGCGGGATGCGGCGCGGAACTCCGCGTCGGCGGCGTCGGCCTCCGCCCGCGCCGCCGCGACCAGCCGGTCGAGCCGCCCGCCCGCCGTCAGCCGCCGGTGCAGCCGGCGCAGGTCAGGGTCCCAGCCCACCTCGGCGGCGAGTGTGTGCACGGCCTCGGGCACCGGCGTGACCATCGTCTCCAGGTACTGCTGGTGCTGCCGTACCGCCGAGTCGGCCACCTCGGCCAGCTGAAGTCCGCGATGGTGCCGGATCACCTCGCCGAACCGGCCGAAGGTGGCGAAGAAGTGGTCGTGGCCGGGCCCGTCGGGCGGGAAGTCCTGCATGGACCAGGCCCGGATCAGGGAAGTACGGAAGGCGGTGTCCGTACGGGCGTCGGAGGCGGGCCGTAGCCCGGGCCGGGCGCACGGCGGGCGCACGGCGGTGAGCGTCGCCGCCTCCACGCACAGTCCCTGCCGTGCGGCGCTGCGGACCAGCCACTCGGTGGAGACGGCACCGCCCAGGTGGTGGTGCAGGTCGCCCCCCTTGGGCAGGTGGTGGAAGAACTCCGCCAGCCTGGCCGGATCGTGACGGATCGTCTCCAGGTAGGCGGCGGTCCGTGCCTCGGAGCCCCCCGCCGGTCCGGCGGCGGTCGCGGAGGCCCCCGGCAGCAGCAGGGCCGGGAGGAGGGGCAGCGTGCCGAGGAGGGCCGTCAGGGCGCGGGGGCGGCGGCAGGTGTGCGTCACCGTCGTATCGTCCCCGCGGACGTGCGGTGCCGGGGCGCAGGGCCGCGGTGAGCGGGGCCGGGGTCACCCCACCGGGCGTGCGGAATCGGCCGTTCGCAGCGAACCGGCCAGAGTGTTGACGTGTGCCTGACATTTGTGGGTTCCTGTGCCACTCTCCCCACGCCCCCACGGACACCGACACCTGAGGAGGACTCCCATGAGCCACAGGTACAGGGCCGCGCTCACCGGCGCCGTCGCGCTGCTCACCGCACTGACCGCCGGTGCCGCCCACGCCGTCGCCGCCGGGCCCGCCGCCGAGCAGAAGGCGGACGGCAGGATCGTCGTCCAGGGCACCACGTGCACCTGGACCGACGCCGCCACCAGCGCCGGTCCGCCCGACACCCTGACCGTCGACCGCTCCACCGTCAACCGGCCGGGCGGCAACCTGTCCTGTGACGGCAGCATCAGCGCGACGCTCGACAACGACCCGGTGTTCACCTTCGACGACGCCGCCGGGACCGCGCGTGCCGACGCCGTCGCCATCACCGGCAGGCAGAGCTTCATCTCCTGTTCGTATCGCGCGGCCGACGTCCGGTGGGACCGGGAGAGCGGCACCCGGACGTACCAGAACCGGGGCTTCACCGCCCGCAAGACCTCCGGCAGCTTCTTCTGCCCCGGCTCGATCACGATGGCGGCAGGTGAGGCTTCGGTCACCTTCCGCTGACGCCCACGCGTGGCCGGGCCGGCCGGACGGCCCGTACCCGGTGAACCGCGCTCCCGGCGCGGTTCACCACCCCGATTCGTCGACCAGCGGCACCACCGGCGGTCGCACGCCCGCACCGAGCGGCTGCTCGGTCCACATCACCTTGCCGTTGGACGTGTACCGCGTCCCCCAGCGCCCCGCGAACTGCGACACCAGGAACAGGCCCCGGCCGCCCTCGTCCGTCGTCGCCGCGCGCCGCAGGTGCGGCGAGGTGCTGCTGCCGTCCGACACCTCGCAGATCAGCGCACGGTCCCGGAGCAACCGGACGTGGATCGGATCGGAGCCGTACCGGATCGCGTTGGTGATCAGCTCGCTCAGCATCAGTTCCGTCGTGAACCCGATCTCCTCGAGTCCCCACCGCTCCAGCTGGCGCCCGCACGCGGCCCGGATCGGCGCCACCGCTGCCGGGTCGCGCGGCACGTCCCAGTCCGCGACCCGGTCCTGCTCCAACAGCCGGGTGCGGGCCACCAGCAGCGCGATGTCGTCGCTGCGGTGCGGCGGCAGCATCGCGTCCACCAGCGCCTGACAGGTCTCCTCCGGCGTGCGCGTCCCGCCGTCCGCGAGCGTGCTGCCCAGCAGCCGCAGCCCGGAGTCCACATCCCGGTCCCGGTGTTCGATCAGCCCGTCCGTGTACAGCACCAGACGGCTCCCCTCCGCCAGCCGCAGCTCGTGGTTCTCGAACGGTCCGCCGCCCAGACCGAGCGGCGGGAACACCGGCACCTCCGGGAACGCCACGCCTCCGTCGGCCCGGACCACGGCCGGGGCGTAGTGACCGGCCGTGGCCATGCAGCACAGCCCGGACACCGGGTCGTAGATCGCGTACAGGCAGGTCGCGCCCGTGATGCCGGCCGCCCCCTCGCCGCCCTCCTCCTCGTCGATCCGTGAGACCAGTTCGTCCAGGTGCCCCAGCAGTTCGTCCGGCGGAAGGTCCAGCGCCGAGAAGTTGTGCACGGCGGTCCGCAGCCGCCCCATCGTCGCCGCCGCGTGCAGCCCGTGCCCCACCACGTCCCCCACCACCAGCGCCACCCGTGCCCCCGGCAACGGGATCACATCGAACCAGTCGCCGCCCACCCCGGCCTGCGCCGGGAGGTAACGGTAGGCGATCTCGACCGCGTCCTGCTCGGGCAGCACCCTCGGCAGCAGGCTGCGCTGCAGCGTCACCGCCATCGTGTGCTCCCGGCTGTACCGGCGCGCGTTGTCGATGGCCACCGCCGCCCGTGCCGCCAGCTCCTCCGCGAAGGCCAGGTCCTCCTCCTCGAACGGCTCCGAACCCGTGCCCCGCCAGAAGTTCGCCATGCCGACGACGAATCCCCGTGCCAGCAGCGGCACCGTGACCAGCGAGTGGATCCCGTACCGCAGCGCCTCGTCGGCGCCCCGGGGGTCCTGCGCCCGCCAGCCGTCCGCCGCCCGCAGATCCGCCACCAGCACCGCCCGCCCCCCGGCCAGGGCCTCCGCCATGGGCGTCGTCGGCACCTCGAAACTGATCAGCTCCCCGGCTTCCTGGAGCGGATGGCCGCCGCGCACCCCGGACACCGCCGCCCGCCGCATCACGGAGACGTACTGGTTCGTCGGCTCCTCCCCGCGCAGCACCGGGTCCGGCAGTTCCACCGTCGCGAAGTCCGCGAACCGGGGGATCACCACCTCCGACAGCTCCTCCGCGGTCCGCACCACGTCCAGCGTCGTTCCGATCCGTACCCCGGCCTCGTACAGCAGCGTCAGCCGCTCCCGCGCGACCTCCGCAAGGCCGGACAGGGCCCGCAGCTCCGTCGTGTCCCGCAGGGTCGCCACCGTGCCGCCCGGCGCCCCGTACGGGTCCGTGGGCCGGGTACTGACCGCCAGCAGCCGGTCGCCCGCCAGATGCAGCTCGTCCGTCACCGCCCGCCCCGACGTCAGCAGTGCCGTCATGGCCGGGGACAGGCCCAGCTGAGCCACCGGCTGCCGGTCGGCGTCGGCCGACAGGTCCAGCAGCCGCCGCGCCTCGTCGTTCGCCAGCGTCAGCCGCCCGCCGCCGCTGACGATGAGCACCCCCTCCCGTACGGCGTGCAGCACCGCGTCGTGGTGCTCGTACATCCGGGTCATCTCCGCCGGGCCCAGCCCCCGCGTCTGCCGCCGCAGCCTCCGGCTCACCAGCACCGAACTGCCGGTCGCCAGGACCAGCGCCGCCGCGCCCGCGCCCAGGAACACCGGAAGCTGCCGGTCCACCGCCGCGCCCACGCTCTCGATCGCGACACCCGCCGAGACCAGGCCGATCACCCGGCCCTCCTCGTCGAACACCGGAACCACCGCCCGGGCCGCGTCGTCCGGGTCCCCCTTGTAGATCTCGGTGATCGCCAGCCCCTCCGCGGCTCGCTCCACCCCCTCCGCGCGGGTGCCGACCAGCTGCGGCGAGCTGTCGGCGATCCGGAGGCCGTCGGGCTCCATCACCGTCATGAAGTCCACGCCCGAGCCCAGCGTCGCCGCCACCACATGGGACTGGAACGTGGCCGTCGGATTGGGCGCGCGGAACGCGTCCAGGGTGCCGGGCGCCTCCGCGAACGACTCGGCCGCCGCCAGGGACCGCTGCTGCGCGACCCGCTCGCTGTCGTCCCGCACATGGAACGCCAGCGCCACCACGGCCGCGACGATCAGCAGCACGGCGACCACGACCTGGAGGAAGAGCACCTGCCCGGCGACGCTGCGCACCCCCAGCAGTCGCCCCAGACGCCTGGACAGCCCGAGACGTCCACTCTTGCCCCTCATAATCCCCTTTCTAGCACCGGCCGTATCACCCCGGCGACCGCGCGCACCCCGCACCCCGCGCGCCCGGACCGGGCGCCGGGCACCCTGGAGACATGAGCCGGGCCAACGACGACGTCGAGGCGCTGCTGCGGGAGTACGCGGACCTCATCGCCATCAGCGGTGGCGACGCCTTCAAGGCACGCGCCTACGAGAAGGCCGCCCGTTCCGTCGGCGGTCACCCCGCCGACATCGCCACGCTCGGTCCCGAGGGCCTCCAGGAGATCCCCGGCGTCGGCCGGTCCATCGCGGAGAAGATCATCGAATATCTGCGCACCGGCCGGATCGCCGCAGTCGAGGACACCCGCACCGCGATCCCCGCAGGGGTCCGCGAGCTCGTCGCCGTCCCCGCCCTCGGTCCCAGGAAGGCCCTCGTCCTGCACCAGGAGCTCGGCATCACCTCCGTCGACGAACTGCTCGACGCGATCCGTCACCGGCGGCTGCGCGACCTGAAGGGCTTCGGAGAGAAGACCGAGGCGAACATCCTGCACGGCATCCGCCTGATGCAGCGGGCCGGTGAGGGCCGGATCCTCGTCAGCGCCGCCATGGACGCCGCGGAACAGGTCGTCGCGGAACTCTCCCGGCTGCCCGGCTGCGAGCGCTGCGCGCACGCCGGGTCGCTGCGCCGGATGCGCGAGACCATCGGGGACATCGACGTCCTGGTCGCGGCCGACCGGGCCCGGCCCTTCATGGACGCCCTCACGGAACTCCCGTACACGGCCGAGGTCATCGCCCACGGCGAGAAGAAGACCTCCGTCCGCACCGCCAAGGGCCTTCAGGTCGACCTGCGGGTCCTGCCTCCGGCCTCCTGGGGCGCCGGCCTCCAGTACTTCACGGGGAGCAAGGCGCACAACATCCGCACCCGCGAGATCGCCGTCCGCAAGGGCCTCAGGCTCTCCGAGTACGGCCTCTTCCACGCGAGGAGCGGCCGCAAGATCACCTCGGAGCGCGAGGAGGACGTCTACGCCTGCCTCGGCCTGCCCTGGATCCCGCCGCCGCTGCGCGAGGACCGCGGCGAGATCGCCGCCGCGCTGCGCGGCGACCTGCCCGAACTCCTCGACGACCGGGACATCCGGGGCGACCTGCACACCCACACCGACCTCACCGACGGAACCGCCCCGCTCGACGCGATGGTCACCGCCGCCGCCGCACGCGGGTACTCCTACTACGCCGTCACCGACCACGCCCCGGGCCTCGCCATGCAGCGCATGACCACCGAGAAGGTCCTCGCCCAGCGCGAACAGGTCCGCGCCCTCGACCGCGAACACCACGGCATGCGGCTGCTGCACGGCACCGAACTCAACATCGGCCCGGACGGCGAACTGGACTGGCCCGACGACTTCCTCGCCGGCTTCGACCTGTGCGTGGCCTCCGTCCACTCCCACTTCACCCAGGACCGCGCCACCCTCACCCGGCGCATCCTGCGCGCTGTCGAGAACCCGTACGTCTCGGTCCTCGGCCACCCCACCACCCGGCTCATCGGGAGAAGGCCCGCCATCGACGCCGACTTCGACGAGATCTTCGCCGCCTGCGCGAGGACCGGAACGGCGCTGGAGATCAACTCTCACCCGGAGCGGCTCGACCTCGACGACGAGCACATCCTGAGGGCCAAGGGGTACGGGGTGAGATTCGCCGTCGACTCCGACGCCCACGCCACCACCCACCTGCCCTACCTGCGCTACGGTGTCGGCACCGCCCAGCGCGGCTGGCTCTCCAAGGACGACGTCATCAACACCTGGCCGCTCTCCCGGCTGCGCCGTTTCCTGCGCCCCGCGCACTGAGCGCATTCCGCCCGCAGGGGGTGCGCCCCCTTGCGGATGGGAACCGGTCGTGGCGGAAATGTGTCCCTCAGTTGGACAGCCGCCCTGGGGTGAGGAGGCCAGATGGACACGTGGTCGGTGCCCGGCTACACCGAAATCCGCGAACTCGGCGCGGGCGCGAGCGGACGCGTCGTCCGGGCCGTCCACGACACCACCGGCGTGCCCGTCGCGGTCAAACACCTGAGCGAGAACCTCCGCTCCGACGCGGACTTCCTGCACACCTTCCGCGACGAGGCCCGGCTGCTCGGCGCACTGGAGTCCCCGTACGTCACCCGGCTCTACGAGTACGTGGAGGGCCCTGACGGCGCCGCCATCGTGATGGAGCTGGTCGACGGACTCGCCCTGCGCGAGCTGCTGCGGGAACAGGGGCCCGTCGGCCCCGAGGCCGCTCTCGCCATCCTCAAGGGATCCCTGCTCGGCCTCGCCGCCGCCCACGCCGCCGGAGTCGTCCACCGGGACTACAAACCCGCGAACGTCCTGGTCGCCGCCGACGGCACGTCCAAGCTCGTCGACTTCGGCATCGCCACGGGACACGGCGCCGACGCGCCCGCCGCCGGAACCCCCGCCTACATGGCCCCCGAGCAGTGGTCCGGCGCACCCGCCTCGCCCGCCGCCGACGTGTACGCCGCGACCGCCACGTTCTACGAGTGCCTCACCGGGCGCAAGCCGTTCTCCGGCGACAGCCTGGCCGAGCTGGCGGTCCACCATGTCGACTCGCCCGTACCCGAGGACGGCGTGCCGGAGCCGCTGCGCCCGCTCGTCCGCAGCGGCATGGCCAAGGCCCCCGAGGAGCGGCCGCAGGAGGCTGCGGCGTTCGTCCGCGAACTGGAGCTGCTGGCCGGGGCCGCGTACGGCCCCGACTGGGAGGAGCGGGGCCGGGGCAGGCTCGCCTCGCTGGCGGCGCTGCTTCCGCTGCTGTTCCCGACCGCCGGGGACCGCGCCGAGACCAGCACCGACCTGGCGTCCACCTCGCTGGGGCAGGGCGACGGGGGCGCCGGGTGGAAGGCCTGGCTGCCGGGCGGGGCCGGGGCGGGGGCGGCCACGGCGAGCGCGCTGCTCCTCGCGCTGATCCTGGTGCTGACCCAGGGCGTCGCCGGCGCCGGGGCGGGGGGCGGCGGGACCGCGCCGCTGGCCGCCGCCACGACCAGCCTCGACCCGGAGGGGGACGGCGATGCGGGGCCCGGCACCACCTCGCCCTCGCCCTCCTCCCCGCCTTCACCTTCACCCTCGCCTTCGCCTTCGCTGAGCCTGGTCCCGCCGGACGTCCCGGGCAGCCCGTCCCCCGGCCCGGGCAGCCCCGGCCCGTCGGGGGTGACCCCCGACGACCCGCACGATCCGCACGACCCCACCACCCCCGACCCCGGCGGCCCCGGACCGTCCCCCGCCGTACCCGGCGGACCCTCCTCCCTCGCACCGCCGCACCCGGGAGGCGGCGATCCCGCCCCGGGTACCCCCAGCCCCTCCCCGCCGACCGGCCCGCAGGACCCGGGGGTGTCGCGCGACCCCGACCCGAAGACCCCGGAGGACCCGCCCGCCACCGCACCGCCCGCCGTCAAGGGCGTCACCGTCAGCGGCTTCCGCCAGACCGGTCCCGCCACCGCCACCGCCACCGTCGAGATCGCCGCCGACGGCACCGGCCCCCTCACCGTCGTCCTCACCTGGTCCACCGGCGACACCGCCACCGGACCGGCCGACCGGGACGGGGCCACCCGGACCTTCCGGCGCAGCGGCGCCACCCGCTACACCCTGACCGTGGACCACACCTTCCAGAAAACCGCCTGCTACTGGCACGTCAGTGCAGCGACCGACCCGGCGTCGGCTGACGGCGGCTCCTCCGCGCGACTCCTGACCCAGGGGTGCGACCTGCGATGACCCCGAGGGACCCCGCCGCCGGCCCGTACGACGACCCCTCCGACGATCCCGACTACAGTGCGACGGAACTCGCCAGCCACTGGATCCAGCGCCCGGCCCCCGCCGACCTTCCCACCACGGGCCCGGGCCCGGCGCCCGCCCCGGGGCCGCACGACACGAAGCCCCTGCCGACGACGCTGCTGCGCTTCGGCCCCGGTGTCCCGCCCCGCGCCCCGGTCACGCCGGCACCGCCACCGCCACGGCCCCCGAGGCGTCCCGCCGCGTGGCGCCGCTACACCCTGCCCGTCCTCGTCTACCTCTGCGTCCTAGCCTTCCTCGCCTGGCAGCGGTACGGCCCCACCGTCGCCGTCCGCGATGCCGTCGCCCGTACCGGGGGCGTCGTGGCGCCCGCGGGCGGCGGCTGCGGCGGCACCGCCGACATCGTCGGCGTCGTGCGGACCGACGGCCGCCCCGGCACCCTCACCTACCGCTGGGTCCGCAACGACGGCTCGACGTCCCCCGTCCTCAGCGAGCGGGTCCGCCGGGGCCAGGAAGAGGCCCGGCTCCACCTGAAGTGGACGTTCAGCGGCCAGGGCGTGTACGCGGCCCGCGCCGACCTGGAGATCCTCACTCCCACCCGGCACACCGCGAGCGCCGTCTTCACCTACACCTGCTACGACAGGCCGCCGTTGATCGACTGGTGACGGTCCCGCACCAGGCTTACGGTCGAACGGTGGGCGCGGGCGCCCGTCCCGCCCACCGGCCCCCTCCGCGGGCCTCGTCCCATGACCACGCCTCGACCGACTTCCGTGTCGCAGGCCGCCACCCCGAAGCGAGGCGACGGCAGCGGAATGGCCCTGCTGGTCATCGCCAGCTGCCAGCTGATGGTCGTCCTGGACATCACGATCGTCAACATCGCCCTGCCGCACATCCAGCGGGCACTGGACTTCTCGACGGCCGGGCTGTCCTGGGTCATCAACGCCTACACGCTCGCCTTCGGCGGGCTGCTGCTGCTCGGCGGCCGCACCGGGGACATCCTGGGCCGCCGCCGGATGTTCATGATCGGTATCGCGCTGTTCGTCCTCGCCTCGCTGTTCGGCGGACTCGCCCAGAACTCGGCGCAGTTGCTCATCGCCCGCGCCTGCCAGGGTGTCGGCGGCGCGATCGCCTCCCCGACGGCGCTGGCCCTCATCAGCACCACGTTCCGTGAAGGACCCGACCGGAACCGGGCGTTCGGCGTGTTCGCGGCCGTGTCGGCGGGCGGCGGCGCCATCGGCCTGCTCGCCGGAGGCATGCTCGTCGAGTGGCTGAACTGGCGCTGGGTGCTCTTCGTCAACGTCCCGATCGGGCTGCTCATCCTGCTCGCGGTGCCCCGCTGGATCCACGAGTCCGAGCGCCATTCCGGGCACTTCGACGTGATCGGTGCCCTCACCTCCACCCTCGGCATGGTGCTCCTGGTGTACGGGTTCATCCGCGCCGCACAGGACGGCTGGCGGGACGGGCTCACCCTGGCGTCGTTCGCCGGATCGGCCGTCGTCCTCTCGGCGTTCGTCCTGGTGGAGCGGCGCTCCCGGCAGCCGATCACCCCACTGCACATGTTCACCGACCGCAACCGCGCGGGCACCTACGGCATGATGCTGTGTCTGGCCGCCGCGATCTTCGGCATGTTCTTCTTCCTGACGCTGTTCGTCCAGAACGTGCTGGACTTCAGCCCGCTCCAAGCGGGGCTTGCGTTCCTGCCGGTCAGCGCGATCATCGCGGTCGGCGCCGGCGTCGCCTCCCGGCTGCTGCCCCGGTTCGGCCCCAAGCCGTTCATGATCGCCGGTGCGCTGTTCGCCGCGGCCGGGCTGGGCTGGCTCACCCTGTCGGACGCGGACTCCACCTACGCGGGCAGCATTCTCGGGCCCGTGCTGGTGCTGGGCTTCGGCATGGGCATGCAGTTCGTGTCGCTGACCCTGATGGCCCTGTCGAACGTCCGCTCCGACGAGACCGGGGCGGCGTCCGGGCTGCTCAACGCCACCCAGCAGGTGGGCGGCTCCCTGGGCCTGTCCATTCTGGTCACCGTCTTCGGCACGGCCAGCGCCCACGAGGCGGCCCGTCTGATCCCGGAGTTCCTCGGCCGGGCCACCCCCGCAGAGCTGCTGCGCTTCCAGCGCACCGGCGAACTGCCCGACCCCTGGGCGGACCAGGTCCTCACGGCCGGAGTCGGGGCCGCGTTCATCGCCGCGGCGATCGCGGCGGCGATCGGTGCGGTCATCGCGCTGCTGGTCATCCAGGTGCGCCCGGCGGACATCGAACGGCTCAAGGGCAACGGTGTCGGCCCGGGCTGAGGCGGTGCGCCCCGGTGAGGCCGTTCGGCCCGCGACGGGGGACGACCGTCCCCAGGACACCGGGCCCCCGCCGCGAGACCGTGGAGACGTAAGACCCCGACCCGTGGAGGAGGCGTCATGAAGCGCGTCCTGGTCACCTACGGCAGCAGGCACGGTGCCACCGAGGGCATCGCCGAGGAGATCGCCGAAGCCCTGAACGAGGACGGCTACCACACGGCCGTCGTCCCCGCCGACGATGTCGTGGACGTCAACGCCTACGACGCGGTCGTCCTCGGCGGTGCCCTCTACGCCGGGCACTGGCACCACGACGCCGTGCGCTGCGCCCGCCGCAACGCGCAGGCGCTGGGCCGCCGCCCGGTGTGGCTGTTCAGCAGCGGCCCGCTCGACGATTCGGCGGACGAGGGGGACATCCCGCCGGTGCGTGGGGTCGCGCGGGAGATGGAGCGGCTGCACGCGCGCGAGCACGTGACCTTCGGCGGAAGCCTCTCCCCGGACACCGGGGGTTTCCTGGGCCGCGCGATGGCCCGGCACGGGCAGGCGGGCGACCACCGGGACATGCAGCGGGTCCGGGCGTGGGCGCACCACATCGCCGAGGAGCTGGGGGAGGAGGAGCGGTAGGCGCCGCAGTGGCCGGACGGGCTGATCTCAGCCCGTCCGGCCACCGAGGGCGATCGGCGGAGCCACGGTACGGGGCCCCGGGCGCGGAGTCCCCGGCCGCGGGGCCTAGAAGACGCTCACGCCGTACGCGTTCAGCGCCTCCGTGACCGGCTGGAAGAACGTCGTACCGCCGCTGCGGCAGTTCCCGCTGCCGCCCGAGGTCAGGCCGAGCGCCGTGCTGCCGGCGAACAGCGCGCCGCCGCTGTCGCCGGGCTCGGCGCAGACGTTCGTCTGGATGAGGCCGCGGACGACGTCACCGCCGCCGTAGTTGACCGTCGCGTTGAGGCCGGTGACCCGGCCGCTGTGCAGACCGGTGGTGGAGCCGCTGCGCTGCACGGTCTGGCCGACGTAGGCGTTCCCGGCGGACGTGATGTCGCGGTAACCGCCGTTGTACAGGTACACCCGGCCGTCCGCGAGGGAGGAGCTGGACAGGCGGATGATGCCGTAGTCGTTGCCGGGGAAGCTGGACCCGGCCCGGCTGCCCAGCGGCGAGGTCTGGGACGAGTTCGTGTACCACGCGCCGGCGATGTCGGTGCAGTGACCGGCCGTCAGGGCGTAGTACGCCCCGCTGCGGCTGCGCACGTTGAAGCCGAGCGAGCAACGGCCGCCGCCGCCCGCGTAGATGGCCTGGCCGCCCGCGATGAGCTTGTTGAGCTTCCCGGGCGTGCGCTTGATCTCGACGGCGCCCGCCTTGTTCCCCGCCGCCTTCTTGAGCCTGGCGAGCTCGGCGGCCGGGACGGTCGAGTCGGCGGTCACGACGAGCCTGCCGGACTCGGCGTCGGTGTACCAGGCGGTGCCCGGCACGTCGGCGTCCAGGACGGCCTCGCTGGCCCGTGCCAGTTCGGCGGTGGTGGCGCGGGCCGTGTCGGCGGTGTCCGCCCCGGCGCTGGGGGTGGCGAGCGCGGTGGCGGTGACCAGAGCGGCGGCGACGGCGGTCAGCCGTGCGCCTCTGCCGAGGGTGAGGTTCACAGGTCCTCCGGTGGGGGGCGTGCGCCCGCTGGGTGGGCGGGCGCTACGGTCATGTGCCTGACAAGTACTCGCCAGGAATCCTCTGGTCCGGTTGCCCCCGCGGCAAGACCGGCTTTCGGTCGAGATGCGTGCGCCCGGGGATGGCGGACGCTGCCGCCGCCCTGCGCCGAGCGCGCCGGTGACTGACTGTCCGTCAGGTGTCCGGCCGGAGGTGACGGCGGAGTGCGCCGCCGGTCATGGGAGAGATCTCGTCGGGGGTGCGACGCCTTGGTGCGGTTCCGGCTGTTCAGCGTTGAACGGACCGGCGGTCCGGCTTTGTCCGCCCCTGCCGTACGGATCCGCGGCGCGGCGCGCCGTCACCGCGCCGCAGGCGTCGCTCGATGTCCCGCCGACCGTGGGTCCGCCGGAGAGGGTGCGGGGCCCAAGCGCCACTCCCTTATGCGGCAATCACTCCCGTTCGCCCCGTCGCCCCGCCTGTCCGGAACCGGCCCCCCGGGGCCCGCGGGGCGCGTGCCGCCCGCCCCGGGTGCGGCACACGGGTGAATGTGTCCGCCCGCATCTCGTCGGGCCGTGACGCTCACGGGGTCCGGCGGTTAGCAGGTGGACCCGGCCACCGGGTCTCCCGACGAGAAGGAAGACTCATGATCAAGAAGGTTGTTGCCTCCGCCGGTATCGCCGCCGCCGCGATCGGCGCCTGTGCTCCGATGGCGTTCGCCACCGGCGACCACAATGTGGACACGCAGAACGGCAACTTCTCCGAGCAGGCGCATGGCAACACCGTGACGGGTGGTTACGCGAGCCCCCAGATGAGCCTGGTCCAGGGGTCGCTGAACAAGCTCTGCGCGGGAGTCCCGGTCGCCGCCGACGTCCAGAACATCCTGCTCGTCAACGTCGGTGTCCAGGACCTGGTGAACGACACCCAGGACCAGCAGTGCGTGGAGAACTCCACCGCGGTCAAGGGAGACAGCGCGCTGTCGCACCTGGTGGAGAGCGTGGCCTCGGAGAACCTCTCCCTCTCCAGCCGCTGACGCGCGGCGGCTCCCGCTCGCCGCTCTCGTGGCGTCGCGTCACCCCGCCCGCGGGCCGGCCGGATCGTCCGGCCGGCCCGCGGGCGTGTCAGGTCAGGGTGTTGGTGAGATGCGGACCGATGTAGCCGATGAACACCCCGTGGCGTGTGCACGCCCCGTCGAAGTAGTGCAGCCGGGGCGCGATCGTGTTGCCGCCGCCGATCCGCAGATGGGCGCCCATGAACACCCGTCGGCTGGGATGGACGTACTCCGGCACGGGGAACGTGCGCTGCCGCCGCCAGCAGGGGTTCGCCCGCACCGTCTTGGACTCGCCCCGCACCACCTTCCGCGGCGAGATGGTGTGCGCGCCGTACGGCGCGTGCTCGCACCAGGTGCGGAAGTCGCAGTGCGTCCGGCCGCCGACCGCCGCGTCCGCGAAGTCCCGTAGCGCCAGCAGCGCCTCCCACGTCATGCGTCTCCAGGAGGCGCCGTACGCCTGCCCGTCCAGCTCCAGTGTGTCCTTGGGATTGCCGGTGAAGTGCACATGAGGCATCCCCGCGATGCGGTCCAGGATCTGGGCGAAGGACAGCCCGGCGTCGTCCGGTCCACCTTCGGTCGCTAAGCACGAGCGGCGACGGTCCACGGAGGTCTTCCTTCCGGGCGGAATGGCAGGCGGCGCGAAACGGGTGGAAACGGACGGCGCCGCCGCGGTCAGTCGAGAATGGACCAGCTCCGCGAGCGTCGTCAACGGAAGTCTCCCTTTGCGTCAACCGCCGTACATCAGTACGTCAAAGCGGGTCGAATGCGGTCGACTTCGTATCGTGCGCGACACGCGTTCCGCTCGTTTCGGCGCCTTCCGCTCCTTCCGTCCGTCCCGCTGCCTCGCCCCTCCCCGCCCCGTCACGGCAGCAGCTGCCGCACCAGCGCGTCGGCCGCCCAGCCCTCCCAGCGCCGCGGAGTCCACCCCCGGTCCCCGACCAGCAGGCCATATGTCTCCGGGCCCAGCAGCGCCGTCGCGACATCGGCCGCCGAGGCGGCGTCGTGTCCGTCCCGCAGCCCCGTCCCCGCCCGGCCCGCCTTGTCCGCCAGGGCCTTCGCGAAACACAGTTGGACGGTGTGCCGCTGCGCCCGGTTGGTCCGCCACAGGTCGGCCAGCTCCGGGTCGGAGGCCGCCGCTCCGCGGACGACCTCCAGGACCGGCGCCGCGCGCTCCAGGACCCGCCGGGCGCCCGCCGCCTGGAGGGCGAGCTGTGCTGCCGGGTCCGGAGCGTCCAGGACCTCGCGGGCCCAGGCGCGGTCGAGTGTCGCGACCGGGTCGGAGTCGCCCGCGACCGCGGTGTCCAGCAGTTCCTTCAGCAGGGCGCGCTTGTTGCCGAAGGTGAAGTACACCGTCTGGACGCCCACTTCGGCCGCGCGTGCGATGTGCTCCACGGTCGTTCCCGCCCAGCCTCGCTCCGTGAAGAGCCGGGCGGCGGAGTCGAGCATGCGCTTCCTGGTGCGCCGCGCCTTCTCGGCGCGTGACGGCGGGGCGGCGGTCATGGCGGGTTCCTCCCGGAGATTTTGACTGTAGTGACACTACAGTGTATTTCACTAGAGTATGACTACAGTGAACTCGGGCGGACGCGCCCTCGTCGTCGGCGGCCACGGAGCCGTGGGCGCCACCGTCACCGCCACGCTGGACGAATGGTTCCCCGGCAGGGTCCTCGCCGCCGGCCGCAGCAGGGGCGTGCGTGTCGACGTGACGGACCCGGACGCCTTCGGGCGGACTCTCGACGACCTGGGCGACGTGACCGCCGTCGTGCTCTGCGTGGAGCCTCCGGACACCCGGATCGCCCGGCTCTGTCTCACCCGCGGCATCCACCTGGTCGACATCGGCGCCACCCCGCACCTCCTCGACGGCGTCGCCGCCCTGCACGGAAGCGCGGCGGAGGCGGGCGCCACCGCAGTGCTCAGCGTCGGCGTCGCCCCGGGGCTCACCAACCTGCTGGCGGCGCGGGCGGACAAGGCCGTCGGCGGCGCTGACCGGATCGACCTCACCGTCCTGCTCGGCTCCGGCGAACGGCACGGCGAGGACGCCGTCCGCTGGACCGTCGAGGGGCTTGCCCGGCCGGCCGGCACCGCCCGCGCGGCCCGCGTGCCGATCCCCGGTCACGGGACCCGCACCGCCCGCCCCTTCCCCTTCTCCGATCAGCACACCCTGCGCGGCACGCTCGGCGTCCCGGAGGTCACCACGCGCATGTGCCTCGACTCGACGGCGCTCACCTCCGTGGTGTTCGCGATCCGCCGCCTGGCCCGGCATCCCCGGATGCGGGACCTGATGACCGGTGCGTTCCGGCGCGTCCACATCGGCGGCGAGGACTTCGCGGTACGGGCCGACGCCCGGCGAGGCGACCGGCATGCCGCGTACGCCCTGACCGGCCGCGCCCAGAGCCGGGTCACCGCCCTGGTGGCGGCCCACACCACGCGCGCGGTGCTCACCGGCGCGCTGCCGCCGGGCGTCCACCACATCGAGGAGCTGCCCGCCCTGGCCGGCATCCCCGAGGCGCTGGCCGCCGACGGTGTCACGGCGCACGGCCCGCTCGCGGACGAGCCCGCCGACGGGGGGCCGCGGCGGTGAACGCCTCCTGGAGCGGCGGCGACTACACCGCCGCCGGTGACGCCTGGGCGAACGCCGCCGACGACGTGGCCGCCCACGCCCTCGGCGGCCTGGCGGCCGAAGGCGCCCCGCGAGTCCTGGACGTCGGCACCGGCTCCGGCCCAGCGGCCCTCGCCGCCGCCCGGGCGGGCGCCCGGGTCACCGCCCTGGACCTGGAGTCCGGCCTGCTGCGGACCGCCCGAGCGCGGGCCCGTCGAGCGGGTCTCGACCACCGCACCCGGTTCGTCGTGGGCGACGCCCGGGCGCTGCCGTTCCCCGACGGGTCCTTCGACCTCGCCCTGTCCACCTTCGGCGTCATGTTCGCCCCCGACCCGCCCCGCACCGCCGCCGAACTCGCCCGGGTGTGCCGCCCCGGCGGCCTCCTCGCCGTCGCCTCCTGGACACCTGACGGAGTCCTGGGCCGGGTCGCCCCCGTCGTCACCCGCCATCTCGACCGGCCGCCCGCCGCCCCGCCGCCCACCCGGTGGGGCGAACCGGACCGGCTGCGCGCCTGGTTCGCGCCGCTTCCGGTCTCCCTCCACTCGCGTGTGGTGCACGTCCGCGTCACCTACCCGTCCGTCGCCCACGCCGTCGCCGTCTTCGAGGACAAGCCCGGCCCGTTGCGGGTCCACCGCGCGGCGCTGGAGGCCGCCGGCCGCTGGCAGGCCGCCCGCGCCGACCTGGCGGCCCTGTTCACCGCGCACAACACGGCAGCCGACGGCACGCTCGCCATGGACGTCCCGTACCTGCTCGGCACGGGGCGCGTCCACGGCTGACCCCGGCGCGGTGGGGGCGCCGACCTGTCATCGGCGCCCATGGGGACGTACATCGACGGCTTGATCGAGACGCGTACGGCGGGCCGGGCCCGGAAGATGGAGGCCGATCTGCACGACTTCGGTCTGGGGAAGGCATGGGACGCCCGTGAGTGCCTGTTCGGCTACGGCGGGGTCCTCGCGCTGGAGCGCCCGCTGTTCGACCAGCGAGCGTGGCCGGAGGACGCCTGCGACGAGGTGCCGAAGGAGCTGGGCGAGCTGAACCACAGCCACTCGTACGCGCCCTGGGCCGAGATCGCGGCCGTCGACTGGGACGCGCCGCTCTGCGACGGTCCCGACGCGAATCATCTGGGCGAGTGGCGGCCGGGGCCGGGCGGTGAACTGGTCCTGGACGATGTGGTCTGGGCGCCGGCCGAGGTGCTGGGGGAGGCCGAGAGGCTCTTCGGCGGGGATCTGTTCCCGCGCGAACGGCCGGGCGGAGAGGTCCACCTGAACGGGGCGGTGTACCGTCCAGTGGTCGTCACACCCCGGATGTTCGTGCCACCCGACGGGCGTCGGGCTCCCGTGGGGGCGTCGATGCGCGCGCTTGCGGCCGAGTGCTGACGAGAACGTCCGCCTGGTGGTCTGGTTCGGCTGAACCCCGGCCGCGGTGCTCGCGCTTCGCTCCGGTTCCCGCGGGAGAAGGGCGGCCGTGGCGTCTGCGACCGGGAACGCGGTTCTCGCCGACACCCGTGTTTGCTCACGCGGAGCGACGGTCCGTGTGCAAGCGGAAGCGTCCGGACGGCGGCTCCACGCCGGCCCCGGCCACGGCCGCCGCCGGTCCCGGTGGACCTGATCCGGCCGTTCCCGGTGGCGCCGGGTCTGTGTCCGCCGAACTCCCCGCACCGCTCCCTTCGCTGGTGCCCACGGGCAGCAGCGCCGTCCGCAGCGCCGTTCCCGGCGGGCCGCCCCCTGTCGGCCCGGCCCCGCCGTGCACGGTGAACCGCGCACCGGCCGCGCCGGACCGCCCACCGCCGCGCAGGAGCCGTCGCGCGCCGCCGCCCGTTCGTGCCGGGCTGCTGCCTCATCGCTGCCCGGGATGCCGTTCTCGCAGGTCAGGTCATCGGTGCCGGGGGCGAGGCGGTCGTGCGCAGTGCCTCCGTCGACCGCGAAGGACCCGTCCTCTCCGACGCCCGGCGGCTCGGCCTGACCCGCATCCCGGACCGGCGTCCCTCTCTCGGCCGAGTTCCCCTGGCCGCCCGGGGCACCCGCCTCTGGCGCGGTCCCAACTCGGCGTGTCGTCAGTGGAGATATGGCGCACGACGCCCAACGCGTGGCGCACTGTGCCGAATCGGCCTCCACGCCCCCCGCGTCGTCGACGGGCTGAAGACGTTTCTCCCGCGTCTCACCGACTGAAAGCGGAACCTTGCGCAAACATCGGGCCATCCCATGACCCAGTGTCAAAGTCCCTCACCCGGAAGGGCTATGCTCAACGCCCGTCGTACACATGATCTTTCTTCGTCGATGGGTTTGAGGGTGCTGATGGTCCGTGAGGAATCGTCGCCCGGAAGTGGAAGCCCGCGGTCCGCGGCATCTTTCGTGTGGCTGCTGCCCGCCGCTGTGATCGCTGCCGCTTCCGGAGTGCTGGTGGCCGTGGTGCCCGTCTCCGCACGCGGCCTCGTCGGGGCCCTCGGGGCCGTCTGTGCGCTCACCCTGGTGGCGCTGGGCACCGAGATCGCCCGCAGAGGGCGCATGCTGGCTGAACTGCGGCGGACCTGCGCCTCGCGGGACACCGCCCTGGCGCGCCGGAACGCCGAGACCGCGCACCTGGCCGGGACCCTGCTGCCGGACGCCGTCGAACAGCTGCGGAGGGGGGCGTTCCCGGAGGACGTCCTCGCCCCCCTGAAGGCCCCCGAGGAACACCAGGCCGTGGTCCGGGTGGTCGTCGACGCCGTCACCGCCGAGGAGGACCTGCGCGAGTCCGCGCAGCGCGCCTTCGTGAACATCGCCCGACGGGTTCAGGCCATCGTCCACCAGCAGGCCACCGAGCTGCGGGCCATGGAGGACCGGCACGGCAACCGGCCCGACGTGTTCGGCGACCTGCTGCGCATCGACCACGGCACCGCACTGATCGGCCGCCTCGCGGACTCCATCGCCGTGCTCGGCGGCGCCCGCCCCGGCCGTCAGTGGAGCAGGGCCGTTCCCCTGTACAGCGTGCTGCGCGGCGCCATGTCGCGCATCATCGACTACCAGCGCGTCGAACTGCACTCGGTCACCGAGGTCGCCGTCACCGGTCCCGCCGTCGAGCCGCTCATCCACACCCTGGCGGAACTGCTCGACAACGCCACCCGCTACTCGCCGCCGCAGACGAGGGTCCACCTCACCGCTGTGGACGTGCAGTCGGGCATCGCGGTCGAGATCGAGGACGGCGGCGTCTCCATGAGCGAGGAGGCCCGCAGGCGCGCCGAGCGCATGCTGCGCCAGGCCCAGCAGGGCATCGACGTCAACGATCTGGGGGAGACCCCGCGGCTCGGCCTCGCCGTCGTCGGGCGGCTGGCACAGGCGTACGGCTTCCAGGTCAGCCTGCGCTCCTCCGCGTACGGCGGCGTGCGCGCCGTCGTCATCGTGCCCCAGGAACTGATCACCACCGTCGCCGGGGCCTCCGGCCTCGCCCACGGCATCGGCGCCACATCGGTGCCCCGCACCACTGTCCCGGCCGCCCCGCCCGTACCCGGCCCGGACACCGTGCAGCGTCCGGCCACCGGCCCGGTGTCCCCGGAGCCCGAGGTGCCGGCCATCGTCGAGCGGACCGCCAACGGGTTGCCGCAGCGCCGCCGCAGGCAGCAGCTCGCCACCCCGCCGCAGGCCGCGGGAGCCGCCCCGGCCGCCGGGCCGTCGCCGTACACGGGAACCGCGCCGGCCGACGGGGGCGCACCGGCCGCATCCACCGGCGAGGCGTCACCGACGCACGCCGCCACGGCCCCCGACCAGGGGCAGCAACCGCAGGTGCAGCCCGGAATGTGGCTGGCCGCCTTCCAGAGCGGCCTGTCCGGGGAGCCCACCGACGCAAGCAGCAAGGGGAACTCGCAGCAATGATCAAGCAGCAGGCCAATATGGACTGGATGCTCAAGGACCTCGCGGAAGGGGTGCCGCAGACCCGGCACGTCGTCGTGCTCTCCGCCGACGGCCTGCGTATGGCGCAGCACGGCGCGGACCACGACACAGCCGACCGGCTCGCCGCCGCCTGCGCCGGACTGCAGTCCCTTGCCGGAGCCGTCGCCACCGAACTGCCGCACAGCGATGGGCGGATGCGGCTCGTCGTGATCGAGATGGACGGCGGCTTCTTCTACCTCATGGCAGCCGGGCAGGGCGCCTACCTCGCCGTCCTCGCGGGCGAGGGCGTCGACGCCGGGCTGATGGGACAACGGATGCGGGACCTCGTCCTGCGGATCGGGGAGCACCTGAGCAGCCCGCCCCGACAGGACGGGACGGACGCCAGGTGAGCGACGCGGGCGGCGGGGACTGGGAGGAATCCAGTCCCGAGCGGCTGTACGTGATCACGGGGGGCCGCAGTGGCGGATCCGCGCCCGTCGATCTCGACCTCGTCACCCTGATCGTGGCGAAGGCCGGTGCGAAACCCGGGATGCAGCCCGAGCACGCGTCGATCGTACGGCTCTGCCAGTCACCGCTGTCCGTGGCCGAGATCTCCGCGTATCTCAGTCTCCCGGTCAGTGTCGTCACGGTCCTGCTCGGCGATCTCCTCGCCGAGAACCGGATCATGGCGCGGCCCCCCGTCCCTCCCGCCCGACTCCCCGACCCCGCGTTGATTGAGGCAGTGATCCATGGACTTCAGAAGCTCTGAGCAGCCCGACGGGCCGCAGGGCGCCGACGCCGTCGCGGTACGGGGGCCGCGCAGCGAGGACGTCCTGCCCGAGACGGCGACCACCGCGGTGAAGGTGGTGATCGTGGGCGGGTTCGGCGTCGGCAAGACCACCTTCGTCGGCTCCGTGAGTGAGATCCGCCCGCTCACCACCGAGGAGACCATGACCCAGGCCGGGGTCGGGGTCGACGACATCTCGGGCGTCGACGGCAAGACGTCGACGACGGTCGCCATGGACTTCGGCCGGATCAGCATCAACGAGGAGCTGGTGCTCTATCTGTTCGGCACCCCCGGACAGGAGCGCTTCTGGTTCCTCTGGCGCGGCCTGTTCGAGGGTGCCCTGGGCGCCGTCGTCCTGGTCGACACCCGCCGCCTGGAGGTCAGCTTCGATGTGCTCGGCCGCCTGGAGGAGCGCGGTGTGCCCTTCGTGGTCGCCGTCAACAGCTTCCCGGACGCGCCGGGCCACGGCGTCGAGGAGCTGCGGGCCGCGCTCGACCTGCCGCCGACGGTGCCGATCGTGCCGTGCGACGCCCGCGACCGGGCGTCCAGCCGGGACATCCTGATGACGCTGATGCGTTACCTCCAGACCCTCGCCACGACCCAGGAGGCGTCATGACCCCCGCCGAGTCCGCTGCCCCCGCCGCCGGCCTCGCCCCGCCTCCCGGCTGCCCCGCCCACGGCATGGGCGGCGCCGTGCTGCGCCGGCTGTACGGCCCCGAGGCGGAGGCCGATCCGAGGGCGCTGTACGAGGTGCTGCGCGCCGAGCACGGCCCGGTCGCCCCGGTCCTGCTGCACGGCGACCTCCCCGCCTGGCTGGTGCTGGGCCACCGGGAGAACCTGGAGGTGATGCGCTCGCCGTCGCGGTTCTCCAACGACTCCCGGCTGTGGCGGATGTTCCGCGAGCACCGGGTGCCCGGGAACTCCCCGCTGCGGCCGATGGTCGAGTGGCAGCCGCTGTGCGTGTTCGCCGACGGCGCCGAGCACGAGCGGCTCCGGTCCGCTGTGCGGGACGGCCTGGACGCTTTCGACCGCCGCGGTATCCGGCGCTATGTCATCCGCTACACCAACCAGCTCGTCGACGCGTTCGAGGCGGGCGGCCGGGCGGATCTGATCCGGGACTTCGCGGAGCAGCTGCCGATGCTGGTGATGACCCAGCTGTTCGGTATGCCGGAGAGCTACGGTCCGAGGCTGGTCGACGCGGCGCTGGACATGATGAAGGGCAGTGAGACGGCCCTCGCCAGCAACGACGTCGTGGTGGAGACGCTCCGTACGCTGGTCGCCCGCAAGCGGGAGAGGCCCGGACACGACTTCGCGAGCCGTCTGATGGCCCACGGGGCGGGGCTGGACGACGAGGAGGTGATGGAGCACCTGCGCCTGGTGCTGGTCGCCGCCAACGAGACGACCGTCAACCTCATCGCCAACACCCTGCGCCTGGTGCTCACCGACCGCCGGTTCCGTGCCAACCTGGCGGGCGGCCACATGACGCTGCCGGACGCGCTGGAGCAGGTGCTGTGGGACGAGCCCCCGCTGTCGGCCATCACCGGCCGCTGGGCGACGGGTGACACGGACCTGGGCGGGCGCCGGATCAGGGAGGGCGACATGCTGCTCCTGGGGCTCGCCGCGGGCAACGTCGACCCGGAGATCCGTCCGGACCTCAGCCGCCCGCTGCTCGGCAACCGGGCCCACCTGGCCTTCAGCAGCGGACCGCACGAGTGCCCGGGCCAGGACATCGGCCGCGCCATCGCGGACACCGGTATCGACACGCTGATGGCACGGCTGCCGGATCTGCGGCTCGCTGTGGCCGACGAGGAACTGCGCTGGTCGGCGGCGTGGCTGTCGAAGCGTCTGGACGAGCTGCCGGTGCTGTTCACCCCGCCCGCCGCGGTTCCCCGGCCCGTCGTGACGCCCGTGCCCGAGGACTTCGCGTCCACGTCCCCGGACCCGTGGCCCGAGCCTTCGCCGGTGGCGTCACCGGACGGCGCCGGGATGCCGGGGGACGGGGCGGTGCGCCGGTCGTGGTGGAGCGCGCTGTTCGGGTCCGGCCGCTGAGGAAAGACGTTCCGGTGGAAGGGAGTTACGCTCCCAGTCGACCGAAGTCCTTTCTCAAATGTACCGGTTGGCCTGTTGGAACCGGGTGAACAGGTGGCTACTATGCGCCATGTTGATCATTTCTGTGGCGCAAGTGGCTTGAGTTGACTCATGCTTGACAGATTTTGCGCCAGGCGAGCCGTCGCGGCAGCGACGAGAAGGAGGCCGTCGTGGGGTCCGGTCTGAAGGTGCCACCGATCTACTCACCCATAGCGCCCGCGATCCACCCGTGCCACGCGGAGGCCGACGTCCAGACGGCGGCCTGGGCGGAGGCGTTCCGCATAGGCTCCGAGGAGCTCCGGGCCCGGCTGGTCGCCCAGGAGATGGGGACGTTCGCCGCACGCATCCTGCCGGAGGGCCGCGAGGAGGTCGTGGGGCTCCTCGCGGACTTCGTCCTCTGGCTGTTCGGCGTCGACGACGGTCACTGCGAGGAGGGCGAACTGGGCCGCAGGCCCGGGGAGCTGGCGGCGGAACTGCACCGGCTGCTGAGGGTGGCGCACAACCCCGAGGCGCCCGTCAAGCTCGACGACCCGCTGGCGGCCGGTCTGCGCGACCTGCGCCTGCGGGTCGACCGGTACGGCACGCCGGGGCAGGCGCAGCGCTGGGTGGACACCCTGCGCGAGTACTTCTTCGCGGTGGTGTGGGAGTCCTCGTACCGCCGCTCGGGGACCGTGCCGGACCTCGACGACTACACGCTGATGAGGCTGTACGACGGCGCCACCACGGTCGTCCTGCCGCTGCTGGAGATCGGCCACGGGTACGAGCTCCAGCTCCACGAGCGGGACAACAAGGCCGTGCGCGCGGTCACCGAGATCATGTCCTTCATCATCACCTGGGACAACGACATCTTCTCCTATCACAAGGAGAAGAAGGAGAAGACGTCCACCGGCTACTACCTCAACGCCCTGCGGGTGATGGAGGAACGGGAAGGCCTGACCCCCGAGCAGGCGCTGACGACCGCCATCTCCCAGCGCGACCGGGCCATGAGCCTCTACGTGCGGCTGACCGAGCGGCTCGCGCGGGACGGGAGCCCGCAGCTTCGCCAGTACCTGCGCAGCATCGGCCACTTCATCCGGGGCGCCGAGGACTGGGGCATCTCGTCTGTCAGGTACACGACTCCGGATGATCCGGCGGACATGCCCTCGTACTTCCGCGACACCCCCATGGACGACAGCGGCGAACCGCTGGACATCCCCGTCATCCGCTGGTGGTGGGACCTGCTGCCGGAGACCGTCGGCGCCGGTCGTACGGCGGCGCGCCGGACCATGCACAGCTAGAGCAAAGGATTCTTCGTGTCAGTGGCGACCATCGGTCCGGAATCGGTGCCCCGGGCCCCCGGGGCCGTGCCGCTCCTCGGGCACGCCTGGAAACTGTGGCGTGATCCGCTCGGCTTCCTCAAGGCGCTGCGGGAAAGCGGCGACATCGTCCGGATCAGCCTCGGCACCATGCCGGTGTACGTCGTGACGTCCTCCGAACTGGTCCATGAGGTGACGGTGCGTCAGGCCCGCAGCTTCGAGAAGGGGCGGCTCTTCGACCGGCTGCGTCCCCTCGCCGGCAACGGCCTCGCGACCGCCGGCGGCGAGGAGCACCGCAGGCACCGCAGGCTGATCCAGCCCCTGTTCCACCCGCAGCGCATCCAGCTGTACGCCTCCGTGATGAGCGACAACGCACAGGCGCTGGCCGACTCCTGGACCCCCGGCCAGGAGGTCGAGATGGAGCAGGCCATGGCCGGATACGCCGTCGAGACCCTCGCCAAGAGCCTGTTCTCCACCGACATCGGGCTGCCCGCCGTGGAAGCGGTGCGCGAGAACCTGCCGGTCGTCCTGAAGAACATGCTGATCCGGGCCGCGTCCCCGAAGTTCCTCGACCGGCTCCCCGTCCGGGCCAACCGGGACTTCGACGCGGCGGCGGCCCGGCTGCGCCGGGTCATCGACGAGGTGGTCGCCACCACCCGGCGGTCCGGGGCCACCGGGCACAACGACCTGTTGTCGGTGCTGCTCGCCGCCCGCGACGCGGAGACCGGCGAGGCCCTCACCGACACGGAGGTGCGGGACGAGCTGAGCACCATCCTCTTCGCGGGCGCCGAGACCACGGCGTCGACCCTCGCCTGGACCTTCCACGAACTGGCACGCCACCCGGAGGTGGAACGGCAGCTGGTGGACGAGATCCACGAGGTCGTCGGGGACCGGCCGGTGGCCGTCGAGGACGTGCCCCGGCTGGTCGCGGTGCGGCGGGTGCTCGACGAGGTGATCCGGCTGCACGGCGTCACGATGCTGATGCGCCGGGCCACCGCCCCGGTCGAGCTGGGCGGCCACCGCTTCCCGGAGGGCACCGAGGTGGCGTTCAGTCTGTACGCGATGCACAGGGACCCGGCTCTCTACCCGGACCCGGACCGTTTCGACCCGGACCGGTGGCTGCCGGAGCGCCGGGAGGCGATCGCGCGCCAGTCGTACATCCCGTTCGGCGCCGGCAACCGCAAGTGCATCGGGGACGCGTTCGTGTGGACGGAGGCGACCATCGCCCTGGCGACCATCCTGGCCAAGTGGCGCCTGCGGCCCGTGCCCGGTCACACGCCCAGGGAGGTGGCCTCCGCGGTGGCCCATCCCGACCGGGTGCCCATGATCGTGGAACCCCGCACCCGCTGACCCCGCCACGGCGGACGCATCCGACGGCCCGGCCGCGCCCCACGAGGGTGCCGCCGGGCCGTCGGTGGTCCCGCGCTGCCGGGCCCGATGCGCCGGCCGCCGGGGCGGGGCGGCTCGTTCGCGCTCTTGTGCCGGGACTCGCACGGCTCCGAAGATACCCCCGGGGGTACCCGTGATAGGGTTCCCCATATACCCCCGGGGGTACACTTGCGTCCCCGGGCACGACCGGAAGGAGTGCTCTCGTGTTCTTCGTCGACACCATCGAGACGCGAGGACTCGGCAATCGCGGCTACCTCGCCGGAGGCGGCCGCCGGGCCGTCGCAGTCGACCCGCCCCGCGACATCGACCGCGTCCTGGCCGCAGCCGCGGCGCGCGGCGTGCGGATCGCTCTCGTCGTGGAGACCCACGTCCACAACGACTACGTCACCGGCGGTCCCGAACTCGCCCGCGTCACCGGCGCCGACTACCTCGTCCCCGCCGACGCGCACGTCTCCTTCCCGCACACCCCCGTCCGCGACGGCGACCGCCACCCCGTCGACGGGCATCTGGAGCTGCGTGCCCTCGCCACCCCCGGCCACACCCCGCACCACACCGCCTACGTCCTGGAGGACGGAGGCACCCCGGCTGCCGCGTTCACCGGCGGTTCGCTCCTCATCGGCACCGTCGGCCGCCCCGACCTCGTCGAACCCCGGCTCACCGAGCAGCTCGCCCACGCCCAGTACGCCTCCGCGCACCGGCTCGCCGACGAACTCCCGGACGACACGGCCGTCCTGCCCACCCACGGCTTCGGCAGCTTCTGCTCCGTCACCAACGTCGACGGCGCAGGGACCTCCACCATCGGCGGCGAGAAGGCCGCCAACGAGGCCTTCGCCAAGGACGCCGACACCTTCGTCGCGGACCTTCTCGCCTCCCTCGACGACATCCCGGCCTACTACGCCCACATGGGCCCCGCCAACGCCGCCGGTCCCGCACCCGTCGACCTCACCCCGCCCGCCCGGGCCGACGCCGACGAGATCGCCGCCCGGCTCGCGGCGGGGGAGTGGGTGGTCGACCTGCGCAGCCGTGTCGCCTTCGCACAGGGGCACGTCGCCGGGGCGTACAACTTCGAGGCGGGCGGCCAGCTCGCCACGTACCTGGCCTGGCTCGTCCCCTGGGGCAGACCGGTCACCCTCCTCGCCGAGTCCGCCGAGCAGCTCGCCGCCGCCCAGCGCGAACTGGCCCGCGTCGGCATCGACCGCCCCGCCGCCGCGGCCACCGGAGAGCCCGCCGCCTGGCTTCGCGACGGCGAGCGGCCCCGGTCCTTCCGCCGCGCCACCTTCGAGGACCTCGCCGCCGCCCGGGACGCCGACCCCGGGGTTGTCGTCCTGGACGTCCGGCGCCGCGCCGAACGCGCCGCCGCGCACCTCGAGGGCTCCGTCCACATCCCGCTGCACGAGCTGCGCCGCCGTACCCGTGAGGTGCCCGACGGTGTCGTGTGGGTGCACTGCGCCGGGGGCATGCGCGCCGCCATCGCCGCGTCCCTGCTCGACGCGGAGGGGCGGGAGGTCGTCGCCGTCGACGACACCTTCGACCCGGCGACCGTGCGAGGGGCCGTGCCCGGCCGGGTCAGCGCCGAACAGGCCCACCGCCGGACCGCGCACGCCGGCGCCGCGGCCGTACTCCTCGACGTGCGGGAGGCGGGGGAGTGGCAGGCCGGGCACGCGCCCGGGTCCGTGCACGTCCCGCTGTCCGCGCTCGTCGACCACGCCCCGCTCCCGGAGGACGCGCGGGGCCGCCCCCTCGTGGTCATCTGCCGGACCGGGCGCCGGTCCCAGGACGCGGCGCTGCTCCTCGCCCGGCGCGGGGAGCACCCGGTCGTGGACGTCGACGGCGGGCTGCACGCCTGGGTCCGCGCGGGCCTCCCCGTCGTCGACGCGCACGGCAAGCACGGCTCGATCGCGTGAGCGCACTGGTCCTCGCCCTGGCGGCCGGGGCCGTCGTCGGCCTGGCCCTCGGCGCGCTCGGCGGGGGCGGCGGCGTCCTCGCCGTGCCCGCGCTGATCTACCTGCTCGGCTTCGCGCCGTCCGACGCCGCCACCGCGAGCCTGGTCATCGTCACCGTCACCTCCGCCACCGCCCTGTACGGGCACGCGCGGGACGGGTGGGTGCGCTGGAGGGCCGGGGCGCTCTTCGCCGCCGCCGGGGCGGGACCGGCCGCGCTGGCCGGCGTCCTGGCGGACGGTGTACCGCGACGGGTGCTGACGGCCGCGTTCGCCGCCGTCGCGGTCCTGGCGGCGCTGCGGATGCTGCGCGGGGCGCCGGCCGAGGGCGCGGAGCTTCCGGTACGGCCCGTACGGGCGACGGCGGCCGGGGCGGCACTCGGTGGCGTCACCGGGTTCCTGGGCGTCGGCGGGGGCTTCCTGGCCGTGCCCGCGCTGGTGGGCGTGGTGGGGCTGCGGATGCGCGCGGCGGTCGGCACGAGCCTGCTGGTGATCACCGTCAACGCCCTGACGGCCCTCGTCGCCCGGGCCGGTACGGCGACGGCCCTGGACTGGTCGGTGGTCGCACCGTTCACGGGTGCGGCCATCCTGGCGGCGTGGGACGGCCGGCGGCTCGCCGCGCGGGTCGAGCCGTCCGCGCTGCGCCGTGTCTTCGGCGCCGTTCTGCTGGCCGTGGCGGCACTGATGGCGGCCGACACGCTGTTCGTCTTCCGCGCTTGAGCGGCACCCGGCCGGAACTCCCCCGGGATCGACGAGCGGGGGCACCACCGGACGGGCAGGAGTGGTCGGGAGCGGTCAGGCCAGCGACAGGAACAGCTTCTCCAGGCGGGTACGCGTCTGCTGGAGGTCCCCGTTCCCCTCACCGTCCGCGCCGCCGTCCGTCAGGCACTGCTGGAGGCCCGTCGCGATGATCGCGAACCCTGCGCGGTCCAGCGCCCGCGAGGCGGCGGCCAGCTGGGTCACGACCTCCTCGCAGTCGCGGCCCTCCTCGATCATCCGGATCACACCGGAGATCTGGCCCTGCGCCCTGCGCAGCCGGTTGAGCACCGACTTCAGCTCGGCCCCCGCGAGATCCAGTTCCACGGCACACTCCTCACGCCCTGCCCCGATATACCCCTAGGGGTAATCTACTCCTGCTTTCGGGGCCCCGTCGACGACCAAGGATGTCACCCTCGTGCACCACCGCCTGCTGCGCCCGGGTCGGTACCCGGCCGCCCGGGCTCACCGTGCACGGTGAGCGCACCCCCGCCGACTTCGCCGCCGGACACCTGCCGGGCGCCCCCGGCATCCCCCTCGACCGGTTGGGCCGGGCCCCGCCGGACGGCCGGCAGGCCGCCGAGCACCGTGACGTCCCGGTCCGCGCCTCCGGGCCCGCTCCGCGAACGCCTGCCGCGTACCGGCCGGCTGCGGGGGCATCGCCGCCCTCGCCTGCTGCACCGGCGGCCGGACCACCGGGGGCCGTGGCCAGCACCGGCCGCACGCTGCCGCCGCGCTCCATGGAGCGTCAGGCCCGTTTCAACGCGGCGTTCCCCGTGCTCCTCGGCCCGGTCCCCCCGGGCCTGCCGTACCCGGTCTTCCGTCCGCTCTCCGCCGCCCTAGCGGCGGGCTGGTCCTCTCCGCGCTCGCCGACACCTGCGGCATGGTCGCCGTCCTGGCCGGGCTCTCCCGCAACCGCCCCCGCCCCGTCGGCCCCGCAACCGCCCCCGCCCCGCGGTGACTCTTTCCGGCCACCCGGACCGGGGCGAATCCGGTTGAAGCACCCCCCGAACCGGACGGGTCTCGCGATGACCGCACGGGCGGCGGTCCTTCCGGTGCAGAATCGGTCCAGCGCACGGTCCGCCGCGACAGGGCCGTCCAGGGCCGCCTGGACCGGCTCCAGGGAGACCCATGACGACCACCGTCCCACAGATCACCGGCCCCGCAGGACTGCCGCTCGTCGGCTCCATGCTCGACCTGAAGCGGGACCCCCTCGGCACCTTCCTCGGCGCTCATCGCGAACACGGCGACCTCGTCCGCATCACCGCGGGCCCGCCCGGCCTGCGGACCGAGCTGTACGGGGTGTTCTCCGCCGAGGGCGCCCAGCAGGTCCTGGCCACCGACTCGGCCAACTTCCGCAAGGACAACGCCTTCTACCAGGAGGTCCGCGATTCCTTCGGAAACGGCCTGCTCACCAGCCAGGACGAGGCCTACCTGCGGCAACGGCGGCTGGTGCAGCCCCTGTTCACCCGGCGCCGGGTGGACGGCTACGCCCAGGCGATCACCGCCGAGACCGACGCCACCCTTCAGGGCTGGCCGGACGTGCCCGGCGGTGTCGTCGACGTCTCCGCCGACATGATGCGCCTCGCCCTGCGGACCGTCGCCCGCATCCTGTTCGGCACCGACGTCGAGTCGGCCGTGGGCGTCGTCGAGCGCTGCTTCCCGGTCATCGGGGAGTACGTGCTGCGCCGCGCCTTCTCGCCCGCCAGTGCCCCGCGTCACTGGCCCACCCCCGCCAACCGCCGCGCCGCCGCGGCGATGGCGGAGCTGTACGCCGAGTGCGACGGCATCATCGGCAGGCGCCGCGGCGGCGGCTCCGACGGCGCCGCCCCGGCCGGCGAGGATCTGCTCGGTCTGCTCGCGCGGACCGTCAGCGACGGGGACAGTGCCCTGGACGCGGGCGAGATCCGAGACCAGGTGCTGATCTTCCTGCTGGCGGGCCACGAGACCACCGCCACCTCGCTCGCCTTCGCCCTGCACCTGCTGGCCCGTCATCCCGACGAGCAGCGGCGCGCCCGCGACGAGGCCGCACGGGTCCTGGGCGGGCGTACCCCGGTGGCGGCCGACCTGGACGCGCTGCCGTATCTGACACGGGTCCTCAAGGAGGCCATGCGGCTGTTCCCCGCCGCCCCGGTCATCGGCCGCCGCGCGGTTGCCGCCGCGGAGGTCTCCGGCGGCGTCATCCCGGCGGGCGCCGATGTGATCGTCGCCCCCTGGGTGACACACCGTCACACCCGCTACTGGGACGACCCGCAGCGCTTCGACCCCGACCGCTTCACCCCCGAACGGGAGAAGGAGCGGCCTCGCTACGCCTGGTTCCCCTTCGGCGGCGGTCCGCGTGCCTGCATCGGCCAGCACTTCTCGATGCTGGAGTCCGTCCTGGCCCTCGCCGTGATCCTTCAACGCTACGAGCTGGAGGCCGTGGACCTCGACGTCCCCGTCTCCGCCGGGATCACCCTGCGCGCCGAGGGGCCCGTCCGCTGCCGGCTGAGGCCCGTGCCGTCCGCCTCGTGACGCCCGCCGCAGGGCCGGGAACCGCCCGGCCCCGCCGCGACGGCGCGTTCCGTCAGGCGTCGGCGGCGTCCGCCAGCCACAGGTCGGGGCCGAACACCTCGTACCGGATGGACCGTGCCGGGACGCCCGCCTTCAGCAGCTGCTCCCGCGCCGCGCGCATGAAGGGCAGCGGACCGCACAGGTACACGGCCGCGTCCGACGGGAGGGCCACGTCGTCCACATCCGTCAGGTCCATCAGCCCCGGACGCGCCCCGGGCACCCCCTCGGCGCCCTTCTCATACCAGAACTCACCCCGGGCGTCGGCCAGTTCGTCCACCAGTCGGGTGGTGTCGCCGCGCAGCGCGTGCTCGGCGGGCGACCGGTCCGCGTGCAGCACCGTGACCGGCCGGGCCGAGCCGGTGGCCGCGAGGTGCTCCAGCATCCCCACCAGCGGGGTGCAGCCGATCCCGGCGGAGACCAGCACCAGCGGCTGGTCCGTGTCGTCCAGCACCACGTCCCCGAACGGAGCGGACAGGGTCAGCGTGTCACCCTCACGTACGGTCGCGTGCAGCAGGTTCGACACCTCGCCGTCCGGCGCCCCCGCCTCGCCCGTGACCCGCTTGACGGTGATCCGGCGCAGGTCCTTGTCCGGCGCCGACGACAGGCTGTACTGCCGCAGCTGGTGCACGCCGTCCGGCATCCGCACCTTCACACTCACGTACTGCCCCGCACGCGCGGCCGGCGCGGCCTTACCGTCGGCCGGGCGCAGCAGGAACGACACCGTGTCGGCCGTCTCCTCCCGGCGCTCCGCCACGGTCCAGTCCCGCCACGGGTGCCCCGGCTTCACCTGGGCCTCCAGGTAGAGCCCGGCCTCCTGGGCGATCAGCGCACCGGCCATCAGCCAGTAGACCTCGTCCCACGCGGCGGCGACCTCCGGCGTCACCGCCTCGCCCAGCACCTCGACGATCGCGCCGAACAGGAACCTGTGCACGATCGTGTACTGGTCGTCGGTGACCCCCACGGCGACGTGCTTGTGGGCGATCCGGGACAGCAGCCGGTCCGGGCGGGCCTCCGGGTCCGCCAGCAGTGCCCCGGCGAACGCGGCGATCGACCCGGCCAGCGCCTTCCGCTGGTCGCCGCTGACCTGGTTGCCCCGGTTGAACATCCCGTCCAGCAGCTCGGGGTGCTCCTCGAACATCGCGCCGTAGAAGCGGGTGGTGATCTCGTCCAGGGCGCCGCCCACGGCGGGGAGGGTGGCCCGGATGACGGAGGCTGATTCGGCGGAAAGCATGGGACTCCTAAGAAGCCAAGGCGGGGGGTTCCTGATCGCCGCGGAAACGCAGGCATTGCTCTGTCTAGCAGCCCTACGGCTCCGGTCCCTGCTCTTCAGGGGCAAGGAGGGCCGAAGGTCCCTGGAGCGAGGACCATCGACCCGTTATCCCCCGCCCGGCCCGGGGCCCGCGGCCCGGCCGAACAGCGTTCCCAGGCGCACAGCCGGCCCGTTCGCGCCCCCGGTCGCGCTCAGCGGGTGTCCGTGGCCTCCGCGCCGCTCAGTGTCGCCCGCCCCGCCTCCAGCCGGGCCACCGGCACCCGGAACGGAGAACACGACACGTAGTCCAGGTCCACCGAGTGGAAGAAGCGCACCGACTCCGGGTCGCCCCCGTGCTCCCCGCACACCCCGACCTCAAGCTCCGGACGCACCTCGCGTCCCTCCGACACAGCCAGCTCCACCAGCCGCCCCACACCCTCCCGGTCCAGCGTCTCGAACGGCGACACGTCGAACACACCCCGCTCCAGATAGGCGGGGAAGAACTCCGCCTCCACGTCGTCCCGCGAGAAACCCCAGGTCGTCTGCGTCAGATCGTTCGTGCCGAAGGAGAAGAAGTCCGCGTCCCGTGCGATCCGTCCCGCCGTGAGCGCCGCCCTCGGCAGCTCGATCATCGTGCCCACCGGGCACTCCACCCGCACTCCCGTCTCCTCCGAGACCCGTGCCAGCACCCGCTCCACCTCCTCCCGCACCAGGTGAAGCTCCGTCACCGCCCCCACCAGCGGCACCATGATCTGCGCCCGCGGATCGCCCCCGGCCCGGACGCGCTCCACGACCGCCTCCGCCACCGCCCGTACCTGCATCGCCACCAGCCCCGGCACCACGAGACCCAGCCGCACCCCGCGCAGCCCCAGCATCGGGTTCTGCTCGCGCATCCGTTCCACCGCCGCCAGCAGCTCCCCGTCCCGGGGGTCCGGGGCCCGCCCGGACGCCTCCGCCCGCGCCACCCGCACCGCCAGCTCCGTGTGGTCCGGGAGGAACTCGTGCAGCGGCGGGTCCAGCAGACGGATCGTCACCGGCAGCCCGTCCATCGCCGCCAGGATGCCGGTGAAGTCCGCCCGCTGGAGCGGCAGCAGCTCGGCCAGCGCCGCCTCCCGCTCCTCCGCGCCCCCGGCGAGGATCATCGCCTCCACGTACCGCCGCCGTTCCCCGAGGAACATGTGCTCCGTGCGGCACAGCCCGATGCCCCGCGCCCCGAACCGCCGCGCCCGCTCGGCGTCCTCCGGCGTGTCCGCGTTGGCCCGCACCTCCAGCCGCCGCAGCGCGTCCGCCCGTTCCATGAGCCGGTGCACATCCCGTACGACCTGCTCGTCGTCCGGGCCCGGCCGCCGTCCGCCGTTCTCGAAGTACCGCATCACCACCGAGTCGACCAGCGGCACCGCACCCGGGAAGACAAGCCCCTCCGACCCGTCGACGGACAGCGTCTCGCCCTCTGCGACCGTCACGTCCCCCACCGTGAACCGCCGCCCCTGCACGTCCACGGACAGCGCGTCCGCCCCGCACACGCAGACCCTGCCCATGCCCCGGGCCACCACCGCCGCGTGACTGGTCTTGCCGCCCCGGCTGGTCAGCACCGCCTGCGCCGCCACCATGCCCGGAAGGTCGTCCGGTGTCGTCTCCGGCCGTACCAGCACCACCCGTTCGCCTGCCGCCGCCCGCCGGACCGCCTCCGCCGAGTCGAACACCGCCGCCCCCACGGCCGCGCCCGGCGAGGCCGGCACCCCGCGCGCCAGCGGCTCACCCGCGCCCGAGGTGTCGAACCGGGGGAACATCAGCCGCGCGAGGCCCTCCCCGCCCACGCGCGCCAGCGCCTCGTCCAGACTGATCAGTCCCTCGTCGACAAGCTGCCCCGCGATGCCGAACGCCGCCTGCGCGGTCCGTTTCCCGACCCGCGTCTGAAGCATCCACAGACGGCCCCGCTCGATGGTGAACTCGATGTCGCACAGGTCCCGGTAGTGCTCCTCCAGCCGCCGCAGATGGCCGCACAGCTCCTCGTACGACTCCGGGTCCAGCCTTCGCAGATCCTCCAGCGGCACCGCGTCCCGTGTCCCCGACACCACGTCCTCGCCCTGGGCGTTCGGCAGATAGTCCCCGTACACCCCGGGCCGCCCGGTCGCCGGGTCCCGGGTGAACGCGACCCCGCTGCCGGAGTCGGAGCCCAGGTTCCCGAACACCATGGTCTGGATGTTCACCGCCGTGCCGAGGTCGTCCGGGATGTGCTCACGGCGCCGGTAGAGCCGCGCCCGCTCCGCGTTCCACGACCCGAACACCGCCAGCACCGCCCGCCTCAGCTGCTCGTGCGGGTCCTGCGGGAAGTCCTCGCCGGTCCGCTCCCGGACGAGGTCCTTGAACGTCTCCACCGTCCGGATCAGGTCCACGGCGTCCAGATGCGCGTCGTCCGCCGCATGGTGCTGACGCTCGATGCGGCGCAGCACCCCCTCGAACAGCGCGCCGTCCACTCCCATCACCGTCGTGCCGAACATCTGCACGAGGCGGCGGTACGAATCCCAGGCGAAACGCTCCCGCTCCGGGACCTTCGCCAGCCCCATCACCGCGTAGTCGTTCAGCCCGATGTCGAGGATCGTCTCCATCATCCCCGGCATCGAGAACCGCGCCCCCGACCGGACCGACAGCAGCAGCGGGTCGTCGACCTGCCCGAGCCGCCGCCCCGAGGCCCGCTCCAGCCGCTCCAGGTGCTCCGCGATCTCGTCGTCCAGCTCCGGCGGCGGCGCACCCGTTTCGAGGAACACCCGGCAGGCCTCCGTCGTCACGGTGAACCCGGGCGGCACGGGCAGGCCCATCCGCGCCATCTCGGCCAGGTTGGCGCCCTTCCCGCCCAGCAGACCGGACTGTTCCCGGCCGCCTTCGGAGAAGTCGTACACATAACGGACCATGGGTGCTTCCTCGCTTCCGTGACCTGCAGGGGTTTCCTCACGTGCGCGGCCGGGGTGCTCCCCCGACCAGCGTGCCACCGCCGGGCCGGTACGGCGTTCCCGACCGGACGCGGATGACGGGACAGGTGCCCTGCGGCCTCCCGGCGCCCGCTAGGCTGGCGGCAGGTTCTGCCAAGCGGGTGAGCGAGGGAGGTGGGCCGGTGGGCGTCGACGAGCCCCTGTCGCGGATGCCGCAGCTGCGGCTCGACGAACTTCTGGAGGAACTCCAGGCGCGTATCAACGCGGCCCGCGGGACCCGCGACCGGGTGCACCACCTGCTGGAGGCCGTGGTCTCCGTCGGCCGTGAACTCGACCTCAACCAGGTGCTGCGCCGCATCGTCGAGGCCGCCGCGCTGCTCGTCGACGCCCGCTACGCCGCGCTCGGCGTGATCGGACCCGACGGGCGCACCCTGTCGCAGTTCCTGACGGTCGGCCTGAGCGACGAGGAGGTCGCCCGCATCGGCCCGCTGCCGGCCGGGCACGGGCTGCTCGGCGAGATCATCCGGCACCCCGAGCCGCTGCGCATCGACGACATCCACGCCCACCCGTCCTCGTACGGCTTCCCCGCCCACCACCCGCCGATGAAGAGCTTCCTCGGCGTGCCCATCCGCGTCCGCGACGAGGTCTTCGGCAACCTCTACCTCACCGACAAGCGCGGCGAGCAGGAGTTCGACGCCGAGGACGAGGGCGTCATCACCACCCTGTCCGTCGCCGCCGGCGTCGCCATCGACAACGCCCGGCTGTACGAGAGCTCCCAGCGGCAGCGGCGCTGGCTGGAGGCCAACGCGGAGATCACCCGTCGGCTGCTGTCCGGCAGTGCCCGCCGCGACGTCCTCGAACTCCTCGCCCGCCGTGCCCGGGAGATCACCGGCGCCGCCCTGGCCGACGTCTCCGTCCCCGTCCCCGGCACCGGCGACCTGGTGGTGGAACTGGCCCTCGGCAGCGACCCGGACGCCCGGCGCGGACTCGTCGTCCCCGCCGACGGCACCCTCTCCGGCGCCGCCTACGCGAGCGGCACCCCCGCCACCACCCCCGACCTGCCCAAGGACGACCGCTACAACGCGGGGCCGCGCTCCTTCGACGGCCTCGGCCCGGCCGTGTCCGTGCCCCTCGGCACCGGAGCCGAGGACTCCCGGGGCGTTCTGCTGCTCGCCCGCGCCGAAGGCGATCCCGTCTTCACGGACGGCGAACTCGAACCGCTTCTCACCTTCTCCGGGCAGGCGGCCGTCGCCCTGGAACTGGCCGACCGGCGCCGGGACGCCGAACAGCTCGCCCTGCTGGAGGACCGCGACCGGATCGCCCGCGACCTGCACGACCTCGCCATCCAGCGGCTGTTCGCCACCGGCATGACCCTGCAGAGCGCGGCCCGCCTGGTCGAGAACCCCGGGGCCGCCGAACGCGTCGCCCGGGCCGTCGGGGACCTGGACGAGACCATCAAGATCATCCGTTCGACGATCTTCGGGCTCCGCACCCGGGAGGAGGAGACCGGGCCCAGCCTGCGTGCCCAGGTCGCCCGGGCCGTGGGAGAGGCCGGTACGACCCTCGGTTTCCCGCCCCGGCTCAGCATGGAGGGGCTCCTCGACACGGACGTTCCGGCGGTGATCGCGGACCATGTCGTCGCCTCCCTCACCGAACTGCTCAGCAACGCCGCCCGTCACGCCGACGCCACCCGCGTGGAGGTGACCCTGCAGGCCACCCCCAGGGAGGTCTGCCTCACCGTCACCGACGACGGCCGGGGCCTCCCCGACGGAGGCCGCCGCAGCGGTCTCGTCAACCTCGCGGAACGTGCCCACCGGGTCGGCGGCACCATGGAGACCGCCGCTCCACCGGAGGGCGGCACCCGCATCACCTGGCGGGCACCGCTGAACACCGACCGCTAGCCCGCGCCCCGCGGACCGGGTCCGGCTCGCGAGGCGCCGTACGCCCTCTCCGGAGGACCCCGCCCCCCGGCGGAACCAGCCCACCCGCTTCCCACGTGGCTGTGATCCGCCGGTCGCCGCCCGCCGGTCCGGTGTTCACTCGCCCGGCCCCTGGGGCGGGGCGACCACCAGCCTGAAGCCCGTCACCAGGTCCGGGCGGATCCGCAGCGCGTGGCTCATCGGCGCCTCCGGCGCCACCCACGGCCGCAGCAGGCCCTCGTAGCGCCGCAGCTCCGCCGGATCGACGACCAGCTCGGCGTACCCCGTGACCACCACACTCCAGCCCAGGTGCGTCTCCGGATCGATGACATCCGCCTCGTACGCGACGACGATCCCCGGCGACCCGGCCGGTGCCGCGATCGACGCCAGCGTGGCGCCGTCGTGGAGCCGCACGACCACGTCGTCCTCGTCCAACAGATGGTTCACCGGCCGGATCGCGGGCAGCGCCCGCTCGGTGAACACGATCCTGCCCAGCGACACCGAGCCCAGCAGCCGCAGCGCCTCACCGCGGCTCAGCTGGCGCAGACGGCGCGGGGCCACGGCGGCGTCACGGCGGCGCTCCACCGGCTGCCGTACGGCTGATGCTGCTTTGTAGTCCATCGTCCTGCACCCTCAGACACCCTGTCGGACACGGTGTTCCTCGTTCCTCACCCGGACACCCCAGCGTCCCCGGCCACGGTCCGCGGCGACAGGGCCGAACGGACCCTTCATCGGCCCCGATGCGCCACACAGGGCCGAAGGGCCCTGGCAGGAGGCCCCGAGGACGAGGCACTATCGGAGCGTGCCGTGTCCCGGGGCACCGCACGACGACAGCGACGACGAAGAGCGAGGACCCGATGACGGACAGCAGCAGCCCCGCCGCACAGGAGAGGGGCCCCGTCCGGGTCTTCCTCCTCGACGACCACGAGGTGGTGCGGCGCGGCGTGCACGACCTGCTGGACGCCGAGCCCGACCTCACCGTCGTCGGAGAGGCCGGCACCGCGGAACAGGCCCTGGTCCGTGTGCCCGCGCTGCGCCCGCACGTCGCCGTCCTGGACGTACGGCTGCCGGACGGCGACGGTGTGAGTGTCTGCCGCGAACTGCGTTCCCGCATGCCCGAGCTGGCCTGCCTGATGCTGACCTCCTTCGACGACGAGGAGGCACTCCTGGACGCGATCATGGCGGGCGCCTCCGGGTACGTGCTGAAGCAGATCAGCGGTACCGACCTGGTCCAGGCGGTACGGACGGTCGCGTCCGGCCAGTCCATGCTTGACCCCGGCGCCACCGCCCGCGTCATGGCCCGGCTGCGCGGCGGCCCCCGTCAGGAGGAGCAGCCGCAGGGCCTGCCCGCGCTGACGGAGCGGGAACGGGAGATCCTCGCCCTGGTGGGGGAGGGGCTCACCAACCGGGAGATCGGGAAGCGGCTGTACCTCGCGGAGAAGACCGTCAAGAACAACATCTCGCGGCTGCTGGCCAAGCTCGGCGTCGAGCGGCGGGTGCAGGCGGCGGTCATCGCGACACAGGCGCTGAAGCCGCAGCCCTCTCACGAGTCGGGCGGACGCCGGACCTGACCCGACCTGGCACCGGGTGGCCGGGGGCCGGAGCCCCCGGCCACCCGGTGCGTGCGGGCTACTCGTGCGGGACGACCACGACCGGGCACCGCGCATGGTGCAGCGCCGCGTGCGCCACCGACCCGATCCGGGGGCCCACCGGAGCATGCCGCACCCGCCGGCCCACCACCAGCAGCCCCGCCCCCTCGGCCGCCGACAGCAGCACCTGACCGCCCCCGCCGATCTCCACGTGCTCGGTCACCGGCACGTCCGGGTACCGCTCGCGCCAGGGCGCCAGCGCCTCTGCCAGCGCCTTGCGCTCGTACGGCTCCAGGCCGCCCGCCTCGTCCGCCAGGCGCAGTGACCCGGGACTGTAGGCGTACAGCGGCGGCAGGCTCCAGGCCCGTACGGCACGGAGCCCGACGCCCCGGGCCGCCGCCGCCTCGAACGCGAAGCGCAGCACCGCCGCGCTCTCCTCCCCGGTGCCCTGCTGGCCCACCACGACCTCCGCCGCGTCCAGCTCCGCCGTGGACCGCCCGTCGTCCGCGGCCGCCCGTACCGACACCACCGGACGCTCGGCGGCGGCGATCACCTGCTGGCCGTAGGAGCCGAGCAGGAACCCGACCAGCGCCCCGTGCCCGCGCGTGCCGAGTACCAGCATGTCGGCCGCCTCCGCCGCGGCGAGCAGCGCCGGAACCGGCGTGTCCGACACGACCCGGGCGCTCACCGTCACCCCCGGGTGCTGTGTCCTCACGGCCGTCACAGCCGTGTCCAGCACCGTCTGCGCCGTCCGTGCCTCCGCCTCCCGGTCCTGCGCCAGCGGTACGTCCAGCGGCTGCCACAGCCACGCGTGGACCAGGTGCAGGGGCAGTCCGCGGCGCTCGGCCTCACGGGCCGCCCAGTCGGCCGCGGCCAGGCTCTCCGGGGAGCCGTCCACCCCCACCGCGATCACGCTGTTCGTCGGGGCCTCGTTCGCCATGCTTCGTTCCTCCGTACGGGGTCGGTGTGCCGTGTCCGGCCCGGCCCGTCGTGCGTGGCCGGTCTCCCCCCAGCCTGCTGCCCCCCGGAGATCCCGGCCAAGGGCCAGGAGGCCCGGGTTCCCTGCCGTCAGGCCGCAAACCCGGGACCTTCCGGCTCGTCCGCCCGGCTGTGCGGGTGGATCCTGTAATCAGGCGGAGTCACGCGTTCCGCCGCCGCCGTCCGACGCGTCGAGGAGGCACACCATGACCCGGACGCTGAAGTGGAAGATCAAGATGGATCTGCTGGAGGACGAACAGGGCAACACCACGGCGGACGCCACCCTGGACACGGGCCAGTCCAGACTCACCGGGCACGGCCAGGCAAGGCGGAACCCCGCGGACACCGACGTCCCCCTGATCGGCGACGAACTGGCGGCGAGCCGCGCGATGAGCGATCTCGCCCGGCAGTTGACACGCCTCGCCTACAAGGACATCGGTGAACAGGGCGCCGGCATGGCCGGCGAGCAGGAGGAGGAGTCGCCGTACGGGTGGTCGACCCCGGGCCGGTGAGGCCGCACGGAAGGCCGCCCGGCATCCGGGCGGCCTTCCGCCGTGCCCGCTGGGCGTCCGGAGGCGTCAGGCGGTGACGGCCGGGGTGTCGTCCCGGTCATAGGTGAGCCGGGTGTCGACCTCCACCACCCCGTCGACGCTCTCGCACAGCCGCACCACGATCGGTACGAGGCTCCGCCGCTCCAGATTGCCGCTGAGCGTGACCGTGCCGTCGTGCACGTCCACGGTCAGCGCCGAGGGCGGCAGCCCCAGGGTGCGGGTGACGACGTCCTCCAGGATCTCCTCCTGGATGGCCCGGTCCCGCCGCAGGAACAGCTGGAGCAGATCGCTGCGGCTGAGGACGCCGATGAGCCGCCCGGCCGCGTCCACCACGGGCAGCCGCTTGATCCGGTGCTTCTCCATCACCCGAGCCGCCTCCACCGCACTCCAGTCCGGCCGTGCCACCACGGCCGGACTGGACATCAGGCCCTCGGCGGTGGCGGTACGCGCGTTGCCGTCGCCCGTGTGCCGCCGCAGCAGGTCCGCCTCGGAGACGACCCCGAGCGGGCGCGCGTCCTCGTCGACCACCGGGACCGCCGTGATCGCGTACTCGTCCAGCAGCCGCGCGATCTCCTTGAACGACGTACCCCGCTGTACGGCGACGGCCTCCGGGGTCATCAGATCGGCCACGCTGCGGTGCCTCATCGCTGGATGTCCGTCCCTTCTCGGCTCAGGTATCGCTGCCTACCACCTACCCGTCCCGCACCTCAGACCACACTCGTCGCACGCGGCACGTACAGATCGATCAGCCGGGCCCGGGTCGCCTGCAGCCGGTGCGCCAGCACCTCCGCCGCCCACTGCGTCAGCGCGAACCCGAAGCCCGCCTCGGACGCGCACCGGTCCCGCACCGCCACCGCGTCGAACTCCCAGGCCCGCACCAGGCTCATGGCCTCCGCGCCCAGCTCCCACTCGTACGGCGGGAACAGCCAGGACAGGCCCACCAGATCGCCGTGTCCGAGCATCTCCACCTCGGCCGGGCGACGCCCCGGCACCTGCGCGTCGAGAATGACGGCCCCTGTCTTGACGACCCAGAAACGGTCCGCAGGCTGATGCTCGTCGAACAGACGCTCACCCGGCCGGAAGGAGACCTCCCGGGCCAGCGACATGAGCCGCTCCCGGTGCGGGGCCGGCAGGGCGTTGATCCTCGGTGCTGTGGTGCTCATGCGAACCTCCAGATGAACCGCACACGTCAGTCCCAGCCTCGCGCGGCACGGCGCGGGGCCGCAGGGGCCGCAAGGGACAGGGGCGATGGCCCGACCGTCCCTGCCTTCCCGCAGGACGCGGCACCCCGCACACTGCGGTGGTGCTTTCGAGCGTACGCTCCGCCATGCGGCGGGCGGACGGCACGGCTACGGTGATGCCATGCCAGGACCTGAGCACCTCAAGGGTGACATCGGCCGACGCGTGGCCGCCCGCCGGGAACAGCTCGGGCTCTCCCGAGAGGAGGTCGCCCTGCGGGCCGGTTCGGCGCCCGGGTACATCCAGTACCTCGAAGAACAGACCGCCACCCCCGGCATGGGGTTCCTGCTGCGTCTCGCGGACGCCCTGGAGACCACCGTCGTCGCGCTCACCGGCGGTACCGCCGACCTGCCCCCGGGCATCGGCCACGCCGCGTACCACCCGGAACTCGTCGACCTCGGCGCCGAGGAGTGCTGGCAGCTGCTCGGCACCCACGGTGTCGGCCGGGTCGCCGTCACCACCCACGAGGGCCCGGCCATCCTGCCCGTCAACTACCTGGTCAGCGGCCGGGAGGTGGCCTTCCGTACCCAGCCCGAAGCCGCCCCCGCGCTGGTGGCCCGGGCTGCTCCGGGCGAGGTCGCGTTCGAGGTGGACCACATCGACGACGCCTTCAGCCAGGGCTGGAGCGTCCTGCTCGTCGGCTCCGCGAGAACGGTGACCGAATCCGACGCGGTCGGTGCGCTGGAGGCACACGCCCACACGACCCCCTGGGCGGGCGGTGACCGGGACCTGTGGGTCGCGATCGCCCCCGCGCACGTGTCGGGCCGCCGCATCCGCGTACGCCACACCCACGAGCCCGGCTGACCGCAGCCCGTCCGGAGTCCGGGGACGCGCGTCGCAGCCGCGGCGACCGGAGCGCGGGCGGAATCCCCTCACGCGGCGCTACCGGACACCGGCACGGCCGGGCGGGGGAGAGGAGCGGCCCCTCAGTCCTCCGCCGCGTCCACCGTCAGGACCTCCTCCACCGGCCGCCGCGGCGTCGCCGGGACCTCGGGGCCGTACCCGAACCGGATCGTCATCTGCGCGTAGCCCATGGACGACCGCGGATCGCGCACCGCCCACCGCAGCCCCGGCCACTCCAGCGCGTGCGAGTTCAGCGACGTCGCCAGCCCGTCCTGGGTGGCCTCCAGCAGCACCCGCTCCATCGCCTGCCCGGCCCGCAGCCAGTCCACCGGACGGTCCTCCCGGGTGCCCAGCACCGCGAGGCACGGCCGCCGCTCGAAGACGGCCTCCTCCCGCCCCCGCGCGCCGCGGGCGAAGTCCCGGACCGGCGCCCGCCCTTCGTGCCGGTGCGGCCCGAAGGCGTACGACGGGATGCCCTCGGCCCGCCCGCCGGGGGCCTCGGCGCTCTCCGCCCGCCACGTCCAGCGGGCGATCTCCGCTCGCACCTCCGGGTCGGCGGCCTCCTCCGCCTCGGCGTCCCGCACCAGCTCCAGCGCCTCGTCCGCCTGCCAGTCGTCCAGGAACACCATCCGCGTCCCCTCCGCGACCGCCGCGCCGCACAGAGTCTCCCGCAGCGCCTCCGGCACGGGCTCCTCGGAGAACGGGAACCGGTTCGTCCGGCGCCTCCGCAGCTCCGGGTACAACGTCGCGAGCACGTCGCCCGGCGGCACCGGACGCTCGAAGGTCACCTCCGCCAGCAGCTCCGGGTCCCCGGGATCCGGCAGCAGCGTCACCTCCGCCTCCCGCCCGGCGTGCGCGGCGGCCACCCGCAGGTTGAACAGCGCCGCCCCGCAGCCCACGTGCAGCGCCCGCCGGTCCGGGTCGGCGTGCGGCAGGGCACGCGCCGGATCCAGCCGCATCCGCAGCACTCCCAGGCCCCCGGCGGCCGGAGACCAGCGGAACAGCCACGGCTGCGCGTTGTGCATGGACGGGGCCGTCGTGGCGTCCTCGACCAGGGACGTCACCGTGGCCGTGTCGAGGGCGCGCACCCGAGTCGCGGGCGCCTCCCTCCGGCTCTCACTCATCATGGGCCTCCCTGCCTCCAGCATCGGTGCCGTCCACGCCCGCGGTGAGGGCCGGCCGGGCCCGTCCCGACCGCCCGAACGGCCCTGCCGCCCTCATGCCCGGCCCCCGCCCGCCGCAGCCGGGGACACCGTTCCCGCCAGGCGCCCCCGCACCGCGTCCGTCAGCTCCGCCAGCCGGGTCGACACCCGCGGAGCCACCGGTGCCGGGTCGCGCACCCGGCGCGCGGACGCGGGCAGCGCCGTCACATCCGCCACGAACCGGGCGTGCGCGGCAGCCACGTCGTCCGGCGGGCCGATCCGCCGGCCGCCGCGCATCACCGTGCGCAGCAGCGGTTCCGCCCCCTCCGGCCGCGGCTCGTCCCACAGCGCCAGCACATCGGGGCCGCCCGGCGTACGGAACACCTGCTTGCGGCCCGGGGCCGTCACCTTCGCCGACGACAGCTTCATCACCGGCCGCCCGTCGTACTCGACCAGCTTGTACGCCGAGTCCAGATACGGAGCGTCCGCCGACGTCCCGACCTTCGTCCCCACTGCGAACACGTCGACCGGAGCGCCCGCCCGGATCAGCTCGTCGACGCCGTACTCGTCGAGACCGCCGCTGACCACGATCCGCGTCCCGTCGAGCCCCGCCGCGTCCAGCAGTTCCCGCGACCGCCGCGACAGCGCGTCCAGGTCGCCGCTGTCCAGACGTATCCCGCAGCCCGTGCCCCGGTGCAGCTCCCGCAGCACCCGGGCCGCCGTGACCACGCCCCGCTCCGTGTCGTACGTGTCCACCAGGAACGTCACCGGCCCCGGGTGGGCGCGGGCGAACGCCCGGAACGCCGCCTCCTCGTCGGGGAAGGCCTCCACGTACGAGTGCGCCATCGTCCCGGACGCGGTCAGCCCGAGCCGGGTCGCGGCGGCCACGTTGCTGGTCCCGGCGAAGCCGACGATCCCGCCCGTCCGGGCCGCCTGGAAACCGGCCTGGGGCCCGTGCGCCCGGCGCAGTGAGAAGTCGATCACCGGGTGCCCCGCGGCGGCCAGCACACTGCGTGCCGCCTTCGACGCCACGGTCGTCTGATGGCTCACCAGCGCCAGCAGGTAGGACTCCACCAGCTGTGCCTGCGGCAGCGGCGCGGTCACCTCCAGCAGCGGCTCCCCGGCGTGCACCACCCGGCCCTCGGGCACCGCGCGCACCTCGCCCCGGAACGCCAGTCCCAGAAGCGGCTCCAGCTCGGCGGGGTCCCGGTCCAGCGCCGCCGCGAAACGGCGGACGTCGCCCCGGGTGACCCTGAACCCGGACAGGTAGTCCAGTGCCGGTTCGAGGCCCGCGCTCACCAGGAACCCGCGGCCGGGCGGAAGCCGACGCACGAAGAGGCTGAACGTCGCGGGGGCGTCCATGCCCTCGTGGACGTACGACAGGGCCATCGTGACCTCGTAGAGGTCGGTGGTGGTGACGTCCGACATCGTGTTCACCGCCCTCCTGGAACCGCTGCCCCGGTACGGTCCGCCGTCTCCAGCATGGATCAGGGCGGCGGCCGGTGCGCGACAGGGACTTTCGGTCCCCGGCCGCGGACCCGGCGACCCTCGCGGCGGGGCGCCACCGGTGCGAGCGTGGAGGCACAGCGGGAGAACGCGCCCTAGTCGCGTGCCAGGCGCCTTGTACGCCCGACGCTGCCGTCACCAGGAGGAACGCATGAACCACGACATCAGCCTCGGACCCGTCGTCGCCGGCGTCGACGGCTCCGCCCGTGCCCGCGCCGCCGTGCTGTGGGCCGCCGAGGAGGCGCAGAGCAGGGGGCAGTCCCTGCACCTGGTGCACGCCACGGGCACAGACAAGCACGTCCTCCACACGACCGCCGCGTCTCTCGAAGGCGTGCAGGAGGCGGGACGCGACCTCCTCGCCGAGACCGCGGAGCTGGTCGCGGAGCGGTACCCCGCCGTGGCCGTCACCACGGAGCTCAGCCCCCTCGACGCCGTCGCCGCGCTGCGCGAGGCGGCGGGGAGCGAGGGCACCGTCGTCGTGGGCAGCCGGGGTCTCGGCGGCTTCGGCGCCCTGCTGCTGGGCTCCGTCAGCCTCGGTGTCTCCGCAGGGGCGAAGGTGCCCGTCATGGTCGTACGCGGCGAGGACACCGACGAGCCCGCGAGCGCCGGGACCGTGGTCGTCGCGGCCGTCCGCGGCCAGGACGACCTGCCGTGGGCCCGGTACGCGGCCCACGAGGCCTCGCTCCGGAAGGCCGGGCTGCGGCTGCTGACCGTCTGGGCGCCGCTGTCCCACGTCGGCACCGAACTCACCCTGCTGGACGACATCGACGGGGTCGCCAAGGAACGCGTCCACGAGATCGGACAGCTCGCCGGGACGCTCCGGGAGGAGTTCCCGGACCTGGACGTGACGACGGAGGTGGAGGGCGCGCGCTCGGTCCCCGGGCTGCTGGTCGAGTCCACCCGGGACGCCGCCCTGCTGGTTCTCGGTGCCCACCGGCCGCCGCTCGGCATCGGCCACGCGCTCGGCCACGTCACCCACGCGGTCCTGCACCACGCGCACTGCCCTGTCGCGATCATCCCGCGCGCGCCGCGGCCGGACGAGGAGTGAGGACACGATGAACGCACCGGAACGGCACGAGAACTCGGGGGCCAAGCGCGGCATCGTGGTCGGCGTGGACCCCCGGGGCGGTTCGCACACGGCCGTCGCCTGGGCGGCCGACGAGGCGGCACGCCGGGACGTTCCGCTGCGCCTGCTCCTCGCCGTGCCCGCCCGGCACGACCTCCCGCAGGGCAGCCGCCGCCACCGGGTGGCCGACCGGACCCACCGGGCGGCGCTGCACGCCGAGGGCGAGACCGTGCTCGCCGACGAGGCCGCGTGGGTGACCGGCACCCACCCCGGTGTCACGGTCACCACGGAGCTGCCGGACGGAGGGCCGGCGGCCGTGCTGTGCGCCTGCTCGCACCAGGCGCTGATGCTCGTCCTCGGGTCGCGGCGGCTCGGCCGTTCCGCGGAGCTGTTCAGCGCGAGTTCGGTGACCCTGCCGGTGAGTGCCCGGGCCGCGTGCCCCGTGGCCGTCGTGGCACAGGAGCCGCGGGGCCCGCGCGGCCCGGCGCACCTGGTCGTCGGTGTCGACGGCAGCGAGTCCTCCCGGGCGGCGCTCGCCTTCGCCCTGGAGGAGGCGGAACGGCTGGGCGCGTCCGTGCGGGCCCTCTGGGTCTGGCCCCGCAGCCTCCTGTCGCCGGGCGACGACACGCCGACGGCGGCCGAGGAACGGCGCCTGCTGCTCACGGCGGGGGTGGCGGGCTGGCCGGAGAAGCACCCGGACGTCCCGTTCACGGCCCACGTCCTGCGCGGCCACCCGGTCGAGGAACTGGCCCTCGCCGCCCAGGACGCCCTGGCGCTCGTCGTCGGACGCCGAGGCCACGGCGGCTACACGGGCATGCGCCTCGGTTCGGTCCCTCACGGACTCCTGCACCGCGCGGAATGCCCGGTCGTCACGGTCCCGGGCCCGGGCGAGTAACCCGAGCCGTCGGGGAGCGGCTGCGGCCCCGCCCCGGCGGCGCGGGCACGGCCCGGTGCGCAGGGTGGCGCCTGCGGCCCGCCGCGGTCGTGCGTCCAACCACCGTGCGCCGCACACAGGGGCAGGTCCGGGGTGACCGGGGCCCCCGCCTGCGGTGCCCTTCCGCCCGAGCGAACCGCCGTCCGCCGTCCCGCACCGCTCGCCCCCTGGGCATCCGGCCCGACGCCGCGGTCGTCGTCGGCGCCCCCGGGCACCTACCGGCGGCCGCCTCGCGTGGCGAGGCCGCGCGCCGCCGCCCACCATGGGGCAGGAGGCCTTCGCGGGCCGCATCGCGGAGGTGCGCGAGACCGACCCGGACGCCCGCACCGGGCAGGTGCCGGCGGACAGCGCGTGATGGACGGTGCGACCGCGCTCAGGGCGGGTACGAGAAGGGCAGGCGGTACGGATCGTCGACCGTGACGGACCGCACCTCGTCGTTCAACCCGTCGGCACATCCGCCGGGGAGCCCGGGGCGTCCGACCGCTCCGGCGAATCCGGTGGTCCAGGTGACTTCCGGTGACCCGGGTGACGAAGCCGCCGACGCCGAGGAGGAGGATCCGCCATGAACTCCGGACTCGTCGGTCTGCTCCCGGGCGCGCCCCTGCCGCTCGCGTTCCCGACGGTCCTGGTGGTGCCCGGGCACCGGCGGTGCGCCGTCCGCCGCCTCGGCCCGGGCGCCGTCCCGGACGAACGGCTCGTCGACCGCGACAGGATGAGCCGGCGCCTCCGGCACTTCCCCGACGACATCACCGACCCGTGGGGCGTGCGGGCCCCGCTCGTCGAGACGAGGGACGCCGAGGCGATGCGGCGCGAGACGGCCCGGCAGGCTGAGGCCGAACCGGACCGGCGGGCCGAGGCCGTCCACACGAAGGGCGAGCCCGGGGCGGCCGAGACCCTCGCGGACGCCACACGGCGGCCGGAGCGCCGGCCGGAGACCGTGCACCCGCGGATCCCTTCGGCCACGGCGGAGACCTCCCCGGAGCGGACAGCCGCACGGGTCTCCCCGCTCCCCGTGGAGACGCTCCGTCCCGGCGGCACACTCCGCCCTCAGGACGCGGCGGCTCCCGTCCCCGCCGCCCCCGCACAGCCCCAGTCCGACATCGGGCAGCCACGTAAGGCTGCCCCGGAGGTGGTCGACATGGCACCGGGAATGGACGAAGACCGCCTGCTCGCCGAGATAGAGCGGTCCCTGGCGCGAGAGGACCCCGCACTGGACGAACGCATGGCCGCGCTCGCGCGCCAGTTCACCGGATCCCCGTCCGGCAGCGGCACCGACGGCGGAGACCGCACCGGCGGCGACGCCGGGCGCCCCGCCCGAAGAGAGCGGGGCCGCCGGGGCCGACGGCGGGACTGGCGCAAGGTGGTGGCTGTCGCGGCGCTCGTGGTGGCCGTCCTCGGCATGGTCCTCACGGCCCTGTTCACCCGCCCCGCGGGAACCCCCACCGACCAGGTGCCGCCTGCGGGCATGTCGGTGGTCGCGACGGACGCACGGCACGTGCTCTGAGCTGCGGGGCGGTCAGGCGCCGTCCCGCTCCTCCGCTTCCTCCGGCAGCTCGGGCAGCAGCAGAAGCAGGTCCGGCAGGCCGCAGAGCAGCACATGAGGTGACAACCGCTCCAGCGTCGCCACCACCTCCGGCCGGGCGCCGGCCGACCGCGCCGCCGCGCACAGCTGGTCCCTGCCGACCCACCCCGACCCGAACGCACCGCGCGTGCAGGCACTGATCTCCTGCCGCGTCACCGTCGCCATGACTGCCCTCCGCTGCCGCTCCGCCACGCACCCCACCCCACTGTCCGTCACTCACCGCGATCGTACCCTCACGCCGGGCCCCCGCTCGGGGCCCGCGAGCAGGCCGGGCATCGCGCAACTCTCACATGAGGTACGGGTTAACAGTCGGCGGACAGCGGGCGTCGCGCTCGGTCCAGTGCCCTGAAACGCGACAATCCAGCGTCACCGGCCGGTCCGTGACTTGCCTTCGCACTTTGCCGCTGCGTTAGATTGGTGCCGTTCTCCGGGGCGGTGCCTGCACCGCCCCGGACCGCGAACGAGCCGTATTCCGCGGTCGCTTCGACGCTCACCCGCACCACCCCCTTTCCCACCGCGCGCCGCCATCCGTCCGCGCGCGCCCACCCGCTCGGGGAGAACCATGGCCGACGACGTCACCCGGACCGAGATCGCCGAACACCTGACAGGGGTCTTCGCCAACGGGGCGATCGGCAGAAGCGATCTGCTCATCGCCGCGGCCGGCGCGCGGCCCGAGGTGCGCCGGGTGCTGGAGGGCCTGCCAGACCGGCGCTACACCGAACTGCGGCAGGTCTGGGAGGACCTGCCGAGCATCCCGATCGGCCTCTGAGCGACGGGGACCTCGGCCGCGGCCTCACCTGCCGCACCCTTCCCTCGGGCGCCACGTGACCCGCCCCTCACGCCCGCGCCTCGTGCGCCGCCTCCGCCACCGCCCGTGCGGGCGCGGGCGCCAGCCACAGCAGGTACGCCGTCCGCCCCAGCACCGCCCGTACGCACCCCCGCGGCATGTACCAGGGCTCGCCCACCCGCACCTCCGACAGAGGTGCGCTGTCGATCTCGCTGCCGCGGCTGTTCAGCAGCGTCAGCCTGCCTCCGGCCACCCGGACCCGCCCGGCCGTCGTCAGCTGGCGCCACCCCCGCCGGATCGGCACCCCGCGTTCCTCGAACTGCCGCTCGGCCATGTCGCGCCCCCAGTCGCCCGCCCATGCCGCCCCTGCGTGGACGATACCCGTCTCCGACGGCTGAAAATGCACCCTCCGTCCTCACAGTCGGCTCGCCCGTCTGCGCGACCCGTAGTCAACGGACGCGAGGGCCCCGGACGTTCACCCCGTGCTGTCGGCGGTACGGAGACAGGCCCGGCCGACGTCCCCGGGAACGTCCGGCGGCCCGGGGAGCGCGGCGCGCCCGCTCACCGGCCGGTGAAAGCGGCGAAGGGCCCGGAGGACGGCGTTCCCGGATCCCGGACGTGCGGGCCGTCGCGTTCACGGCCCTCTGACGGCGTCGGCCGACGCGGAGGCCGACCGGGCGCGCGGCGCGTGCCCCGGCCGCTGAACGCCGCATGCGTGACGTTCGGCGTCGTACGCGGGATCGGGGATGCCGGCCGGGCGGTGCTGGGCGGCCTCGTCGGCCGGCCCGCAGGGCCCGTCGCTCATGGCCTTCCGGGTCCGCCGCCGCGCCCGGGAGGCGAGCGGACGGGGTACCGGTCCGGACGCGACACCACCGGGCCGGGACGCGGTCCGGCCCGGGTGGCGGGCGTTCACCCGGTTCCCGGGCCTGGCGCGGGCCCAGGGGCCCAGTGTTACAAATGAACGTGGTCAACTTTTTCGACCGGTTCCGAGGCGCCTCGGTCCGGTCCCTGGCCGAAAGGCGTCCACGCAGCGTCGCGGGGCAGGTGTTCGTCCTGCAGGTGACGCTGGTCGTGCTGCTGGTCCTGGGCGCCATCCTGGCGCTGCTGCTCCAGTCGCGCAGCGACAGCGACCGCGAGGCCCGGGGCAAGTCGGTCGCCGTCGCCCAGAGCGTCGCCCACGCCCCCGGGCTGCTCGACGTCCTCGAACAGCCCGACCCGTCCGCCGTGCTCCAGCCCATGGCGGAGGAGACCCGCCGGGCGGCGGGCGTCGACTTCGTCGTCATCATGGACACCGAGGGAATCCGCTACAGCCACCCCCTGCCCGACCGCATCGGCCAGCGGTTCGTCGGAACCATCGAGCCGTCCCTCGAAGGCCGGGTCATCACCGAGCGGGTGTCAGGCCCGCTGGGCGACGAGGTCCAGGCCGTGGTGCCGGTGACAGCCCCGGACGGCGAGGTCGTCGGCCTCGTCTCGGCGGGTCTGAAGGTCACCAACGTCACGAGCCTCGTCACCCGTCAGCTCCCCGTCATCCTCGGCACGAGCGCCGCCGGGCTCGCCGTCGCCACCGTCGGTACCGCCCTCGTCACCCGTCGCCTGCGCCGTCAGACCCACGGCCTGGGACCAGCCGAGATGACCCGGGTGTACGAACACCACGACGCCGTCCTGCACGCCGTCCGGGAAGGCGTCGTCATCGTCGGCGGCGACGGCCGCCTGGTCCTGGCCAACGACGAGGCCGAACGCCTCCTCAGACTCCCGCCCGACGGTGAGGGGCTGCTCGTCGACGACCTCCCCGGCCTCGATCCCCGGATCGCGGAGCTGCTCACCTCCGGCCGGGTCGCCACCGACGAGGTCGTCCCCGCGGCCGGCCGCCTCCTCGCGGTCAACCAGCGCCCCACCGACCCGTACGGGGGTCCCGGCGGCACCGTCGCCACCATCCGCGACACGACCGAACTGCGCGCGCTCAGCGGCCGTGCCCAGGTCGCCCGCAAGCGCCTCAACCTGCTGTACGACGCGGGGGGCGGCATCGGCACCTCCCTCGACGTCGTCCGCACCGCCGAGGAGCTCGCGGAGGTGGCCGTGCCCCGCTTCGCGGACTTCGTCACCGTCGACCTCTCCGCCCCCGTCCTGCGCGGCGAGGAACCGGCGGGTACCGATACCGCCATGCGCCGCACAGCATCCCGGGGCATCCGCGACGACCATCCTCTCTACCCGACCGGCAATATGATCACCTTCGTGCCGTCCACCCCCCAGGCCCGGGGGTTCGGCTCCGGGCGGGCCGAGCTGGTGCCCGACCTGTCCCGGGCGCCGGGCTGGCAGGCCCAGGATCCCGAGCGGGCCGGCGCCATCGTCTCCTACGGCATCCACTCGCTGATCGCCGTGCCGCTGCGGGCACGCGGTGTCGTCCTCGGCGTCGCGAACTTCTGGCGCTCCGAGAAGCCCGAGCCCTTCGAGGCGGAGGACCTCACCCTGGCGGAGGAGCTGGTCGCCCGCGCCGCCGTGGCCATCGACAACGCCCGCCGCTACACCCGCGAGCACGCCATGGCCGTCACCCTCCAGCGCAGCCTGCTGCCCCGGGCCCTGCCCGAGCAGAGTGCCGTCGACGTGGCTCACCGCTACCTTCCCGCCCAGTCCGGCGTCGGCGGCGACTGGTTCGACGTCATCCCCCTGCCCGGCAGCCGGGTCGCCCTCGTGGTCGGGGACGTGGTCGGCCACGGGCTGCACGCCGCCGCGACCATGGGCAGGCTGCGTACCGCGGTGCACAACTTCTCCACCCTCGACCTTCCGCCCGACGAACTCCTCGGCCGTCTGGACGACCTGATCGGCCGCATCGACCAGGACGAGGCGGGCGCCGACGACCTCGCCATCGGCGCGGGCATGACCGGTGCCACCTGCCTGTACGCGGTGTACGACCCGGTCACCCGTCGCTGCGCGCTCGCCCGGGCCGGGCACCCGATGCCCGCGCTCGTCCACCCCGACGGCCGGGTCGAGTTCCCCGACCTGCCGGTCGGACCGCCGCTGGGCCTGGGCGGCATACCGTACGAGACGGCGGAACTCGACCTGGCCGAGGGCAGTCAGCTGGTCTTCTACACCGACGGGCTCATCGAGGAGCGCACCCGGGACATCGACGTCGGGCTTGAGCTGTTGCGGCAGTCCCTCGGCGGGCCGGGCCGCAGTCCCGAGGAGAGCTGCCAGGCGGTGCTGGCCGCTCTGCTGCCCGCCCATCCCAAGGACGACGTGGCGCTGCTCATCGCCCGCACCCGCGGCCTCGACGCGGACCGGATCGCGGACTGGGACGTGCCGTTCTCGCCCGAGGCGGTCGCCGGGATCCGGGCCGAGGCGGCGGCGAGACTCGACGCGTGGGGGCTGTCCGACCTGGCCTTCACCACGGAGCTGGTGCTGAGCGAACTGATCACCAACGCGATCCGTTACGGCTCGCCGCCCGTCCACGTCCGGCTGATCTACGACCGGGTCCTGACCTGCGAGGTCACCGACACCAGCAGCACCTCGCCGCACCTGCGGTACGCGGCCACGACGGACGAGGGCGGGCGCGGGCTGTTCCTCGTCTCGCAGCTCGCGGACCGCTGGGGCACCCGCTACACCGCCGAAGGCAAGGTCATCTGGGCCGAGCAGCCCCTGCCGGGCGCCTCCGGCACCCGCGGCGCGGCGGAGCCGGCGTTCGACCCGCTGGACGCCTTCGACGTGGACCCGCTGTGACCCGCCGGAGCGGCCGTACCGCTACCCTCCCCGTAATGATCACTCCCATGTCCGCGCCCGAGGGACCCACGCTCCGGGAGCTGGCCGTCCAGGCGCTCTCCTCGGTCGAGCGCGGCTACGACCTGCTGGCCCCGAAGTTCGACCTGACGCCGTTCCGCACGCCCGACGCCGTCCTGGCTGCCACGGCCGACGCGCTGCGGCCCCTGGGGCCGTTCGGCGCGGGCCTCGACGTGTGCTGCGGCACGGGTGCCGGTACGGGACTGCTGAGGGGGCTGTGCCGCGAGCGGGTCGCCGGGGTGGACGTCAGCGCGGGCATGCTGGCCCGGGCCCGGGAGGCGTGTCCGGCGGGGGAGGGGCGGCACCCGGACCCGGAGTGGGTGCGGGCGGACGCGCGGGCCCTGCCGTTCCGGGAGGAGTTCGACCTGGCGGTGAGCTTCGGGGCGTTCGGGCACTTCCTGCCCCGGGAGCGGCCCGGGCTGTTCGCGCGGGTGCGCGCCGCGCTGCAGCCCGGCGGGCGGTTCGCGTTCCCGGTGATGGCGCCGCCGCGGGTCGGCTCGCTGCCGTACTGGACACTGTGGGGTTTCGACGCCGCCATGCGCGTGCGCAACGCGCTGTGGTGGCCGCCCTTCGTCATGTACTACCGGACCTTCCGGCTCCCGGACGTGCTGGCCGACCTGGAGCGCGCGGGCTTCGAACCCGCCGGGCTGTATCCGCTGGCCGCGCTGGGCCGGCGGCCGGACGGGGCGCCGCGCTGCCGCCTGGTCGTGGCGCGCCGCCCGGCCGAAGATCCTGCTTGATCACACTCCGTCGCGTCCCGTACGGCGAACCCATCACGGTTGCATCACAATGTCGTGTGAAGGCCGGGCAGTCCGGGCACAACCCCGTGCGGGACGGCGTCCGTACGCCCGATCCGGGTGTCTCCGATGCGTATCGCCCGGCCCTCGCTCAGGTCACATCCACCTCCGGGGACTCCGGCAGCGCCGTCGTCCCCGACCTCTCTCGTGCCTCATGGCGTCGGAAAGGCAGGTACGCCCATGCTGTTGGCGCATCCCGCTGTGCTTCGTGAGCTGGTCGCCCGCTACGAGTCCCTGTGCGCGGCGGCGCAGGAGCGGGCCGTCGCTCCCGATCTGAAACGCCGCCTGGACGATGTGACGTACACGCTGTGCGTGACCACGGGCACGCGTCAGCTGGAGCACGCGCTGGCGGCGGCCCGGGCGCGGCTGGCCGCGGCGGCGGGCGCGGCGGGCTGAGGCGCGAGGCCGGGGAGAGGGTCGGCGGCCCCGGACCAGGGGTAGACCGGGGCCGCCATGCGGGCTCCGCAGGGGAGAGCGGATGACCCGGCAGCGAACACGTGGGGCGGCGCGAGGAGGGAGCGCCGCCCGCTGTGTTCGATCATCGGGCGCCGCGGCGCACCTATCGGTGCGTGCGGGCCGTGCGAGAAGTAAATATATATACCGTTGAGTAAGCAAGGGCATGAAAAATTTCATGCTCCTAGATGGCCGAAAATATTCGGTGCCGTCCGGTCGTTCCGGACCCACCGAAGTCTCCTGCGCAGCGCGCCCCCGCGCCCCCGCCGCTCAGTCGTCGAGGAAGAACTCGTGCTGCATGGCCACCTGTTCGTATCGCTCCAACCGCGCCTGTGTGCGCTCTGGTTCGGCGTCCGCCATCGCCTGGAGCACCGCCGCGGACAGCACGCCCGGTGCGGCGTACGAGTCGAAGACAAGGCGTGATCCGGTCGGCGCGGTGAGCGCCACGTCTGCGGCCTCCACAAGAGGCCCCATGGTCAGGTCAGTGATCAGCGCCACACGGAGCCCGGCACGGCGGGCCGCCGACAGGGCCGACAGCGTTTCCTTAGCGTGCCGCGGCATCGCGAACGCCAGCACCCAGCTGCCGCCCGCCTCGCCGGCCTGGAGCAGCGTGTCGTACGCGACGCTGCCGCCGCGTGTCACCAGCCGGACATCCGGATGGATCCGCCGGGCCGCGTACGCGAAGTACTCCGCGAGCGACACCGAGATCCGCAGACCCAGAACCGTCAAGGGCACCGAACGCGCCAGCTGCCGCCCCAGCTCCAGGATCCGTTCCGGGTCACCGAGGACCCGCCGCAGGTTCTCCAGGTTCTCGATCTCGGCGTCGATCGCCGCCTGGAGTTCGTTGCGGCGGATCTCCTCACGGCTGTCCGGGGCGGCGGCGATGGCACTCAGCGCGATCGGCTGCAGGGCCTCCCGCAGCGCCGGGTACCCGCTGTACCCGAGCGCCCCGGCGAACCGGGTCACCGACGGCTGGCTCACTCCGGCACGCTCCGCCAGCTCGGTGATCGACAGGAACGCCGCCTCCGTGAGGTGGTCGACCAGGTACTGTGCGATACGCCGCTGTCCCGGGGACAGCCGGTGGCCGCCGAACAAGGCCCGCACCCGCTCCGCGGGCGTCGGCTCCACCTCCGGGACCTGGAGTCCCGGTGTGATCGCCGCCGCCTGCGCGCGTGCCTGCTGCCCCGATGGCACTGATGGCACGATCCGCCTCCTTCATTCGCCCCAATTCCGCACAAGATAGCGCGCAGGGTACGCCCTCGACTGCCGGTGGGGCTGTGGGCTGCCGGGCCCTCGTTCCTCGCCGCGGGAAGACGTTCCTCCCCGAGCGCCCGTGCGGGGACACCCCCAGGGCGATGACGGCGCCGCCTGCTCAGGGGGTCCCCTGTGCGGACGAAGCCGAGAACCGGGGGAGGAGCCGAGAGCGCAGCAGGGGGCGGGCGCGGTGGAACGGCCCTGTGGTCCGCCCCCCGCCCCGACCCCGCGGGCGCCGGGCGTCCGCCGGGACGGTGCCCCCGCACCGCCTGAGCGCCGCACTCGGCCGGACGGTGTCCCGCCCCGGTGGCCCCGGTGGTGACACCGGGCGCATCCTTGCTGTGTGACCTGGTTCGGCGCCCCCGGTGGCCCCTCCGACCCCCCGGGCCCACAGGAAAGCGGCGCGGCGGAGGCCCCCGTCCCAGACCCCCTGGCCCTCACCCTCGCCCCCGCCGTCGTGGCCGCCGTCGAAGCCGCGGGCGGCTACGCCGGCGGCGTCTACCTCCGCTCCCGCTCCGGCGGCCTCCTCCGTCTCGCCGTCCTCGCCGGTCTCCCGGGCCACCTGTTCCGCCCCTGGTGGCGCATGCACATCAACCGGCCCTTCCCCGTCGCGGACGCCTACCGCTCCGGACACCCGGTCCACCTCGCCGACGCCGAGGAGGCCATGCGCCGCTACCCCCAGCTGATGGCGGGCCTGCCCTACCCGTTCGGCTCGCTGTACGTACCGGTCTCCGCCGACCGCGACCGCTTCGGGGTCCTGGTGGTGCTCCGGGCCACCTCCACCGGCGCCGTCGCCGCCTCCGACCGCCGCCGTGTCAAAGCCACCGCCGACCGCCTCGGCGCCGCCCTGGCCGAGCTGGACGCAGCAGGCACCCCGGTCGCCTGGGACAGCGCCCCCGCCCTGGTGCAGCTCCCCGCGGGCGCCACCCCGCCCGTCCACGTCGCCCGCTTCACCTGGGCCCTGGACACCGGCGTCGTCACCGCCGACGCCGAGGTGCGCCGGATCCTCTGCGGCGAGTCCGGAGACCCGCCCGGCACCGCCGAGGCTCTGTTCCGCCTCCTCGCCCCCGAGGACGTGTACGGCCTGTCCGCGATGGTCCGCCGGCTGACCGAGGACACCGGCTCCGGCCGGCCGGCCGGCCGCCGCATGTGGCTGCGCGGCCGTGACGGCCGCCCCCACCTCATCGAACTGTCCCGCCGGCCCGCCCCCGACGATCACCGCGTCTCCGGGCTGCTCGTCGACCCCGGCACCGGCCCCATCGTCGCGGCCGCCGCGGACCGGCTCTCCACCGGCGTCCTCTCCCTGGACCGCCTCGGCCGCGTCACCTACCTGAGCCGCCGCGCGGAGGACCTTCTCGGCGTCGCCCGCGGCGCCCTCCTCGGACAGGTCCTGTGGGAAGCGCAGCCCTGGACCGCCCGCCCCGCGTACGAGGACCACTTCCGCGCCGCCCTCCTCTCCTCCGAACCGGTGCACTTCCTCGCCCACCGGAACGGGGCCTCCTGGCTGAACGTCTCCCTCCACCCCGACCACGACGGCCTCACCGTCAGCCTGAGCGCCGCCGACGAGCCCGCGTACGCCCCCGGCTCCGTGGCCAGCCCCGGCAGCGTCCTCATGGGTTCCCCGGCCGACCGCGCCTCCGTGCTGTACCGGCCGGTCGCCCTCGCCATCGCGCTCACCGAGGCGGTCACCGCCCGCCAGGTCTCCGAAGTCGTCACCGAGGAGCTGCTGCCCGCCTTCGGCGGCCGTGAGCTCGCCATCTACCTGCTCAGCGAACGCCACCTCCACCTCGCCTGGGAGACCGGCTTCCCGCAGGGCTTCCTGGACCGCTTCGACGGCGTCGGGCTCGACGCCCGCCTGCCCGGCGTCGAGTGCCTCACCACCGGCCGGCCCATCTTCTTCGAGTCCATGCAGCGGCTCGCCGCCGCCTACCCGGGCATCCCCCTCGACGCCCACGTCGGCGCCCGTGCCTTCCTCCCGCTCATCGCCTCCGGGCGGCCCGTGGGGTCCTGCATCCTCGGCTTCGACCAGCCCCGCGGCTTCAGCCCGGAGGAGCGCACCGTCCTCACCGCGCTCGCCGGGCTCATCGCGCAGGCGCTCCAGCGGGCCCGGCGCTACGACACCGAGGCCGCCCTCGCCCGAGGCCTCCAGGACGCGCTGCTCCCGCACCGGCTGCCCCGGCTGCGCCATGTCTCCACCGTCGGCCGCTATCTGCCCGGCACCCAGGGCATGGACGTCGGCGGCGACTGGTACGACGTCGTGGAGACCTCCCGGGGCCTGGCCCTCGTCATCGGCGACGTCCAGGGCCACGGCGTGTCCGCCGCCGCCACGATGGGCCAGCTCCGCAGCGCCGTACGGGCCTTCGCGCTGGCCGGGAACGACCCGCAGGAGGTCGTGAGCGGCACCAACCGGCTGCTCATCGACCTCGACCCCGGCCAGTTCGCGAGTTGCTGCTACTGCGTGCTCGACTCGGAGACCGGCGTCGTGCGCGCTGTGCGCGCCGGTCATCTCCCGCCGCTGCTGCGCCGCCCCGACGGCGCCGCCGAGGTCGTCGACCTGCCGGGCGGCGTCGTCCTCGGTGTGGACCCGGACGCCACGTACCCGGTCGCGGAACTGCAGCTGCCGCGCGGAGCCGTGCTGGGCTTCTACACGGACGGGCTGGTCGAGCAGCCGGGTGTGGACATCGACCTCGGCGTGGAGCGGCTGCGCGGGCTGCTCGCCACCGCCCCCGCCGACCTGACCCTGTCCGCCCTCGCGGACCGGCTCGTCGACGAGGCGCTCCGTGCCAAGGACCGCCCCGACGACGTGGCCCTGCTGCTCGCCGCGCGCGACGAGGCACCCCCGGGTACCTGAAGGAGTCGATCCGGCGGCAAGCCGGGAAGACGCGGAGCAGGGGAGCCGGAGAGTCGCTCAGGCCGCCCCGGGCACCGAAGGCCGCACCGCCCGGCGCCGGGCCTCGCACACCTCGCCGTACACGGTTTCCGTGGCCGCGGCGACGTGCGTCCAGTCGTACAGGCTGAGCACCCTGCGCCGCCCGGCCGCCCCGCACCCGGCCCGCAGCGCGGGCTCGGCCGGCAGGCCGGCCACCGCGCGTGCCGGCGCGTCCGGGTCGCGGGGCGGCACCAGACGCCCGCAGCCCGCGTCCGCGGCCGAGTCGAGGG
>NZ_JADWYO010000023.1 GCF_022414595.1 Streptomyces sp. MUM 203J | reverse complement strand
GCCGTGGGCGGGGCGGGCGGGACGCGCCGGCGGTCGGCGGGAGCCGCGGCGGACCGGCGGCGGGCGGGTACCGGCGCGTGGTGGTGGGGGACGGGTCAGCGGCGGTTCCTGCGGGCTGCCGGGTTGCCCGTGCGGGAGGCACGGCGGGACTTGTGGCGGGACGCCGCCGCCTCGTACTCCGTGCGGAGCAGGTGTTCGCCGGGGGCCTCTCGGAGGGAGCGGAGGAAGTAGGCGAGGAGGGAGCCGACGAAGCCGATGGCCTTCAGGCCGCGCAGGGCGTCCTCCTGGGACGGGTCGGCGGGTCGGCGGGTGAAGCCCTCCCAGGTCTTGCGGAAGGCCATCGCCGTGCAGATGGCGAACATGGCCAGGACCAGGCCGTTGACGAAGCCGCCCACCTGGGCGATGGCCAGGCCCTCGTACGCCAGGCGCAGCACGAACACTCCGGCGACCGCGGCCGTCAGGGAGCCGGCGGCGACGGCCGCGCGCCGCAGACCGTAGCCCCTGTCGTGCGCGACCCAGGTCGTGCCGAAGAAGCGGAGGGGCTCGGGCTGCGGACCGGGTGCGTTCGTGTCCGGCTTCGCGTTCGGCTTCTTGTTCACGGGGCGATTATCGCCTGCCCGCCCCCGACACGGTCAGGCGCAGCGGGACGCCACGTAGCCGTCGCTGCCCGTGTACAGGTACGCGTCCGAGACGAACTGGCCGTTGCCTATGTTGTCCCAGATGTTCGTGGTGCCGTACGTGCCGGTGACCCAGGTGCCGGTCGTCTGGCAGTTCACCGGCACGCTCACGCCCTCGGGCAGCACCTTCACGATGCCGTACTGCGTGCCCGGGCCGCTGCGGACGTTGAGCCGGACGCCCGGTGCCACCGGGTAGCGCTTGACCGAGCTGGCCGTCATGGCCGACCTCCCCCTGGTGAGGCGCCCACCCCCTGCGGGCGCCACGATGCACGGAGGCTAACAAGCCATACCGGCGTCGCACGCATCATCGACTAGGCTCCGTGCGTCGCGGGAGCATTTACGGGGGTGGACGATGCCGCCGCTGCGCAGCACCGGGCCCGTACCGGAAGCGGAACATCCGGAAGAACGGCCGGAACCCGAGTACGCCGGGCGGTACCGGCTCGGTGAGGTCCTCGGGTCCGGTGGCATGGGAGTCGTACGGCTGGCGGCCTCGGACTCCGGGCTGCGCCTCGCCGTGAAGGTCGTGCACCGCGAGCACGCGGCGGAACCCGAGTTCAGGGCCCGTTTCCGGCAGGAGGTCAGCGCCGCGAGGCGGGTCAGCGGGGCTTTCACCGCGCCGGTCGTGGACGCCGCTCCGGAAGACCTGCGGCCCTGGATGGCGACGCTGTTCATCGACGGGCCGACCCTGTCTGAACGGGTGAAGCGGAACGGGCCCTTGGACGGCGTCGAGCTGCGCAGGCTGGGCGCGGGGCTGGCGGAGGCGCTGCGGGACATCCACCGGGCGGGCGTCGTCCACCGCGATCTCAAGCCGAGCAACGTCCTGCTGGCGGCCGACGGACCGCGCGTCATCGACTTCGGCATCTCGCGGCCCACCGACAGCGATGTGCGGACGGAGACCGGGAAGCTGATCGGCTCACCGCCCTTCATGGCGCCGGAGCAGTTCCAGCGGCCCCGGGAGGTCGGGCCCGCCGCCGACGTGTTCGCCATGGGTGCGGTGCTGGTGCACGCGGCGACCGGGCGGGGACCGTTCGACTCGAACAGCCCGTACATCGTGGCGTACCAGGTGGTGCACAGCGAGCCGGATCTGGCGGGGGTCCCGGAGGAGCTGGTTCCACTGCTCCGGCGGTGCCTGGCGAAGGAGCCCGGGGAGCGGCCGACGCCGGAGGAGCTGATGACGGCTCTGCGGCTGGAGGGCGGCGCGGCGCGGGTGCCGGAGCAGCGGCGGGCGGTGACCACGGCGGTGGGGAAGCCGGTGCGGGAAGGGCGGCGCGCGCCGGTGCGGTGGTGGGTGCGGCACATGCGGGTCGCGGGTGCTGTCGCGCTGGCGCTGGGCGTCGCGGGGGGTGTCGTGGCGGTGGGCGGGACGGCGCCGGGGCCGGGCGCGGGGCGCTCGGCGGGGCCTGCGGCGGAGGCGGAGCCGTTCGCCCCGTGGGAGGTCCGGCTGGAGGGCGCGAGCGCTGCCGGAGGCCGGCCGCCGGTGTGCGTGGCGGGCGGGGAGGAGGCGCTCTACTGCGCGGCCCCGGGGGTGAAGGCCGCGCGGCTGCGTCAGGTGGACGGGGCGCGGCAGTGGGCCGTGCCGGGTGGGGCCCAGGGGGCTGCCGGAGCCACGGAGAGCGCTGAGCTGTTCGTGGCCGGCGGGGTGGTGTTCGTCGTGAGCCCCGGGGTCACCGCGCTCGACGCCGCCCGGCTGGAGGCACTCGACCCCGGGAGCGGTGACGTCCGGTGGGGCGTGGACCTCGCCTCGTACGCGCAGGTCGTGCCCGTGGACGGCGGTGTGCTCGTGGTGGGGGCCGACGGGCGGGCGCGGGCGCTGGACGGGACGGACGGTGCCGAGCGGTGGAGTGGGCGGCCGGTCGCCGGCGGGGCCCAGTGGGTGGCGGGCGGGGACGGGGAGCTGCTGTTCGCGGCGGCGGTGGCGGCCGACGGGGCGTCGACGGTGGTCAGCGCGGTGGACCCGGGGGACGGGACGGTGCGGTGGGCCCATCGGGTACGGGGGGCGCTGACGCCCGTGCAGACGACGGGCGGGGGTGAGGGGCTGGTGCTGCTGTCGGCCGACCGGGAGCAGTTCGTCGACGCGGTGGTGCGGCTCGGCACCGGCGGCCGGAGTGTGCGGCGGGTTCCGCTGTCCGCGCCCGCGGACCAGGCCCAGGCGACGGTGGACGGGGAGACCGTGTACGTCGTGGGGACCGGTGGATCGCTCGCGGCCGTCGATGTGGGCCCGGGTGAGAGGGAGCTGTGGCGGTTCGAGACGGGTGCGGCACGCGTGTCCCGGCCGGTGGCGGCAGGTGGGTTCGTACTGCTGTCGGCGGGGGACGGGCGGTTGCTCGCGGTGGACGCGGGCGCGGGGACTCCCGCGGGGCAGAGCGCCGCGCGGATGGGGGCCGGGGGTGTGGCGGCGATGCTGCCGGCCCCGGTGGTCGCGGGGGACCGGGTGTTCGCGGCGGCGCCGGACGGGTCGGTGCGCGGGGTGAGCGGGACGGAGCCCGCGGGCTGGTAGGGCCGTGCTCCGCCGCTGCCCCGGCCCCTTCCCTCGGTACCGGTGCGCGGCTCCGCCGTCGGCCTCCCGCCTCCCGCCTTGGGGGTGCCCCCTTGCTCGCGGAGCCCGGGGGAACCCGTCCTCGGACATGCCCCGAGGGCGTACCCCCGGGCGGCGCGGTGCCGCGTTACGGGAGGAGGGTCACGTCCCGCACCGCGCCCCGGTCCGCGCTGGTCGCCATCGCCGCGTACGCGCGCAGGGCCGCCGAGACCTTGCGGTCGCGGGACTCGGGGGCGTAGCGGCCGTTCAGGGCCTCGCGCCGCGTGGCCAGGGTGGGCTCGTCGACGAGCAGCTCGATGGTGCGGTTCGGGATGTCGATGCGGATGCGGTCGCCGTCCTCGACCAGGGCGATGGTTCCGCCGCTCGCCGCCTCCGGTGAGGCGTGGCCGATCGACAGGCCGGACGTGCCGCCCGAGAAGCGGCCGTCGGTGATGAGCGCACAGGTCTTGCCGAGGCCCCGGCCCTTCAGGAAGGACGTCGGGTAGAGCATCTCCTGCATGCCGGGGCCGCCCTTGGGGCCCTCGTAGCGGATGACGACCACGTCTCCGTGCGTGACCTGCTTGTTGAGGATCTTCTCGACGGCCTCATCCTGCGACTCGCAGACGACCGCCGGGCCCTCGAAGGTCCAGATGGACTCGTCGACACCCGCCGTCTTCACGACGCAGCCGTCGACCGCCAGGTTGCCCCTGAGGACCGCGAGGCCGCCGTCCTTGGAGTACGCGTGCTCGGCCGAGCGGATACAGCCGCCCTCCGCGTCCTCGTCGAGGGCCTCCCAGCGCTCCGACTGGGAGAAGGCCTCCGCCGAGCGCTTGCAGCCCGGCGCCGCGTGCCACAGTTCCAGCGCCTCCGGCGACGGGGAGCCGCCGCGCACGTCCCAGGTCTTCAGCCAGTCCGCGAGGGACGGGCTGTGCACCGCCCACACGTCCTCGTTCAGCAGGCCCGCCCGGTGCAGCTCGCCCAGCAGCGCCGGGATACCTCCCGCGCGGTGCACGTCCTCCATGTAGTACGTGCGGTCCTTGCCGACGTTCGGGGCGACCTTCGCCAGGCACGGGACCCGGCGGGACACCGCGTCGATCTCCTCCAGGCCGAACGGAACGCCCGCCTCCTGGGCGGCGGCCAGCAGGTGCAGGATCGTGTTCGTCGAGCCGCCCATCGCGATGTCCAGCGCCATCGCGTTCTCGAACGCCGCGAACGAGGCGATGGAGCGCGGCAGGACCGTCTCGTCGTCCTGCTCGTAGTAGCGCTTCGTCAGTTCGACGACCGTGCGGCCCGCGTTCTCGTACAGCGCCCTGCGCGCGGTGTGCGTGGCCAGGACCGAGCCGTTGCCGGGCAGCGACAGACCGATGGCCTCCGTGAGGCAGTTCATCGAGTTGGCGGTGAACATCCCGGAGCAGGAGCCGCAGGTCGGACAGGCGTTCTCCTCGATACGGAGGATGTCCTCGTCCGACACCTTGTCGTTCACCGCGTCGCTGATGGCGTCCACCAGGTCCAGCGTGCGGACGGTGCCGTCGACGAGCGTCGCGCGGCCCGACTCCATGGGGCCGCCGGAGACGAAGACCGTCGGGATGTCGAGGCGCAGTGCCGCCATCAGCATGCCGGGCGTGATCTTGTCGCAGTTGGAGATGCAGATCAGTGCGTCGGCGCAGTGCGCCTCGACCATGTACTCCACGCTGTCCGCGATCAGGTCGCGGGAGGGGAGGGAGTAGAGCATCCCTCCGTGGCCCATGGCGATGCCGTCGTCGACCGCGATCGTGTTGAACTCGCGCGGGATCGCCCCGGCGGCCTTGATGGCCTCGCTGACGATCCGGCCGACCGGCTGGAGGTGGGTGTGACCGGGCACGAACTCGGTGAAGGAGTTGGCCACGGCGATGACGGGCTTGCGGCCGATGTCCTCGCCCGCTACACCGGAGGCGCGCATAAGGGCGCGGGCGCCCGCCATGTTGCGGCCGTGGGTGACAGTGCGGGACCTCAGCTCGGGCATCGTCGCTCGCTCCTCATCAGACAGGTCTGGCTCCTACGAGCGTACGCCGCCGCTCCACGTTCTGGACAGGTTGTCCGGATAGCGGGACAGCCGACTCACCTGCCGGTCATTCCCCGGCCCGGCGCGCACCTCAGGCTCACGCCTCCGCCAGATAGCGCTGGAGCGTCGGTGCCACCATCGCCACGATCTCCTCCGGGTCCGCCGTCGCCAGCGGCTCCACCTGGATCACGTACCGCATGATCGCGATCCCGATCATGTGCGAGGCCGCCAGCTCCGCCCGGAACTCCGGGTCCGGCACGGCCAGCTCCCCCGCCACCCGCTCCAGGAGCCGCCGCAGCACGAAGCCCCGCAGCACCTTCGCGGCCGCCTCGTGGGTGAGCGCCGACCGTACGACCGCCAGCAGCGGCGCGCGGGTCGCCGGGTTCTCCCACACGCCCAGGAAGAAGCGGGCCAGCCGTTCCCCGACACCCTCCGGGCCCTGTCCGAGCACGGCCGGGATCACCATCGCGGGCTCGAAGGACATCTCGACGGCCGCCGCGAACATCTCGTCCTTGGTGCCGAAGTAGTGGTGCACGAGCGCCGCGTCCACCCCGGCGGCCTTGGCGATGCCCCGTACCGACGTCTTGTCGTAGCCGCGCTCCGCGAACTCCGTACGGGCAGCCTCAAGGATCCGCTCGCGGGCGCCCGGCCCGTCGGCGCGGTCGGCGGCGGACGGCCGTCCGCGCCCCCTGCGCGCGCGTGGCGCCCCGGAGGTGCCGCCCGTCATCGGATCCGCGCCGCCCCCGCCAGGTGGCGGCGGGTGAAGTCCAGGGCCTCCGCCAGGTCGGCCTCGCGTTCGGCGGCGGACATGGCACGCCGGGTGTTGACCTCGATGACGACATGCCCGTCGAAGCCGGTACGGGCCAGCTGCCCCAGCAGCTCCGCGCAGGGCTGTGTGCCGCGCCCCGGCACCAGGTGCTCGTCCTTGCCGGAACCCCGCCCGTCCGCGAGGTGGATGTGCCCGAGCCGGCCGCCCATCCGGGACGCCATCGCGAGCGCGTCGGTGCGGGCGGTGGCGGTGTGGGACAGGTCGATCGTGTAGTGGCGGTAGTCGTCCTTGGTGACGTCCCACTCGGGGGCGTACGCGAGCATCTCCCGGTCGCGGTAGCGCCACGGGTACATGTTCTCGACGGCGAACCGTACGTCCGTCTCCTCGGCCATCCGCCAGATGCCGGTCACGAAGTCCCGCGCGTACTGGCGCTGCCAGCGGAACGGGGGGTGGACGACGACGGTGGACGCGCCGAGCTTCTCGGCCGCCGACCGGGCCCGCTGGAGCTTCACCCAGGGGTCGGTGGACCAGACCCGCTGGGTGATCAGCAGGCAGGGGGCGTGGACGGCGAGGACCGGGACCCGGTGGTAGTCGGAGAGCCGGCGCAGCGCCTCCAGGTCCTGGCTGACCGGGTCGGTCCACACCATGACCTCGACGCCGTCGTAGCCGAGCCGGCCGGCCACCTCGAAGGCGGTCGCCGTCGACTCGGGGTAGACGGAGGCCGTCGACAGGGCGACCTTCACCTCGGGCACCTCGGGGAGGGCCGCCCGGGACGGCGCTTCGATCGGTTCAGCCGGATCTGCCACGAGGGACAGCGTACGGTTTGGCCCCGTCACTCGGGCAGGTGGTCCAGCCGTCGCAGGATGACGCCCTCCCGCAGCGCCCACGGGCAGATCTCCAGCTCGTCCACCCCGAACAGGTCCATCGCCCCCTCCGCGACCAGCGCCCCGGCCAGGAGCTGACCGGCCCGGCCCACCGACACGCCGGGCAGTGCGCGGCGCTGCTCCGCCGTCATGGACGCCAGCTTCGGCACCCATCCCTCAAGTGACGCACGACTCAGCACCCGCTCGACGTACAGCCCCTCACCCGACCCGGGCGCCCCGGCGATCCGGGCGAGCTGCTTGAAGGTCTTGGACGTGGCCACCACGTGGTCGGGCTTCCCGAACCGCGCGAACTCCCCGACCGTCCGCGCTATGGCCGCCCGCACATGGCGGCGCAGCGCCTTCACGTCGGCCGGGTCCGGCGGGTCGCCCGGCAGCCAGCCGGCGGTGAGCCGCCCCGCGCCGAGCGGCAGGGACACCGCCGCGTCGGGCTCCTCGTCGATGCCGTACGCGACCTCCAGTGAGCCGCCTCCGATGTCCAGGAGCAGCAGCCTGCCGGCCGACCAGCCGAACCAGCGGCGCGCGGCGAGGAAGGTGAGCCGGGCCTCCTCCTCACCGGAGAGGACCTGGAGGTCGATGCCGGTCTCCTCCCTGACCCGCTGGAGCACGGCGTCGGCGTTGGAGGCGTCGCGGATCGCGGAGGTCGCGAACGGCAGGACGTCCTCGCAGCCCTTCTCCTCGGCGGTGTGCAGGGCGTCCCCGATGATCGTGACGAGCCGCTCCACGCCGTCGTCGCTGACGGCGCCGTGCGCGTCGAGGAGTTCGGCCAGGCGCAGCTCCGCCTTGTGCGAGTGGGCGGGCAGCGGGCGGGCGCCCGGGTGCGCGTCCATGACCAGCAGGTGCACCGTGTTCGAACCGACGTCGAGGACTCCGAGTCTCATGCCCCGAACGCTACTGCCCCTGGCCGAGACGCTGCGCCTACGCTGGGGGTGTGCCAAAGACGAAAGACGCCAAGCCGGGCAAAGCCGGTTCCGGCAAGAGTGCCAAGAAGCAGCGTGTGCCCGACGAGAAGGGGCTGGACTTCCCGCGCGCGTGGGTGGAGTTTCCCGACCCGGCCGACGAGGACCAGGTCTTCCGCTGCGACCTGACCTGGCTGACCTCCCGCTGGAGCTGCGTCTTCGGCAGCGGCTGCCAGGGCATCCAGGCGGGCCGGGCGGACGACGGCTGCTGCACGCTGGGCGCTCACTTCTCCGACGAGGACGACGAGAAGCGGGTCGCCTCACACGTGGCGAGGCTCACGCCGGAGCTGTGGCAGTTCCACGACGTCGGTACGGAGACGGGCTGGGTGCAGCTCGACGAGGACGGCGACCGGCAGACCCGCCGCTGGCAGGGTTCGTGCATCTTCCAGAACCGGCCCGGCTTCGAGGGCGGCTCCGGGTGCGCGCTGCACATCCTGGCGCTGCGGGAGGGCCGGGAGCCGCTGGAGACGAAACCCGACGTGTGCTGGCAGCTTCCGGTGCGCCGGACGTACGACTGGATCGAACGGCCTGATGACACGAAGGTCCTCCAGGTGTCCATCGGCGAGTACGACCGCCGGGGCTGGGGCGCGGGCGGACACGACCTGCACTGGTGGTGCACCTCGGCCACGTCGGCACACGGCGCCGGGGAGCCGGTGTACGTGACGTACCGCCCGGAGCTGAAGGAACTGATGGGCAAGGCGGCGTACGACGTACTCGTGGAGCTGTGCGAGGCGCGGCTGGCCTCGCAGCTGCCGCTGGTGGCCCCGCATCCGGCGGACCCGGTGGCCTGAGGCACCGGGTCCGCTCCAGGGCGTCGGGCAGAACGTCTCAGTCGTCCTCCGGCGACGGCGAGCCCCCGCTTCCGGGGTCCTCGCCGTGGTCGCCGGACGCCGGGGGCGACGAGGCGGGCGGAGGACCGCCGGCCGGCGGGGGTGCGCTGGTGGCGGGCGGCTCGGTGGCGGGCGGCGGCGTCGGATCCGTACTCGGCTCCGGGTCCGGGTCCGGGTCCGGGGCGGGGCTCGGGTCGGAGGGCTTCGAGGACGGCGGCGGGGACGACGCCGGAGGCCGGGTCGGACGGTCGTCGCCCTGGCCCGGCGGGCCGGACGGGGCCGAGGGCCTCGGGTCCGGCTTCGCGGTCCGGCCCGGCGGGCGCTGTGCGGACGGCCGCTTGGGGCCCTGGCCCTCGATGCTGACGACCGCGCCCGAGGGGTTCACCCCGACCCGCGCGCTCCAGGCGCCGCGCGGCTGCCCGGCCTGGTTCACGGAGACGTACACCTTCTCGGTCTGCCCGGGTTCCAGCGTGCCGGACGCCTTGCTCGCGTACAGCCAGGGCGCGTCGCTCCACAGGGACCAGTGGACGGGAGCGCCGCCGGACGCGCTGAGCGTGAGCATCGTGGTGTCCCCGTACGGCTGGGCGGCGAGGGTGACGCGGCCGGGGCCGGTGGCGGCCGTGGCGGCGCCGGGACTGATCACCTCCACGGTCACGTCCGGTGCCTGGCTGGGGGTGCGGAAACGGGGGTTCTCGCCGCCCGGCTGGGCGTTGCCCGCGTTCTCGTACGTACGGCGGCCGGGGCGGCCCGCCGCCAGGGCGCCGTTCTCGTCGGCGGCGCTGACCGACGGGTCGTCGGTGCCGTGCGCGGTGGTCGCCTGGTCGCTCCGGTAGGCCGCCCACAGGGCGAGGACCGGCGCGGCGATGACGGTCGCGACGACCGTGGTGGTCACCGCCCGCGCCCGCATCCGGTCGCGGCGGGCCGCGTGGTCCTTCGGGTCCAGCGGGAAGCCGTCCCGCCCGAAGCGGGGACCGCCGGTCCGCGCGCGCGGCGTGTGCGCCATCGCCGTGTACGCCTCCGAACGCGGCGCCTCCACCAGCGGCAGCGTGTCCGGGGTGACCGTGGCCCCCGGCCAGGGCCCGGCGGCCTCGGCGCGCTCCGCGATCCGGCGGCACAGGGGGCAGTCGTCGACGTGCCGGACCAGCTCGCGGCGCAGCGCCGCCGACAGCAGCATCCGGCGATCGCCCGCGAGGCGGGCCACCGCCGGGCAGGAGCCGGTGTCGACGACCGCGAGCGCGGCGCGGGTGCGTTCCACCTCGCAGGCGGCGGCGGACAGCAGCTCGCGGGCGGCCTGCGGGGCCATGCCGAGCACGGCGGCCACCTCGGGGGCGCCCAGCTGGTGGCGTACTGCCAGCTCCAGGGCCTCGCGCTGCTCGGGAGTGGTGCCGGCGGCCTCCGGCCAGGCGAGCCGGGCCAGCTCCCGGCGGTGCTCGTCGCTCCCCTCGGGAGACGAGCCGTCGCCGCCCTGGTGGGGCTGCCGGGTGGTGCGCTGCGTGGCGGCGGCCTGGCGGACCGCGTGCGCGCCCTGCCGTCGCCGCCGCTGCTCCGCCAGCTCCCGTAGACAGGCCCAGCGCGCGAGGGCGTACAGCCACGCCCTGCGCCCGGAGTCGTCGGCGGGGCAGCGGTGGTTCTGGCGCTCCGCGACGGCGAGCGTGTCCCCGAGGACGGCGGTCGCCTTACCGTGGTCGCAGAGCACGGACAGGCAGTAGGTGAACAGGCCGTCGAGATAGGGCTCGTACCGGGCCGGCGGGCTCTGCGCGAGCGTCCGGTCCCCGCTCCGGGGCGCACGGCGCTGTGCCCGGTGTGCGCCGGTGGTGTGCGTAGGGGGTTCCAGCCTGCTGCTCGTCACCCGGCGACCGTAGGGGTCCGAAGGCACACTCTTCGCGCCCCTCCTTCAGTTTTAAGCCTTACGGGTGAACGTGTCCCTCGAAAGAGCGCCGCCGTTCTTGGTTTCGAGCGGTGATCGCGGATATAGGGGTCACCCCGGGCGGGCCGCCCGGCCGCCGGGGCGGACGGTGTCAGTGGTCACCGCTACGGTGTGGCGCATGGCTGCCCGTACGAAGTCGACCAAGGAAAGGCCGTCGTTCCGCTGCACCGAGTGCGGCTGGACGACGGTGAAGTGGCTCGGCCGCTGCCCCGAGTGCCAGGCGTGGGGCACGGTCCAGGAGTACGGCGCGCCCGCGGTCCGGACCACGGCGGCGGGCCGGGTGTCGGCGGCGGCGGTGCCGATCGCACAGGTGGACGGCAGGCAGGCCACGGCCCGCACGACCGGCGTCGACGAACTGGACCGGGTGCTGGGCGGCGGCCTCGTACCGGGCGCGGTGGTGCTGCTGGCGGGCGAGCCCGGGGTCGGCAAGTCGACGCTGCTGCTGGACGTGGCGGCGAAGGCGGCGGGCGAGGCGCACCCGACGCTCTATGTGACCGGTGAGGAGTCCGCGAGCCAGGTACGGCTCCGGGCGGACCGGATCGGCGCGCTGCACGATCATCTCTATCTGGCCGCCGAGACGGACCTGTCGGCGGTGCTGGGCCACCTGGACGCGGTGAAGCCGTCCCTGCTGATCCTGGACTCCGTGCAGACGGTCGCGTCGCCGGAGATCGACGGGGCGCCGGGCGGTATGGCACAGGTGCGGGAGGTGGCGGGCGCGCTGATCCGGGCGTCCAAGGAGCGGGGCATGGCGACGCTGCTGGTGGGCCATGTCACGAAGGACGGCGCGATCGCGGGGCCGCGGCTGCTGGAGCACCTGGTGGACGTGGTGCTGCACTTCGAGGGCGACCGGCATGCCCGGCTGCGGCTGGTGCGGGGCGTGAAGAACCGGTACGGGGCGACGGACGAGGTCGGCTGCTTCGAGCTGCACGACGAGGGGATCACGGGCCTGGCCGACCCGAGCGGACTGTTCCTGACCCGGCGCGACGAGCCCGTGCCGGGCACGTGTCTGACGGTGACGCTGGAGGGGCGTCGGCCCCTGGTGGCGGAGGTGCAGGCGCTGACGGTCGACTCGCAGATCCCCTCGCCGCGCCGCACGACGTCCGGCCTGGAGACGTCCCGCGTCTCGATGATGCTGGCGGTCCTGGAACAGCGGGGGCGGATCAGCGCGCTCGGGAAGCGGGACATCTACAGTGCGACGGTGGGCGGCGTGAAGCTCTCGGAGCCCGCGGCCGATCTGGCGGTCGCGCTGGCTCTCGCCTCGGCCGCGTCCGACACGCCCCTGCCGAAGAACCTGGTCGCGATCGGGGAGGTGGGGCTGGCGGGTGAGGTCCGGCGCGTGACGGGGGTGCAGCGGCGGCTGGCCGAGGCGCATCGGCTGGGCTTCACGCACGCTCTGGTCCCGTCGGACCCGGGGCGGGTCCCTGCGGGGATGCGGGTGCAGGAGGTCGCGGACGTGGGCGAGGCACTGCGGGTGCTGCCGCGGTCGCGCCGGGCGGCGCGGGAGGGCTGATCCAGCCAGCGGGGCCCCGCTGGCCGAAGGGCCCGGGGGCGTCCGGGGACGGGCGGCGAAGCCGCGACGACGGGGGGCCCGGGGGCGGGGCCCGGGTGCGCGAAGCCGCGGCGCTCCCGACTGCCCGCAGCGGGGAAGGGTGGGTCGCTAGACTTTGCCCTGGTCTCGCCCATCCGTACGAGCCGGAGGAGTGCAGTGGCAGCCAACGACCGGGCATCAACGCCCGGAAAGTCCGGCGGAGGCTCCGGCAACGAAGCGCTGATGCGCGCGTCCCTGAGCGCGGTCGCCCCCGGCACCGCGCTGCGTGACGGCCTGGAGCGCGTCCTCCGTGGCAACACGGGCGGTCTCATCGTCGTCGGCATGGACAAGACGGTCGAGTCGATGTGCACCGGCGGCTTCGTGCTGGACGTGGAGTTCACCGCGACCCGCCTGCGCGAGCTGTGCAAGCTCGACGGCGCGCTCATCGTCGACAAGGACATCACCAAGATCCTCCGCGCCGGCGTCCAGCTGGTGCCCGACGCGTCGATCCGGACCGAGGAGACCGGCACCCGGCACCGCACCGCCGACCGGGTGTCCAAGAGCTGCGGGTTCCCCGTGATCTCCGTGTCGCAGTCGATGCGGCTGATCGCCCTGTACGTGGACGGTGAACGCCGCGTCCTGGAGGAGTCCGCCGCCATCCTGTCGCGCGCCAACCAGGCGCTCGCGACGCTGGAGCGGTACAAGCTCCGGCTGGACGAGGTGGCCGGCACGCTGTCCGCGCTGGAGATCGAGGACCTGGTCACCGTCCGGGACGTGTCAGCGGTCGCGCAGCGGCTGGAGATGGTCCGCCGGATCGCGACCGAGATCGCCGAGTACGTCGTCGAGCTCGGTACCGACGGCCGCCTCCTCGCGCTCCAGCTCGACGAGCTGATCGCGGGGGTCGAGCCCGAGCGGGAGCTGGTCGTCCGGGACTACGTGCCCGAGCCGACCGCGAAGCGGTCCCGCACGGTCGCCGAGGCGCTCACCGAACTGGACGGACTGTCGCACCCCGAACTGCTGGACCTGGCGACCGTCGCGCGGGCGCTCGGCTACAGCGGTTCGCCCGAGACCCTCGACTCGGCGGTGTCGCCTCGCGGCTACCGGCTGCTGGCCAAGGTGCCGCGGCTGCCGGGGGCGATCATCGAGCGGCTCGTGGAGCACTTCGGCGGTCTGCAGAAGCTGCTCGCCGCGAGCGTGGACGACCTCCAGGCCGTCGACGGGGTCGGTGAACTGCGGGCGCGGAGCGTGCGCGAGGGGCTGTCGCGGCTGGCGGAGTCGTCCATCCTGGAGCGGTACGTCTGAGTGCCTGACTGAGAACCAGCAACCGTGCAGGGGTGTGCGGCCCAGAGCTGAGGTGCGGCAGGCAGTGAGGTCGTGGTCGGTTCCAGGTCTTTCTCTCTCTTACGGTCCGGACGGAGTTCAGTGGGACGACACGGCGCGCGGCACGGTCGCGTTTGCTGATCGTGTACGAGGCCGCGATCCTCGCGGGTGAGGCGTCCGCGTGGCAGGTGCAGGAAGCCCGGCACGCGGGTGCGGCACTGGGACTCACCCCCCGTGCCATGGCCCAGCTCGGGCGGTGCATCGTCGACGAGACAGGGGCAGGGTCGTGACGACGCGACGCCGAGCGGCGCGCGGTGCGTGCCCGGCGGGGAAGGGCCGACGAGTAGAGCGGGCAGAGCAACGGCCCCCGGGAGCGATTCCCGGGGGCCGTTGGGTGCCTCCCGTGCCCGGCCGAAGGGGGCCATGGACGCCGGGCGCGGGAGGCTGTCAGGGGCCGCCCGCCCCGCCCGCCTGGGGGAAGGGAAGCGGGGCGGACGGCCGGTCTACACGGTGATCACCTGCCGCCGCACGGAACGTCCTCGGTGACAGGCGCACGTGCACCGGATCGAGATGACCGGCGGGCCGACGACCGGTCGCCCGCGCGGCGTCACGTACACGTCCAGCGGAGGCGTGCAGTAACCGCACTCACCCATCACGCACGCCCCGGACTTCCCGGTACGGTCCATCTCCGCCCACGCCTCCACCCGCGTCGGGCGGCGCCCGCTCACCGGTCGCCGTCCCGGGGGCGTCGGTGCCACCCGTTGAGCAGGTCGAGCGCGTCGGGCACAGGCGGGAAGTGCGACGCGCAGTCAGGGCACGCGTACACGTTGAACCCGGGCCCGCTGTTCTGGTGCACCTCAGAGACGACAACCGGCGCGTCCGTGATCCGGTGGCACTCCACGCACATACGGACCGGGCGCCGCCGCGCCGGGCGCCGCTCACCGGTCGGCGCGGCCTGTCCGGTCTCGACCGGGGCCGCCCACGTCTGCCCGAGCGTGTCCCGGTGCCCGCCCTCGTGCCCGGCGGGGAGGACACACGGCAAGCGGTGACGACCGGGACCGGGCCTCTCCCACCCGGACCGCCGCGCCCCGCACGGGACCGGGGCCGCCCACGTCTGCGCGAACGCGTCCCGGTGCTCACCCTCATGCCCGGCGGGCAGGATGCACGGCAGGCGGTGACGACCGGGCCCCGGCCGCTCCCACCCCGGGCGCCGCACCCCGCACGGCTCCGTCCCCAGCGGCTCCACCCGCTTCAGATGCGCGCTCACCGGGACACCCCGTGCAGGACGCGCCGGTCAAGGTCGATACCGAAGTCCGCCGCCATCACGAGCGCCAGGCACCGCCGCCGCTGACGCGCCCGCTCCTGCCGCTCCTCGTGAGCGACCAGGTACGGCCGGACCAGGACGAGCGTGTCGCCGTCGAACGTCCCGCGCAGCCCGTACGGGGGCCGGGGACGCGCGGTCCAGCCCCACCCCGGGCCGAACTGCGCAACCCGCCCGTACGAGGTACGGGGGCTCTGGGGCTGTGCGGTGGGAGCCGCCGTGGTCGGGCGGGCACCCGCCCGCCGCCGGCCGGAACCGGGCGCGAACACCAGCCGGAGCCATTCAGCGATCCGGCAGATAGGGTCTGTCATGTCGACCTGCTCCATTCAGGTTGGCCACGCCCCCGGACGGCTCCACCCGTCGCGGGGGTCTCTGCTAGGTCCACCATGCCACACCCTGACACAGCGCGATATGGCGTACGACCGATCGCCAGATCAGAACATGGCTACCTACGCTGCGCTACATGGAGCTAGCCGACAATCGCCCCAGGTGGCGACAGGTGCACGAGATCATCAGCGCCCGAATCAAGGACGGGACCTACCCGCCCGGAACACGGGTGCCGAGCGTCGTGCAGCTCCAAGGGGAGTTCAACATCGCCAACGTCACCGCACAGAAGGTGCATCGGCAGTTGCGCGCGGACGGCTTCGTGTACACCGAGCCTGGAATGGGTTCCTTCGTCGTCGACCAGCCACCCGCCGACGGTCCCGAGGGTGGCGAGTCCGCCGACTGACGCGCGGCCCGCCGACCGGGCCCCAAGCACCTCAACGCCCCGCCACATCAGGCGGGGCGTTCGCGTTCCCGGGGCGCGCAATCCGTCGCTGACCTGCGCAGACGGCCCCGAGCGTCAAAGGGCGGGCCTACGCGCATGTGACACCACGAGCGCCTGCCCGCTCACCACGAAGCCATGGCCAAGTGGTCAATGATCATCCTCATGACCCGCCGTCTCGCCCGAGATGCAGCTCACCCGCACACCTCCCTGTGACCGGTTCGCAGTCAGACACCGAGGTGTGCCGGGGCCTTCCCGGCTGTACCCGGTGGCGGACGCGCGGCGGGCCCCCGGGAACAGGGGCTTCACCCCCGACCCCTTCGACCGCTCCGCCGATCTCCGCTCCCGAGGGGCACCCCCCGGGACGGCTCTCGGCCCCCGGGCGGGCCGAGGATGCCGACCCGCCGGGCTCGGTCCCTCCGGCGCTTGAGCTGCCGGAGGGGCGGCGGGTGCGACACCCCGGTCCGGGGGAGCACGGGGCGGGGAACGCCCCCTGCGGGCCGCCTCAGTCCTTCGCCAGCGTGATCGACGCCCGCTGGATCTTCTGGCCCGGGGCGGTCAGCTCCGCCAGGTACGTGCCGGGTTCGGCGGACCGCTTGGACGGGGTGTCGCACCTGTCGGCGTCACTGGGGCGCCGGTCCCACTCGACGGTCTGGGTGACGGTGCCGCCCGCCGGGACCGACACCCACAGGGCGCCGGTGCCGTCGGGGCAGTCCTTCGAGGACCAGATCTCCTCGTCGGAGTCGTCACTGATCGTCAACACCGCCGCGGCCGGGCCGAGATCGGTCTTGCAGGTGGTGGCCGAGCTGTTGCCGGCGACGATCCGGAACTCGGGCTTCTCCTCGGGCTCGTACGACACCTTCGTGCTCTCCAGTGTCAACCGGAGAGCACCGGCCGCGCAGTCGGGGAGCGAAGAGTCCGCGGGAACCCGGTGCCCGGCGGCCGTACCGGAGCCCGGTCCCGCACCGGAGCCCGAGGCTCCCGCGCCCGAAGTGGTGGACCCCGCACCGGAGTCGGCGCCCGAGCCGTCCGAGCCGGAGCCGGTGCCGCCGTCACCGGGGCCCGCGCTCCCGCCCGTGCCGCCGTCGCCGCCGTCCGCGCCCCCGTTGCCGCTCGCGTTGCCCGGGCCGCTGCTGATGGCGGGGCCGGACGGTTTGGGCCCTGGGGTGATGGACGGTGCGGGCGAGGAGGCGCTCGCGCCGCCGCTGCCCTTCTGCGGATCGCCGTCACCCGAACTGACGAACCAGACGATCAGTGCCATGAGCAGCAGGATCAGCCCCGCAGCGATGGCCCTCCGTCGCCAGTAGATGGAGGAGGGGAGCGGCCCGACCGGATTGCGCAGAGATCCCACGCGGAAACTCTACGAGAGATCCGCCCCAACTCCCGCCCCACCCGCCGCCCCTGCGCCAACTTCTGCCGATCATCACATCTGTTCCGGCCGACGGCCCCGGGCGGCTGACGGGGAGGTGGGCGGCGGGTGAACCGCGAGTTACGGGGGCCATGTACCGTCCGTGGTCATGAGTGAGGACCTGTACCGCGCCATCACCGACTTCGCGCACGGCACGCCCCCGTGGGTGCACACCTTCACCGAGATCGGCACGGACGCCGGGCTGTTCCTGTTCGTCGCGCTGGGTGTCGTCGTGTGGTGGCGGGCCCGCCCGGCCGGGGCGCGGACGATGGCGCTCGCCGCGCTGGTCCCGGTGGCGACGGCCTTCGGATATGTCGTGAGCGAGGTGCTGAAGACGTTCGTGCAGGAGGAGCGGCCGTGCCGGGCCGTGGTGGGCGCCGCCGCCTCGATCGCGGAGTGCCCGGTGTACGGGGACTGGTCCTTCCCCAGCAATCACTCGGCCATCGCGGGCGCGTTCGCCATGGCGCTGGCGCTGGCCTGGCGGCGGATCGCGTGGCTGACGATGCCTCTGGCGGTGGTGATGGCGTTCTCTCGGGTGTTCGTGGGCGTGCACTACCCGCACGACGTGGCGGCCGGCCTGGTCGTGGGTGCGCTGTCGGTGGCGCTGTTCGTACGGCTGCTGACGGGGCCGACGGCGAAGCTGGTGGAGGCGATGCGGACGAGCGGCTCGGGCGCGGCGAACTGGCTCGCGGGGGCGGGTGAGGCCGAGCGCGCGGCGACCGGCCGGAGGCCGGAGCGGGACGAGCGGCAGGCCACGGCCCCTCAGGCCCCCCGCGCGGGCTATGCCCCGGCCGCCCCGGAACCGGAGTACAGCCACCACCAGGACTGGCAGGCCGCGGCTCCGGCCGAGCCCCGGTACGGACAGCACGAGCAGTACGGCCGGCACGGGTACGGCCAGCACCAGCAGTACGGGCACTACGGGCAGCCCGATCAGTACGGGCACTACGGGCAGCCCGATCAGTACGGGCACTACGGGCAGCCCGCCGTCCGGGCCCCGCAGGCCGACCCGGCCCCGTACACGGTCCAGGACCCGTACGACGCCCCGCACAGCCCCCATGACGACCCGTACGCGGGCCAGGGAGGCGGGACGCAGCAGTGGCAGGAGCCCGGCCGGTCCCCTCAGGACGACTGGGGACACCACGGGGAGCCGTACCGGCACGGGGGCTGAGCGCGCCGGTTTCGTCGGCGGAACGTGTCAGGATCGGACTGCGATGACTGCGACCGAGACTCCTTCCGCGCCCGACAGCCCCGTCTCCCCCGCGCCCGCCGACACGGGGCCCGACGGGGAACTGCTCCACTCCCCCGTCCTCGCCTGGTTCGAGGCGCACGCCCGCGATCTGCCCTGGCGCCGCCCGGACGCCGGGGCCTGGGGTGTGATGGTCAGCGAGTTCATGCTCCAGCAGACCCCCGTCAGCCGGGTCCGGCCCGTGTACGAGCAGTGGCTCGCGCGCTGGCCCCGGCCCGCCGCCCTGGCAGCCGAGGCGCCCGGTGAGGCGGTCCGTGCGTGGGGGCGGCTCGGCTACCCGCGCCGGGCACTGCGCCTGCACGGCGCGGCCGTCGCGATAACGGAGCGGCACGGCGGCGACGTGCCGAAGGAGCACGCACAGCTGCTGGCGCTGCCCGGGATCGGGGAGTACACGGCCGCGGCGGTGGCGTCGTTCGCGTACGGGCAGCGGCACCCCGTGCTGGACACGAACGTGCGGCGGGTGTTCGCGCGGGCGGTGACCGGGGTGCAGTACCCGCCGAACGCGACCACCGCCGCCGAGCGGCGTCTCGCCCGTGCCCTGCTGCCGGACGACGAGGCGGCAGCGGCGCGCTGGGCGGCGGCGTCCATGGAGCTGGGCGCTCTGGTGTGCACGGCCAGGAACGAGGACTGCGGGCGCTGCCCGATCGCCCGGGAATGCGCCTGGCGGCTGGCCGGGAAGCCCGCGCACGACGGCCCGCCCCGGCGCGGCCAGAGCTACGCGGGAACCGACCGCCAGGTGCGGGGGCGGCTGCTGGCCGTGCTGCGGGACGCGGCCGGGCCCGTGCCGCAGGCAGCGCTGGACGTGGTGTGGGACGAACCGGTGCAGCGTGCGCGGGCCCTGGACGGGCTGGTGGCGGACGGGCTGGTGGAACCGCTGGCAGACGGGCTGTACCAGCTGCCGGGGAGCTGACCCGCACGGTTTGTGCACGGGTCCGGACAGGCTCGTTACACAACCGATGGGTAGCCGTGCGTCCGCCGAGGGGTGGTGCGGACAGCCCCGTGACAACACCTCCGTAGTTTCTCGTGGTGTCAGCGAGCAGGGCCTCACGAAGCCTGGCTCAAGGGGACTGACACCAGAGAAGCGAAGGCCTGCTGACCGGCAGGTACACGGGGTCACGGGGAACGGAGGCGGTTCGGGATGTCGCACGACGAGGCGCTCGGATTCGAGGAGTACGTACGCGCTCGGCACGACGCCCTGCTGCGCAGCGCCCGGCGGCTGGTGCCGGACCCTGTGGACGCGCAGGACCTGCTGCAGACGGCGCTGGCGCGGACGTACGGGCGCTGGGACGGCATCGCCGACAAGAACCTCGCGGACGCGTACCTGCGGCGAGTCATGATCAACACCCGTACCGAGTGGTGGCGGGCCCGCAAGCTGGAGGAGGTGCCCACCGAGCAGCTGCCGGACGCGTCCGTCGACGACGCGACCGAGCAGCACGCGGACCGGGCGCTGCTGATGGACGTACTGAAGGTGCTGGCACCGAAGCAGCGCAGCGTCGTCGTGCTGCGGCACTGGGAGCAGATGAGCACCGAGGAGACGGCGGCGGCACTCGGCATGTCGACCGGTACGGTGAAGAGCACGCTGCACCGGGCGCTGGCCCGTCTGCGCCACGAGCTGGAGAGCCGGAGCATCGACTCGTACGCGGCGCACTCGGCGCTGGTGGCGAAGGCGAAGGAGCGGTCGCGGGACGAGGAACGGTCACAGAACCGTGCCCAGCCCCGCGTTCCGGCCCAGGCCCGGCCCCGCGTTCCGGCCCAGGCCCAGCCCCGCGTTCCGGCCCAGGCCCGGCCCCGCGTTCCGGCCCAGGGCGCACCGGAGCGCGCGGGCCGCCCGATGGGCACGGTGCGGGCGCTGCCCGTGTCCCGCGCGGTGCGTGGGGAGCGTACGAACGGACGTCGTTACGGACGGGAGCAGGAGCGGTGCGCGGCCTGAACGGCAGACGCGAGAACGGCGACGGCCTCGACGAGGGCCCCGGCCCTCAGGGCCCGGGGCCCTCGGGCGCGGCGGCCGACGGTTCCGCACCGGGGTGCGACGGCACGCGTCCGGGAGGCCACGGCTCCGGCTGCGGGGCCGCTCCCGCGGGCATGCGTGGCCTCGCCGCGGGTGCGCGCAGCGGCGGGGCACCCGGATCCGTCGGCGGGCAGGGCGGATCCTCCCTGCCCGCCGACGGCCGCACCGGCGGCACGGACCCGGACACGCCCCGCCCGGCCACCGTCTTGGGCGCCGTGCCCGGCGGAGCCGGACTCCCTCGCCTCGGGGGGCGCGTGCCGACGGCGGGCTTCGCCCGGTCTCGCGGCTCGCGCGGCGCGGCTGAGCCGCACGGCTCGGAGCCGTTCAGCCCGGGAGCCGGCGGTCCGCGGAGCGCACCGGCGCGGCGACGGATGTGGACGGTGGGGTCCGGCGCGATGGCGGCCGGGCTCGCCGCCCTCGGACTGCTCGCGACCGCCGCATGCTCCACCGGCGGCACCGGCGCCCGTGACGCGGGCCCCGCCCCGACCGACCAGGGCGCCCCCGGCATGGCCGCCCCGGTCCCCGCCGCGTCCGCCTCCCCGACGCTGAAGCGGGTCGACGCGGTACGGCTCATCAAGGACGACCCGAAGGTCAGCGACCGCGTCAAGGCCGACCTGAAGCCGTGCGCCGCCGATGTCTACCCGGTCGACACCTCATACGGGAACCTCACCGACACCGGCGCGCCCGATGTCGTCGTGAACGTCCTGACCTGCGGCGACGCCGTCGGGATTGGAACGTACGTGTACCGCCCGAGCGAGGATGGCGAGCGCGGCTACGAGAACGTCTTCACGCTGGAGGAGCCCGCCGTCTACTCGACGATCGACCGCGGCGACCTGATCGTCACCAAGCAGCGGTACGAGCGGGACGACCCTGTCGCCTATCCCTCCGGGGAGGATGTGATCACCTTCAGGTGGACGAGCGACAGGTTCACCCAGCACGACCTCGTGCAGACCGAGTACAACAAGGCGGTCGGCGGCGACCTCGGCGGTCCCGTGCCGACCGCCCCGGACGGGAACTGACGGCGGGAGAGAACACGGCATGGCGGAGACTCATGTGCTGTTCGTCGAGGACGACGACGTCATCCGGGAGGCCACCCAGCTCGCCCTGGAGCGGGACGGCTTCACGGTGACGGCGATGCCGGACGGGCTGTCCGGGCTGGAGTCGTTCCGGGCGGACCGGCCGGACATCGCGCTGCTGGACGTGATGCTGCCCGGCATGGACGGGGTGAGCCTGTGCCGCCGGATCCGCGACGAGTCGACCGTGCCGGTGATCATGCTGTCGGCGCGGGCCGACTCGATCGACGTGGTGCTGGGCCTGGAGGCGGGCGCGGACGACTACGTCACGAAGCCGTTCGACGGTGCCGTGCTGGTCGCCCGGATCCGGGCGGTGCTGCGCCGCTTCGGGCACGCCGGCGGCCCGGAGAACCCGGACCCGGCAGGGCGCGGGCAGGCCGAGCGCGGGCTGCTGGTCTTCGGCGACCTGGAGGTCGACACGGAGGGCATGGAGGTCCGCAGAGCGGGAGCCCCGGTGGCGGTGACGCCGACGGAGATGCGGCTGCTGCTGGAGTTCTCTTCCGCGCCGGGCACGGTGCTGTCGCGGGACAAGCTGCTGGAGCGGGTCTGGGACTACGGCTGGGGCGGCGACACCCGGGTCGTGGACGTCCATGTGCAGCGGCTGCGTGCCAAGATCGGCCAGGACCGCGTCGAAACGGTCCGCGGCTTCGGCTACAAGCTCAAGCCCTGACACGCGTACGCGCCGTGCGGGCCGGGGCGCACCGCGCGGGCGGCCTCTGCGGACACCGCAGTCCAGGCCGGCCCTCTGCCGTGCCCCCGGGCCGCGCGGGCCGGGTCGGTGCTCCCTCCGCCGCCCCGCCGTCCGCGACAGGACCCTTGTCACATCGCCCCTGCCGCATCCCCCGGGGCCGCCGCCCCGGCCCGGCAGCGCGCCACCCCGCCGCCCACGACAGGACCCCACCCCATGAAGCAGCCCGCCCTCCGCACCGGTGTGCGATGGAAGATCGCCATCGCCATCGCGGCCGTGGGCGCCCTGGTCGCGGTCACGCTCAGTCTGATCGTCCACAACGCCGCACGCGTCTCCATGCTGGACAGTGCCCGTGACGTGCAGCTGGAGCGGCTCAAGCTGGCCCAGCGCTGGTACGAGCTGTCCAAGCCCAAGGACCAGAAGCCCAAGTGGGGCGCGAAGCTCAACGACTCCGGCCTGCCGCCCGAGCTGCACAGGCTGATGCAGGAGCGGCGGTACGCGACGTACGTGCAGCCCAAGGCAGGCCGCGAGGCGCCGGAGATCTGGGCGGCGGTGCCGCTGGGCAACGGCGAGGTGCTGTCGCTCCACAACCCGTACCCCGACCGCAGCGCGACGATCATGAAGCGGCTCGACGAGGCGCTGACCGTCGGCTCGGTCTCCGTCGTCTTCGGCGGCTCCGCGCTCGGGGTGCTGATCGGCGCCCGGCTCTCCCGCCGTCTGCGCAAGGCGGCCACCGCCGCCGGGAAGGTCGCGCAGGGCAACACCGACGTCCGGGTCAGGGAGGCCATCGGCGGAGTCGTACGGGACGAGACGGACGAGCTGGCCCGGGCCATCGACGCGCTGACGGACGCGTTGAACGAACGGATCGAGGCGGAACGCCGGGTCACCGCCGATATCGCGCACGAACTGCGCACCCCGGTGACGGGGCTGCTCACGGCCGCCGAACTGCTGCCGCCCGGCCGCCCGACCGAGCTGGTACGGGACAGGGCGCGGGCGATGCGGACCCTGGTGGAGGACGTCCTGGAGGTGGCGCGGCTGGACAGCGCGTCCGAACGGGCCGAGCTTCAGGAGATCGCCCTGGGCGAGTTCGTCAGCCGCCGGGTGACGGTGCTGAATCCGGACGCCGAGGTGCGGGTGGTGCACGAGTCGTGGGTGAACACCGACCCGCGGCGCCTGGAACGGATCCTCGGCAACCTTCTGACCAACGCCGCGAAGTACGGACGGGGCCCCGTCGAGGTGACGGTGGAGGGGCGGGTCCTGCGGGTCCGCGACCACGGCCCCGGGTTCCCGGAGGCGCTGTTGCGCGAGGGGCCGAGCCGCTTCCGTACCGGTGCCAGCGACCGGGCGGGCGCCGGCCACGGGCTGGGGCTGACGATCGCGGCGGGTCAGGCCCGGGTACTGGGCGCCCGGCTCACCTTCCGCAACGCGGCGCCGGAGGGCCGGGCCGCGGAAGAGGAGGCCGGGGGCGCCATCGCGGTCCTGTGGCTTCCCGAACACGCCCCGACGAACACGGGAAGCTTCCCGGTCCTGACGTTCCCCGGCAAGGGGTGACCCCAGGAGGCCGACCGGGTCAGATCAGCACGCCCTCGGTGCGCAGGAACGCCGCCGGGTTCACCGAGGAGCCGTAGTTCGGGGTCGTACGGATCTCGAAGTGCAGGTGCGGGCCGGAGGAGTTGCCGGTGTTGCCGGAGAGGGCGATGACCTGGCCGGTCTTGACCTTCGCGCCCGGCTTCACGTTGATCTTGGACAGGTGGGCGTACTGCGAGTACGTGCCGTTGGCGTGCTTGACGACGATCGCGTTGCCGTACGCGGGACCGTCACCGCCCCCGTTGGGGCCGGCCTTCACGACGGTGCCGCCGTGCACGGCCTTGACGGGCGTGCCGACCGGGACGGCGAAGTCCTGGCCCGAGTGCTTGTTCGTCCACATGGCGCCGCCCTGGTTGTAACCGGCGGTCAGCTTGTAGCCGGTGACGGGCTTGACCCAGTCGACGGCCTTGGCGGCGGCGGCCTTCTTCGCGGCGGCGGCCTTGGCAGCCGCGGCCTTCACGGCGGCGGCCTTCGCGGCGGCGGCGGACTGCGCCTCCGCGGCCTTCGCGATGGTCTCGGCCTGCGCGGCGACGGCGGCCGAGGTGGACACGGTGAGCGGGGCGACCCGCGCCTCGGCCGCGGCGGCGGCCGTGGCACCGGCTCCGACCACCGTCGCGGCCCCGATGCCGGCGGCGGCGAGGGCGACGACGGTGGTACGGGCGGAATGCTTGGCACGCAGCGACATACGGGGGAAACCTCCGGGTTCCGGACAACAAGGGACCCGGCGCGAGCGACGTTCACGCTCATTGCGCCGGGCGTCTGGTCATCCTTGGTACCGGCTTCACCCTCTCCGCCTCAAACACCCCCGTCTACGACATGATGTCGTAGTTCGCCCGATGTGACGCGGCCGCTTGACGACGGGGGCCGAGCCCCACACCTCCACTTATATGCACCCAAAAGGGGCTAGCACCCACACCCTCCAAGGCGCCCGCCTCCCGCCACCCGCACAACCTGCGGCGGCATCCCCGCTACCGCGCCGGACCACCCGGGGAACCTGCCGCATCCGGCACTCCCGGCCCGGTGATCTCACTATTCTCCCTAGTACGTCCGAAATGCCCTGTGCGGCTTGTCACGCAACCCCTGTCCGCCGCTTCGCGTCCGGGTGGCCCAGGTCACCGTGCGGGGAGCCGGGGAAGGGCCCCGGGCCCGGACATGAAAGTGCCCCCTCGGACCGGATATCCGGTCCGAGGGGGCACCCCACGGTCACGGGCTCACGCCCGGCGCGGCACCGTCGCGGCTACGCGTCCTTGGACAGGTTGGGGCCCGCCCCGCCGGCCGCCTCGATCGGCGGCACGTCCGGGAGCGCGGACTTCTCCTCGCCTCGGAAGGTGAACTTCTTCTCCTCACCCTCGCCCTCGGTGTCCACGACCACGATGTGGCCGGGACGCAGCTCACCGAAGAGGATCTTCTCGGAGAGCACATCCTCGATCTCGCGCTGGATGGTCCGGCGCAGCGGTCGGGCGCCGAGCACCGGGTCGTAACCGCGCTTGGCCAGCAGGATCTTCGCGTCCTGGCTCAGCTCGATGCCCATGTCGCGGTCCTTGAGCCGCTCGTCCACCTTGGCGATCATCAGGTCGACGATCTGGATGATGTCTTCCTGGCTGAGCTGGTGGAACACCACGGTGTCGTCGACGCGGTTCAGGAACTCGGGGCGGAAGTGCTGCTTCAGCTCCTCGTTGACCTTGGCCTTCATCCGCTCGTACCCGGTCTTCACGTCGCCCTGGGCGGCGAAGCCCAGGTTGAAGCCCTTGGAGATGTCCCGGGTCCCGAGGTTGGTCGTCATGATGATGACCGTGTTCTTGAAGTCCACGACCCGGCCCTGGGAGTCGGTCAGGCGACCGTCCTCCAGGATCTGGAGCAGGGAGTTGAAGATGTCGGGGTGGGCCTTCTCGACCTCGTCGAAGAGGACGACGGAGAACGGCTTGCGGCGGACCTTCTCGGTGAGCTGGCCGCCCTCCTCGTAGCCCACGTATCCGGGCGGGGAGCCGAAGAGCCGCGAGACGGTGTGCTTCTCGCTGAACTCCGACATGTCGAGGGAGATCATCGCGTCCTCGTCACCGAAGAGGAACTCCGCGAGCGTCTTGGACAGCTCGGTCTTACCGACGCCGGACGGGCCGGCGAAGATGAACGAGCCACCGGGACGCTTCGGGTCCTTCAGACCGGCGCGGGTACGGCGGATGGCCTGCGACAGGGCCTTGATGGCGTCTTCCTGGCCGATGACGCGCTTGTGGAGCTCGTCCTCCATGCGCAGCAGCCGGGAGGACTCCTCCTCCGTCAGCTTGAACACCGGGATGCCGGTGGCGGTCGCGAGGACCTCGGCGATCAGCTCGCCGTCGACCTCCGCGACGACGTCCATGTCGCCGGCCTTCCACTCCTTCTCCCGCTTGGCCTTCGCCGCGAGGAGCTGCTTCTCCTTGTCGCGGAGCGAGGCGGCCTTCTCGAAGTCCTGCGCGTCGATCGCGGACTCCTTGTCGCGGCGGACACCGGCGATCTTCTCGTCGAACTCGCGGAGGTCCGGCGGCGCGGTCATCCGGCGGATACGCATCCGGGAACCGGCCTCGTCGATCAGGTCGATCGCCTTGTCCGGCAGGAAGCGGTCCGAGATGTACCGGTCGGCCAGGGTGGCCGCCTGCACGAGGGCCTCGTCGGTGATGGACACCCGGTGGTGGGCCTCGTACCGGTCGCGCAGACCCTTGAGGATCTCGATGGTGTGCGGCAGCGACGGCTCCGCGACCTGGATGGGCTGGAAGCGGCGCTCCAGGGCCGCGTCCTTCTCCAGGTACTTGCGGTACTCGTCGAGCGTCGTGGCGCCGATGGTCTGGAGCTCGCCGCGGGCGAGCATCGGCTTCAGGATGGACGCCGCGTCGATGGCGCCCTCGGCGGCACCCGCACCCACGAGGGTGTGCAGCTCGTCGATGAACAGGATGATGTCGCCGCGGGTGCGGATCTCCTTGAGCACCTTCTTGAGGCGCTCCTCGAAGTCACCGCGGTACCGGGAACCGGCGACGAGCGCGCCCAGGTCCAGGGTGTAGAGGTGCTTGTCCTTGAGGGTCTCGGGCACCTCGCCCTTGACGATGGCCTGCGCCAGGCCCTCGACGACCGCCGTCTTGCCGACGCCGGGCTCACCGATGAGGACCGGGTTGTTCTTGGTACGGCGGGACAGCACCTGCATGACCCGCTCGATCTCCTTCTCGCGCCCGATGACCGGGTCGAGCTTGGACTCACGGGCGGCCTGGGTGAGGTTCCGGCCGAACTGGTCGAGGACCAGGGACGTCGAGGGCGTGCCCTCGGCGGGACCGCCGGCGGTGGCGGTCTCCTTGCCCGTGGAGTAACCGGAGAGCAGCTGGATCACCTGCTGCCGCACCCGGTTGAGGTCGGCACCCAGCTTCACCAGGACCTGGGCGGCGACGCCCTCGCCCTCGCGGATCAGTCCGAGCAGGATGTGCTCGGTGCCGATGTAGTTGTGGCCGAGCTGAAGGGCCTCCCGGAGCGACAGCTCCAGCACCTTCTTGGCACGGGGTGTGAAGGGGATGTGACCGGAGGGGGCCTGCTGGCCCTGGCCGATGATCTCCTCCACCTGCTGGCGGACCGCCTCGAGCGAAATCCCGAGGCTCTCCAGGGCCTTAGCGGCGACACCCTCACCCTCGTGGATCAGGCCCAGGAGGATGTGCTCGGTGCCGATGTAGTTGTGGTTGAGCATCCGGGCTTCTTCCTGAGCCAGGACGACAACCCGCCGCGCGCGGTCGGTGAACCTCTCGAACATCGTTAATCGCTCCTCAGAGCGGTCAGGCAGTAAGGGGTCGGTCCCCTCCCTGTCCTTCCGCAGCTTAGTCCCGCAAGCGGGGACCGCTCATTCCAACTGCCGACACCCTCGATGGCCTCCTGACCCCGAACGCCGACAACTGCTCCAACCCGATGGTGCGAGACGATGTTCCCGCAGGCCAGGCAGATACCCGGACCCGCAGTACGCCGATGGCGAACGTCCAGACGTTCACACCAGCGTGTCGCCCCTCCCCACTAGGAATGTCTTACCCGTAAGCGGTGACAGTCCATGCCGCACACCCCCGTCGCCTCAGCTACGGGCGAACATCCTTGCGCTGCCGGATGCCTCCGCACCCCTCCGAACTGCTCACATCCAGCGACGACTTGTCCACTGTGCGTAACCCTCGGGGCGTTCGGGGAGTTCCCGGAGCATGGCCTTCACCGTCCCAGCCCCCCGCCCGGCTCCCGACGGAGCGGTACGCACGCACGTCCGCGACGTCGCCCGGTGGTACGAGTACCGGTTGGGCTGGGCCACCGCCGACGACGGCCCGGCTGCGGGACCGGCGCCGTACCCGGCCTCGGCACAGCTCGCGACCGGGCTGCGGTTCGACGTCCTGGACCTGCCGGCCCCGGCAGGTCTGGCGACGCTGCGCCGCCTGCCCGGCGGACAGGGCCCGGTCGCCCTCTCGGGCTGCCACGGGCGGCTGTGGCTGCTCGTGGCCGCGGGCAGCGCCGAGGAGCTGCCCGGGCTGCTCGACTGGCTCGAGTGGAACGGCGTCGGACTCGACCTGGCCGTCCGGGGTGCGGACCGCCGGATTCCCGCGCCTACTCCCCCAGGATGGGACGGACCCGGCGTGCCCGGCGCCGCCGTATGGCTGCGGGCACCCGTACCGGGGCGCGAGGTGGAGCCGACGCTCCCGGGGATGCCTGCGCTCCCGGGCCCGTCGTCGCCAGGGCCCCCAGGACACCCGGCGCGCACGGGGTACGGCTCCGAGGGTCCGGGGCTGGTGCGGCTGGTCGCCGTGGCGGCGGCGGAGTGCCACCGGCACCGGCTGCTGGCCGCGCGCCACCCGCGTCAGGGGGCGACCGCTCAGCGGTTGGCGTTCTCGTAGGCCTGCTTGATCTCCGCCGGGACGCGACCGCGGTCGTTCACGTTGTAGCCGTTCTCCTTGGCCCAGGCGCGGATCTTCGCCGTGTCCGGACTGCCGACCGAGACGGCGCGGCCCTTGCCGCGGCCGCCGGCGGAACGGCCACCGGTGCGCCGGCCGCTCTTGGTGTACGGCTCCAGCAGACCGCGCAGCTTGTCCGCGTTGGCGGTGGTGAGGTCGATCTCGTAGGTCTTGCCGTCCAGAGCGAACGTCACCGTCTCGTCCGCCTCGCCGCCGTCGAGGTCGTCGACAAGAAGGACCTGAACCTTCTGCGCCACCGGATTTCCTTTCATCGAAAATGCAGTACGCGGAAAGGAAACCGCTTTTCCCCGGAAAACACAAACCCCTGGGGAGGGTTGAGATGCCCGACGCCCTGGGAAACATACGCGATTCGGACATAGGGATCGGGGCGTGCGGTCGGGTCACAGATGCAGAAGCATCCGGCTGTTACCCAGGGTGTTCGGCTTCACTCGTTCGAGACCCAGGAACTCCGCGACACCCTCGTCATAGGAACGGAGCAGCTCGGCGTACACATCTCCGGCTACCGGCGTCTCCCCGATCTCGACGAAGCCGTGCTTGGCGAAGAAGTCCACTTCGAAGGTCAGGCAGAAAACCCGGCGCACCCCGAGCCAGCGGGCAGTGTGCAGCAACTTGTCCAGCACCTGATGCCCGACGCCGGCGCCCTTGAAGTCCGGGTCTACGGCGAGGGTGCGCACTTCCGCGAGATCCTCCCACATCACGTGGAGGGCTCCGCAACCGACGACCGTGGCGTCCTCGTCCCGTTCCGCGACCCAGAACTCCTGGATGTCCTCGTAAAGGGTGACGGTCGCTTTGTCGAGGAGGATGCCGTGGGAGACGTACGGATCGACGAGACGCCGCACTGCCGGTACGTCACCGGTGCGCGCGCGGCGGACGGTGACCGTTTTCGTGCCGTTCGCGGCAGGGGCGGCGGAAGGGGAGGCCGGTCCGGGGGACGTCGGGTCGGACGGCGTCGGCTCTGATGACGTGGGCGGCATGGCTGGGAACGCTATCGCTCCGTACCCGTTCCGCTGTCGCCGCCCTTACCGGAGAGGCCGGCGCGCGGGGCCCGGCCGCCGCGGGAGGGTTTGCTCGCGGGACCGCCTGAAGGAGCCCGGGAAGGCGTGGGGGATGCTTCCGGAGATGCCCCGGGCATGGGCTGATCGGCCGGTTCTTCCGGTTCCGGGGGAACGGGTTCCCGACGACGTTCCGGGGAACGTTCCCGATCGTGTTCCGCGCGCGGTTCCGTCCCCGGTTCCTCGGGGTGTTCCGTCCCGGGTTCCACGCGCTGTTCCGTCCCGGGTTCCGGCTGTTCCGGGCGGCTCTGAACAGCGCCTTCCGGAGGTTCTTCCTGCGCGTCCCGCTGCACGATGCGGATGGCGTCGTTCAGCGCTTCCCGCTGCTCCGGCGACATCATGCCGAAGAAGGCGATGAGTGCGGCGGCAGGGTTGTCGCTCTGGGACCAGGCTTCGTTCATCAGTGCGGCCGAGTAGGCCGCACGGGTCGACACAGCCGTATAGCGATAGGCGCGGCCGACGACTTCCCGGCGCACCCAGCCCTTCTGGTGAAGGTTGTCCAGCACGGTCATGACCGTGGTGTAGGCGATGGAGCGTTCCTTCTGGAGATCCTCGAGGACTTCCCGGACGGTGACGGGCCGGTTCCATTGCCAGACGCGCGTCATGACGGCGTCTTCGAGTTCTCCCAATTGACGGGGCACGTCGTCACCATAGTGGGAGATCCCCGAGCGAACGGCCATTGATGCATCAAGGGGCTGATTATGGTGACAAAAAGGGCGTACCGCGACGAATGTCGCCGTACGCCCTTGATGTGCGGTCGCGGTGCCGGGATCAGGCCTTGCCGGGTTCCACCGAGCCGTCGGCCTGACGCGCCGCCTCCGCTCGCGCGAACGCGGCGTCCACGGCCGCGTCCTCCTTGGCCTTGTTGGGGCCGCCCTGGCTCTTCACGATCGTGACGACGAGCGCGGTGAAGAAGATCGCCATCACCACAGGGGGCAGGAGCGCGGATACGTAGTCCATGGCGTCCAGAGTAGCTACCCGGCCGCCCGCTTCTCCGGCGGGGGCGGCCCCGGGGCGGGTCGCCTGCGGGGCGGGAAGACCTCGGACGGCTTGGGCACCGGGCGCTGGGCGGGAGCGGGCGCCGAGGGCTTGGGCGGCTGTGGGCGCGGGGGCCGCTTGGGCTCCTCGCCGCCGCTGCCACGGCCGCCCTGGAGGACGTACAGGCGGGTGCGCGGGCTCGCGGGCGCCGGGATGGCGGCGGTGCGCGCACCTGCCGGGCGGCCCGCCAGGCGGGCCCGCACCGACCGCTCGGCCAGCATCTGGCAGCGGGCCAGCAGGGCGGCACCGACGGGTGTGCCACGCAGGGTGCGCAGGGCGGCCAGGTCGTCCGGCAGCGGGTCGTACCCGGCGGCCAGGGCGTCCTGGAGCAGTTCCAGATACCCGGTGGCGGCGCCCGGGAGGGAGGCGCGGTAGCGGGCCAGGTCGGCCAGGACGAAGGCCCGCAGCCTCCGGCCCTCGCGGGCCGCGTCGTCCACGGCGTCGGCGAGGCGCAGGCAGTCCCGGACGTCCTGGTCGTCGAGCGGTGTCGGGTGCAGGGCGTGTCCCAGGGCGCAGCGCAGGACACGCACCTCGTCCGCGCTGAACGCCAGGCCGCCTCGTGATCCGTATGGCGTGGGCATAATCCGACAATAGGGGCTCATGTCGCATTTTTCCTGGAACGCCGACCCGGCGCGGCGAACGGCCGCGCCCGCTGCGGGCACGGGACTCGTCCGGGACCCCTGCGCGGACCGCGCTCGGGAAGGAACCGGCAGGCCTGGCGGAGCCCGCCCTGTGGCCGGGGAACACGGGCCCGCGCCGTACCCGGCGGGTGCGGCGCCCCCCTCGGGGAGCCACCTGAGCGCTCGTCCCGCCGGAGCGGGCGACCCGGACGCCGGCGGAGGACGGGAGCCCGCTCCTACATACGGCTGACGTTGCGTTCGTACACCAGGCGCAGGCCGATCAGCGTGAGCCACGGCTCGTGCTCGTCGATCAGTTCGGACTCCCCGAGAACCATCGGCGCCAGCCCGCCCGTCGCGATGACCGTGACGTCGGACGGGTCGCCGTCCGGCCCGACCAGTTCCTGCCGCATGCGGTGGACGACCCCGTCCACCTGCCCGGCGAAGCCGTAGACGATGCCGGACTGCATCGCCTCGACGGTGTTCTTGCCGATCACCCCACGCGGCCGGGTCACCTCGATCTTGCGCAGCTGGGCGCCCCGCACCCCCAGCGCCTCGACCGAGATCTCGATGCCGGGCGCGATGACCCCGCCCACGTACTCCCCGCGCGAGCTGACCGCGTCGAACGTCGTCGCCGTGCCGAAGTCCACGACGATCGCAGGCCCGCCGTACAGCTCGACCGCGGCCGCCGAGTTGATGATCCGGTCCGCGCCGACCTCCTTGGGGTGGTCGGTCAGTACCGGCACACCGGTCTTGATGCCGGGCTCGACGAGCACCGCCGGGACGTCGCCGTAGTACCGGCGGGTCACCTCGCGCAGCTCGTGCAGCACGGACGGGACCGTGGAGCAGATGGCGATGCCCTCGATGCCGTCGCCCAGCTCGTCCCCGAGCAGCGGGTGCATGCCCATCAGGCCCTGCAGGAGCACCGCCAGTTCGTCTGCGGTGCGGCGGGCGTCCGTGGAGATCCGCCAGTGCTCGACGATCTCCTCGCCGTCGAACAGGCCGAGGACGGTGTGGGTGTTGCCGACGTCGATGGTGAGAAGCATCAGCCCTGCGCCTCTCGGAGATCGAGACCGATGTCCAGGATCGGGGAGGAGTGGGTGAGGGCGCCCACGGCCAGGTAGTCGACGCCGGTCGCGGCGTACGCGGCGGCGTTCTCCAGGGTGAGGCGGCCCGAGGACTCCAGCACCGCGCGGCCCGCGACGAGAGTGACGGCCTCCTCGGTCTCCAGGGGCGTGAAGTTGTCCAGGAGGATCAGGTCCGCGCCCGCGTCCAGCACCTCGCGCACCTGGTGGAGGGTGTCCACCTCGACCTCGATCGGAACGTCGGGGAACTGGTCCCGCACGGCCTTGAACGCCTGCGCGACGCCGCCCGCAGCGATGACGTGGTTGTCCTTGACCAGCGCGGCGTCGGAGAGGGAGAACCGGTGGTTGACACCGCCGCCGCAGCGGACCGCGTACTTCTCCAGGGCACGCAGCGCGGGCGTCGTCTTGCGCGTGTCGCGGACCTTCGCCTTGTAGCCCTCCAGCGCGTCCGCCCACGCGCGCGTGGCGGTGGCGATGCCGGAGAGACGGCACAGGATGTTGAGCGCGCTGCGCTCGCCGGTCAGCAGGTCGCGGGTGCGGGTGGTGACCGACAGCAGCTTCTGTCCGGCCCGGACGCGGTCGCCGTCGGCGACGTGCCGCTCGACCTCGAACTCGTGGGTGCAGACGATGGAGAGGACCGCCTCCGCGATGTGGAGACCGGCGACGACGCCCGCCTCACGCGCGGTGAAGTCGGCCGTGGTGGCGGCGTCCTCGGGCACGGTCGCGACGGTCGTCACGTCGACGCCGCCGTCAAGGTCCTCCTCGACGGCCCGGTACGCGATGTCCTCGACGAGTACGGGGTCGAGTCCGGCGTCCGCGAGGAGCGCGGCCAGCGCGGGGTCGAGCCCGCACTCGTACACCTCCTCGCCGTCCCCCGCCGCGCAGCCGCAGCCGTCGCCGCAGGATCCGCCCTCGCCCTCCTGGGTGAGGCTGATGAGGGGCACGTCCACGGGCTCGGGGCGTTCTTCGGGCGTACTCATGGTCACGGCTCCCTGGGGGCGTCGACGGCGGCCGTCTCGAGGACGGACGTCTCGCCGGCGGTCGGTGCTTCGGCTGTCGTCTCGGTGGTCGTCGGGGGGAAGTGGTGGGTGTCGGTGGCGCGGACGTCCAGGGTCCGGTCCGGGTTGAGGCGTACGACGAGATGGCGGCGCCAGGCGGAGTCGTCGCTCTCGGGGTGGTCCTCGCGCCAGTGGCAGCCACGGGTCTCCTCGCGGCGGCGGGCGGCGGCGACCAGGACCCGGGCCACGCACAGCAGGTTGGTGGTCTCCCAGGACTCGACGCCGGGCTCGGCTGCCTTGTACTCGCCGTTCCCGGCGACCGCGTCACGGTGGACGGCGTCGAGCTGCTCGGCCGCGTCGGCCAGGCTGGTGGCGGAGCGCAGCACTCCGGCGCCGGTCGCCATCACGTGCTGGAGGCGCGGGCGGGCCGCCGGGTCCAGCAGCGGCAGCGCGCGGGGAGCCGGGTGCGGCACAGGGCTGCCCGCCCGTCCGCGGTGGGCGGCGATGTCGTCCGCGATGCGCTCCGCGAAGACCAGGCCTTCCAGGAGGCTGTTGGAGGCGAGCCGGTTCGCGCCGTGGACACCGGTACAGGCCACCTCCCCGCACGCGTAGAGGCCCGGTACGGTCGTCCGGCCGCGCAGATCGGTGCGGACGCCGCCGGAGGCGTAGTGGGCGGCGGGCGCGACCGGGATGGGCTCGGTAACCGGGTCGTAGCCGTGGGTGCGGCAGGCGGCGAGGATCGTCGGGAAGCGGGACTCCCACATGTCGGCGCCGAAGTGCCGGGCGTCCAGGAACATGTGGTCGGCGCCCTGTTCGCGCATGCGGCGCATGATGCCCTTGGCGACGATGTCGCGCGGCGCCAGTTCGGCCAGCTCGTGCTGGCCCACCATGAAGCGGACGCCCTCTCCGTCGACCAGGTGGGCGCCCTCTCCGCGTACCGCTTCGGAGACCAGCGGCTGCTGGCCCTGTGCGTCCCGGCCGAGGAACAGGACCGTGGGATGGAACTGGACGAACTCCAGGTCGCTGACCTCGGCCCCGGCGCGCAGCGCGAGCGCGACGCCGTCGCCGGTGGAGACGGCCGGGTTGGTGGTCGCGGAGAACACCTGGCCCATGCCGCCGGTGGCGAGGACCACGGCGGGCGCGTGGACGGCGCCGACGCCGTCGTGCTGGCCCTCGCCCATGACGTGCAGGGTGACGCCGGCGGTGCGGCCCGCGGCGTCGGTGAGCAGGTCGAGCACCAGCGCGTTCTCGACGGTGCGGACGGCCCCTTCGCGGACCGCCTCGACGAGGGCCCGGGAGATCTCGGCGCCGGTCGCGTCGCCGCCCGCGTGGGCGATGCGGCGGCGGTGGTGGCCGCCCTCGCGGGTGAGTTCGATGGTGCCCTGCGCGTCGGTGTCGAACCGGGCACCGGTGGCGATCAGCCGCCGTACCGCGTCGGGGCCTTCGGTGACCAGGGTCCGCACGGCGTCCTCGTCACACAGTCCGGCACCCGCGACAAGGGTGTCGTCCAGGTGCTGGCCGGGGGTGTCGCCGTCCCCGAGGGCTGCGGCGATACCGCCCTGGGCCCACCGGGTGGAGCCGTCGTCCAGCCGGGCCTTGGTGACGACGACGGTACGCAGACCGGCGGCGGTGCAGCGCAGAGCGGCGGTCAGGCCGGCGACGCCGGAGCCGACGACGACCACGTCCGCGTCGATGGCCCAGCCGGGGGCCGGGGCCTGGAGTCGTATACCGGTACCGGTCATGCGGAAGCTCCGTGAGTACGGTTTCGGGTGCGGCTGCCCTCACTCACCGGGCGGCCGGGGCCGAAGACCAGGGGCAGGTTGTCGATGAGCCGGGTCGAGCCGATCCGCGCGGCGACGGCGATGACCGCCTCACCGGTGTGACCGTCGCGCACCTCGGTGAAGTCCGACGGGTCGACGAGGGCCAGGTAGTCGAGGGAGAGCGGCGGATCGGCCTTCGCGGCCTCGTCCAGCACGGCCAGGGCCGCGGCCCTCACCGCGTCGGCACCGCCGCCCGCGTGGCCCGCCTGCGCCACCGCGTGCGCGTCGGCCGCGGCCCGGGACTCCCCGAGCCGGGACAGCGCCTCGGCGCGGCTCTGCGTGGCGGGCGCCGAGGCGGCACGCGCGCGCAGGGCCTCCTGGGCGGCGAGCCTGTCACGGGCGGCGTACAGGGCGGCCGAAAGGGCGAGCGCGGTGCGGCGCTCAGCTGAGGACAGGTAGCGGTTGCGGCTGGACAGCGCCAGCCCGTCCGGCTCCCGCACGGTCGGTACGCCGACGATCCCGACGCGGAAGTCGAGGTCCCGCACCATGCGGCGGATCAGGGCGAGCTGCTGGGCGTCCTTCTGCCCGAAGAACGCCACGTCCGGGCGGGTGAGGTGGAGCAGTTTGGCGACGACGGTCAGCATCCCGTCGAAGTGCCCGGGCCGGGACGCCCCCTCCAGGCGCTCCCCCATGGGGCCGGCGGTGATGCGGACCTGCGGCTCACCGCCCGGGTAGACCTCGTCGACGGGCGGGGCGAACACGGCGTCGGCCCCGGCCCGCGCGGCCACGTCCATGTCGGCGTCGAGTGTGCGCGGGTACCGGTCGAGGTCTTCGCCCGCGCCGAACTGCAGGGGGTTGACGAAGACGGTGGCGACGACGAAGCCCCCGGGCCCGACGTGCTCGCGGGCGGTACGGATCAGAGTGGCGTGCCCGTCGTGCAGCGCGCCCATGGTCATGACGACGGCGACGGTCCGGGCGGTGCCCGGGCCGACGGGGCTCTGGTCGAGGAGCCGGTCCAGCTCGGCGCGCGTGGTGACGAGCGCCGGACCGCGAGGCGCCGCCGCGGCGGACCGCTCGGCGCGGGCAGACGTCTGACGCGTTGACGTCTGGTCGGGCGGGGCCTGGTTCATCGGGGCCTGATTCATCGGCCGCTGCCCCCTTCCGGGCCGTCGTCGTCCTCGTCACCGCGGTCGTCACCGTGTCCGTCACCGCGGTCTCCGGCGCGGCCCTCGGTGCTGCCGGTGTGTTCCTCGGTGCCGCCGGGGTGTCCTTCGGTGGCCGGGTCCGCGGCGAGGACCCCGAGCAGGTCCTCCGCGAGTTCCGGCTTCAGCAGACCCTGCGCGAGGGCACGGTCCGCGGTGGTGCGGGCCATCGCGAGGTACCCCGCGACGGTGCCGGGCGCGTGCTTGCGCAGCTCGGCCACGTGCGCGGCGACCGTACCGGCGTCGCCACGCGCGACGGGCCCGGTCAGGGCACCGTCCCCGGACCGCAACGCGTTGTCGAGCGCGGCGCCGAGCAGCGGGCCCAGCATCCGGTCCGGCGCGCCCACGCCCGCGGCCCGCAGCAGCTCCATGGCCTGGGCGACCAGGGTGACCAGGTGGTTCGCGCCCAGGGCCAGCGCCGCGTGGTACAGCGGCCGGGCCTCCTCCGCGATCCACTCGGGCTCGCCGCCCATCTCGATGACCAGGGCCTCGGCGGCCAGCCGCAGCTCCTCCGGCGCGGTGACCCCGAAGGAGCACCCGGCCAGCCGCTCCACGTCGACGCGCGTCCCGGTGAACGTCATGGCCGGGTGCAGCGCCAGCGGCAGTCCGCCCACGCGCCGCACCGGGTCGAGCACATCCACCCCGAAACGTCCCGAGGTGTGCACGAGCAGCTGCCCGGGCCGCACCGCCCCGGTCTGCGCCAGCCCGGCGACCAGTGCGGGCAGCACGTCGTCCGGCACGGTCAGCAGCACCAGCTCGGCCCGCTCCAGCACTTGGGCGGGCGGTACGACCGGCACCCCCGGCAGCAGCTCGGCCGCGCGCCGCAGCGAGGCGTCGGACACCCCCGACACGGCGACCGGCCGGTGCCCGGCGAGCTGCAACGACGCGGCCAGGGCAGGCCCGACCCTGCCCGCGCCGACGACGCCGACCTTCAGCCGGGCGGGGCGGGGTTCTGGTGGTGGATTCACGGGGTGACGGCCTTCCGTTCCAGTCCGCGGTGGGTACCGGACGATTTCTCGTCATGCTACGCCAGCGTTTCGCGCGGCTTCCCGGCTGTCCACAGGCCGCGGCACCCGGTCTGATAATCGCGGGCTTCTGGGGATGCGGCACGTGGATGATCGCCGCATGACTGATGCAATGCCGGAGAACACGCAGCCCGGGCGGGCGACGGAAGCGGCGGCACGGGAGGAGCAGCGGAAGGAACAGAGCAGGGAACAGCAGAAGGAACGGCAAGGGGAAGAGCAGGGGGAACCGGAGGAGGAAGGGGAAGCGCGGGAGCGGCGGCGGATCGCGGCGTGGCGTGCGGCCGGACGGGCGCTGTCACGGGGATACAGGGAGGTGACGCTGCGGGAGCGGCTGGCGGAGCTGACCGCGGCCGCCGGCGAGGTGTACGACCTGGACGCACGGGCCGACATCTACGGGGACGGGGTCGTCGCGGAGCTGGAGCGGCGGGTGGCCGGGCTGCTCGGGTTCCCGGCGGCGGCGTTCTTCCCGACCGGGACCATGGCGCAGCAGGTGGCGCTGCGCTGCTGGGCGGGGCGGACCGGCAACCCGGTGGTGGCTCTGCATCCGCTGGCGCATCCCGAGGTGCACGAGCGGGACGCGGTGCACGTGCTGGCCGGGCTGCGGACCGTGCACCCGACGGGCGAGCCGCGGCTGCCGACAGCGGAGGAGGTACGGGAGCTGGACGAGCCGTTCGGGACGCTGATGCTGGAGTTGCCGCTGCGGGACGCGGGGTTCGTCCTGCCGGGCTGGGACGAGCTGACGGAGGTGGTGGAGGCCGCACGGGAGCGCGACGCGCTGGTGCACTTCGACGGTGCGCGGCTGTGGGAGACCACGTCCCACTTCGGACGGGAGCTGAGCGAGATCGCGGGGCTCGCGGACAGTGTGTACGTGTCGTTCTACAAGTCTCTGGGGGGCCTGTCCGGGGCGGCGCTGGTGGGACCCGAGTCGTTCGTGGAGGAGGCACGGGCGTGGCGCCACCGGTACGGCGGCGGTCTGTTCCAGCAGTTCCCGGCGGCGCTGGCGGCGCTGGCCGGGCTGGAGCGGGAACTGCCCCGGCTGCCGCGGTACGCGGCACACGCCGTGGTGGTCGCGGAGGCGCTGCGGGAGGGGTTCGAGACGGCGGCGGTGCCCTGGTACCGGCTTCAGCCCGAGGTGCCGCGCACGCACCAGTTCCAGGTGTGGCTGCCGTATCCGCCGGAGGTGCTGACCGAGGCGGCGCTCCGGCAGTCGGAGCAGACGGGCACGACCTTGTTCCACCGCTGGTCGGCAGGCGCCCCGGCCGGCCCTCCGGGTGTCGCCTTCACGGAGGTGACGGTCGCGTCACCTGCGCTGGAGTGGACGGCGGAGGAGGTGAAGGAGGCCACGGCGAGGTTCGTGGAGTTCGTGGGTCGGGTGAGAGCGGAGAGGTGACGGGGACGGGGACACCGGCGGCGCCTGTCGGCCCGGGGCGGGCGGAAGGGGGGCGTCGAGGGTGATGGCGCGGTAGAGGTCGAGGAGGTGCTGCTGGGTGACGTTCACGGAGTTCAGGCTGCGCGGGCGGCGGCTGCGGCGGCACGTGGATTGACGGGGGTCGTCAACTGGGCGCCCGGAGGGGAGGAGGTGCACCACCATGGGGGCGTGAGCGTGACGATAGACATCACCGGGCTGCCGGCCGAGGGCCTGGTGTTCGGCCTCTCGCCCCTGGCCGAGCTGGGCGCCGCCCTGCACACCCTGGCCGAGCCGGCCCACCATCCGGGGTTGCACGGCTGGGCGACGGCCACCGCCGCGGGGCTGAAGCCGGACCTGGCCGAGCGGCTGCACGAGGCGAACTTCCTGTGGACGGCCACCATGTCCGACGTGTTCCTCCCCTATGCCGGCGTCCGCGAGGGCCACGGAACCCCTCCCCGGCCCGGGGAGACGCTGGCGGAGGAGCTGGACCTGCTGGACCGGCTCGACGAGGAGCGGTTCGTCGCGGCGGCTCTGGAGTTCGTGTGCTGCGTCTCGTACATGAACGGCGAGCCGGTGCGGCCGGCGCGTGCGCTGGAGATGGCCGCCAACCGGGGTCCTCGGCAGCTGGACTTCACCCGGCGGCTGCTGGACGACCCCGGTGGCGTACGGGCCTGGCTGCGGCGGCTGTTCGAGGACTGCGACAAGGCGTTCTTCGCGGACACCTGGCGGCGGCTACAGCCCGCGCTGGCCGCCGACGCGCGGGAGAAGGCCGGGCTGCTGCGCCGGAAGGGGCTGGACGAGGCGGTGCGCGCGGTGTCGTCGGCGATGTCGGTGAGGGAGGAGGACGGGCGCCGTCTCATCCATATGGACAAGATGCTGCAGGGGCGGACGACCGCCGTGGACCCCGGGCTCGGGACCGGGGTGACGTTCCTGCCCTCCCGGTTCGGGTGGCCGCATCTGGTGGTCCTGTCCACGCGGGGCTGGCGGCCGGTCGTGCAGTATCCGATCGGGGTGCAGGGCGTGCCCGGCACCGCGTCGGTGGACCTGCTCCAGCGGCGCATGGAGGCGCTGGCCCACCCGATGCGGATGCGGCTGTGCCGACAGTTGGCGCGCGGGGCGTACACGACGAGCGAACTGGCGGAGGCGTACGGGATCACCGCGCCGGAGGTGTCCCGTCATCTGTCGGTGCTGAAGAAGGCCGAGCTGGTCTCGGTCCGGCGCCGGGGCCGTTATGTGCTGCACCAGCTCGATGTGAGCGCCGTCGCCCGGATCGGCGGCGACTTCCTGGAGACCGTGCTGCGGTAGGGCACCGGATCAGGGAAGGGCGCCGCCGCCCGCCCGGACCAGGCCGGTCTCGTACGCGAGGACGACGACCTGGACCCGGTCGCGCAGCTCCAGCTTGGTGAGGATCCGGCCGACGTGGGTCTTGACGGTCGCCTCGGAGAGGACGAGCCGGGCGGCGATCTCGCCGTTCGACAGGCCCTGGGCGACCAGCAGCATGACCTCGCGTTCGCGGTCGGTGAGCCGTTCCAGGGGCTTGTGCTGCGGCTCGTGGCCGGGGCTCGTCGGCAGCAGGGAGGAGAAGCGGTCCAGGAGCCGCCGGGTCGTGGACGGGGCCACGACGGCGTCGCCGCTGTGGACGGAACGGATGGCGCCGAGCAGTTCGGCGGGCGGGACGTCCTTGAGCATGAAGCCGCTGGCGCCCGCCTTCAGCCCGGAGAAGGCGTACTCGTCCAGATCGAAGGTGGTGAGGATCAGCACCCGCGGCGCGTCCGGCTCGGAGCAGATGCGGCGGGTGGTCTCCACGCCGTCCAGTTTCGGCATGCGCACGTCCATCAGGACCACGTCGACGGGCGTGGACCGGAGGGCCTCCAGGGCCTCCACCCCGTCGCCGGCCTCCGCGACGACCTCCATGTCCGGCTGGGCGGCGAGCACCATGCGGAAGCCTGTCCGCAGCAGCACCTGGTCGTCGACCAGCATGAGACGGATCGTCATCTGGGGCCTCGTTTCTTCTCTGAAGTGTCGTTCTACTGTGCGGGCTTCAGCGGCAGCAGCGCGCTGATCCGGAACCCGCCGCCCGGACGTGGTCCCGCGTCGAGTGTGCCGCCGACCATGCCGACCCGTTCACGCATGCCGATCAGTCCGTGGCCCCGGCCGTCGGCGCCGCCGTCCTCGTACATGTCCTGCGGCGCACCACGCCCGTCGTCCTCGACGAGCAGCCCGAGCCCGTCGTCGAAGTACGTCAGCCGGACACTGGCACCGACGTCGGGGCCGCCGTGCTTGCGGGTGTTGGTGAGCGCCTCCTGCACGATGCGGTACGCGGTCAGCTCGACACCGCTGGGCAGCGGGCGGGGCGCCCCCTCGATCCTGAAGTCGACGGGCATGCCCGAGCTGCGTACCTGCTCGACCAGGTCCTCGATCTGCTGCACGTCCGGCTGCGGCACGTACTCGCCGGCCTCCTCGTGCTCCCCGGTCCGCAGGATGCCGAGCAGCCTGCGCATCTCCGCGAGGGCCTGGCGGCCGGTGGAGGAGATGGTCTCCAGCGCCTGCCGGGCCTGGTCGGGTGCGGCGTCCAGGACGTAGGCGGCGCCGTCGGCCTGCACGACCATCACCGAGACGTTGTGGGCGACGACGTCGTGCAGCTCGCGGGCGATCCTGGCCCGCTCGGCGGCGACGGCCACCTTCGCCTGCGCCTCCCGCTCCCGCTCCAGCCGGGCGGCCCGCTCCTCCAGCTGGGCCAGGTACGCGCGGCGGGTGCGCAGCGAGTCTCCCAGCACCCAGGCCAGCACGAACGGCACGGTCATGACGACCGCGAAGGCCACCTGCCCGAACAGGGACATGTCGGTCATCGGCCAGCGCAGCGCCGCGAGCGGCGAGGCCGCCACCCCGCCCGCCAGGGCGAGCCGGGAGGCCCAGCGCGGCCCGTCGTGTGCGGCGACCGTGTAGATGATCACCAGCATCGCGAAGTCGGCCGGGTTGACCCCGACGTCCAGCAGCAGCTGGGCGAGCCCCAGCGCCACTGTGAGCAGCAGCATCCGCTCGGGCGCCCGGCGGCGCAGCGCCACCACGAGGCACAGCAGCAGCGCGATGACGACGGCCGCGGTGTAGCTCCCCGGCATGCCGGACGTGGTCACCGCGGCCAGCCCGAAGAGCATCACGGCCCAGAAGGTGTCGACGCCCGTGGGGTGTCGGCGGAGGAAGTCGTAGAGGCGCTGCACGTAACCCAGCGTAGGGAAGCCGGACAGGTGCACGGGTCAACCGGGAGTGCGATCCCCGGGCAGGAGCCCTACTCCCCAAGGTGGACACTGTGCCTGTGCCGGATGAGAACGACGAGAAGCCCGAGGTGTCCGCACGCGGCGGCCGGCGGGGCTGGCGGGAGGCCGCGGAGGCCGCGCTGTACGGGCCCGGCGGCTTCTATCTGCGCCCCGAGGGCCCGGCGGGCCACTTCCGGACGTCCGTCCACGCCTCGCCCCTGTTCGCCCGCGCCGTGGCGCGTCTCCTGGAGCGGACGGCGCAGGAGCTGGGCACGGACGAGGTGGCGTTCGTGGACGTGGGCGCGGGGCGGGGCGAGCTGGTGACGGGCGTGCTGGCGGCGGTGCCGGCCGGGCTGCGGGTACGGGCGTACGCCGTGGAACGGGCCGCCCGGCCGGAGGGGCTGGACGCGCGCGTGCAGTGGACGCGGCAGCCGCCGCGGGGGGTGCGGGGGCTGCTGTTCGCGAACGAGTGGCTGGACAACGTGCCGGTGGACGTCGCGCAGGTCGACGACACCGGGGTGGTGCGCCGGGTGGAGGTGCGGGAGGACGGCGCCGAGCGGCTGGGAGCACCGGTGACCGGGGCGGACGCGGCGTGGCTCGGGCGGTGGTGGCCGCTGCGGGAGCCGGGGGAACGGGCGGAGATCGGGCGGCCCCGCGACGAGGCGTGGGCGGCGGCGGTGCGCACGGTGTCGGCGGGACTGGCGGTCGCCGTGGACTACGCGCACCGGGCGGGGGCGCGGCCTCCGTACGGCACGCTCGCCGGGTTCCGGAACGGCCGGGAGGTGGCACCCGTACCGGACGGTACGTGCGACATCACCGCTCATGTCGCACTGGACGCCTGCGCGGCGGCCGGTGCCGCCGCGGGTACCGGCGGGCCGTCGGCGCTCTCCCCCGCCGGACGGGCTGGAGATCCCGGCCCCCGGGCGGCATACGGCCCGCTGGGCGCCGGGTGTGTGCCCGGCGCCCCCGGCGCCGGGCTGGTCCCCCAGCACGAAGCCCTCCGGCACCTCGGCGTCTCCGGGGCACGTCCCCCGCTGGCCCTCGCCTCCGCCGACCCCGCCGCCTACGTCCGCGCCCTCGCCGCCGCCGGGGAGGCGGCCGAGCTGACCGCGCGCGGGGGGCTCGGAGACTTCACCTGGCTGCTCCAGAAGGTCCCCGCCGGGGGATACTGTCCGGCATGACGGAGACCACCCAGCCCAGGGAGACCACGGTCGGCATCGGAGGTGCCGCCGAGAGCACCGACATGGTGCTGAACATCGGCCCCCAGCACCCGTCCACCCATGGGGTGCTTCGGCTGCGCCTGGTGCTGGACGGCGAGGTGATCCGGCACGCCGAGCCGGTGGTCGGCTACATGCACCGGGGCGCCGAGAAGCTGTTCGAGGCGCGTGACTACCGGCAGATCATCATGCTGGCCAACCGGCACGACTGGCTGTCCGCGTTCTCCAACGAACTCGGCGTCGTCATGGCCGTCGAGCGGATGCTCGGCATGGAGGTCCCGGAGCGGGCCGTCTGGCTGCGGACCTTGCTGGCCGAACTGAACCGGGTGCTCAACCATCTGATGTTCCTCGGCTCGTACCCGCTCGAACTGGGCGGGATCACCCCGATCTTCCACGCCTTCCGGGAGCGCGAGGACCTCCAGCACGTGATGGAGGAGATCTCCGGCGGCCGGATGCACTACATGTTCAACCGGGTCGGCGGCCTCAAGGAGGACCTCCCCGCCGGATGGCTCGGCCGCGCCCGGGAGGCCGTCGCCGCCGCCCGTTCCCGCATGGACGTGTACGACCGGCTGGTCCTCGGCAACGAGATCTTCCGGGGCCGCACGCGCGGCGTGGGCGTCCTGTCGCCGGAGCTGGCGCACGCGTACGGGGTGAGCGGGCCCATCGCCCGCGCGTCGGGGGTCGACTTCGACCTGCGCCGTGACGAGCCGTACCTCGCGTACGGGGAGCTTCAGGACACCCTGGAGGTCGTCACCCGCCGGGAGGGTGACTGCCTGGCCCGGTTCGAGTGCCTGCTGGGGCAGACGCACAACTCCCTGGAACTGGCCGGCGCCTGTCTCGACCGGCTCGCGGAGCTGCCGCCCGGACCGGTCAACCAGCGGCTGCCGAAGGTCCTCAAGGCGCCCGAGGGCCACACGTACGCCTGGACCGAGAACCCCCTCGGCATCAACGGCTACTACCTGGTGTCGAAGGGCGAGAAGACCCCGTACCGGCTGAAGCTGCGCTCGGCGTCCTACAACAACATCCAGGTCCTGACCGAACTGCTGCCGGGCACGCTGGTGTCCGACATGGTCGCGATCCTCGGCTCGTTCTTCTTCGTCGTCGGAGACATCGACAAGTAGCGGTACGGGTAAGGGGAGGCCCGGGCGCCGCTGAGCCGCCCGGGCCTCCCCCTTGTCCTGCCGCGTCCGCCGGGAGGCCGCTCCCGCCGTCAGGAGCTGACCGCGTCCCGCAGTTCCGCCACGTCGAGCTGTTCGGTCTCGTCGTGCGCGGTCAGGTCGATGACCTCCCCGACGGCGTGCTCGTCGCCCCGGGGACGCTGCGGCCGGTCGTCCGCCGCGGCGAGAGCCTCCTCGCCCACGACGTCCGCCAGATCCTCCTGCTGTACGGCCTCGATCGCGGCCACCGGCTGCTTGGCGGCCAGCTCCCTGGGCGCCTGCGCGGGAACGTCCTCGGCGCCGCCCTGCTTGCGCAGCGCCTTCTGGTCCTCCATGCCGAAGAAGTCGAAGCGCCCCTCGGGCCGGGGCGCCTGGCGGCGCTGGGCGGCCTGCGGCACGATGGCCGCCGCCGCGGGCACATGCCGCATCGCGGAGGCGGCGGGAGCGGGGGCGCCGGGTGCCTTGTTCAGCGCGGCCTCGGCGATCCGTCGGGCCTCCTGCGCGGCGGCGTTCCGGGCGAGGTCCTGCAACGCCCGTGCCGCCCGCAGGTAGTCGGTGGCCGTCGGCTTGCCCGAGGCGACGACCAGCTCGGCACCCACGGCCGGACCGTCCGCGGCCCTGCCCGCACCGGCAGCCGGGGCAGCCGGGCCCGGGGACCCGGAGCCGCCCGGACCGGAGGCCGGACCCTGCCCGGACTCCCCGCCCTTCCCCGGCGCCCCGAGCGTCAGCTGACGCCGTTCCTCCAGCGTGCTGGCCCGCTCGGTCTCCGACGTGGCGTACCGGCGCAGCAGCTCGGCGTGCTCGCCCCGCAGCCCCGCGAGTTCGGCCCGCTTGGCGCGCAGTTTCGCGTCGAGCCTGGCGCGCAGCTCCCGGGCCTCATCCAGGTCGGCCTCCAGTTCGGCTATGCGCTCCTCGGTCTTCCACTGGTCGCTGGCGCGGGCGCGGGTGAGTTCCGCGACCCGGCGGCCGGCGGTGCGGTCCCAGGTCCGCATGAGCACCGCGCCGGTGACGGCGGCAGCCGCCGCGGCGGCGACGAGCAGGCGCAGCCCCAGGGGATCGGCCAGGAGCCAGGCGCCGCCGGCGCACAGTACGGACGCTCCGCCCACCGCGGTGGGCGGGAGAAGCCGGTGCAGGGGAGGTGAATGGCGGTGGCGTCCTCGTGGCATGGCCTGAAATTTACCGTGCGTAGGGGGACTCTGGGGTGTCCGCCCGGCAATGTTTTGCCGACACGTTCCGTTTCCCCGCCCGGTTCCCCTCCGGCCGCCCTCTTCCGGCTACTTCCCGATCAGCCCCTTCTCCTCCAGGTAGCCCTTCGCCACATCGGTGGGCTTTGCCCGCTCTGCGTCCACCTTCCGGTTCAGCTCCACCAGATCCGCGGTGGTCAGCGTCTTGGTGATCTTGCCGAGGGCGGTGGCGATCTCCGCCGCGCCCGCGTCGCGCGCGTTGACGACCGGCAGGACGTTGTCCGCGTTCTGGAGCTTCTTGTCGTCCCCCAGCAGCACCAGGCCGAAGGCGTCGAGTGTGGCGTCGGTGGTGGTGGTCAGCATCATCTGGTCGGTGCCGTCCTTCACCGCCTGCTTGGACTGCGGGGTGCCGACGCCCTTGGGGTCGATGCCCGCCACGTCGATGCCGTACACGGACTTCAGTCCGGGCGCGCAGAACGGCCGCACGGTGCACTCGTCACCCGCCGCGATCCTGACCTTCAGCCCGGAACGGCCGAGATCCGAAAGCGTCTTCAGCTTGTTCTTGTCAGCGAATTCCCTGGTCACCGCGAATGCGTTCTGATCAACCGCCTCACCCGCCGGAAGGACCTTCAGACCACGCGGCTCGGCCAGCTTCTTCAGTGCGGTGACGGTGGCCGTCACATCGCTGGACGCGACCGGCTTCTCCTCGGGCGCCTTGGGCCCGTTCACCTTCGCGTTGAGGAATTCGGCAAGCGTAGCCGCATATTCCGGTACGACGTCGATCTCGCCCTTCTCCAAGGACGGTTCGTACAGCTCCCGGTTCTCCACCGTTCTGACGGTGGTGCCGTACCCGGCGTCCGCCAGCACCTGCGCGTACAGCTCCGCGAGCACCTTCGACTCGGTGAAGCCCGCGGCGCCCACGACGAGCGAGCCCTTACCGGACCCGGACGTGCCGCCGGCGCTCTCCTCCAGGCTTTCGCCGCCGCACGCGCCCAGCGTCCCGGCCAGCGCCAGCGCGCCCAGCACCGCGCCCGCGGACCGCCCGCGCCTGCCGAGCCGCCGGATACCGCTCCCGCGTTCCGCCGTCACGTCGTTCGTCTTCACGATGTCCGTCTCCGTCCGTTCGGTCCGTTGGCCGCGAGCATCCGGCTCGCGGCGACCAGCGCGCCCTCCACCAGCAGCGCGAGCGCTCCCACGAGCAGCGCCCCCGCGAACACCTGGGCGGTGTCGTAGGTGTGGAAACCCGCGGTGATGATCCGGCCGAGCCCGCCCTCCCCGGCCATCGCGGCGAGCGTCGCAGTGGCGATCACCTGGACGGCCGCCAGCCGCAGCCCCGTCAGCACCAGCGGCAGGGCCAGCGGAAGCTCGACCGTACGGAACAGCTGGCCGCCCGACATCCCCATGCCGCGCGCCGCCTCCACCACCGACCGGTCCACCTCCCGCATGCCCAGATACGCGTTGGTCAGCAGCGGCGGCACCGCGAACAGCACCAGCGCGACGACCGTCGGTACTGCCCCGTACCGGCCGAGCGGGGTCAGCGTCAGCAGCACCAGCACCGCGAGCGTCGGCACCGCGCGCCCCACGTTCGACACGTTCACCGCGAGCGCCCCGCCCCGCCCGACATGGCCGAGCCGGAAGGCCACGGGCAGCGCGATCAGGCACGCCAGGACCAGCGAAACCCCGCTGAACCAGAGGTGCTCGCCCAGCCGGTGCCACACCCCCGACTCGCCCTGCCAGTTGGCCCCGGTCGTCAGCCAGCCCCAGGCATCCGCCACCACACCCATCGCTCAGACCGCCTCTCCGGCGCCCCGCACCCGCGCCCCGGACCGCCCGCGCGCCCGCGCCCACGGGGTGAGCAGCCGCTGCACACCCAGGAGCAGCAGGTCGGCGGTGATCGCCAGCAGCACGCACAGCACCGACGCGGTCAGCACCTGCGCCTTGAAGAAGCTCTGCAGCCCCTCCGTGATCAGTGTGCCGAGTCCTCCGTGGTCCACCAGCGCGCCCACCGTCGTCAGGGCGACCGTCGACACCGTCGCCATCCGCACCCCCGCCAGCAGCGCGGGCAGTGCCAGCGGAAGCTCCACCTCCCACAGCAGCCGCCCCGGCCCGTACCCCATCCCCCGGGCCGCCTCGCGCGTCTCCTCGGGCACCGCCGCGAGACCGGCCAGGATGTTCCGTACGAGGATCGTCAGCGAGTACAGCACCAGACCTGTCACGACCAGCGCCGCCGACAGCCCGAACACCGGCAGCAGCAGCGAGAACATGGCCAGCGACGGCACCGCGTACAGCACCGTCGTGAGCCCCAGCACCGGCCCCGCGAACCCGGGGCGGGCCCGCACCAGCAGGGCCAGCGGGAAGGCGACCGCGACACCGATCAGCACCGACGCCACCGTGATCCCCACATGCTGGAGCGTGGCGTCGGTCAGCTCCTGGGCGCGGGAGCGCACATACTCGCCGCAGATCCAGTCGTTGGCCGCCAGGCAGCCGTCACCGGCGGCCAACGGCGAGGCGCCGAGGGCTTCCCCCGTCCTCACGTGTGCTCCCCCTCCCCGTCGTGACGCCCGGTCAGGCGCGGCGGACGGGTTGCTCGGCCCCGCCCTTCGATGTCGTGTTCGACGAGGGAAGACCCTACGCCCCGGCACCGACATTCCCCGTCCGGCGCCCCGACAAGGCACCATGGGCCCCGGCCGCACCACAGGCGACCACGCGTCACACATGCATCACAAGGGGGAGCAGTGATCCGGTTCGAACACGTCACCAAGAGGTACGCCGACGGCACCACCGCCGTCGACGACCTCTCGTTCGAGGTGGCGGAGGGCGAACTGGTCACCCTCGTCGGGCCGTCCGGCTGCGGCAAGACCACCACGATGAGGATGGTGAACCGGCTGGAGGAGCCCACCTCGGGCCGGGTCCTCGTGGCCGGCCGCGACACCACCGCCACCGACCCCGTCGAGCTGCGGCGCCGCATCGGCTACGTCATCCAGCAGGTGGGGCTCTTCCCGCACCGCACGGTCCTGGAGAACACGGCCACCGTGCCCCGGCTGCTCGGTACGGGGAAGGCCAGGGCCCGTGCCCGGGCCGCCGAACTGCTCGACCTGGTCGGCCTGGACCCGGCCGTCTACGGGGACCGCTACCCCGACCAGCTGTCCGGCGGGCAGCGGCAGCGGGTCGGCGTGGCGCGGGCCCTGGCCGCCGACCCGCCGGTGCTGCTCATGGACGAGCCGTTCGGCGCGGTCGACCCGGTCGTACGGGAACGTCTGCAGAGCGAGTTCCTCAGGCTTCAGTCCCAGGTGCGCAAGACGGTGCTGTTCGTCACGCACGACCTGGAGGAGGCGGTCCGGCTCGGGGACCGGATGGCCGTGTACGGGCAGGGGCGCATCGAACAGCTCGACGCGCCCGCGACCGTGCTGGGCTCCCCGGCCACCCCGTACGTCGCGGAGTTCGTGGGCGCCGACCGGGCGTTGAAGCGACTGGCGGTCACCCCCGTCGAGGAGGCCCACCTGGAGCAGCCGCCGACGGTACGGCTGGACGACCCGCTCCCGTCCGGGGGGCCCGCGGTCGTGCTGGACGCGGCGGGGCACCCGTACGGCTGGCTGCCGGCCACGCGCGGTGCGGGCGGCACGGTCCGCGAGCAGGCCCGGTCCATGGACGCGCGCGTGCCGCTGGGCTCCTCCCTCAAGGAGGCGTTCTCCACGATGCTCCAGTACGACGCGGGCTGGGTCGCCGTGACGGAGGCCGGCGGCGACCGGCGCTACCTGGGGGTGCTCACCCCGGAGCGGCTGCACGAGGCCCTGCGGGACTCCGTGCGGGTGGTCACGCCGCGCTGAGGCGGCCGCCCATCCACACGAGCGTCGGCGGGATCTCCCGGTTCCAGGTGCCGAAGTTGTGGCCGCCGCTGTCCAGCGTGATCGACGACACTCGCGCGGGCGACTTCACCTTCTCGATGAAGTCGAGGGTGCCCCGGAGGTTGCTCTCCCCCTGCTTCGACGTGGTGACGAGGAAGGACGACTCACCCTGCGGCAGGTTGTCCAGGCTCCACAGCAGATCCGCCCGCCTGCGCAGGGAGTCGTCGCCCTTGAACAGGTCACCGGTCGTCACGTCCTCGGCCGCCTTGTAGTACGCGGAGAGCCCGGCACCGGCCGCGAACTGCTCCGGGTGGTGCAGGGCGATCTTCAGCGCGCAGTAACCGCCGGTCGAGTTCCCGATGAAACCCCAGTTCCGCGGCTCGCCGCCGACCCGGTACGCCGCGGAGACCGCCTTCGGCAGGTCCTTCGCGAAGTACGTCTCCGTCTGCGGCCCGCCGGGCACGTCGACACACTCGGTGTCACGCGGCGGGGCGACCGTGGGACGCAGCATCACCAGGATCATCGGCTGCATCCTGCCGGCCTTGGCCTGCTCGTACGCGGTGCGCGGGTAGCGCAGGCCCTTGAGCAGGTTCTCGGCGGTGCCCGGGTAGCCGGTCAGCACGACCGAGGCGGGGAAGGTCTTCTCCGCGTAAGCGGGCTGGAAGTACTCCGGCGGCAGGTACACGTACGCGGGGCTCCGGATGCCGGACTCCTCACCGGAGATGACGACCTTCTGGATCTGCCCGCCGACCTGCGGGTGCTGCCCGCCGGGGACTTCGAGGTTCCGCTTCTCCACCAGGGAGACGTTCCTGACTCCGGACGCGGCCGAGTGGTCGACGACAACGCCCGGTTCCTGCTCCCGGCCCAGCAGGTCCGCCCAGGAGCCGTAGAACAGGAAGTAGTTGTTGGCGGCCAGGCCGACCGCCGCGAACAGCGACAGCTGAGTGCCCAGCAGCAGGCCCACCCTGCCGGACAGGGCGCGCCAGCCCCGCCCCGCCAGCCGGGGCCACAGCCACACTGTCGCGGCGAAGAACACCACGGCCACGAGGATGGCCAGGGCCAGAACCTTGTTGCTGGTGAGACCCATGTGTCGTCAAGCTTTCCAGTCGAGTCGGTCGGGAGAGAGAGCAGAGCAGAGGCCGCAGGGGACGCCCGGAGGACGTTCCGCGGACCTTCCGAGGACGTCCGGGGGCGAGATTTTCCGGCGGACCGATGAACCCGCACGGCGAACCTGCCGTCCTAGAAGGCGCACACAGTCCGGTTGTCCGGCACCGAGGCCGCGCCCCTGGCGGCACGGATCGGGCCCTCAGGGACGCAACGACCTCTCGCAGAGCCACGGGAAGCCATGTCTGTCACGGTAGATGGGGATAATTCAGCATCGGTTCCGAGTCGGATGCGCCGGATCCTGCGGGGTCCTCGCCCCGAGAAGGTGCCCTCGCTCGTCGGCACCGCCTGCACGCTGATCGGTCTCATCGATGTCGCCGCCGGGGTGTTCCCCCGGTTCCGGGCCAGCCGCTTCCACTACTGGGTGGAGGTCCTGCCCGGCACGCTCGGTCCGCTGTCGGCGGCGGTCTCGATCAGCCTCGGGGTCGTCCTGCTGCTCCTCGCCCACGGACTGAAGCGGCACAAGCGGCGCGCCTGGCGGGCCGCGGTCGTCGTGCTCCCGATCGCCGCGGCAGCCCAGTTCTACTACCGGCACTCCGTTGTCGGCGTGCTGTTCTCCCTGATCCTGCTGGCCCTGCTGCTGCACCACCGCAGGGAGTTCGCGGCCCTGCCCGACCCGCGCGGCCGGTGGCGGGCACTCGCCAACTTCGTCCTGATGGGCGCGGGCTCCATCGCCCTCGGCATGGTCATCGTGAGCGCCCACCCCGGCAAGGTCATCGGTGACCCGAGCCTCACCGAACGGCTGGAGCACGTCCTGCTCGGCCTGGTCGGCGCCGAAGGCCCGGTCGGCTACAGCGACAGCGTGTCCTGGACCGTCGGCTACTCACTCGCCGGACTGGGCCTGCTGACCGCCGTCACCACCATCTACCTGGCCTTCCGCCCCGAGCACCCGGTCGCCCGGCTCACCGGGGACGACGAGGCGCGGCTGCGGGAACTGCTCGCCCGGCACGGCGGACGCGACTCGCTCGGCCACTTCGCGCTCCGCCGCGACAAGGCCGTCGTCTTCTCGCCCAGCGGAAAGGCGGCCGTCACCTACCGCGTCGTGTCCGGCGTGATGCTCGCCAGCGGCGACCCCATCGGGGACGTCGAGGCCTGGCCCGGCGCCATCGAGCGGTTCATGGACGAGGCCAAGGCCCACTCCTGGACACCGGCCGTCATGGGCTGCTCCGAGACCGGCGGACACGTGTGGACCCGTGAGACCGGACTCGACGCGCTGGAACTCGGGGACGAGGCGGTGGTCGACGTCGCGGATTTCTCCCTCTCCGGGCGCGCCATGCGGAACGTGCGCCAGATGGTCAAGCGCATCGAGCGGAACGGCTACGAGACCCGGGTCCGGCGCGTCCGTGACCTCTCGGACGCCGAGCTGGAGCGGATCCGGCTGGCCGCCGACGACTGGCGCGGCACCGACACCGAACGGGGCTTCTCGATGGCCCTCGGCCGGGTCGGGGACCCCGCCGACGGGAACGCCGTGATCGCCACCGCGCACAAGGCCGACGAGGCGACGCAGACATCGCCGTACGGGGACCTGAAGGCGGTCCTGCACTTCGTGCCGTGGGGGCGGGACGGCATGTCCCTGGACCTCATGCGACGCGACCGCTCCGCCGACCCCGGCATGAACGAACTGCTCATCGTCGCGGCACTCCAGGCCTCCCCGCACCTGGACGTCGCGCGCGTGTCGCTGAACTTCGCGATGTTCCGCTCCGCCCTCGCGCGCGGCGAGAAGCTGGGCGCCGGGCCGGTCCTGCGGGTCTGGCGTGGCCTGCTGGTCTTCCTGTCCCGCTGGTTCCAGATCGAGTCGCTGTACAAGTTCAACGCGAAGTTCCAGCCGCGCTGGGAGCCCCGGTTCGTGGTGTACCGCAGCACCAAGGAACTGCCCCGCATCGGCTTCGCGGCCATGCAGGCCGAGGGCTTCGTGACCGTCGCCCTCCCGCGCCCCTTCCGCCGCCGCACCACCCCCACGGCCCGCCCCTGCGCCCACATCACAGCCCCACCGCCCGAACACGAGATGCGCGCCGCGTAGCCGGCCCGCGGGGACCACTCCTCCGCCCGCTCCCCGCCCCGGGCGGCGTCGCGCCACCGGAGGACGCCGCCCGGCCCGCCGGCCACGCCCTCGCGGGCCCCGGGAGCAGCACCGTACGGCGCCGCACAGCCGCCCCGCCGAGAACCGCACAGCCTCCCGCGCCCCGCCCGCCCCGCCGCGGGAGGCATGGCCACGCCCCCGGATACGCCACGGCCCGGGAGACACCGCGCCCCGGGCAGGCGCACCGCCCCGCGGCCGGGCCCGCCGAGCCCGCGCCTCCCGCCCGGCCGTACGACGGGAAGCGCCGCCGCACCCCCGGGAGGCGCCCCTCGTCCCGGGTGCCACGCCGTGACGGGTCACCGGGGGCCGTGACAGGTCACCGGGGAAGCCGGTCCCGCCCCGCGACGCGGGAGAACGCGCCGCCGCATCCCGGAGACACCACAGCCCGGCTCCCGCACCGCCCTGCGGCCGGGGCCCCGCCGAAGGCCACACGCCCGGACCGCCCAGCGCCGCACCCCCGCCCGCCCCCGCCGGGAGCAGCCGTCGGCCGGGACCGCGCGCCGCCCGGGCGCCGGGGCGGGCCTAGGCTGGGGGGTATGAGTACGTTGCGTGGACGGGGCACGGTGCAGGGAATCGCGGAGTGGGACCGCTGCGCGGTCATGGGCGTCGTCAACGTGACGCCCGACTCCTTCTCCGACGGCGGGCGGTGGTTCGACACGACCGCGGCCGTCAAGCACGGCCTTGAGCTGGTCGCCCAGGGAGCCGACCTGGTCGACGTCGGCGGCGAGTCGACCCGGCCCGGCGCCACCCGGGTCGACGAGGACGAGGAGCTGCGCCGCGTCGTCCCCGTCGTCCGGGGCCTGGCCGCCGAGGGTGTCACCGTGTCCGTCGACACCATGCGCGCCTCCGTCGCCCGGCAGGCCGTGGAGGCCGGAGCCGTACTCGTCAACGACGTCAGCGGGGGGCAGGCCGACCCGCGGATGGTCCCCACCATCGCCGCCACGGACGTGCCGTTCGTCGTCATGCACTGGCGCGGCTTCAGCGAGAACATGAACAGCCTCGCCGTGTACGACGACGTGGTCACCGAGGTCGTGAACGAGCTCCACGCACGCGTGGAGGCCGTGGTCGACGGCGGCATCGCCCCGGAACGGCTGATCGTCGACCCCGGCCTGGGCTTCGCCAAGCACGCAGAGCACGACCTGGCGCTGCTGGCCCGCATGGACGCCCTGCGCGCCCTCGGGCGCCCCCTCCTGGTCGCCGCGTCCCGCAAGCGGTTCCTCGGCCGGATCCTGGCCGGCGAGGGCCACACCCCGCCACCCGCGCGTGAACGGGACGCGGCCACCGCCGCGGTGTCCGCGATCGCCGCCCGCGAGGGCGCCTGGGCGGTCCGCGTGCACGAGGTGCGGGCGACCGCGGACGCCGTCCGCGTTGCCCGAGCCATCGAGGGCGCCGCCTCGTGAGCGAGGCGCACACCGACACCGAGGCGGTCGAGCAGGCCAACACCGGGTTCTACGAGGCGGTGGAGCGTGGCGACTTCGAGGAGGTCGCCGGGCTGTGGCTGGACGAGCGGTACGGCGAGATCTCCTGTGTCCACCCGGGCTGGCCGGTCCTGTCCGGCCGCGGTGAGGTGCTCCGCTCGTACGCGCTGATCATGGCGAACACCGACTACATCCAGTTCTTCCTCACCGACGTGAAGGTGTCCGTGGCCGCCGACACGGCCGTGGTGACCTGCACCGAGAACATCCTCAGCGGGGGCCCCGCCGAGGACGGCGCCGAGCTGGGCCCCCTGGTGGGGCAGCTGGTCGTCGCGACGAACGTGTTCCGCCGTACCCCGGACGGCTGGAAGGTCTGGTCGCACCATGGTTCACCCGTCCTGGCGGAATCCGACGAGGACGAGGACGACGAGACCGGCGAGGACGCGGTGTAACGGCCGTGAATGGGTAGGCGAGGCCGTGAGGGACCGCGAGGCGGCCCCGTGCGCGGGCCGTGTCAGTGCTCGCAGGTAGATTCGACGGGCGACAACCGGACCGACCGCACCCGGCCGGGTGTCGCCCCACCTACGACAGCAGGAGTGATTCGCGTGGATCGTGTCGCGCTGCGCGGCCTGAAGGCCCGCGGGCACCACGGTGTCTACCCCCGTGAGCGGGAAGAGGGCCAGACGTTCATCGTGGACCTGGTGCTGGGCCTCGACACCCGGCCCGCCGCCGCCGACGACGACCTGGCGAAGACGGTGCACTACGGCATCGTCGCAGAGGAGGTCGTCGACGTGGTCCAGGGCGAGCCGGTCGACCTGATCGAGACGCTCGCCGAGCGCATCGCCCAGCAGTGCCTGAAGCACGACGGCGTGCAGGAGGTGGAAGTGTGCGTCCACAAGCCGGACGCCCCGATCACCGTCCCGTTCGACGACGTGACCGTCACGATCACCCGGAGCCGCGTATGAACCGCACGCCCAGCGACCCGACGGTCCAGCCCGTACCCGCCTCCGTCACGGCGCAGGTCGACGCGGCCGACAGCACCCTGTCCAACCCCCGCCGGGCGGTCCTGTCCCTCGGCGGCAACCTCGGCAACCGGCTGGAGAACCTCCAGGGCGCCATCGACGCCCTGGAGGACACACCCGGGCTCCGCGTGAAGGCCGTGTCGCCGGTGTACGAGACGGAGCCCTGGGGCGTCGAGCCGGGCTCCCAGCCCTCGTACCTGAACGCGGTCGTGATCGTGAAGACGACGCTCCCCCCGTCGAGCCTGCTGGAGCGGGCGCAGGCGGTGGAGGAGGCGTTCGACCGGGTCCGCGAGGAGCGGTGGGGTGCCCGCACCCTGGACGTCGACATCGTGGCGTACGCGGACAGGGTCTCCGACGACCCGGTGCTCACCCTGCCGCACCCGCGCGCCCACGAGCGGGCGTTCGTGCTGCGGCCCTGGCTGGACGTGGAGCCGGACGCGACACTGCCGGGCGCCGGCCGGGTCGCGGACCTGCTGGCCGCGGTGGGCGAGGCGGGCGTGACCCCGCGCGCCGACCTGGAACTCCGTCTGCCCGACTGACCGTTGTCCGTACGGCACCTACCGCTCCGAGCACGCGAAGGACACCGGTGAAGCAACTGCGGGTCAAGGTACTGATCGGCCTGTTCGTCGTGGCGGGTGTCCTGTCCTGGGCGGGCGCCCGGCTGTGGGACGCGCTCGGCACGCTGCCGAGCGTGCCTCTGGCCGCGCCGATCGTCCTCGCGGTGATCGCCGCCGTCCTCCTGGCGACGGCGCTGTCCCTGCGCTCCCGGCTGAAGGCCCAGCGCGAGCGCCGCCCCGGTGCGAAGGGCGTCGAGCCGATGATGGCGGCCCGCGCGGTCGTCTTCGGCCAGGCCAGTGCCCTGGTGACGGCCGTCGTCAGCGGCATGTACGGCGGTGCGGGCGTCTTCCTGCTGAGCTTCCTGGACGTCCCGGCCCGCCGCGACCAGGCGATCTACGCGGGCCTCGCGGTCCTGGCGGGTGCCGGGGTGGTCGCGGCCGCGCTGTTCCTGGAGCGCGTCTGCAAGCTCCCGGAGGACGAGGAGCCCCCGGGGGCCTCCACGACGACGGCGTAGGGGGCCTCGCCACCCGGACTCGCACGCGACCTGCCCGTTCACCGGTGGGCCAGGGTGCGGGTCGAGGCGACAGCTGTGGAACCTGCCGGTCAGCCCGCAACAGGTACCGGACAGCCCTCTCGGTCAGCGATCGGATCCGCTGGCCGAGAGGGTACGGGGCACCAAGGGCGTACAGCCGTTCTGTCCTGCTATTTCGCCATTATCAGGCTCATCGCCTCGGCGCGCGTCGTGGAGTCCCGCAGCTGCCCGCGGACCGCCGACGTCGTCGTCTTCGCCCCCGGCTTGCGGACGCCCCGCAGCGACATGCACATGTGCTCGGCCTCGATGACCACGATCGCGCCGCGCGCCTCCAGGATCTCCATGAGCGAGTCGGCGATCTGCGTCGTCAGCCGCTCCTGGACCTGCGGGCGCCTGGCGAAGACGTCGACGAGCCGGGCCAGCTTCGACAGACCTGTGATTTTGCCCGTTTCAGCCGGGATGTAGCCAATGTGGGCAATTCCGTGAAACGGGAGAAGATGATGTTCGCAGGTGGCCATCAGCTCGATGTCCTTCACGAGCACCATCTCGTCGTGCCCCAGGTCGAACGTCGTCGTCAGAACGTCCTCGGGCTTCTGCCACAGCCCCGCGAACAGTTCCCGGTACGCCCGCGCCACCCGCGCCGGTGTCTCGCGCAGGCCCTCGCGGTCGGGGTCCTCACCGACCGCGATGAGCAGTTCGCGTACGGCGTTCTCGGCGCGCTTCTCGTCGTAAACGCCGATCGTGCCCTCGCCGTCCAGCGTCACCGGGTCGATCATGTGAGCCTCGTTCCGTCTTGCCTGAAGTACCTGACGTGCGTGAAGTGCAGAAATGCCGCGCCCCCACAGGCTAGAACCTGGGGGGCGCGGCATGCATTCCGGGGCCGGGGGGAGCCGGGCCCGTGGGCGGGAGATCAGACCTCTGGGCGCTCCTCCGGGGCCGGGGCCGGCTCCGGGGCCTTGGTGGTGTCCACCGGGGTGGTGGACGCCGTGGCGGCGGTCGAGGGAGTCGAGCCGTTGGTGAGGGCCAGCTCCTTCGGGGAGAGGACCGGCGGGCGGGTCGACGGCGTACGCCGCGAGGAACCGGTCCAGGCCGGGCGCGACGGACGCTTGACGATCGGGGCGAAGATCTCCGCGATCTCCTCCTTGCCCAGGGTCTCCTTCTCCAGGAGGGCGAGGACCAGGTTGTCGAGGACGTCGCGGTTCTCGACGAGGATCTCCCAGGCCTCGTTGTGGGCGGCCTCGATGAGCTTCTTGACCTCTTCGTCGACCAGCGCGGCGACCTCTTCGGAGTAGTCGCGCTGGTGCGCCATCTCGCGGCCCAGGAAGGGCTCGGTGTTGTCGCCGCCGAACTTGATCGCGCCGAGCCGCTCGGTCATGCCGTACTGGGTGACCATCGCGCGGGCCGTGGTGGTGGCCTTCTCGATGTCGTTGGCGGCGCCGGTGGTCGGGTCGTGGAAGACCAGTTCCTCGGCGGCCCGCCCGCCCAGCATGTAGGCGAGCTGGTCGAGCATCTCGTTGCGGGTGGTCGAGTACTTGTCCTCGTCCGGCAGGACCATCGTGTAGCCGAGGGCGCGGCCCCGGGACAGGATCGTGATCTTGTGGACGGGGTCGGAGTTCGGGGACGCCGCGGCGACCAGGGCGTGTCCGCCCTCGTGGTACGCGGTGATCTTCTTCTCCTTGTCCGACATGATCCGGGTCCGCTTCTGCGGGCCCGCGACCACACGGTCGATCGCCTCGTCCAGCATCTGGTTGTCGATGAGCTTCTTGTCGCTGCGGGCGGTGAGCAGCGCGGCCTCGTTGAGGACGTTGCTCAGGTCCGCGCCGGTGAAGCCCGGGGTGCGGCGGGCGACGGCGTGCAGGTCGACGTCGGGGGCGACCGGCTTGCCCTTCTGGTGGACCTTGAGGATCTCCAGACGGCCCTGCATGTCGGGGCGGTCGACGGCGATCTGCCGGTCGAAGCGCCCGGGGCGCAGCAGGGCGGGGTCGAGGATGTCGGGCCGGTTCGTGGCGGCGATCAGGATGACGCCGCCCTTCACGTCGAAGCCGTCCATCTCGACGAGGAGCTGGTTCAGGGTCTGCTCGCGCTCGTCGTGGCCGCCGCCGAGCCCGGCGCCGCGGTGCCGGCCGACGGCGTCGATCTCGTCGACGAAGACGATCGCTGGTGCGTTGGCCTTGGCCTGCTCGAAGAGGTCGCGGACCCGGGAGGCGCCGACACCGACGAACATCTCGACGAAGTCGGAACCGGAGATCGAGTAGAAGGGGACGCCCGCCTCGCCGGCCACGGCGCGCGCGAGGAGCGTCTTGCCGGTTCCGGGCGGGCCGTACAGCAGGACGCCCTTGGGGATCTTGGCGCCGACGGCCTGGAACTTGGCGGGCTCCTGGAGGAACTCCTTGATCTCGTGGAGTTCCTCGACGGCCTCGTCGGATCCGGCCACGTCCGAGAACGTGGTCTTGGGGGTGTCCTTGGTGATCAGCTTGGCCTTGGACTTCCCGAAGTTCATGACGCGGGAGCCGCCGCCCTGCATCTGGTTCATCAGGAAGAGGAAGACCAGCACGATCAGCACGAACGGCAGCAGCGACAGCAGGACGGAGACGATGGTGCTCTGCTTCGTCGGGGAGACGGTGTAGCCCTTGTCGATCTCACCCGCCTCGAACTTCTGCTGCAGCGTGGCGGCGAGGTCGGATCCCTGCGTGCCGATGTAGCTCGCCTGGATCTTGTCGCTGCCGTCGATCTTCTGGCCGTCCTTGAGGTCGACCTTGATCATCTGTTCGTCGCCGGTGGTCAGCTTGACCTGGTCGACCTGGTTCTTGTCGATCGCCTGGACGACCTTGCCGGTGTCCACCGTCTTGTAGCCACTGCCCGAGCCGACGACCTGCATCAACACGACCACGGCGAGGACGGCCAGCACGATCCACATGACCGGCCCACGGAAGTATCGCTTCACGTCCATCCATACGGAGCGATGCCGCCCCGTCCCTCCTGCCCGTAGGTAAATGCTGCTGTGAGTGCTGCTGTGAGACTAAGCGGTGCCGTCTGGATCAGCACTGGTGTGGGGAATGCTGTTGATTGGCTGTGCTTCGGACGGTACCCCAGCATCGCCGACCGTGGCCGCCTTCCCCTCCTCCAACGGCGGGAAGGCGGCCAGGGTTCCCGGGCCGCCGTGGGCATGTCCACCGGATCAGCCGCCGGATCAGCCGCCGTAGACGTGCGGGGCGAGCGTCCCGACGAACGGCAGGTTCCGGTACTTCTCCGCGTAGTCCAGGCCGTAGCCGACGACGAACTCGTTCGGGATGTCGAAGCCGATCCACTTCACGTCGATGGCGACCTTGGCGGCGTCGGGCTTGCGGAGCAGGGTGACGACCTCGAGGGAGGCCGGCTCGCGCGAGCCGAGGTTCGACAGCAGCCAGGACAGGGTCAGCCCCGAGTCGATGATGTCCTCGACGATCAGGACGTGCTTGCCCTTGATGTCGGTGTCCAGGTCCTTGAGGATCCGGACGACACCCGAGGACTGGGTGCCCGCCCCGTACGAGGAGACGGCCATCCAGTCCATGGTGACGGGGGTGGACAGGGCGCGCGCCAGGTCCGCCATCACCATCACGGCGCCTTTGAGGACACCGACGAGGAGCAGGTCCTTGCCCGCGTACTCGGCATCGATCTTGGCGGCCAGCTCGGCCAGCTTCGCGTCGATCTCTTCCTTGGTGATGAGCACCGACGCGAGGTCGGCGCCCATGTCGTTCTGGTTCACCCGGGTCACTTTCGTTGCGGCCTGCGGCGGCCTTCGGTCAGCCTTGCCGGATGACCAGTCTGCCACCCTGCCGCCGCGCGACGACCCGGCCGGGCAGATTGATGGCTCCCTGCCCGCGCCAACTCGTGATCAGCCGGTCGAGTTCCTCGATGTGCCGGGCGAACAGCGAACCGGCGGGCGCGCCCTCCGCGATGGCGGCGCGGCGCAGGACCCGGCGGCGCACGGCGGGCGGCAGCGTGTACAGCTTGGCGCACTCCAGCAGCCCGGCGTCGTCCCGTACGGTCGCGTCGGCCTGGGCGGCCCAGGTGTCGAGGGCGTCCGCGTCGTCGCGGCAGAGCTGCGCGGTGCGGGCGAGGGCTTCGACGACACCCTTGCCGAGGGACTTCTCCAGGGCAGGCAGACCCTCGTGGCGCAGCCGGGACCGGGTGTAGGCCGGGTCGGCGTTCATGGGGTCGTCCCAGACGGGCAGGGACTGGACCAGGCACGCCTTGCGGGCGGTCTGCCGGTCGAGCTGCAGGAAGGGGCGGCGGTAGCGGTCGGCGGCGCCGGACACGGCGGCCATGCCGGACAGGGACCGGATGCCGGAGCCGCGGGCGAGGCCGAGCAGTACGGTCTCGGCCTGGTCGTCGCGGGTGTGCCCGAGCAGCACGGCGGCGGCGCCCAGCCGTTCGGCCGCCTCGTCCAGGGCGGCGTAGCGGGCGTCGCGGGCGGCGGCTTCGGGCCCTCCGTCGCGGCCGACGGTGACGGGGATCGCCTCGACCGGGTCGAGCCGCAGGGCGGCGAGCCGGGAGGCGACCTCGGCGGCGCGGAGGTCGGAGCCGGGCTGGAGGCCGTGGTCGATGGTGATGCCGCCGGCGCGGACGGCGAGCTTGCGCGCCTCGAAGGCGAGTGCGGAGGCGAGTGCCATGGAGTCGGCGCCGCCGGAGCAGGCGACCAGCACGAGCGGGGGTTCACCGCCGTCCGCCGCCGCGGTGGTGGTCGTGGAGTGCTCGTTGAGTACGTCGTGGAGTACGCGGCGAACCGCCAAGCGTATCGCCGCGACCGCAGGATGGGGACCCATGTCCGGTGCCCTTCGTGGAAGTTGGGGTGCCTCGGTCGGAGTCTTAACGATCGGAACGGGGGGTTCGGTCACTCAGGTCGTCACTCAGCGTGCGTCAATGGTGACAGAACCCGGTCGTTTCCCGAGGATCGCACGCCTATCCCTCTCCCACGGTCCCTCGGATGGGTGATTGAAGGGCGTCCCTCCGGCCCGACCCGACCGGAATCGTATATTCCGGGTGCCGGACGGGCCCCGACCGTTCAGTCCGCCTTGCGGTGCACCCGCGCGACCCAGTCCTCGGGCCGGGCGATCTCGGCCTTGGTGGGCAGCGTGTTGGGGGAGGTCCACACCCGGTTGAAGCCGTCCATGCCTACCTGGTCCACCACGGACCGCACGAACCGCTCGCCGTCCCGGTACTGCCGGAGTTTGGCGTCCAGGCCGAGCAGCTTGCGCAGCGCCAGGTCGAGCCGGGAGGCGCCTCGCGCACGGCGCTGCTGGAACTTCTCGCGGATCTCGACGACGGACGGCACGACCTGCGGTCCGACGCCGTCCATCACGTAGTCGGCGTGCCCTTCGAGCAGGGACATGACGGCGGTCAGCCGGGCCAGGATCTCCCGCTGCTCGGGCGTCTGGACCAGCTCGACGAGCGAGTGCCCGCCGTCCTCCTCCTCGCCCTCCGGCCGGGCGCCGGAGAATGCCTGCGCGGCCTCGCGCAACCGCTCCAGGACGGTCATCGGGTCGACCTCGGTGGCACCCAGGAACGCCTGGATCTCTCCCTGGAGGTGGTCGCGCAGCCAGGGCACGCCGGTGAACTGGGTGCGGTGGGTCTCCTCGTGGAGGCTGACCCACAGCCGGAAGTCGTGCGGGTCCACGGCCAGCTCGCGCTCCACATGGACGATGTTCGGCGCGACCAGCAGCAGCCGCCCGCCGCCGTTCGGGGCTGCCGGGAGTTCGCCGGTGGCCGGGGCGAAGGTCTCGTACTGGCCCAGGACCCGGGCGGCGAGGAAGGACAGCAGCATGCCCAGCTCGACCCCGGTGACCTTGCCGCCGACCGCGCCGATGACGGCTCCCCCGGGGTTGCCCGACCGGCGCTCGGCCATCTTCTCCAGCAGCGGCTTCAGCAGCTCGCGGAAGCCCGCGACGTTGGCGCGGATCCAGCCCGGCCGGTCGACGACCAGGACGGGGGTGTCCACCCGCTCCTGGTCCTCGGGGATCATGCGCGTGTAGCCCCTGACGTGCTCCTCGGAGGCCTTGGCGTGCCGCCTCAGCTCGGCCACGACCTGGCGGGCCTCGTCCCGGCTCACCTCGGGCCCGGGCCGTACGAGCCGGGTCGCGGTCGCCACCGCGAGGTTCCAGTCGACCATCCCCGAAGCTGCCGCACCACCGATGCTCGTCATGCGTCAACCGTACGTGCTCGGGGCCCCTTCGGTGAGGGCACTGGACGAAGCCGCAGGGAGCCCCTTCACGCGTGTGTGCGGGGCCCGTCGGCCCCCTGAGGGGTACTCAGAGGCCGATGAGCGCGGTGGCCAGCGCGTCCAGGGCGGGCCGGGCGCTCCACGGGGAGGGCGTGTCGGCTGCCAGGAAGGCGAAGGCCAGGACGCGTCCGTCCGGGGTGACGGCGAGGCCCGACAGGGCGTTCACGCCGGTCAGCGTGCCGGTCTTGGCGCGGACCAGCCCGGCGCCCGGCGAGTCGGACCCGTAGCGGGTCTTCAGTGTGCCGGTGAAGCCGCCGACGGGCAGGCCGGTGAGGACGGACCGCAGGGCGGGGCGCTCCGGGTCGGCGGCGCGGGTGAGGACGGTGGTCAGCACCCGCGCGGAGACCCGGTTGCGGCGGTCCAGGCCGCTGCCGTCGTGGAACCGCGCCCCGTCCGGCGGAACGCCGAGTGCGGCCAGCTGTGCACGCAGGGCCCTGCCTGCGCCGTCGAAGGACGCCGGGTGGCCGGTGGCGAGGGCGGTGTGCCGGGCCAGCGCCTCGGCCAGGTCGTTGTCGCTGTACGTGAGGGTGCGCTCGACCAGGGCGGACACGGGCGCGGAGTGGGTGCGGGCCAGTTCCCCGGCGCCCTTGGGGGCCCGGGCCTGCGCGGGCGCGCCGGTGACCCGCACGCCCTGGGCCTTGAGCAGTGCGGCGAACGTGCGGGCGGTGTCACCGGCCGGGTCGGCGGCGCGCGGGGCGGGCCCGGAGACGGACTTGTCGAGCCGCGCCTCGTCGGTCATGAGCGCCGTCACGGGGGCGAGGTTGTCGTTGACGCCGATGGGGTGACGCACCGGACCGGAGTACAGGGACGTGTCGTACGCGAGGGTGACCTTTCGGGGCGCCCCTTCGCCACCGTCATCCGGCTTCTTCCGTGCGGGGAGGGCGCGGGCGGTGTCCTTGGCCAGTGCCTTGAGGCGGGCCCGGGTGAGTGTGGGGTCGCCGCCGCCGACGAGGGTGAGGTGCCCGGGGTGGGCCGGGTCGGCCACCACGGTCGTGGTGAGCCGGTGGTCGGGGCCCAGGGCCGAGAGGGCGGCGGCCGTGGTGACGAGCTTGACGGTGGAGGCGGGGGTCAGCGGGGTCGTGGCGCCGTTGCCGTACAGCTGCCGTCCGGTGGCCGTGTCGACGACGGCGGCCGTGCGGAGCGGGCCCAGGCCGGGGTCCCGCAGCAGCGGGTCCAGCACCCGGGCCGGTCCGGGGGCGGCCTTGCCCGGGGAGACCTGGCCCGAGGGGGCCTTCAGCACGGCGAGTACCTCGGGCGCGCTGGGGGCGGGTGCGGGGGCCGCGGCGGGCGCGGGGCTCGCGTCGGGGGCGTCCGGCTCGTGATGTGCGCCACTGGTGGGGGCGAGTGCGGCGGCGCGGAGCCGCTCGGCCTTACGCTGGCCCCCGTCCCAGGGTCCGGCCAGCCCCGCCGCCGTGGCGGCCAGCACCAGTCCGAGGGCGGTGGAGCCCGCCGCGAGGTGCAGGGCCTTCCGCTCCAGCACGGCTGACCAGCCCCTTTCGCGATCACTTGGTTGCGTGAGGGACACTTAACCACTGACCTGGGCCATGAGCACGACCCGCCGGACATCGCAGTGATCCCGGCGGTCCCTCACCCGACACCGTGTTGATCCTTGGAGGAGCCACCCGTGGAGTTCGACGTCTGCATCGAGATTCCGAAGGGTTCGCGGAACAAGTACGAGGTGGACCACGAGACCGGTCGCATCCGTCTCGACCGCCACCTGTTCACGTCGACGGTCTACCCGGCCGACTACGGCTTCGTCGAGGGCACCCTGGGTGAGGACGGCGACCCGCTGGACGCGCTGGTCATCCTGGACGAGCCGACCTTCCCGGGCGTCCTGGTGAAGTGCCGCGCCGTCGGCATGTTCCGGATGACCGACGAGGCCGGCGGCGACGACAAGCTGCTGTGCGTCCCGGCCGGCGACCCGCGTATGGACCACCTGCGGGACATCCAGCACGTGCCGGAGTTCGACCGCCTGGAGATCCAGCACTTCTTCGAGGTCTACAAGGACCTGGAGCCCGGCAAGTCGGTCGAGGGCGCGGACTGGGTGGGCCGCGCCGAGGCCGAGGCCGAGATCGAGGCCTCCGTCAAGCGCCTGAAGGAGCAGGGCGGGGCTCACTGAGCCACGTTCCAGGACTCTGCGGCGGGCGGCGCACCTGTGAGGTGCGCCGCCCGCTGTTCGTATACGGGACTCGTCGTGCTCATACTGGGCGGACGGGGGCGTGAGGGGATGCGGGGGGCGCACAGGAAGCACACGACAGGAGTAAGGGCAGGGCGCGCGTGGTGGCCGAGCAGCCGCACGGTCCGGAGGAGGACCGCAAACCGCAGTCGGACGAGGCGCACAGCGCCTTCACCCCGCCGGCCGGTGTGGAACCTCCGGGTCTCCCGGAGGAGGACCAGCCGACCTCGGAGTTCGCGGTTCCGGAGGGGTTGGCGACCGAGCCCCCGAACGAGCCCGAGGGCTCGGCCTTCGCTCCGCCGTCCTCGTCCGCCGCCTTCGACACGCGCTTCGCACATCCCGCGTACACGCCCGCGCAGGGCACACGGGCGATGCGGCTCGCGAAGGACGCGCCCTGGCAGGACCACATGCGCACGATGCTGCGGATGCCGGTGCACGAGCGGCCGGTGGCGGAGCCGGTGCTGCGGCAGGAGGAGGGCGAGGGCCCCGCGGTGCCGCGTGTGCTCGACCTGACCCTGCGTATCGGGGAGCTGCTGCTCGCGGGTGGTGAGGGAGCGGAGGACGTCGAGGCGGCGATGTTCGCGATCTGCCGCGCGTACGGGCTGGACCGCTGCGAGCCGACGGTCACGTTCACGCTGCTGGCGGTCACGCACCAGCCGTCGCTGGTGGACGACCCGGTGACGGTGAGCCGGACGGTGCGGCGGCGCGGCACGGACTACACCCGGCTGACCGCGGTGTACCAGCTGATCGCCGACATCAACGCGGACGACTCCGAGGTGACGCTGGAGGAGGCGTACCGGCGGCTGGCACTGATCCGCCGGAACCGGCACCCGTATCCGGGCTGGGCGCTGACGCTGGCGGCGGGTGGCCTGGCCGGAGCGGCGTCGGTGCTGCTGGGCGGTGGCGTGGCGGTGTTCCTGATCGCGGCGGCCGGGGCGATGCTGGGCGACCGGCTGGCGTGGCTGGCGGCGGGGCGCGGGCTGCCCGAGTTCTACCAGTTCGTGCTGGCTGCGGTGCCGCCGGCGGCGCTGGGGGTGACGGTGAGCCTGCTGCATGCGGGGCTGCGGCCGTCGGCGGTGATCACCGGCGGGCTGTTCGCGCTGATCCCGGGGCGGGCGCTGGTGGCGTCCGTGCAGGACGGGCTGACGGGCTTCTACATCACGGCGTCGGCGCGGCTGCTGGAGGTCGGGTACCTGTTCGTGGCGATCGTGGTGGGCGTGCTGACCGCGCTGTACATGGGTGTGCAGCTCGGCGCGAAGCTGAACCCGGAGGGTTCGGTCGAGCTGGTGGAGCGGCCCCTGACGCAGATCGCGGCGGCGATGGTGCTGTCGCTGTGCTTCGCGATCCTGCTCCAGCAGGAGCGGACCACGGTGCTGTTCGCGGTGTGCAACGGCGCCGTGGCGTGGGTGGTGTTCGCGGCGATCACCTTCACGGCGGAGGGCTCGGCGGTGATGGCGACGGCGCTCGCGGCCGGGCTGGTGGGTCTCTTCGGGCAGCTGATGGCCCGCTACCAGCACACCTCGTCCCTGGTGTACGTGACGGCGGCGATCGGTCCGCTGCTGCCGGGTTCGGCGATGTACTACGGCGTGCTGGCCATCGCGCAGAGCAGGATGGACGCGGGCTTCACCTCGCTGGCGCGGGCTGCGGCGCTGGCTCTGGCCATCGCGATCGGGGTGAACCTGGGAGGCGAGCTGGCCCGCATGTTCATCCGTGCCCCGGGGTCGGCGGCGTCGCGCCGCGCGGCGAAGCGGACGAGGGGCTTCTGACGGGGCGTGGCTGCGGGCGGGCGCCCCACAGGGATCCGACAGGAGCACCCCATAGGATGATTGCTCACTTCGAACCCGCACTCTCAGAAACGGGAGACCATGCCCAAGCCGGCCGGCCCCCAGTTCTTCAATGTGTTCCGTGGTGCCCTGATCGGGACCGCCGAGGCCGTGCCCGGGATCAGCGGCGGCACGGTCGCCCTGATCACGGGCGTGTACGAGAAGCTCATCGGCGGCGCGGGCCATCTGACGAGCGCCGCTCGGCTGGCCGTGGCAGACCTGCCGCGCGGCCGGGGCGGGAGCCGGGCCGCCGCCGAGGTGCGGAAGGTCGACTGGGGCGTCCTCGTGCCCCTGCTCATCGGCATGGGCGCGGCTCTGGTACTGGCCGCGAAGCTGCTCTCCCCCGTCATCAAGGAGGAGCCGCAGTTCGCGTACGCGGTGTTCTTCGGTCTGGTGCTGGCGTCGCTGTGGGTGCCGTACTCCAGCTCGGGGCAGCGGTGGAGGCCGCTGCACTACGTGCTGGGGCTCGCGGTCGCGGCCGGAAGCTTCGTGCTGACGGGGCTGCCGCCCGCCCATGTGCCGACCAACCCGGTGATCGTGATGGCCTCCGGGGCGCTGGCGATCTGCGCCCTGGTCCTGCCCGGGGTGTCCGGGTCGTTCATCCTGCTGACGCTGGGCCTGTACGAGCCGACGATCGACGCCGTGAACGAGCGGGACTTCCTCTACCTGGGATCCTTCGCGCTGGGCTGCGTCTTCGGGCTCGCGCTGTTCGTGAAGCTGCTGAAGTGGCTGCTGGAGAACTACCACCACATCACGCTGGTCGTGATGACCGGGCTCATGGCGGGGTCGCTGCGGGCCCTGTGGCCGTGGCAGGACGAGGAGCGGACGCTGCTCGCGCCGAGCGGTGAGGTGGGGCTGACGTTCGCGCTGGCGGCGGTGGGCGCGCTGGTCGTGGTCGCCGTACTGGTGGTGGAGCACCGGGCGAAGGCGCGGCGTGAGGCCGACGCGCCGACCGCACGCCGCGGGCGGCACGCACGTGTGCCCGCGCCGGATGCGGGCCAGCCGGGCCACACCGCCGACCCGGCGCGCAGGGGCTAGCGGGGATCCGGGGCGCTGCTGCGACCTGGGCCGTCGTCCGAGGCTTCGTGAAGCAGGAGGCGCAGCACTCCTCGCTGATCAGGGGCACGATCTTGTCGAGGTCGGTGATGCACCCCCAGAGATGAGCGATACCGCTGTCGTCGAGTCCGCCGTTCAGCTCCCTCTGCACGAGGCCGGCGATGTCGGCGTCCAGGAGGACCGGATCTACGCCGTCGGATTCCACGCCGCGGAAACCGTCGGGGAACGGTACGCGCAGGTGGTCCTCCCACAGCCGGGCGAGTCCGTCTCCGGGCTGTGCTCTGCCCACGTCGGGGCCGCCGTCCCTGCCGCAGACGGTGGGCGAGGGAGCAGGGAGACCGCATCGACGACGGCACGCACCACTGCGACGGCCCGGACCGGGCGGAGGGCGGCACCTGACTCGGCGCCCTGCGTGAGGGGGTCACGGAGCAGTCGGCTGCCTCGAGTTCGGCGGCGAGTCCAGCCGTGACGAGCCCTGCGTCGGTGGCCCGCTCGATCAGGTTCTGGAGCGGTTCGTTCATGGCCGGACGCTCGGCAAGGACGTGCTCCAGGGCGAAGAGGGAATGCGTGGCGGCGACGGTGGCCGCCTCGTACCGGTAGCAGGCGTGCCGGATGAGCTCGCGGGAGGTTTCCAGCGCGCTCATGACGTACATCGACGCATCGCCGGGCAGAACCAGGCCGGCGACCAGGGTGTGCATGTCCGCACAGCCGAGAACGAGGTCGCGGGCGCACGGGTCCCGTACCGGCTGGAGGAGCCGGCCGGTCGGCGGTGACCGGTGCAGTCCTGTCGTCGGAAGGCTGTCGGTGCCATGGGATGTGCTCGGGGCGGCTGGTGACCCGCTGCGCATGTCGCCACTGCCCGGTCCGGCCTTGAAGAACAAGCTCAGAGGCTGTTTCTGATCCCCTTGGCACCACGCGGCCGCCCACAGAAGGGGCGGGTCAAGGCGGCAGCGCCGTGGGCCGATAACCGGTACATGTCGCACGCACGCACACGCCGTACCGCTCTCACGACCGGGCTTCTGCTGGGCGCGGGAACTCTTCTTGGCGCCGCCGCCCCGACCGGCACCGCCGGCGGAGTCCTTACCGAACACCGCCTGAGCGACCGGCTGGTCGAGCTGACCATGGACTCCGCCGCTCTCGGCGGCCGGAGCACGGTGGCTCTGCTCACACCGCGCGGCTGGGACCGGCGCAGCCCCCGTGACCGCTGGCCCACTCTCTATCTGTTCGCGGGCGGAGACGGCGACCACACAACCTGGACAAGCCTGTTCAAGGTGCAGGACCTGGCAGAGCTGCGTGATGTCCTGGTGGTGATGCCGGGCATGCCGCTCTTCGGCTTCTGGACCGACTGGTGGAATTACGGCGAAGGAGGCTCCCCCCAGGTACGTACCTATTTCCTCCGTGAAGTCGTTCCTCTGGTGGAGCGGAACTACGGCGCCGGGCCCAGCAGGGCGGCGGCCGGCGAGTCCCAGGGCGGATTCGGTGCCCTGGGACTGGCCGCTCGTGTCACGGGACTGTTCGGCGCCGTCGCCGCTTTCGGGGCACCCGTGCACCCGGTCCGGCACCCGGAGATGTGGCTCTCCGGCGCGAAGTTCGTCGGCGTGGACGGCTACGCGATCTTCGGTGACCCGTGGGAGCAGTGGAAGACCTGGCTCGACTGGGATCCGTACCATCACGCCCGGGGGCTACGTCACACCCCCGTCTACCTCGCCTCCGGTGACGGGACGCCCGGTCCGCTCGACGGCGACGAGCCCGATCCCCACATCCCCGGCACCGAGAAATGGGTCGCGCTCGCCGACGACGGAGTCGTATCCGTCACCGAAGCCGTATGCGGTGAGGAGACACGGATGCTCCGCGACCGTCTCACGTCCCTGGGCGCACCCGTAACCACCCACATCTATCCAGGTGGGCACAGCGGCACCTACGGCCACAGGGAACTGCGCCACGCCCTGCCGATGCTGACGGCGGCGCTACGCCGGTGACGCCCGGCGACAGGAGGAGCAACGGCGTGTCCCCGCCGGGGCCGCATCCGGCGGCCGGTCGACCATGGGGATCCGGCCCGAAGAGGAAGAGGCCAGGGGTTTCTCAACCCAGAAGGTGACCTGAGCCGCTTGCTGGCGCACCTCACGCTCGTCGTCTTCCCTGGACTGGTTGAGCTGGTCCTTCGCGGTCTGCCGACTCCAGTAGGACACTGACCGGCCCCGGGGTGTCTCCTGCTCGAAGAGCCCGTGGAGCGGCTGCGGGGTCCGGGGCCGGGCCCCGGTTCCGGGAGGGGGCCCGGGGGGAACCGTCAGTCCTGGTCGCCCGGGTGCGGGACGCCGGTCGCGTACGGGTTCGGCTCGCCCTCCGCGAGGACGCCCACGAACGGCTCTCCCTCCCCCGCGAAGGTGTACGCGCCGGCCTCGATGCGGGAGATCAGCCCGCGCGTCCAGGCCGCGCCCGAGTCCGCCTGGTGGAGCCACAGGTTCATGATCTCCCCGATGTGGCCGAGCTGCTCGGGCCCGCCCTCCGGGATGTAGTCCTCCAGGACCGCCGTACGCCACCGCTGCAGGCTCTCGATGCGCTGCCGCAGCAGCCGGACGGCCTCCTCCCGGGGCAGGTCCACGAGGAAGCCGACTGCGGCCGTGAGGCTGTCGGGACGCTGGTCGTACGCGGTCAGCGCGTTCCGCAGCAGTGTGAAGTACTCGTCCGTGCCCTGCTCGGTGATCTCGTACTCGGTGCGCGGCGGGCCCCCGGCCGTGCTGGGCGCGGTCTCGTGGGCCCGCAGCAGCCCCTGCTTGGCCATCTGCTTGAGCGCGTGGTAGATCGAGCCCGGCTTGGCGTTCGACCACTCGTGGGCGCCCCAGTACTCCAGGTCGTTGCGGACCTGGTAGCCGTGCGCCCGCCCGTGCCGACGCACGGCCCCCAGAACCAGCAGCCGGATCGCAGACATGCCCCTGCCCGTCCCTTCGCACCTTCTCGTCAACTTTGACGAGAGTACGGGCAGGGGCCCTGCCCTCACATCACGGTCCGGCCGTCCAGCGACTCCCGGATGATGTCCGCGTGCCCGGCGTGCCGGGCGAACTCCTCCACCAGGTGCAGCAGCATCCACCGCACGGAGACGACCGCGCCCTTGGGGAACCAGGGCGCCTCGGGCAGCGGGAACGTCTCGTCCAGGCTGGGCAGTGCGCGGACGAACTCCTCCAGTTCCTTGGTGACGCCGTCCCAGAACTCCAGCACCTGCGGGATGGTCTCGCCGTCGGTGAGCGCGAACCCGTTCTCCCTGGACCCTTCCTGCTCGGGGTGCTCGTTGGGCTTCTGCTGGGCCATCCGCAGCCAGCCCAGCTCCACCTCGGACGCGTGCTTCAGCAGCCCGGACAGGGACAGCGCGCTGACCGTGGTGCGCCGGGCCGCCTGCTCCTCGGTGAGCCCCTCCGCCTGCTCACGGAGGGCGGCACGCTGGCCCTCGATGTAGGAGAGGAGGGCGCCGCGCTCGTCGCCGTGCGCCTCAGCGGGAACGAGACCTGCCATGAGTGTCCGCCTTCCGTCGGCCGTGCAGCGCGGCGGGCGTCCCCCGCCGCGCTCTGACTGCCTCACCGTACGAGCCAACTAGGCCAGTCGCTGTCCCCATTGGCCGGAGTTCCGCGCGTGGCGTCCCTCAGAAGGGGAACCCGCTGCGGCCCCGCTGGATCGAGATCCACTTGTACGTGGTGAAGGCGTCCACGGTCGCTTCCCCGTTCAGCCGGCCGACACCCGAGTGCTTCTCGCCTCCGAAGGGGACGATCGGCTCGTCGTGGACCGTGCCGTCATTGATGTGGATCATGCCGGTCCGCACCCGGTGGGCAAGCCGTACCCCGCGCTCGACGTCCCCGGTGTGAACGGCGCCGCTCAGCCCGTACGGGGTGTCGTTCGCGATCCGTACGGCCTCGTCGTCCCCGTCGAACGGGATGATCAGGGCGACCGGCCCGAAGATCTCCTGGGTCAGGGCGGGGGCGCCCTCCGGCAGGTCGGTGAGGACGCTGGGGGACACCACGTTCCCCTCGGTGCGGCCGTGCACCAGCGCCGTCGCGCCCGCCGCCACCGTCTGGTCCACGACCGCGGTGACGGCCTCGGCCTGGGCGGAGCTGATGAGCGGCCCGATGTGGGTGGCCGGGTCGGCGGGGTCGCCGCTCTTCAGGGTCCGCACCTTGGCGACGTACTTCTCGGTGAAGGCCTCGGCCACGGAGCGGTCCACCAGGACCCGGTTGGCGGCCATGCACACCTGCCCCTGGTGCACGAACCGGCTGAACACGGCGGCGTCGACGGCGTAGTCGAGGTCCGCGTCGTCGAGCACGATGAGCGCGCTGTTGCCGCCCAGTTCCAGGACGGCCCGCTTGAAGTGGGTGGCGCACACCTGGGCGACGTGGCGGCCGACCCGGTCCGAGCCGGTGAAGGAGATGACCGACGGGACCGGGTGCTCCAGCAGCGCGTCCCCGATCTCCGCGATGTCGGTGATCACGACGTTGAGCAGGCCGGGCGGCAGCCCCGCGTCCTCGAATATCTTCGCGACCAGGCTGCCGCCGAGGACCGGGGTGTTCTGGTGCGGTTTGAGCACGACCCCGTTGCCGAGGGCGAGCGCCGGGGCGACCGACTTGACCGACAGCAGGAACGGGAAGTTGAACGGGCTGATCACGCCCACGACCCCGACGGGCGTACGGAAGACCCGGTTCTCCTTGCCGTCGATCGGGGACGGCAGGATCTTCCCCTCGGCCCGCAGGGTGAGCCCCATCGCCTCCCGCATGAACTCCTTGGCCAGGTGCAGCTCGAACCCGGCCTTGGTGCGGGTGCCGCCCAGCTCCGCGACGATCGCCTCGGCCAGCTCGGCCTCTCGCTCCTCGATCAGCCGCAGGGCCCGCTCGAAGACACCGCGCCGCGTGTACGGGTTGGTCTCCGCCCAGGCGCGCTGTGCCCGCTCGGCCGCGCGGTACGCCTGGTCCACCTCGCCGACCGTGGCGACGGTGATGGAGGCGAGCTTCTCCTCGTTGTACGGGTTGACGTCGATGATGTCCCACGAGCCGCCGCCGGCCCGCCACTCGCCGTCGATGTACTGCTGGGCCAGGTCTGTGAAGTAGGACATGCCATCCCTTCCGAAGGCGCAGCCTCACGCATTTGTGATGGGACGTCATCCTACTTCTGTGACAGCCGAGTTGGGCTGTCACAGAAGACCTCAGATGAGCTGGAGGAGCCCGCGGAGCAGGTCGCGGCTCTCCTCGGGCCCGGGGCTGTCCGCGGACAGCCGGTCCATCGCCGTGTCGTACTGGGCGACCTCCTCCCGCTTGTCGATGTACAGGGCGCCGGTGAGCTGCTCCAGGTAGACGATGTCGGAGAGGTCCGACTCCGGGAAGCGCAGCATGGTGAAGGCACCGCTCTCGCCCGCGTGCCCGCCGTAGCTGAACGGCATGACCTGGAGCGTGACGTTGGGCCGCTCCGACACCTCTATGAGGTGCTTCAGCTGCTCCCGCATGACGGCCCGGTCGCCGTACGGGCGGCGCAGCGCGGCCTCGTCGAGAACGGCGTGAAATCGCGGGGCGCGCTCGGAGACCAGCACCTTCTGGCGTTCCAGCCGGAGCGCGACCCGGCGGTCGATCTCGGCGGCGGGCGCGCCGGGCATGCCCCGGGTGACGACGGCGTGCGCGTACGCCTCGGTCTGGAGCAGGCCGTGGATGAACTGCACCTCGTAGATGCGGATCAGGGACGCGGCCCCTTCGAGCCCGATGTACGTCTGGAACCATCCGGGCAGCACATCGCCGTAGCTGTGCCACCAGCCCGCGATGTTGGCCTCGCGCACGAGCCCGAGCAGCGCCTCGCGCTCCTGGCCGTCGGTGACCCCGTAGAGCGTCAGGAGGTCCTCGACGTCCCGCGCCTTGAAGCTCACCCGGCCCAACTCCAGACGGCTGATCTTGGATTCGGACGCGCGGATCGCGTAGCCGGCGGCCTCGCGCGTGATGCCCCGCGACTCGCGCAGCCGCCGGAGCTGCGAGCCCAGGAGTATGCGGCGTACGAGGGAGCCGCCCGATTCCTTCCCGCTCACGTTTTCCACCCTCCCCATCGCTGATGTGTACGACGGAGCGCCCCCAAGCCCCGAGGAAACGGATTCTGCCACCAAAACGCTTCACCCCGTACTCGAACGATTACAGAATGAGTAACTCTTCGGCCACTGCCGCAAGTTGGGCCCGAGGAAGATATGGTCGGCAACCGTCACGGGAGCGGACAGTCCGGGCGCGTGCACGTGCATCTGCCCTTGCATCCGCCCCCTCATTTCGCAACCATGGTCCTCGCGCACCTGCGTAGCCGTTCGTGTTGTAGCACCACAGCCGCGAAACCGGGGAGTGCCTCGCATGGGGACGAATGGATCGACCATGCTCGCGCCGTTAAGGCAGGGGCTTCCTCCGATCGACGCCGCGTCCGTCTCCAGTTCCGCGTCCTGCGCGCTGCCCGCCCGGTACGAGGCCGTGCGCGGTGCGCGGCAGTTCACGAACACGACCCTGACGCAGTGGAATCTCGGTGACCGGTTCGACGACGTGGCGCTCGTCGTGTCGGAGCTGGTCACGAACGCCCTGCGGCACGCGCTGCCGGCCGACACGCCGCGAGACCGCCCGCTCGATCCTCCGGTGCGGCTGCACCTGATGCGCTGGGCGGGGCGGCTGGTGTGCGCGGTCCGTGATCCGAGCCCGCAGAGCCCGGTGGCGCGGGAAGCCGCCGAGGACGACTTCTCGGCGGAGTCCGGGCGCGGGCTGTTCCTCGTGGAGTCGTTCAGCGACAGCTGGGGCTGGCACCCCCTGGCCGGGACACTGCACGGGAAGGTGGTCTGGGCGATGTTCCGGCTGCCGGACGCGGCATAGCGGCCGAGGTCCCGCCCGAACGAAGAGGGGCTCCGCACGAGGGCCCCTCGTTCACGCGCGTCCGGACTCAGCCGTCCAGCAGGTGGTCGAACTCCCCGTCCTTCACGCCCAGCAGCATCGCCTCGATCTCGGCGGGCGTGTAGACGAGCGCGGGCCCTTCGGGGAAGCGGGAGTTGCGCACGGCGACACCGCCCCCGGGCAGTTTGGCGAACTCCACACAGGATCCCTGGGAGTTGCTGTGCCGGCTCTTCTGCCAGACGACCCCGTGAATCTCTGTGGCTGCCATGCCGTTGTACACGTGGTGCACAGGACGCTCCCCCAGTCACACGAGTTACATGAGTCAGTGATGTTGCAGGTGCCAACTGTTCGCGATCATAGTCGCGTTCACCTGCGGATGCATGAGCAGATGCACGTGCACGGGGGGTGTTCCTCCGACTACGGTCCTTCGCCCACTCAGACGCGTCCGGAGCCCTCGTGGATCCCTCCGCCCGCCCGGGAGCGGAAAAAGGGGCCCTTGCGGCCGCGGCGGCGGTCACAAGGGCCCCTTGAGGCCCGGAGGGGAGGGGTTCCGGACCGGTCAGCGGGCCGACGGCGCGTACGGAAGCAGGGCCGTCTCCCGGGCGTTCTTGACCGCGCGGGCGATCTGCCGCTGCTGCCGCGCGGTGACCCGGGTCACCCGTCGGCTGCGGATCTTGCCCCGGTCGGAGACGAACTTCCGCAGCAGATCGGTGTCCTTGTAGTCGATGTAGGTGATCCCGGCCCTGTCCAGCGGGTTGGGGCGGGACCTGGCGGGCTTCCGTTCTGCGGGGCGGCGCGGGGACATGGGGTCAGACCTCCAGAAGGGTGTCGAAGGCGGGCGGGAGCCGCTTCCAGGCCGTGCGGCCCGCGGCGTACTCGGCGTCGGTGAGCAGGCATGCGCCGAGCAGTTCGGAGAGCCCCTCGCGGTCGATTCCGGGCGAGGTGAAGACCAGGTGCTGCCCCCGGTCCCCGTGCTCCGGGTCCCAGTCCAGGGCCGCCGCGGCGCGCCGTACCGGCGGGACCATCTCCCAGGCGGCGTCCGGCAGGGAGGCCAGCCACGGCCCGGCGCTCTCCACGCACAGGGCGCCCCCGGCGGCGTCCCAGTGCAGCAGCGTGTCCGGCCGGTCGGCCAGCCAGAACCGGCCCCTGCTGCGGGCCGCCGCGCAGGTCAGGTCCTCCAGCGCCGCGTACAGCCGCCCGGGGTGGAACGGGCGCCGTCCGCGCCACACGTACGTGCCGACACCGGCCTCCTCGGCCTCCTGCGGGAGCAGGGCGCTGGCCGGGTGCTGGGCCGCAGCCGCGGCCGCCACGTCGAACCCGGCCAGCACGGCGGCGGCCAGGTCACCGTCCGGCAGCGGTATGTGACGGGCCGTGGGATGGAGCTGGGCGAGCAGCGCGCGGTCCTCGTCGTCGGCGTCGCCGGTGTCCAGGACGGCGAGCACGGGCGCGTACTCCAGCTGGCGCGCCCAGGTGTCCGCGACGGTCCGCTGGTCGGCGGGGGCGGCGGCGAGCCCGGCGTCCGCCAGGTCGTCGCCGTTGCCGAGGTACGGCAGGACCAGGGAGGGGTCGACGGCGGTGACGACCCCGGTCAGGTCGAGTCCGGCGGAGGCCACCACCTCGGCCATGGCCCTGGGTTCGACGGAGTCCCACAGCTCGACGACCGCGAGCCGGGTCAGCCCGGCGTCCGCCAGCCGCTCCAGCTCGGGCACCAGGTCCTCGCGCAGGGCGCAGCACGCGCAGTCGTTGACGAGTGGCGCCTCACCGCTGGAGAGCACGCCGGTGGCGTCCCGGACGGTACGCAGGACCCGGCCGCGCCCGGCTGCGGGCGTCAGGTCGTGATGCAGCGCCACACTTCCCGGGACAGTGGCGAGGAGCCGCTCGACGGCGGCCCGGCGGGCGTCGGAGTGAAGCCCGCCGACGATCGCGACGGACAGGGGAACGGACGGCATCAGCGCGCCTCGTGCCGTCCGTAACGCCGCTCGAAGCGCTCCACGCGCCCGGCGGTGTCCACCACGCGCGCGTGCCCCGTGTAGAAGGGGTGGCTCGCGGAGGAGATCTCTACGTCGACGACGGGGTAGGTGCGGCCGTCCTCCCATTCGATCGTCTTGTCGCTGCTCAGGGTGGACCGGGTGAGGAAGGCGAAGCCGCCCGCCCGGTCCCGGAAGACGACCGGGCCGTACGGGGGGTGGATTCCGGGCTTCATCGGCGAGATCAGCGCTCCTCTCGGAAGTCGACGTGCCGGCCGAGGACCGGGTCGTACTTGCGCAGGGTCATGCGGTCGGGGTCGTTCCGGCGGTTCTTGCGGGTGACGTAGGTGTAGCCGGTCCCGGCGGTGGACCGGAGTCTGATGATCGGACGGAGCTCGTTGCGGGCCATGCGGCTAAGATAGATGAAAATGGTTTCCATTCCCAAAGCAATCCTCGGAGAGGTAGGTCACCCTTGTCCGCCCACTGCCAGCTGACCGGCGCCCGGCCCGGCTTCGGCAACCGCGTCTCGCACTCGCACCGGCGCACGTCGCGCCGCTTCGACCCGAACATCCAGCGCAAGCGCTACTGGCTGCCGAGCGAGGGCCGGCACGTCCGCCTCACGCTCAGCGCCAGGGCCGTCAAGACGGTCGACGGCATCGGCATCGAGGCCGCCGTGGCCCGCATCCGCGCACGCGGGGTGAAGGTCTGATGGCGAAGAAGAGCAAGATCGCACGCAACGAGCACCGGAAGGCCGTCGTCGAGCGGTACGCGGCCCGCCGCGCCGAACTGAAGGAGCTGATCCGCCGCCCGGGCACTTCGGAGGAAGAACGCCGCGACGCACAGGCCGAGTTGCGCCGCCAGCCGCGCGACGCGAGCCCCACACGGGTACGCAACCGGGACAGTGTGGACGGGCGACCGCGCGGCCACCTGCGGAAGTTCGGCATGTCGCGGGTGAGCCTCCGGCAGGCGGCGCACGCGGGCTTCCTGCCGGGTGTGCGCAAGTCCTCCTGGTAGGCCTCACCCGCGCTCCACCCGGACGGAATCCGCCCCTGGTAGCTTGGCGCGGTCTTTTCAACCCATAAGGGGGACTTGATCGTGCGTGAGCTCGTCAGGAAGAGCCTGCGGAACGGCGCGGTGGCCGTGACCGCGCTGGCCTCGGCCGCCGCGCTGACCGCCTGTGGCTCGGACGGGGACGGGGAGACCGGCAAGGGCGCCGCCACCCCGTCGGCCGGTGCCTCCGCCGGGGACGAGAGCGGCAGCGAGGGGGTGGGCCTCAGCGACGTCCAGGGCTCCTGGGCCACGAGCCCGGGCGCGGGCGGCAAGCCCGTCGTCCTGACCGTCAGCGACGCCCAGGCCGTACTCGTCGCGGAAGGCGCCGTCTGCCAGGGCGCAGCCACGCCGGCCAGGAACGTCATGCTCCAGCTCACCTGCAACAACGGCGACGCCGGCGGCCGGACGAAGGGTGAGATCGACTCCGCGGACGGGAAGGCCCTCGTCGTGGTGTGGGAGGGCGGAGCGCAGGACACGCTCACCAAGACGTCCTCCGGCCTGCCCACGGGCCTCCCGACGGGGGGCCTGCCCACGAACCTCCCGACCGGCATCGAACTGCCGGCCCTCCCGCCGACCCCGTAGCCCCTCCCGTATAGACACCGGCGGCAGCGGCAGCACCCGGCCGGTCAGCCGCACCGGCAGCAGCGGCAGCGCCGTCGGCGGGCAGCCGGCCGAGACCGGCGCCGACTCCGCCACCACATGGGCGGTCGGCGGCACCGCCGTCACGCTCGCCATGGGCGCGGCGTTCGCCGTCGGCACCGGGCGTCACCGCCGCCGTACGCAGGGGGCGTAACCCTCAGGAGGGCGCCACGTGCGCCCGGTCGGCCGCGGCTGTTCCGTGGTCCCAGCCGACCGGGTCCGTGGCGCCCCGCACCCGGGTCCTCGTCGTCTCCGGGAACATCCGCTCCGCATGGTCCGTGACCACCACGTCCCGCGCGGCCAGCACGGGCAGCAGCGTCGGCTCCCCGGCGGTGACCCGACGCGTCGCCGACGCCAGCCGGTCGCCCAGCCGCTGGGCGTACGCCAGCAGGAACGACTGCCGGAACGTCTTCGTGCGCTTCCGGCCCCCGGCCCTCTGCGCCGCCTCCGCCTTGGTCATCGCCGCGTCCCCCTGGACCAGCAGCGAGGTGTACAGCACCTCCACCGCCTCCAGATCGGAGGCGAACCCGACGACCGTCGAGAATCCGAACCCCTCGTTCCACACCGCGCGGCACCGGTTCGCGCCCGCGACCGCGTCCAGCAGGATCGCCTTCGCCGTCTCGTACGGGGCGTCCACCCCGATCCGTACGGCTCCCGGCTCGTCCCCCCGGGGCCCGGCGGCGCCCGCCAGCGCCGCCTCGTCCAGACTGTGGCGGGCCATCAGCTCCTGGGCCTTCGCGGTGAGCGCCTCGGCCTCCTCCGGGTACCCGGTGGCCTCCGCCTTGGCGAGCAGCGCCCGGATGCGGGCCAGCATCCGCGACTCCCCCGGCACCGGTCCGGCCACCGGGGCGCCCCCAGGAGCCGGACCCACCGGTTCCAGCGCGGGCAGCCGGGCGAGCAGCCGGTACAGCTCCAGCACCCCCGTCGCATAGGAGAACCGGTCCGCCGCCCAGCCGGGCACGGCCGCAAGCGCCTCCAGTTGCTCCGGCCACCGCGGCGGCAGACGCGCGTACCCACCCGTCTCGTCGCGGATCATCGCCGCCACCAGCCGTACGTGACGCTCCTCCAGCTCCCGTCCGACGCAGCGCACCACATCGGCGGGCTGCCACCCCCGCCGCCACGCGCGCGTGAGCAGCTCCTCCCCGTGCCGGGCCAGCTCCGCGTCCGCGCCCGGGTCGGCGGCGAGCATCGAGGCACCGGCGTCGAGCGAGGCGTCGTCGTCCCCGTACAGGGCGGCGGCCAGGGCCCGCCCGGCCGTCGATGTGCTCATGCCCCGCCCTGCCGTTCGTCGTAGGCACGGCGCGCCTCCGCGATGACGCCGCGGTGGGCGAGCGACCAGTCCGCGAGGGCCTTGATGAGCCCGGTCATGCTGCGGCCGGTCCGCGTCAACTCGTACTCGACCTGCGGCGGGACCGTGGGGTGCACGGTCCTGGTGACCAGCCCGTCGCGCTCCAGGCGGCGCAGGGTCAGGGTCAGCATGCGCTGCGAGATGCCGGGGACCAGCCGCTGGAGTTCCCGGAAGCGCCGGATGCCACCGGCCAGCTCGACGACGACGTACACGGTCCACTTGTCGCCGAGCCGGTCCTGCACGTCCCGTATCCCGCAGTCCTCCTCGCAGCTCGGCTCCGGCTCCGTGGTTACCCCGATGTGCCCCACCGACATGGATGTGCCTCCTTACGCACGCGTGGCCCCGGCCCCCACCATGGTCGCAGCGAACAGGACCACCCAAGGGGGGCTCATCCATGCTGCTCATCACCGGTGCCTCGGGCGGACTCGGACAGCTGGTCGCGGAACACGCGGCAGGCCGGGACGACGTTCTCCTGGGGACGCGGTCACCGGATCTGCCGGGGTCCCGCAGGCTGGACTTCGACGACCCGGCCTCCCTGCCCGAGGCCATGGCCGGCGTGGACACGCTGCTGATGATCTCCGCCGGGTACGGAGAGGACGACACGGTCACGGCCCGCCACGAGGCCGCCGTCTCCGCCGCCGAGAAGGCGGGCGTGTCGCATCTGGTGTACACGAGCCTGTCCGGCGACGGCGACCACCTCCCGTACGCGCTCGCGCATCGCTGGACCGAGCGGCGGCTGCGCCGCTCGCCGCTGGCGTGGACGGTGCTGCGCAACGGCCTGTACGCCGAGCTGCTGGCCGTGCTCGCCGCGCCGGACTCGGAGGGGCGGATCACCGCGCCGCTGGGCGAGGGGCGGCTGGCGGCGGTGGCGCGGGCGGATCTGGCGGAGGCCGCGTTCCGGGTCGCGTCGGACCCGGCTCCGCACGGGGGCCGGGTGTACGAGCTGGTGGGCGAGGTGGCGCTGGGCGGCGCCGACCTGGCGGCGGCGGTGGCGGGGACGTACACGCCCGCGGCGCTGGGGGAGGCCCGGGCCGCGGTGGCGGCGTCGGGTGCGGCGCCGTTCCAGGTGCCGATGCTGGTGGGCACGTGCTCGGCCGTCGCGCACGGCTTCCTGGAGGGGAGCGGGCGGCCGGGCGACCTGCGGGCCCTGCTGGGCCGTGCCCCGCAGCCGGCGCTGGACGTCTACACGCGCGCCGTGCGGGCAGGCCGGGGCGGCCACGGGTGAGCGCAGGCGGCGGGGCGGCCGGCCGGGAGACCCCGCGCGGGTGATCCGCGCGCCGGGCTGATCGCGGCTCGGCGGCGCTGTCAGTGGCGGGTGCGAGACTCGCCTGCGTGAGCGAACGCTGGGCGCTGGACGAGGCCGAGGGGGGCGGGGCGCGGCTGGTCCCCCTCGGGCGGGACGGGCTGCCCGCCGGGCCGGTGGTCGTGGAACCGGACCTGGTGGAGGCGGTGCGCTCACGGCCCGGGGTGGGGCGCTGGGTGTGGCGGGCCACGGCGGGTGTGTATCCGCGGCTGCTGGCGGGCGGAGTGCGGGTGGAGCGGTGTTACGACGTGGAGGCGGCGGAGCAGCTGCTGCTCGGGCACGAGGGGCGGCTGGGGGAACCCCGGTCGGCGGCGGCGGCCTGGGCACGGCTGCACCACCGTCCCGTACCGCCGGATCCCCCGGCCAGGGCGGCGGACCCGGGGGCGCAGTCCTCGCTCTTCGAGGCGCGGCCGTCCGGTCCCGGGGTGCCGTTCGAGGGGCTGCTGGAGGTGTACGCCGACCAGCGGCGGCGGCACGGGGCGGCGGAGCACCCGGAGCGGATGGGGCTGCTGACGGCCGCGGAGTCGGCGGGCACGCTGGTGGCGGCGGAGATGCACCGGGCGGGGCTGCCCTGGCGGGCGGACGTGCACCGGGAGGTGCTGCGGGAGCTGCTGGGCGAGCGGTACGCGGGCGGGGGCGAGCCGCGGCGGCTGGCGGAGCTGGCGGACGAGGTGTCGGCGGCGTTCGGGCGGCGCGTACGGCCGGATCTCCCGGCGGACGTGGTGAAGGCGTTCGGGCAGGCGGGTGTCCGGCTGCGGTCGACCCGGCGCTGGGAGCTGGCGGAGGTCGGCCACCCGGCGGTGGAGCCGCTCCTCGCGTACAAGACGCTGTACCGGATCTGGACGGCGCACGGCTGGAGCTGGCTGCAGGACTGGGTGCGGGACGGGCGGTTCCGGCCGGAGTACGTGCCGGGGGGCACGGTCAGCGGGCGCTGGACGACCAACGGCGGGGGCGCGTTGCAGATCCCGAAGGTGATCCGGCGGGCGGTCATGGCGGACGACGGCTGGCGCCTGGTGGTGGCGGACGCCGACCAGCTGGAGCCGCGCGTGCTGGCGGCGGTCTCCCGGGACCCGGGCCTGATGGAGGTGGCCGGGCATGCGGGGGATCTGTACACGCGGCTGTCGGACCGGGCGTTCGCGGGCAGCAGGGAGGAGGCGAAGCTGGCGCTGCTGGGCGCGGTCTACGGGCAGACCAGCGGGGACGGCCTGAAGAACCTGGCGGCGCTGCGGCGCCGGTTCCCGCGCGCGGTGGCGTACGTCGACGACGCGGCGCGGGCGGGCGAGGAGGGGCGGCTGGTCCGCACCTGGCTGGGCCGGACCAGCCCCCCGGCGGCGGGCGCGGGCGAGTCCGGCGAGGCGGGCCTCCCTCAGGAGCCCGAGGCCTCCCCGTACGAGGGGGGCGAGGGCTACACGCCCGGCTACGCGTCGCTGAACGCCCGCGCGCGGGGGCGGTTCACCCGCAATTTCGTGGTTCAGGGCAGCGCTGCGGACTGGGCGCTGCTGATGCTGGCGGCGCTGCGCCGGGCGACCGCGGGGATGAAGGCGGAGCTGGTGTTCTTCCAGCACGACGAGGTGATCGTGCACTGTCCCGCGGAAGAGGCGGAGGCGGTCGCCGAGGCGATCCGCGCGGCCGGGGACCTGGCCGGGCGGATCACGTTCGGCACGACGCCGGTGCGCTTCCCGTTCACGACGGCGACGGTGCAGCGCTACTCGGACGCGAAGTAGGCGCCGGCCCAGGCGTCGGAACCGGCGCCTGGGCGGACTCCGTACGGCGTCAGTTCGCCGGTGTCTTCAGCGCCAGCCACTTCTCGCTGGTGGCCATGGCCCTGAGCTGCTCCATGCTCAGCGCGGGCTCGGTGCGGGTGAGGTCGCCGTGTGCGGTGGCCTTGTTCCAGGCGGAGACGACGACCCGGTAACCGTCGGGCCGCATGGTGTCGACGGTCCACCACTTCTCGCCGGGCTTGTCGCCCCGCTTCTGCCGGAGCGTCACCTTGGTGCCGTCCGGCAGGGTTTCGAACTCGCCGGAGAAGAGCTGGCCCTCGACGTCCTTCATGTTCGGCTGGGCGTTGACCTCGACGAGCGTGGCCCCCTTGCCGTCGTCGACGACGGCGTACGCGTACTCGCTGCCGTCCTCGCTCTTGGCCGTCACCTCCAGGCCCCCGGGCAGCAGGGACAGGAACGTGGACCGGACGGCGGCCGCGTCGAACGCGTAGTCACGCTCGGGAGAGGTCGGCTTGCCCGGGTCGTCCTGCTTCCCGGTGTCCTCCTGCTTCCCCGGCTCGTCCTGCTTCGCAGGGCCGTCCTGTTCCCCGGAGCCGCCCTGCTTCCCGGCGTCGTCCCGGTTCCCCGGGTCGGCCCCCTCGGGAAGGGTCGTCCCCCGGTCCTCGGACGAGTCCGGCACAGCGGCGACGACGGGCTTCCACTCCTCGGCGGTGACGATCCGCTTCAGCTCCGCCGGGCTGAACGGCGGGTCCGTACGGGAGACCGGGGCGCCCTTCTCGGCGGGCGCGTTCCAGGTGCTCAGGTCGATGCTGACGCCGTCCTTGGCGTACGTGGCCCGCCACAGCTTGGTGGGCTCACGCTTGTCCGGGTACTCATAGCCCTGGAAGACCATCAGGGTCGCGTCCCCCGGCAGCTTCTCGACGGAGCAGGCGTCGTACGGGGTGAACACCTTGTCGGGGCACTCCAGGGCCTCCGGCCCGTTGCGGTAGAAGCCCATGCTGACGGCCGCCTTGCCCTTGCCGTCGTCGTAGACACCGCTGACCAGGGGCCCGCGTTCGTGTGTGGTGCCCCGCGTCACCGGCTCGGTCAGCCTGCCCTCGGGCGTCAGGTTCTCGAAGACGGCGGCCAGTTCCTCGCCGCTCAGGCCCCCGGCGGGCGGGGCGGACGCGTCGGCCCGGGCGGACCCGCCGGGCGTGGGGACGGCGGGCGCGGCGACCGAGGAACCCCCGTTCCCCCGGTCACCCGCCCCTCCCGCCCCGCCGCCGACCGCGCCGACCGCGTAGACGCCGCCGACGCTCACCAGAGCGATGGCCAGCACACCACCGGTGATCGCCCCGGCCCGGCGGGCGGCCACCCGGCGGCGGCCCATGGTCACTCCCCCGGTCACCAGTCGGTTTCCGTCGTCGGACGCGAACGTGTCACCGGTGCGGCGCAATGCGGCCATGAGATCCTCCTCGAACCTCTCGTCTGTGGACATACCGAACCCCCAAGGCGGTTCATGAGCGGACGTGCGTGAACGATTCAGCAGGAGACGTACTCGACGAGGCTGCCGCCGAGCCGCTCCCTGAGCCGGGCCAGCGCCCGTGTCGACCGGGTGCGTACCGCGGCCGAGCTGACCCTCATGGCCTGCGCGGTCTCCTCGATGCTGCGGTCCTCCCAGTACCGCAGGACGATGACCGCCCGGTCCTTCGGTGGCAGCTCGGCCAGCGCGTCGAGCAGCGCGACCCGCAGCGCGGGATCGTCGCGGGCGGCGGGCGAGTGGCCGGACTCCGGCAGCTCGCCCACCGGCCGCTCGGCCGCCGAGCGGCGTCGCTGGTGGCTGAGAAACGTGCGGACCAGCACCGTCTGCGCGTACGCGGCCGGGTTCTCGATCCGTGCCGTGCGCCCGAACAGGCCGGTCCGGCCCCACAAGGCGTACATCCGGCCGAGGGTCTCCTGCACGAGGTCCTCCGCGAGATGCCTGTCGCCGCTGGTGAGCAGGCAGGCCGAGCGGAAGAGCTGTCCGGTCCGCCCGTGGGCGAACTCCAGGAACTCCTCCGTGCGGGTCTGTCTCATGCCCTCCCCTTCGCCCCGCTGTCGTCCTTCACCCCATCGACGCGGTGACCGTCCGAGAATGTTTCACATGACTTCGTGAACATGGGCGGGCCCCCGCACCCGGTCTTGGGTTCTGACGGTCCTCGCAACACCCGCGATCTGTGGGAGTTGCGAGGACCGTGGCCGTTGGGC
>NZ_JADWYO010000022.1 GCF_022414595.1 Streptomyces sp. MUM 203J | reverse complement strand
CGCGGACACACCGCGCTGAAGGGCCAACCACCTGCCAGCCGCGTTCCCAACCTCACAGGGCAATACAGCTAGGGCTGGGTCCCAGGTGGCGGCGAGGGCGGTGGGGCACGGGAGGGTGAGGGACGGGTCGTCGGGGGTCCAGCGCACGCCGCGTACGCCGACCGGGCCGTCGGACATGACGAGAGAGGCCAGGCCGATGGCGGGGACGGGCGGCAGGGTCCACATGTCCTGGCCGACGAGGAGGCCTGCCTTCGTGTCCAGGTCGAGCGCGCCGAGCGCGGCTTCGATCACCTCTGCGGTCCTGTTGGTGGCCATGAGCCCCGTACCTCCCGTTGGCGTGCCGCGAGCCGGCGCCCATCGTGACGCGGGAACCATGCGAACGGTAGGGACCGTGATGCATTTGTGATGTCACGAGGGCGGGGATGCCGTACGGTCCTGACGCACAGGGACACCGATGTGGAAGGAGTGCGGAGGATGGCGGCTGCCAGACCCAGGAGCGAGGAACGGCGCGCGGACATCCTGCGCGCCGCGTTCGAGGTGATCGCGGAGCGGGGGTACCGGGGCGCGTCGCTGACGGCGGTGGCGGAGCGGGCCGGGCTCACCCAGCAGGGGCTGCTGCACCACTATCCGAGCAAGGAGGCACTTCTGGTCGCGGTGCTGGAGGAGCGCGACCAGTGGGACACCGGCGGCGCGGGGCCGACGGGGCGGGAGGGGTGGCGGCTGGACCTGCTGGCCTCCCTGGTGGACTACAACGCGATGCGCCCGGGCATCGTGCAGACCTTCTCGGCGCTGCTCGGGGAGAGCGTCACCGAGGACCACCCCGCGCGGGACTTCTTCACCCGGCGCTACACCCAGGTACGCCGGGACCTCGCGGGCGTCCTGCGCGCCGAGTTCGGGGACCGCCTGCCGGGCGGCCTCTCCCCGGAGGCGGCGGCTCCGCTGCTGGCGGCCGTCCTGGACGGCCTCCAGTACCAGTGGCTCCTGGACCCCGAGGCGGTGGACATGCCCGGGGCGTTCCGGGACTTCCTCGGGCTGCTGCGGTGGCAGGGGGCTGACGCCCCGGACGGCGCGACGGCCTGAACGGGCCGCCGGTCCGGACCCGCGCGGCCGGCTGAACCGGCAAGGCATACTGGCCACATGATCGTCGCAGCCGCCCAGTTCTCCTGCACCCCCGGCGACATCGCCGCCAACGTACGCACCATGGCCGGACTCGTCCGCGCGGCGGACGGGGCACGGCTGGTCGTCTTCCCGGAGCTGGCGCTGACCGGCTACGAGCTGGAGCTCGTCGCACACGACCCGGGGCTCCAGGTCGGGGAGAGCGACCCGCGGCTCGATGCGGTGCGGGAGGCGTGCCGGACGGCCGGCGCCGCGGCCGTCGTCAACGGGGCTGCCCCTCCGGCACGTTCGGATGCGCGGCTTCCGGGTCTCACCTCGTACGTCATCGGACCGGACGGCTCCACGCTCGCCCGCTACGACAAGCAGCACCTGCACGGTGCGGAGCGCGAGGTGTTCACAGCCGGTGAGGGTGACGGGCGGTTCACCCTGGACGGGCACCGGTTCGCGCTCGCCACCTGCTTCGACAACCACTTTCCCGAGTTGGGCGGGCGCGCCGCGGAGGACGGCTGCGCCGTGTACCTGGCGAGTGCGCTGTACGGCACCGGCGACGGGGTGCGGGAGCGGGCGGAGACGTATCCGGCGATCGCCCGGGACAACGGGCTGTACGTGGTGCTCGCGAACCACGTGGGCCCGGCAGGCCCGTGGACGGGATGCGGGCGCAGCGCCGTATGGGGGCCCGACGGAATGCCGCTGGCGGAGGCGGACGCCGCCGCGCCGGGCCTCGTCCGCGCGGAACTGCCTCTGCAGGCCCGGCCGTCTGCCTAGTTCTTGTGCAGGCTGTACGGCCCCGGTGCCTCGGCGGTCTCGTCCGGTGTCCCGGCAACCGGGGCCAGCTCACGTGCGAGCAGCGTGGCACCCGCCACCGCCCCGGGCATGAGGAGGACAGCGGCGAACGGCACCAGGAAGGCGAGTGCCAGCGGTACGCCGAAGCCCAGGGTCAGCAGGCGTCGGCCGCGCAGGAGTTCCAGCCGTTCCTTCAGCCGGAGGCGGCGGCGCTGGAGGGCGACGGCGGTCAGCTCCTCCGCCAGGAAGAATCCGGACACACAGAACCCGATCACCGGGACGACGGTCTGCCCGGCCACGGGGACGAACCCGAGGGCGAACAGCAGGATCCCGAACAGCGCGACCCGGGCCAGGATGCGAAGGCTGTCGACGGCGGAGATCCACAGCTCCCGCCACAGCGGCAGCCCGGACTCGGGCACCTCGCCGCCCTCGGTCCGGTCGACCTCCTCGGACAGGGACTCGTAGAAGGGCTGGCCGATGAGCAGCGTCACCGCGGTGAACGTGACCACGGCGAGGAACAACCCGAGGGCGAAGACCAGCGCGGTCAGGAATCCGCGGAAGAGCCCCTGCCAGGGTGACGTCCAGTCGTCCGCGAGCGGCGTCGCCCAGGCCGCCAGGTCGTCGGCTCCGTATGCGAGCCCGACGAGGGCGCCCGCGTACAGGACGAGCGTGACGAGGGCCGGCAGCAGGCCGAACCCATACCAGCGGCCACGCCGGGCCACCCACCGCTGTCCCTGCATCAGATAGCCGAAGCCCTTGGCAAGATCACCCATGGAGCTCACCCTAGCGAGGCCCGGCCGGGGACCGCACCCACGTCCGCGGAGTACGGCCCCGGCCCGGCTCAGGGCCCCGGCTGCGGCGGCGCGGCCGGTCAGACCGCGAGGTCGACCGTGATGTTGCCGCGGGTCGCCTTGGAGTACGGGCAGACCTGGTGGGCCTTCTCGATCAGCTCCTTGGCGGCCACCGCGTCCACGTTCGGGATGGCCGCGGAGATCTTCACGATGAGCCCGAAGCCGTCGTCGTTCTTGCCGATGCCGACCTCGGCGGTCACCGTGGAGCCGGAGATGTCGGCGTTCTCCTGGCGGGCGACGACACCGAGGGCGCCCTGGAAGCAGGCGCTGAACCCGGCGGCGAACAGCTGCTCCGGGTTGGTGCCGCTGCCGGAGCCGCCCATCGCCCTGGGCGGGTTGACGACCACGTCGAGCGCCCCGTCGTCCGTGGCCACCCGGCCGTCCCGCCCGTTCTCGGCGGTGGCGACAGCGGTGTACAGGACGTCGGACTGCTGTATGGACATGTAGCGGTTCCTCCTGTGATGCGCCGCGACTCGCGCCCACGATCGCGACGGCCTGGAAGGAGCCTAGCGGGTCAGCGAGACGATCATCTTGCCGGTGTTCTCGCCGCGCAGAAGTCCGAGGAAGGCGTCGGTGCCGTTCTCCATGCCCTTGACGACCGTCTCGTTGAAGGTGAGCCGCCCGGTGCGCAGCCAGCCGGCGACCTCCTCCACGAACTGCTGCTGAAGGCCGTAGTGATCACCGACCAGGATGCCCTGGAGACGCAGCCGCTTGCCGATGGCCAGAGCGAGGTTGCGCGGGCCGGCGGGCGGCTCGGTGTCGTTGTACTGGGCGATCGCGCCGCAGAGAGTGACGCGGCCGTGCACGTTGAGCCGGGAGATCGCGGCCTCCAGGTGCTCGCCGCCGACGTTGTCGAAGTACACGTCGATGCCGTCGGGCGCGGCGGCCTTCAGCTGCTCGGCCACGGGGCCGTTCTTGTAGTTGAAGGCGGCGTCGAAGCCGTACTCCTCCACCAGCAGGCGGACCTTCTCGTCGGAACCGGCCGAGCCGACGACCCGGGAGGCGCCCTTCAGCTTGGCCATCTGGCCGACCTGACTGCCGACGGCACCGGCCGCGCCGGAGACGAAGACCGCGTCGCCCTCCTTGAAGGACGCGGTCTCGAAGAGGCCGGCGTAGGCGGTCAGGCCGGGCATGCCGAGCACGCCCAGGTAGGCGCTGAGCGGGGCGAGGGACCCGTCGACCTTGGTCGCCTGCCGGGCGTCCACGTCCGCGTACTCCCGCCAGCCCAGGCCGTGCAGCACCTGGTCGCCGACCTGGAAGCCCTCGGCGCCGGAGGCGATGACCTCACCGACCGCGCCGCCGTCCATGGGCCGGTCGAGCTGGAAGGGCGCGATGTAGGACTTCACGTCGTTCATCCGGCCGCGCATGTACGGGTCCACCGAGAAGTGCAGGTTGCGGACGAGGATCCGGCCCTCGCCGGGCGCGGCGACCGGAGCCTCGCGCAGGGCGAAGTCCTCGGGCGTGGGCCAGCCGTTCGGGCGGGCGACGAGGTGCCACTCCCGGCTGGTGCGGGGAAGCGACTCGGGGGACGCGGACATGAGGTTCCTCCTACGGAAGCCGGTTGCCTCGGCACCGGATGCTTCAGTTCCTGGTTGTTTCAGCATCTGGATGCTTCAGATACTGAAACAACCATGCCCATCGATATTTCATGCTGTCAAGTAACGGGGTAGGCTGGTGTGCATGGCCAGCTCCAGCACCCCCCGCACGGACCCGCTCACCCTCGAGGTCGTGGACCTGATCGGTTCGGTCGTGGCCCGCTACCACGAGGAGTACGAGCAGGCCGCCGCGCAGCACGCGCTGACCGGTGCCCAGGCGCGGGTGCTGAGCCTGCTCGCCTTGCAGCCCCTGCCCATGCGGCAGATCGCGCAGAAGCTGCGCTGCGAGCCGTCCAACATCACCGGAATAGTCGACCGGCTGGAGGCCCGCGGCCTGGTGGAGCGGCGTCCGGACCCGGCGGACCGCCGGGTGAAACTGGCCGCGCCCACGGAGGAGGGCCGCACCACGGCCCGGCGGCTGCGGGACGCACTGGACTTCGCGCGGGAGCCGCTGGCCGGGCTCTCGGTCACCGAGCGCACCCTGCTCCGCGACCTGCTGCGCCGCATGGTGGGCGGCGGGGCCTGAGCCGGGTCAGATACACCACCAGAGCCACTGCGTGCACGTCTCGGAGGGGGACGGGTCGGGCTCCGGTGACGCACTGGGCGTGACTCCCGGCACGGTGACCCCCGCCGACGGCGAGGCATCGTCCGACGCGGAGCCCGAAGGCCCCGGCGTAGCGCTGGGAGCCTGCTCGCTCGGGTCCGGGGACGACGGCGGGGCCACGGACGGGGACGATGTGACCGGCCGCGCGGGCGACGGGGCACCGGGCCCGCCGCTCCCCGCGGCAGAGGTGGATCCCGGCGCCGCCGATGCCGCGGAGGCGGTGCCACCGCTGTAGCCGCCGCGGCCACCGGTCGGAGACGCGCTGGCGGACGGCTCGGGAGCCGTGGCGGACTCCGTCACCGCCTCCGGGGCCTCCGGGGGCCCGGGCAGCGGGTCGGGGTCGGCCGGGCCGTCCTCCTCACGCACGGCGGAGGCCTCACCCCTCCCGTCCTTCCCCTCGGACAGCTGATCCACCGCGAGCCGGGCCAGGCCGAACGCTCCCAGCACCAGTACGAGCCCCCCGGCACCCAGCACCGCCTTGCGGCCCCGCCGTCTGCGCGCCCTGCGGCCCGCCGCCCGCGCGGATCCCCGGCCGCCGCCCTGGGTGCCCCCGCGGCGACGGGCGGTCGCGGGCGTGGCCGCGGACGGCGCCTCGTCCTCGTGGCGGCTCAGCTCGACGACGTGGTCCGGCTCGGACAGGGACCCGGGCTCAGGCACGGTCGCCCGGGGCCCGGCCTCGCGAGGCCCGGGTACGCGTGGGTGCGGGTCGGCCGGACCGGCGGCGCCGCGAAATCCTGCGGCCCGGGAACCGGCGCCGTACGCACCGGCGCTCCGGATGCCTGCGGCATCGGCGCCGGTGGTGCAGGGGGCCGGAGTGTGGGGCCGGCCCGGGTCCGGCACCTGGGGAACGGCGGGTACAGGGGTGTGGGGGTCGGGGAGGTGTTGGGCGTTCTGGGGGATGTGCTCGATGCTGTGGGGGGCTGTGTGGGGGGCGTCGCGCCGGATCCGGTCGGCAGGGGTACCGCACCCGGCGCAGGCCAGGGCACCGTTGAGGTGCCGCCGGCACTGATGGCAGTAATCCATGGCGCCCGCAGATTAAGCGGCATACGGCCGCCGGGGCCTGGAGGCGATGTGAGGATCTTGTGCCGGTGGCCGCGCACGGGCGGGCAGGATGGCGGTATGACCCCCTCCGCACCCTTCGGCCCGCGCGAGTTCCAGCTCGTCCTGCTGCGCCGCATGGCCGACCACCAGCCCGGACTGGTGGAGGACGCCCGCCGCGCCCTGGGCGCGTCCGCCACGGACATGCGGGAGGCCAACCGGCACTGGCAGGCCATGGTGCGCTCGCCCAGGGCCCGGGGTGCCCTCGCCCGTTACCGCTCGGTCCTGGGCGAACCCGGGCACCGCGCGGCCCGCACCATCGGTGACCTGGAGTGCGAGGCCCTGATGTGGCGGCTGCCGCTCTGGCCGGACCTGCGGTTCGAGGTGGTGACCGCGCCCGGGGGCAGGGCGGTGTGGAACGAGTGGCTCGTACGGGCGCCTGGCGTGCCCGCGCCCCCGCTTCGTACCGCAGCGGATCTGCGCCCCTGGTCGTGCACCGTCGAAGAGGCGGCCCGCGCCTTCGCGCCCGCGCGGCCGCTGCCGGCCGACGCGCCGACCCGGACCCGGCTGGCGGTCGTGCTCCCGGGCGGCGAGGCCCTCGTGGCCGAGTTCACCTGGGGGCTGCTCCAACGGCTGGTGGACCCGCCCGGTGGACAGCCGGCGGGTCCACTCCCCTTCACTCCGTGATCACTCCCGATCAGCTCATCCGCCGATCGGATCACACCGCGAGCGGCACCTCGTGGATCTCGTCCGCCAGGTGCCCGGACTTCTCATGGACGCGCTGCACGGCGCCGGCAGACGGGCCGGTCGACAGGCAGTACACGACTCCTTCCGCCGGGTCCGCCCAGGCCCTCTCGAAGTGGACCCCCTCGGCCTTCTCGTTGGCGAGGTCCGCCTGGTGGGCCGCACGCAGCTGATCAGCGGTGATGCCCTTCATCCCGTGGTGGACATCCATAAACGTACCCATGGCATCCGCACCTCCGGTCCGGTTCTTCAGCTGTCCCCTCACTCCACATCGTCCTCCCGATTCCCCCACCGCGCACGGCGCACCCACCTGGCGCACCGTCAGCTCCGTACGCCCATGCGGCGCAGCTCAGCGCGCGCGGCACTCCGGCGGACCGCACGATGCAGACAGGTACCGCTCTCGGGAGGATCCGCCATGACCGTCAGTCTCGATCAGTTGCGCCGCTGCCATGTCGCCGTCGACCTCGGGGCCGCCAGAACCCGTGTCTTCGTCAAAGGAGCCGGTCTGGTCGTCGACGAACCGAGCGTCGCCGCCGTGAACACCCACACCGGGGCGCTGATCGCGGTCGGGGACTTCGCGGAGAAGATGACCGGCCGCACACCCGACTACATCCGGGTCGTACGTCCCGTGTCCGGCGGGTCCGTCGTCGACATCGAGATGGCCCAGCGGATGCTGCGCCATCTGCTCGGGGAGAAACTCCGACGCCAGCTCCGCCGCAAGCCGATGCTGCGCGCCGCCGCCTGCACCCCCCACGACAGCGACCCGCTCGCCCAGCGCGCCACGGTCGAGACGCTCGTCGGGCTCGGGGCACGCCGGGTCGAACTGGTCGACACGCTGATCGCGGCGGCCGTCGGCTGCGGGCTGCCGGTGGACCAGCCGACCGCCAGCATGATCATGGTGTGCGGGGCGGCGACCACGCAGGTCGCCGTGTTGTCACTGGGCTCCATCGTGACCGCCGAGCGCGTCCCGGTCGGCGGCGACGCCATCGACCACGCGGTCATCCAGTATCTGCGCCACCAGCACGAACTGATGCTGCCCAGCCAGTCCGTACGGCCCCTGCAGCTGGCCCTGCACGGAAACGGCCTCACACCGCAGGGGCCGGCCGCCACGGAGATCCACGGCCGGGACGTGGCGACGGGCCTGGCCCGCTCGGTGCTGGTGGACACGGCGGCCGTGCGGCGGGCCATCCACACCCCGCTGACCGCCGTGCTCGACGGCATGGGGAAGGTGCTGCGTGACTGTCCGCCCGATCTGGTGGCGGACCTGGCCGACCGCGGCATCACCATGGTCGGCGGCAGCGCCCGGCTGCCGGGGCTGGACCAGATGATGCGCGACGCGACCGGGATGCCGGTGCGGATCGCGGAGCGGCCGGACGTCTGTGCGGTGCTGGGGCTCGGCGAGATGCTCGAAGGCCGTACCTCCTCGCTGGCTCTCGACCCGCTGGCCGACGCCGGCTGAAGGCCGGGCGCGCCTCCGCAAGCCGGATGAACGGGCTCCTCGGACGGGCCTCCTGCGGGGTCCCCGCGCACCGCTCCACGCAGATGCGCATGAAGACCGCGCGCAGGCAGGCGTCATGTCCTTCTCCCGGGCCCCGTTCACGGAGGCGATCCCGTGGTTCCGAGGAAGGTCGCCTTCCGCACACCGCGGGCCGCCGTCCACAGCGTCACCGGTGACGAGAACGCGGAGGTACTGGAGGCCGTCCTCTCCGACGAGCCGGCAGCCTGAGGGGACTTCGGGGCCTCCTCGCTGTCCCTGGCCTACACGGCGCCGCCGGAGCACTCCACACACGTCGACGGTGCCGAGAGGGGTCTCCCGCTCATCCGGATCACGTTCCTGGAGGAGAGCGGCTTCCCGCTGGCCTGCACGGTACGTCTCGAAGGCAGCGGCAGCCCCGCCTGCACGGGCGACGAGGAGGCCGTCGGCCTGGAGACCGGCAGGACGTGTGCCGTCACCGGCGGGTCCGGCGGCCAGGTGACCGTCACCCCGGCCGAGCCGAACGGCGCGGCGGCCTCGCCGGCGAGGTTCCGCCTCAGGCGCTGAGCCCGGGACCCGGCCGCCGTAAACCCGCGGGCCCCGGTGAGGACGGTCACGCCCTCACGGGGGCCTCGGGCTGCTACGGGGCTGCGACCATGGGGCCACGCACAGCCCCGTGCAGCGCGACGAGGAGGACGACGACCCGTGAGTGTGCTCTTCCCGGCCCTGGACACCGGACCGGACGGCGATCCGCGGCCCGCCCTGCGGTTCGGCGGACGGCCCCCGCTCTCGTACGGTGAACTCCGCGCAGCGGCGGCTGCGCTGACGCCCCGGCTGGCGGGCACCGACCGGATCGCCGTGTGGGCGACGCCCACGCCGGAGACGGCCGTCGCGGTGGTCGCCGCCCTGCGCGCCGGGACCGCCGCCGTACCGCTCAACCCGAGGACCGGCGAGCGGGAGCTGACCCACATCGTCCGCGACAGCGCCCCCGGCCTGGTGCTCGCCGCACCCGGCGAGCCGCTGCCCCCGCCGCTGGCCGGTGTCCCCCGCGTCGACGTGGAGATCCGACCCGCCTCGGCCCCCGCCGACGACAGGCCCGAGCCCGGCCCCGAGACGCCGGCGCTCGTCATCTACACCTCCGGCACCACCGGCCCTCCGAAGGGCGCGGTCCTCCCCCGCCGAGCCCTCGCCGCGTCGCTCGACGCGCTCGCGGAGGCCTGGGCGTGGACCGCCGACGACGTGCTTGTGCACGCCCTGCCGCTCTTCCACGTGCACGGACTGGTACTCGGCGTGCTCGGCCCGCTGCGCCGCGGCGGCAGCGTCCGCCACCTGGGCGGCTTCTCCACCGACGGCGTGGCGGCTGAGCTGGCGGCCGGCGGGACGATGCTGTTCGGCGTACCGACCATGTACCACCGGATCGCTGAGGCGCTGGACGGCGACCGCGGTTTGGTGAAGGCGCTGGCCGGGGCGCGGCTGCTGGTCTCCGGCTCGGCGGCGCTGCCGCTGCCGGACCACGAGCGGATCACAGCGGCGACCGGGCGGCGGGTCGTCGAGCGGTACGGCATGACCGAGACCCTCATGCTGACCAGCGTGCGCCCGGGCGCAGAGCCGGAGCGGCCCGGATCGGTCGGGACACCGCTGCCGGGGGTGGAGCTGCGGCTGGTCCATGACGACGGGGCGCCGGTCGCCTCGTACGACGGCGAGACCATCGGGGAGGTGCAGGTGCGTGGCCCGAACCTGTTCACGGAGTACCTGAACCGCCCTGACGCGACGGCAGGCTCCTTCGACGGGGGCTGGTTCCGGACCGGGGACATGGCGGTGCGGGAGGCGGACGGCTCCGTACGGCTCGTGGGGCGACGGGCGACGGATCTGATCAAGAGCGGGGGCTACAAGATCGGCGCCGGGGAGATCGAGAACGTGCTGCTGGACCACCCGGGGGTGCGGGAGGCGGCGGTGACCGGGGAACCGGACGCGGACCTGGGCGAGCGGATCGTGGCGTGGGTGGTCCCGGCGGACCCGGCCGCTCCCCCGTCCGTCCAGGACCTGGCCGACCACGTCGCCGCCCAGCTCGCCCCGCACAAGCGGCCCCGGGTGGTCCGTCAGCTGGACGCGCTGCCCCGCAACGACATGGGCAAGGTGATGAAGCGGGACCTCCGTGAGCAGGCTCTCCATGACTGAGCGGCACGGCCTCACAGGCCGGTTGACGGCCCGCCAGGCGATCGCTCTGGTCGCGGAGGCGTTCACCGAGCACCGGCCGCCTCCTGCCCCGCCCGCCGGGGGACCGGACGGCCCGCTCGGCTGGGAGGGGTACGGCGCGGCCCGGGCCCGCGCGGCGGAACGGACCGGCGAGGACGAGTCCGTCGTGTTCGGGGAGGCCGAGGTCGCCGGACTGCCGTGCGCGCTGCTGGCCTTCGAGTTCGGCTTCCTCGGCGGTTCGCTGAGCAGGGGCACCGGGGACCGGATCTGCGCGGCGTACCGGCTGGCGCGGGCGCGGGGTGTCCCGCTGGTGTCGCTGGTGGCGACGGGCGGCAGCCGGATGCAGGAGGGCATGGTGGCGCTCACCCAGCTGCAGCGGGTGGCTCGGGAGACGGTGCTGCTGCGTGAGGCGGGCGTCCCGCACGTGACGGTGCTGCGGGACCCGGCGACCGGCGGCGGCTGGGCGACCGTGGGCGCGGGCGCGGACGTGCTGCTGGCGCTGCCGGGCGCGCAGATCGGCTTCGCCGGGTCACGGGTGCGCCCCGCGGACGCGGACCCGGCTGCCTACATGGCGGAGGGGCAGCTCGCGGCGGGGCAGGTGGACGCGGTGGTGCGGCCCGCGGAGCTGCGGACGGTGCTGGGGCTGTGGCTGACGGCCCTGTCCCGCCCGGCCGCGGGTCCGGTGCCGCCGCCGAGCGGGCTGAGCGCCTACGGCTCCGGGGACCTGCCGGGGTCGGGCTGGGAGGCGGTGCTGCGGGCGAGGGACCCCGGGCGCCCGCGCGCGAAGGCGTATCTGGACGCGTACTTCTCGCGGCGGCTGGCGCTGGGCGGTGACCGCTGCGGGGGTACGGATCCGGGCTTGCGGTGCGGGGTGGGGCTGCGCGACGGGTACGGGGTCGCGTACGTGGCGCAGTACGGGACGGCGACACGCCCGGCCGGGTACAGGGCGGCGGCGCGGGTGATCCGGCTCGCGGACCGGCTGGGCCTGCCGGTGCTGACGCTGATCGACACGCCGGGCGCCGCGAACGACGCGGAGGCTGAGCGCACGGGTGCGGGACCGGCCATCGCGGAGGCGTTCGCGGCGCTGGCCGGGGCGCGGGTGCCGGTGACGACACTGGTCGTGGGCGAGGGCGGCTCGGGCGGCGCGCTGGCGCTGGCGGCCCCGGACAACACCTGGGCCACGCCGGACAGCTACTTCTCGGTGATCGCCCCCGAGCTGGCCGCGGCCATATTGAAGCGCCCCCCGGAGGACGCCCCGCGCACGGCGGAGCAACTACGCCTGCGCCCGCAGGACCTGGTGGACCTGGGGGTGGTACGGGGCATCGTGTGACGCCCGGTCACTCCGCGCCCCCAGGGCCGGTCCCCCGCCGCCGCGCTCCGGACGCGGTGCGGCCGGACGCCCTCACCCGCTCGCGCCCTCCGCTTCCGGCACCGCCGCGTCCAGGGCCGCGGTCAGGGTGTTGAGGCGTGCGCGGAGGTCGCGGATCTCCTCCAGGGACAGGCCGGTCACCTCGGCCATCCGGCGGGGCAGCCGGGCGGCCCGCTCGCGCAGGTCCGCGCCCTCGGCGGTGGGGCGTACGGTGACGGACCGCTCGTCCTCGGGACTGCGCTGCCGCTCCACGTATCCGCCCGCCTCCAGCCGCTTGAGCAGCGGCGACAGAGTGCCGGAGTCCAGACGCAGCAGCTCACCGATGCGCTTCACGGGCAGCTCGCCGTGCTCCCACAGCACCAGCATCACCAGGTACTGGGGGTAGGTCAGCCCCAGCTCCTTGAGCGCCACCCGGTACACGCCGTTGAAAGCGCGGGTGGCGGCGTGCAGGGAGAAGCAGATCTGGTGGTCGAGGCGGAGGATCTCCTCGTCCTTCAGGGTGCCGGGCGTCTTCATGGCTCCAGGCTAACGCCGCCGCCCTCAAACAACCTCACCCAATTAAGTTGTGCACAACTGAATAGTGCGCTACAAAAGACGTCGGACCACACCGCCCCGAGCACCGCGGGGCGCGTCAAGAGAGAAGGACGGAACTCCATGAACGCCCTGTACACCGCCGTCGCCACCGCCAACGGCCGCGAGGGCCGCGCCGTCAGCTCCGACGGCCAGATCGACCTGCCGCTGGGCCTCCCGAAGGCCCTCGGCGGCAGCGGCCAGGGCACCAACCCGGAGCAGCTGTTCGCCGCCGGCTACGCGGCCTGCTTCGCCAGCGCGATGAACTCGATCGCCCGCCAGGACAAGATCGACGTCAAGGACGTGTCGATCACCGCCGAGGTCGGCATCGGCAAGGACGAGACCGAGGGCGGCTTCGGCCTCGCGGTCGTCCTGCGCGCCGAGCTCCCGGACCACCTCCAGGGCGAGCCGGGCCGCGAGCTGCTGGAGAAGACCCACGCGTACTGCCCGTACTCCAAGGCCACCCGCGGCAACATCGACGTCCGGATCGTCGTCGAGTGAGCCTCACCACACGGCAACGCGGGTCGGACGACACGCCGTTACTCCGCCGGGGTGATCACCCACTCTGCCGTACCCGGCCCTTCGCGCACCTGGCGGGAAGGGCCGTTCCCCACCCCCCCTCCCAGGGGCCCCGAAAACACCGAAGCCGCAGGTGACATCGATTCTTCACCTGCGGCTCACGGTGGGGCGGGTGGGACTCGAACCCACGGCCGACGGATTATGAGTCCGCTGCTCTAACCGGCTGAGCTACCGCCCCTCGCGGCGCGTCGCGCACATTTGTGCGCGCCGTCTGCCGCAGCATAGCCGCTCATACGATCTCCTGCTCCGGCTGGTCGGCAACGCACGCCCTGAAGGACTGCCGCTGCCCCCCGTACGGTTCCGGAGCGGCCAGGAGAAGTGAAAACACAAAGAGAGAGGACCCGGGAGGGTCCTCTCTCTTTCACCGCTCCCCCGGCTGGACTCGAACCAGCAACCCTCCGGTTAACAGCCGAATGCTCTGCCAATTGAGCTACAGGGGACCGCGCTCCTCCGACTGGACTCGAACCAGTAACCTGCCGGTTAACAGCCGGCTGCTCTGCCAATTGAGCTACGGAGGACTGCTGTGTTGCACCGAACGTACTCACCCGGGGCGTCCCGGGCGGCGCTCGCTCGCTGCGACACATACATTAGCGCAAGCAGGGGGGTGCTCCGCCAATCGGTATCCCCCTGGCCCGCACCGACACCTATGGGAAGGGTGGCAGCCATGCGGTACAAGCTCACGTTCGTCGTGGGACTGGCCATCGGATACGTCCTGGGGACCAAGGCGGGGCGGGAGCGCTACGAGAAGATGGCGAAGTCCGCGCGACGGCTCGCCGAGAACCCCGCCGTGCGCAACGCCGCCGAGACGGCCGCGCAGACCGGCCGCGAGGTGGCGGGCCGGGCGTACCACGTGGTGAGCGAGAAGGTCGGCGACCGGATGCCGGAGCCGGTGGCCGAGCGGGTGCGCGCGCTGCGCGACCGCAACCAGCCCGCCGAGGACGACTGGGGCACGAGCAACACCTGAGGCGCCCGCCGAGAACTCCCGGGGGTTCGAGAGGGCGGCGAGCCGGGGCGGGTGCGGCAGAATCTCCTTCATGGGGATAGTCGCCGGGTTGGACAGTTCGTCGGGTTTCACGCGCATCGTCGTCTGCGACGCGGACACGGGCGCCGTGCTGCGTCATGGCTACGCCGCGCACGCCGTCGAGCCGAAGGCCACCGAGGTGGATCCGCAGGCCTGGCTGCTCTCGCTCGGTGAAGCCGCCACCGGTGGGCTGCTGGAGGGCGTTCAGGCGATCGGAGTGTCCGCGCAGCAGCACTGCGTCGTGCCGTTGGACCACGAGGGAGCCCCGGTGCGGGCCGCACTGGTGGGCAACGACCGGCGGGCGCAGGTCGCGGCGGCGGATCTGGTCGAGGCGCTGGGGGGCCGTCAGGCGTGGGCGGAGGCAGTGGGCTGTGTCCCGCAGGCGGCGCAGCCGGTGGCGAAACTGCGCTGGCTGGCCCGGACCGAGCCGGAGGCGGCACAGCGGGTGGCCGGGGTGCTCCAGGCACACGACTGGTTGGTGTGGCAGCTGCTGGGCCGCCCGGCACGGCGCACCACCGACCGCGGCGGCGCGTCCGGTACGGGCTACTGGTCGGCGGCGACCGGCGCGTACCGGCCGGATCTGGTCGAGCTGGCACTGGGGCACCAGGCGGTACTGCCGGACGTGCTGGGGCCGGCCGACACCGCGGGGGTGACCCCGGAGGGACTGCTGATCTCGGCGGGTACCGGGGAGACGATGGCGGCGGCGTTCGGCCTGGGGCTGGGCATCGGGGACGCGGTGGTGTCGCTGGGGGCCTCCGGTTCGGTGATGGCGGTGCACCACGAGGCGCTGGCGGACCCGTCAGGGCTGATCACGTCGCTGGCGGACGCGACGGGCATGCATCTGCCGGTCGTGCACACGGCGAACGCGGTGCGGGCGCTGCGCGGTACGGCGGAGATGCTGGGCGTGGCAGGCCTGGAGGAGCTGTCCGCGCTGGCGCTGAAGTCGACGCCCGGCGCCTCGGGGCTGGTGCTGCTGCCGTATCTGGAGGGTGAGCGGACACCGTCGCTGCCGCACACGGCGGGGACGCTGAGCGGGCTGCGGCGCGAGTCGATGAAGCCGGAGCACCTGGCGCGGGCGGCGTTCGAGGGGATGCTGTGCTCGCTGGCCGACGCGATGGACGTGCTGCGCGGGCGGGGGGTGGCGGTGCGGCGGGTGTTCCTGCTGGGCGCGGCGGCCGGACTGCCCGCGGTGCAGGCGGCGGCACCCGCGATCTTCGGCGCGCAGGTCGTCGTACCGCAGCCGGCGGACTACGCGGCGCTGGGCGCGGCCCGGCAGGCGGCGTGGGCACTGGGCGCGGCGCACGGATCGCTGTCGCCGCAGTCGCCGCCGGGATGGCAGGGAGCGGCGGCGCAGGTCTTCGAGCCGGGCGAGGAGGGCGCGGTGGGGCAGGCGGTGCGTCAGCAGTACACGGCGACCCGCGACCAGATCCACCCGGGGGCGTTCGGGGCGTAGACACCCTCGCCCGATGACGTCGCAGGCGGTTCATACGACTTCTGCCGCTCCCTGTGGAAAACGTGTTCGTCACGCTCCGGGGCAAGGGCGATAGTGGGGGTCGTGCTCCTTCAACTCCTTCGCATCCATCTCGGGCCGTACAAACGGCCCATTGCCTTGCTGGTGGCGCTTCAGCTGGTGCAGACCTGCGCGACGCTGTATCTGCCGACGCTGAACGCCGACATCATCGACAACGGTGTCGTGAGAGGTGACACCGGTTACATCCTGCGGTTCGGCGCACTGATGATCGCCGTGTCGGTGCTCCAGGTCGCCGGGAACGTGGGGGCCGTCTACTTCGGGGCCCGGACCGCCGCCGCGCTCGGGCGCGACATACGGGCGGCGCTCTACGCGCGGGTCCAGTCGTTCTCCGCGCGCGAGGTCGGCCAGTTCGGGGCGCCGTCGCTGATCACCCGCACCACGAACGACGTCCAGCAGGTGCAGATGCTGGTGCTCATGTCGTTCACGCTGCTGGTGTCGGCACCGATCATGTGCGTCGGCGGGATCGTGCTGGCGCTCGGACTGGACGTGCCGCTGTCCGGGGTGCTGCTGGCGGTGGTACCGGTGCTCGGGATCTGCGTGTCGCTGATCGTGCGCCGGATGCGCCCGCTGTTCCGGTCGATGCAGGACCGGCTCGACGAGGTGAACCGGGTACTGCGCGAGCAGATCACCGGCAACCGTGTGATCCGCGCCTTCGTCCGGGACGGCTATGAGCGGGCGCGCTTCAAGGGCGCCAACGACCGGCTGACCGACGTGTCGATGGGTGCCGGGCGGCTGATGGCGCTGATGATGCCCACGGTGATGACCGTGGTGAACATCTCCAGCGTGGCGGTCGTGTGGTTCGGTGCGCACCGGATCGACAGCGGCGCGATGCAGATCGGCGCGCTGACGGCGTTCCTCGCCTATCTGATGCAGATCGTGATGGCCGTGATGATGGCCACGTTCATGTTCATGATGGTGCCGCGCGCAGAGGTGTGCGCCGAGCGGATCGAGGACGTGCTGCGGACCGAGGGGAGCGTGCTGCCACCGGTCGAGCCGGTGCGGGAGCTGTCCCGGCACGGGCACCTGGAGATACGGGAGGCGGAGTTCCGCTACCCGGGTGCCGAGGAACCGGTGCTGCGGGCGGTGGACCTGGTGGCGCGGCCCGGGGAGACCACGGCGGTCATCGGGTCGACGGGCAGCGGCAAGTCGACACTGCTCGGCCTGGTGCCTCGGCTGTTCGACGCGACGGGCGGCGAGGTCCTGGTCAACGGCGTGGATGTGCGGCGGCTCGATCCCGATCTGGTGGCCAGGACGGTCGGCCTGGTCCCGCAGCGGCCGTATCTGTTCTCGGGGACGGTGGCGACGAACCTGCGGTACGGGCGGCCCGACGCGACCGACGAGGAGCTGTGGCACGCCCTGGAGGTGGCCCAGGCGGCCGACTTCGTCCGGGGCCTGGAGGCGGGGCTGAACGCGCCGGTCGCACAGGGCGGTACGAACGTCTCGGGTGGTCAGCGGCAGCGGCTCGCGATCGCGCGGACCCTGGTGCAACGGCCGGAGATCTATCTGTTCGACGACTCGTTCTCGGCACTCGACTACGAGACTGACGCGCTGCTGCGTGCGGCGCTGGCCCGGGAGACGGCCGAGGCCACGGTGGTGATCGTGGCTCAGCGGGTGGCGACCATCCGGGACGCCGACCGCATCGTGGTCCTCGACGAGGGCCGGGTCGTGGGGAAGGGACGCCATCACGAGCTGATGGAGACCAATGACACGTACCGGGAGATCGTGCTCTCCCAGCTGACCGAAGCGGAGGCTGTGTGATGGCCGGTCCTGGCGGACGGATGATGATGGCCGGCGGCGGCCCGGACCAGCGGTCCATGGACTTCAAGGGCTCCGGCAAGCGGCTGGTGCGCCAGCTGGCACCGGAGAAGGCCACACTGTGGGTGATGGTGCTGGCCGTTGTGGCGAGTGTCGCGCTGTCGGTGGTGGGGCCGATGATCCTCGGCAGAGCCACGGACCTGGTGTTCGCCGGTGTCATCGGACGGCAGATGTCCGGGGGCGGGACGAGGGAGCAGGCCCTGGAGGCCCTGCGGGCGCGGGGCGACGACGGTCTGGCGGACATGCTGGGCGCGGTGGACTTCGTCCCCGGGACGGGCATCGACTTCACAGCCGTGCGGGACATCCTGCTGCTGGTGCTCGCGGTGTACGTGGCGGCCGGGCTGCTGATGCTGGTGTCGACGCGGATGTCGGTCCTGGTGATCAACCGCACGGTGCGTCGGCTGCGGGCGGACGTGCAGGCCAAGCTGGAGCGGCTGCCGCTGTCGTACTTCGACCAGGCCAAGCGTGGTGAGGTGCTGAGCCGGACGACGAACGACATCGACAACATCGGCCAGACAATGCAGCAGACGATGGGTCAGCTGATCAACTCGGTGCTGTCCGTCGTGGGCGTCCTGGCGATGATGTTCTGGATCTCGCCGCTGCTGGCGCTGGTGGCGCTGGTGACGGTGCCGTTGTCGGTGGTCGTGGCGACTCGGATCGGCAAGCGGTCGCAGCCGCAGTTCGTGGCGCAGTGGCAGGCGACCGGCAAGGTCAGCGGCCATGTGGAGGAGATGTTCACCGGGCACACGCTGGTGAAGGTGTTCGGCCGGCAGCGGGAGGCGGCGGCCGAGTTCGCCGAGCACAACGAGGCGCTGTACGAGGCGGGTTTCCGGGCGCAGTTCAACAGCGGACTGATGCAGCCGCTGATGTTCTTCGTGTCGAACATCAACTACGTGCTGGTGGCGGTCGTCGGTGGCCTGCGGGTGGCGTCCGGCACGCTGTCGATCGGTGATGTGCAGGCGTTCATCCAGTACTCGCGTCAGTTCTCCATGCCGCTGACGCAGATCGCGTCGATGGCGAACCTGGTGCAGTCCGGGGTGGCGTCCGCCGAGCGGGTCTTCGAACTGCTCGACGCGGACGAGCAGCCGGACTCCCCGGCGCTGGAGCGTCCCGCAGAGGTGCGGGGAGCGGTGTCCCTGGAGAAGGTCGCGTTCCGCTACGAGCCGGACAGGCCGCTGATCGAAGACCTGTCGCTGGAGGTGGAGCCGGGTCAGACGGTCGCCATCGTCGGTCCGACGGGCGCGGGCAAGACGACCCTGGTGAATCTTCTGATGCGGTTCTACGAGGTGACGGACGGCCGGATCCTGCTCGACGGGACGGATGTGGCGCGGATGTCCCGCGAGGAGCTGCGGTCCTCGATCGGCATGGTCCTCCAGGACACCTGGCTGTTCGGCGGCACCATCGCGGAGAACATCGCGTACGGCGCGACCGACGGCCGCGAGGTGCCCCGCGAGGAGATCGAGGCGGCGGCCAGGGCGGCGCACGCCGACCGGTTCATCCGCACGCTGCCCGACGGGTACGACACGGTCATCGACGACGACGGCGCGGGCGTCAGCGCGGGCGAGAAGCAGCTGATCACCATCGCGCGGGCGTTCCTGTCCGACCCGGTGATCCTGGTCCTGGACGAGGCGACCAGCTCCGTCGACACCCGCACGGAGGTGCTGATCCAGAAGGCCATGGCACAGCTCGCCCACGGCCGTACCAGCTTCGTCATCGCGCACCGGCTCTCCACGGTCCGGGACGCGGATGTGATCCTGGTGATGGAGAACGGCTCCATAGTCGAACAGGGCACGCACACCGAGCTGCTGGCGGCACGGGGCGCGTACGCCCGGCTCTACCGGGCGCAGTTCGCGCAGGCGGTGGCCCAGGTCGACTGATGGGCACGACCGAGTGACAGGAAATGGGGGACATGATGACCGGCGATACGGGAGACGAGGGGCACACGGACGGCTCCGGCCGGACGGCGGACGCGTCCGCGTCGTACTTCGCGCTGGGGATGTGCTCGGGCACGGGCATCGGGACCGCGTTGGGAGTGGCGCTGGGGAACATACCCGTGGGTGTCGCGCTCGGCGCCGGCATCGGCGCCGTGTTCGGGCTGATGTACCGCGGGCGGGACGGTACGAAGGAGGATTCCGGGCGCTGAGCGGTTCCGCTCAGTCCAGGTAGCCGCGCAGCTGTTCCGCGAAGGCGTGGTCCCGTAGCTTGCCGAGGGTCTTGGACTCGATCTGGCGGATGCGTTCGCGTGTCACGCCGAAGAGGTGACCGATCTCCTCCAGGGTGCGGGGCCGACCGTCGATCAGGCCGTAGCGGAGCTGGACGACCTTGCGCTCCCGCTCACCGAGCGTGGAGAGCACGGCCTCCAGATGCTCGCGGAGGAGGAGGAAGGCGGCGGACTCGACCGGGGACGTCGCATCGCCGTCCTCGATGAGGTCGCCGAGGGCGACGTCCTCCTCCTCGCCCACCGGTGTGTGCAGGGACACCGGTTCCTGGGCGAGCCGCAGCACCTCCCTGACACGCTCGGGTGACAGCCCGAGCAGGGCAGCGACCTCCTCGGTGGTGGGTTCCTGGCCGCGTTCCTGGAGCAGCCGCCGCTGGATGCGGACGACCCGGTTGATGAGTTCGACGACATGGACCGGGACGCGGATGGTGCGGGCCTGGTCCGCGAGGGCACGGGACATGGCCTGACGGATCCACCAGGTCGCGTACGTGGAGAACTTGTAGCCGCGGGCGTAGTCGAACTTCTCGACGGCCCGGATGAGGCCCAGGTTGCCCTCCTGGACCAGGTCCAGCATGGTCAGCCCGCGGCCGACGTACCGCTTGGCGACGGAGACGACGAGGCGGAGGTTGGCCTCGATGAGGCGGCGCTTGGCCATGCGGCCCCGCACGACGAGTGTGTCCAGGTCGCCGGCGAGCCGGGAGTCCAGGTCGGGGGTGCGGGTCAGCTTCTCCTCCGCGAAGAGCCCGGCCTCCACCCGGCGGGCCAGCTCGACCTCCTCGGCCGCGGTGAGGAGCGGGATGCGGCCGATCTCGCGCAGATACTGCCGGAACAGGTCCGAGGAGGGGCCGGTTCCGGGGCCGGGGCCCGTGCCTCCGGCCGCCGCGACGCGGGGCTCACGGGGCTCGCGCGACTCGCGGTGCCGGTGAGGCTCCCGCGATTCGTGGGGTTCCCAGGTCTCTCGGGGCGCACGGGGTTCGCGAGCTTCCGGGGACAGGTCCAGGACGTCCGGTATGCCCTCGGGCTGCGGTTCCGCTTCGGGTTGCTCCGGCATGGCGACGGCCGCGGGGCTCAGGGTCCGGGTCTGCACGGGGGCGACCTCCTGGGGGCGGTGGTCTGAAGCACCGCCCACCAGTGTGGGGTACGACACATCACCGCCACGAGGGTCGTGCGCCCACTTTTTGAGACCGGCACGCGACGGGCGGTAACCGACCCGGACTACAGCGCCGCCACGCCGTGGGTGCGGAGGGACTGGGCGTACTGCTGGAGGACCCAGAGTTCGTTCTGCACGGTGGAGAGGTGCTGGGGATCCGCGTGGGCGCCGAGGCGGGTGAGGGCGCTCTGGACCTCCAGCACACGGCGGTCGACGGCCCGCAGTCGGACCTGGACGAGCTGCTCGCCCGCGTAGGCCTCGTCGACGGTGCGGGCGAGAACGGCCTCCACGGCGAGTTCCGTCACCATGGCGCGGACCGTGTCGTCCGGCGCGGTCTCCCGGACGCGGGCCAGGTAGTCGGGCGTGTCGTCGATGCCCTGCGCGGCGCCGCCCGCCTCCGCGATGGTCTGGCGCACGGCGGTGTAGGGGGGCGCGGTGAACTCGTCGGCACCGTAGGCGTCGAAGGCGGGTGACACCAGCGCCGGGTACTGGAGAGCCAGCTTCAGCAGCTCCCGCTCGGTGCGGTGGGCAGGGCTGCGCAGGTTGAGCGGCGGACCGGTCACGGCGGGGCCCTGGGGGTACTGGGGGGTCTGCCGGGGGGCGGCGCCCGGTGGCCTGCCGCCGCCCTTCTCCCGAGCCCAGCGGGCCAGTTGGGCGACCCGCTTCACGACGAACTGCGTGTCGAGGATGCCCAGCATGCCGGCGAGTTCGACGGCGACCTCGTGCTGGGAGGCGATGTTCTTGATGCGGGCCACGATCGGGGCTGCCTCGTCGAGCGCGGCGGCGCGCCCGGCCGGGGTGTCCAGGTCGTACCGGTTCACGATCTGGCGCAGCGCGAACTCGAACAGCGGGATGCGCGGCTCGGCCAGCTCCCGTACGGCGTCGTCGCCCTTGACGAGCCTCAGCTCACAGGGGTCCATGCCGTCCGGGGCGATCGCGATGTAGGTCTCCGCGGCGAACTTCTGGTCGTCCTCGAAGGCCCGCAGCGCGGCCTTCTGCCCGGCCGCGTCGCCGTCGAAGGTGAAGATCACCCGGGCCGAGCCGTTGTCCATCAGGAGCCGGCGGAGGATCTTGATGTGGTCGCCGCCGAAGGCCGTGCCGCAGGTGGCGATGGCGGTGGTGACCCCGGCGAGGTGGCAGGCCATGACGTCGGTGTAGCCCTCGACCACGACCGCCCGGCTGGACTTGGCGATCTCCTTCTTCGCCAGGTCGATGCCGTACAGCACCTGCGACTTGCGGTAGACCGGCGTCTCCGGTGTGTTGAGGTACTTGGGCCCGGCGTCGTCCTCGCGGAGTCTGCGCGCGCCGAAGCCGACGACATCCCCGCCGACGTCCCGGATGGGCCACATCAGGCGCCCCCGGAAGCGGTCGATCGGCTTGCCGCCCCGGCTCTCCTGGGCGAGCCCGGAGAGCATCAGCTCCTTGTCGGAGAAACCCTTCCCGCGCAGATAGCGGGTGAGGTGGTCCCATCCGGCGGGGCTGTAGCCGACGCCGAAGTGCCGGGCGGCGGCCTGGTCGAAGCCGCGCTCGGCGAGGAACCGGCGGCCGATCTCGGCCTCGGGACCGTCGAGTTGCTCGGCGTAGTACTGGGCGGCGACCTTGTGGGCCTCGATGAGGCGGATACGCTCGCCGCGCTGGTGGGCGGGGTTGTAGCCGCCCTCCTCGTAGCGGAGGGTGATCCCGGCACGGGCGGCGAGCCGCTCGACCGTCTCCGAGAAGGAGAGGTGGTCGACCTTCATCACGAAGGCGATGGTGTCCCCGCCCTCCTGGCAGCCGAAGCAGTGGAAGAGACCCTTGCTGGGGCTGACTGTGAAGGAGGGGGACTTCTCGTCGTGGAAGGGGCACAGGCCCTTGAGGTTGCCGCCGCCGGCGTTGCGCAGCTGGAGGTACTCGGACACGACGGCGTCGATGGGGACGGCGTCCCGTACCGCCTTCACGTCGTCATCGTTGATCCTGCCTGCCACGCGGAGATTCTACGGGGCGTGTCCGGGTTTCCGGTCACGGTGACCAGGGCCCCGGCGGCGTACGCTCACACCTCCTGCGGCCCGTGCGGCACGGCGCCGAGCGGGGTGCCGGGGTCGGCCAGGGCCTCCGGGTCCACGGGCTCCCGGGACCGGATGAGGTCCTGGATGGGCTCTGTGACGTCCCACACGTTGACGTTCATCCCCGCGAGCACCCGCCGCTCCTTCAGCCAGAACGCGACGAACTGCCGCTTGGCGACGTCCCCGCGCAGCACGACCTGGTCGTACGAGCCCGGGGGCGCCCAGCCCGAGTACTCCATGCCCAGGTCGTACTGGTCGGTGAAGAAGTACGGGACCCGGTCGTACGAGACGTCCTGGCCGAGCATCGCGCGGGCGGCGGCCGGGCCGCCGTTCAGGGCGTTGGCCCAGTGCTCGACGCGCAGCCGGGTGCCGAGCAGCGGGTGGTGGGCGGCGGCCACGTCACCGGCGGCGAAGATGTCGGGGTCGGAGGTGCGCAGCGAGGCGTCGACGGCGATGCCGCCGCCGTGCGCCCGGTCGACGAGGGCGAGCCCGGCGGTCTCCGCGAGGGTGGTGCGGGGGACGGCGCCGATCGCGCCGAGCACGGCGTGCGCGGGCTGTTCCTCGCCGTCGTCGGTGCGGGCGGCGAGGACCATGCCGTCCTGGCCGACGACCTCGGTGAGGCGGGTGCCGAACCGGAAGCGGACGCCGTGCTCGGTGTGCAGGTCCGCGAAGACCTGGCCCAGCTCGGGCCCGATGACCTGGTGGAGCGGGGTCGGTTCGGGTTCGACGACGGTGACCTCGGCGCCGTAGCCGCGGGCCGCGGCGGCGGCCTCCAGGCCGATCCAGCCGGCGCCCGCGATCAGGAGGTGCCCGTTGTCCCGGCCCAGGGCGGCGAGGACGCCCTGGAGGCGGTCGGCGTGCGAGAGCCTGCGCAGGTGGTGGACACCGGCGAGGTCGCTGCCCGGGACGTTGAGCCGGCGCGGCTCGGCGCCGGTGGCGAGGAGCAGCTTGTCGTAGTTGAGGGTGGTGCCGTCACCGAGGTGGACCGTCTTGCCGGCGCGGTCGATGCCGGTGACGGGCTGGCCGAGGTGCAGCTCGATGTCGGCCTGCGCGTACCAGGCGGGTTCGTGGACGAAGACGCTGTCGCGTGGTTCCTTTCCCGTGAGGTAGCCCTTGGAGAGCGGTGGGCGCTCGTACGGGTGGTCGCGTTCGTCACCGACGAGGATGACCCGGCCGGCGAACCCCTCGGACCGCAGGGTCTCTGCCGCCTTGGCGCCGGCCAGTCCCCCGCCGACGATGACGAAGGTCTCATCTGCGTCGACCACTTGTTGCCTCCTACCCGGAATGCACGGTATGTCCCTGTCCACCACGCTACGCCGTGGCGCCTTCAGGAGGGTCCCGCACGGCGGGCGGGTGGGGAAGAGGGACCGAAGGGCGGGCGAACGCGGAGTGCGGGTCCCGCAACCGGCGCTTCAGCTCCTGCGCCCCGTCGCGAGGCGGGCGTGAAGGGCCCGTGCGGTGGCATCCGTCAGGGAGGCGATCTGGTCGACGACGACCCGTTTGCGGGCCCGGTCGTCCCCGGCCGCGTCGTACAGCGCGCGGAACTGCGGGTCCAGGCCCTCCGGGGCACGGTGGGTGAGCGTGTCGGCCAGCTCCGCGATGACGACCCGCTGGTCGGCGCGGAGGGCCTCCTGCTCGGCGCGCTGCATCACGTACCGGTCGGCCACGGCTTTGAGGACGGCGCACTCGTTGCGGGTCTCGCGGGGGACGACGAGCCGGGCCCCGTACCGGGTGAGACGGCCGGGGCCGTACGCCTGGCGGGTCGCGGCCTCGGCGGCGAGGCAGAACCGGCCGATGAGCTGGCTGGTGGCGTCCTTCAGCCGGGCCTGGGCCAGGGCGGTGCCGTCATAGCCGTGCGGCCACCACTCCTGGTCGATGAGCCGGTCGAGCGCCTCGGCCAGCTCCTGCGGGTCGGTGCCGGACGGCACGTAGCGGCCGACGGCGCAGCTCCAGATGCCGTCGCGCTCGGGCTCCGAGAGGAGGAGGTTGGGGTCGATGTGCCCGGCGTGCAGGCCGTCCTCGAAGTCGTGCACGGAGTACGCCACGTCGTCGGACCAGTCCATGACCTGCGCCTCGAAGCAGACGCGCCCGTCGGGGGCGCCCTCGCGGGCCCACCGGAACACCGGCAGGTCGTCGTCGTACACACCGAACTTCGGGGACTGCGGGTCGGTGGGGTGGGCGCCGCGGGGCCAGGGGTACTTGGTGGCGGCGTCGAGCGCGGCGCGGGTGAGGTTGAGACCGACGCTGACGGGCTCGCCGACGACGGGGCCGGAGATGAAGCGCTTGGGTTCGATGCGGGTGAGGAGGCGCAGCGACTGGGCGTTGCCCTCGAAGCCGCCGCAGTCCTTGGCGAACTCGTTGAGGGCCTGTTCGCCGTTGTGGCCGAAGGGCGGGTGGCCCATGTCGTGGGAGAGGCAGGCGGCTTCGACGAGGTCGGGGTCGCAGCCGAGGGCGGCGCCCAGCTCACGGCCGACCTGGGCGCATTCCAGGGAGTGGGTGAGCCGGGTGCGGGGGCTGGCGTCCCAGGCGGGGCTCCTGGTGCCGGGCGTGACGACCTGGGTCTTCCCGGCGAGGCGGCGCAGCGCGGCGGAGTGCAGGACGCGGGCTCGGTCGCGCTGGAAGGCGGTCCGGCCGGGCCGTTTGTCGGGTTCGGGCGCCCAGCGCTCGGTCGCGGCCTCGTCATAGCCCTGGGGTGTCTGGGGTGCCTGGGTGGTGCCTTCCATGCCGTTCATGTCATGGAAGGTAACCCCGCCGGGTGACAGCGCCGGGCTTTTCGGGGCGACTGTCCGCGCCTGCGGGCGGGCGGCCCGACTGACGCATGCCGCGCGTCAGACGGAGGCGTACGCGGGGGTGGCCGCGCGGGCGACGGCCTGTTCGTAGCGGTGGAGCACCAGCCGGGCCAGCGCGGGGTGGGGGCCGATGGGCGCGGCGGCGATGCCGGGTGAGGCGGCGGCGCTGCGGGTGGCGAACAGGCCGGGCGCGGTGAAGCAGGACGCCACGGCGACCCGCGTACGGCCCCGGGCCGTCAGCTCCCGTACCGCCTCGGGCACGGTCGGTGAGGCGGCGGAGGCGTATCCCGCCGTGACGGGCACCCCGTCGAGGCGGGCGCTCAGCAGGGCGGCGAGGCGCCGGGTGACGGCCGCCGCACCGGGGTCCCTGGATCCGGCGGCGGCCAGCACGACCCCGGCGCGGGCGCAGGGCCGCCAGCCCGCCTCGGTGAGGCGGTCGTACAGTGCCTCGACCAGCAGCGGGTGCGCGCCGAGCGGCGCGGCGACCCGGACCCGCAGGCGCGGCCCGGCGGAGGCGGCGGCCCGCGGCAGGTCGTGCTTCACATGGAAGCCGTGCCCGAAGAGCAGCGGGACCAGGACCGCGTCGGTGCCGTCCGGCAGGGCGTCCAGGGTGCCGGCGAGCAGTGGCTCGTTCAGTTCGATGTGCCCGAGCCGCACGGGCAGCCCGGGGCGCAGAGCGCGCACCTGGTCCAGCAGCGCGGACACGGCGGGCAGCGCGCGCGGGTCGCGGCTGCCGTGGGCGACGGCGACGAGGGTGGGGGCGGCTGGCTGAGGGAGTGGGCTCATGGGCGGCTGCCTGCGCGTTCCGTCAGGGGCTGGGCGGGGATCCTGCCCCGATCCTGCCGCGCGCACGTTGCCGGGGTGTTGCGCGGCGGTGACGGCACCTTTGGCCTGGGCTCACGGCCCCCGGGACAGGCGTGTCAGGACCCGGCCGCCCAGGCCCTGAGCGGGCCGGTCGCGGTGGAGCCGTGGCGCAGGGCGGCGGCGAGGCAGGCGCCGGACTCGTAGCCGACGACGGGCATACCGGGTGCAGGCGGTGGGCGGCGGCGAGGCAGGCGGGCCAGGCGCGGTCGGCGGGGCCGAAGAGGCGGGAGACGCCGACAGCCCCCTCGGCGAGGGTGAGGGCGTCGCCCGTCGTGGGGTGGCCGCGGCTGGTCAGGACCGTCGTGGCGGGGTCGTCCAGCAGGGCAGGACGGAAGAGGTCCGGGGCCGGGTCGCCCCCGGACCGGGCGTGCTGCCAGGCGGTGAGGCCGGCAGGGGTGCGGACCGGCTCCAGGACGGTGCCGGAAGCCGGTCCGCCTGCCGCCGGGCGGTGGATCCGGTGGACCTCGAACAGGATTCGAAAATCCGTGCGAGGTCAGGTGGACGCACCGGGAGTGCCGGGGTCGACACCGCCCAGGAGGTCGGCGGTGGTGGCCTCGGGGCGGAGGGTGACGGCGTCCGGGTAGTGCGGCGGGGTGCGCACCGCCGGGGTCCAGGCGCGGTCGCCGAAGGTGCCCGGCGGGAGGCGGTGGGAGCGGCACATGGTGGCGCACCAGACGGCGTCGGTGCGGGCGGCGGCGAGCGGCATGGGCGTGATCTCGGCATGCGCACCCACTGGGGCGCGGCCTCACACCCGGACCGACTTTTCCGAAAGATGGAAAACACTTTCCGTTGCAACTCGGATGCCTGGGCGCGGCACACGAATCGCGATACGGGAGGGCTCTTTGACGCGCCGATCCGGACCCGCCGCACCGGCCGCACTGGGCCGACGGGTGTTCGCCGAGCTGCTCGGCACCGGCGCCCTGGTCGCTGTCGTCGTCGGCTCCGGCATCCGGGCCGACGGGCTCAGCCAGGATGCAGGGGTGGGGCTGCTGGCCGATTCGCTGGCCTCCGCGATCGGCCTGGGGCTGCTGATCACACTGTTCGGCCCGGTCTCCGGGGGACACCTCAGCCCGGTCGTCACGCTCTGCGCCTGGCGGGCGGGCCGCCGCTCCGAAGCTCCGCTGTCCGGCCGTGAGGTCGCCTGGTACGTCCTCGCGCAGCTGGCCGGGGCAGTGGGCGGGGGGCTGCTCGCCGAGGCCGTGTTCGGGCGGACGCCCGGCGGCTGGTCCACCCGGATACGGTCGGCCGATCACCTGCTGCTGGGCGAGACCGTCGCCACCGCCGGTCTGGTGCTGCTGATCGTGGGACTCGACCGCATCGGGCGGGCCCGGCTGACGCCGCCCGCGGTCGCCGCGTATCTCGCCGCTGCGATCTGGTGCACGCCCTCCGGTTCGTTCGCCAACCCGGCGGCCACGGTGGGGCGTTCCCTCACCGACTCGTTCACCGGGATCGCCCCCGCCTCCCTCCCCGGCTTCATCACGGCCCAACTGCTGGGTGCCTCCCTGGGCCTGGCCCTGACCACCCTCTGTACGGCCCGCGCACCGACCTGCGGACCTAGGACCAGCGGGGCATGGCGCCCGGCCGGGCGGGGCGACCAGACTGAGGGCATGGAGACACTGCCGCACAAGCGGCTCGACGCGTATCTGGGACGCATCGGGGCCGACCGGTCCGCCCCCGCCGACGAGGCCCTGCGGGAGCTTCAGACACGGCATCTGCGCACCGTGCCGTTCGAGAACCTCTCCATCCATCTGGGCGAGGACGTCTCGCTCGACGTCCCGGAGATCCTGCGCAAGCTCGTGGACCGGCGGCGCGGCGGGTTCTGCTTCGAACTCAACGGCGCGTTCGCGGCGCTGCTGCACACGCTCGGGTACGAGGTGGAGCTGCTTCAGGCCCGCGTCTACGACCGGGAGGGCCGCCTCGGCATCCCGTACGACCATCTCGCGCTGCGCGTGCGTGTCCCCGGGGGCGACGGCCGCGCCTGGCTCGCGGACGTGGGGTTCGGGGACCACAGTCACCATCCGCTCGACCTGGACGGACGCGACGACCAGAAGGACCCGGCCGGGGTGTTCCGGTTCGTGGAGAGCGGCGCCGACGGGGATCTGGACCTGCTCCGGGACGGAAGGCCGCGGCTCCGGCTGGAGCCACGGCCCCGTGCCCTGTCCGACTTCGCCGCCGCCTCCTGGTGGCACCGCACCTCGCCCGAGTCCCGCTTCACGCACGCGCCGGTCTGTTCGCTGCTCACCGCGCGGGGCCGGGTCACGCTCAGCGGGCGCCGCCTCGTCGTCACCGAGGACGGGGAGCGCACCGAGAGCGAACCGCACGACGACCGGGATCTCCTCGCCGTCTACCGCGACCGCTTCGGCGTTCACCTGGACCGGGTGCCGGTGGCCCTCCATCCTCGGGGGTGACCACCCCGCGCCCGCCGGCGCACGAACGACACGACACATGAAGGAGCGGGCCCCACGTGACACGGACCCCGACAGCCCCGACGGTCCCGGCCGTCCTGACCGTCCTCACCACCACCGACAGCGCGGCGAAGGCCGAGGCACTGGCCCGCGGCGCGGTCGAGGCGCGGGTCGCCGCGTGTGCGCAGGTCTCCGCGCCCGTGACCTCCGTCTACCGCTGGCAGGGCGCGATCGAGACCGCCGAGGAGTGGCAGGTGCTGTTCAAGACGAGCCAGGCGCGGTACGCGGCGCTGGAGGCGCACATCAGGGCCCGCCACGACTACGGCACACCCGAGATCATCGCCACGCCCGTGGTGCGCGGCAGCGCGGACTACCTGGAATGGGTCGGCCGGGAGACGACCGAGGCGTGACCGGGCTGCCGTTCTTCGTCTACGGAACGCTCCGGCCGGGCCTGACCAACCACGACGCATTCCTGCAGGGCCGCACCGCCGCCGAGGAGCCCGCACGGCTGCCGGGCGCCCGGCTCTACGACGGGCCCGGCTACCCCTACCTCCGCCTGGGCGGTACGGGCGAGGTGCGCGGCGAGCTGGTGTACCCGGCGCCCGGGCGGTACGGCGAGCTGCTCGCCGCACTGGACGGGCTGGAGGAGTACCTGGGGCCGCGCCATCCGCGCAACCTGTACGAACGGGAGGCCTGCGAGGCGGTCCGCCTCCGGGACGGGGGCACCGTGCGGGCCTGGGTGTACGTGGCGGCCGAGCGGGTGCCTCTCGGGCCGCCCGTCCCGGACGGCGACTGGCTCAGTCACCGACGGCGGACTCCAGACGGACCGCGCACACCTTGAACTCGGGCATCCGGGACGTCGGGTCCAGCGCCGGGTTCGTCAGGGTGTTGGCCCGCCCCTCCCCGTACCAGTGGAACGGCATGAAGACCGTGTCCGGCCGGATGCCGGACGTGATCCTGGCCGGGGCCACCGCCCGGCCGCGCCGGGACACGACCGCGACCGGCTCGCCCTCGGCCACGCCCACCCGCTCCGCGAGCCTCGGGTGCAGCTCGACGAACGGGCCTGGCGCGGCGGCGTTCAGTTCGTCGACCCGGCGGGTCTGAGCGCCCGACTGGTAGTGGGAGACGACCCGGCCCGTCGTCAGGACGACCGGGAACTCCTCGTCCGGTTCCTCCCCCGCCGGGCGGTGGGTGACCGGCACGAACCGGGCCCGCCCGTCGGGAGTGGCGAACCGGTCCAGGAAGAGGCGCGGCGTACCGGGGTGGCCCGGGCCGGGACAGGGCCAGAACACCCCGTCCTCCTCCGCGATGCGCCGGTAGCTGATCCCGGAGTAGTCGGCCAGGCCGCCCTCCGAGGCGCGGCGCAGCTCCTCGAAGACCTCCTCCGGGTCGGTCGGGAAGCCCTTCTCCCAGCCGAGCAGCCCGGCGAGCCCGTTCATCACCTCCAGGTCACTGCGGACGCCGTCCGGCGGGGTGATCGCCCGGCGGCGCAGCAGCACCCTGCCCTCCAGGTTGGTCATGGTGCCGGTCTCCTCCGCCCACTGCGTCACCGGCAGCACCACATCGGCCAGCGCCGCCGTCTCGGACAGCACCACGTCGGCCACCGCCAGGAAGTCCAGCGACCTCAGCCGCTCCTCCACATGCGCGGCGCGCGGCGCGGACACGACCGGGTTGGAGCCCATGAGCAGCAGGGCCTTCACGTCCCGGCCGAGCGCGTCGAGCAGTTCGTACGCGCTGCGCCCCGGCCCGGGCAGGATGCCGGGGTCGACGCCCCAGACGGCGGCCACGTGGGCGCGGGCCGCCGGGTCGTCGAGCTTGCGGTATCCGGGCAGCTGGTCGGCCTTCTGGCCGTGCTCGCGCCCGCCCTGGCCGTTGCCCTGGCCGGTGAGGCAGCCGTAGCCGGAGTGCGGCCGGCCCGGGCGGCCGGTGGCCAGGCACAGGTTGATCCAGGCACCGACGGTGTCGGTGCCCTTGGCCTGCTGCTCGGGGCCGCGCGCGGTGAGGACCATGGCGCTGTCGGCCTCGCAGAAGCGCCGTACCGTCTCGCGCAGCTGCGGCACCGGTACGCCGGTGATCCGTTCGACGAGCGCCGGCCAGTGGGACATGGCGGCGGCCCGCGCGTCCTCCCAGCCGGTGGTGCGCTCCCGCACGTACTCCTCGTCGACCCGCCCCTCCGCGACGACCAGGTGCAGCAGCCCGAGCGCCAGCGCCAGGTCGGTGCCGGGGCGAGGGGCGAGGTGCAGGTCGGCCTGCTCGGCGGTGCGGGTGCGTCGCGGGTCGACGACGATGAGCGTGCCGCCGTTCTCCTTCAGTTCGGTGAGGTAGCGCAGCGCCGGTGGCATGGTCTCGGCCAGGTTCGAGCCGACCAGGATCACGCAGCCCGCGCGTGGAACGTCCTCCAGCGGGAACGGCAGGCCACGGTCGACACCGAAGGCCTTCGTGTGCGCGGCGGCGGCGGACGACATGCAGAAGCGGCCGTTGTAGTCGATCTGCGAGGTGCCGAGGACCAGCCGGGCGAACTTGCCGAGGCTGTACGCCTTCTCGTTGGTGAGCCCGCCGCCGCCGAACACCCCGACCCCGTCGGGCCCGTACGTGTCCCGGGTGCGCCGCAGTCCGTCGGCGACGGCCCGCAGTGCCTCCTCCCAGGTCGCCGGTTCGAGCGCGCCTGTGGCATGGGATCGGATGAGCGGCCCGGTGAGCCGGACACGGGAGGAGAGCACGGCGGGCGCGGTGCGCCCCTTTCCGCACAGGGCGCCCCGGTTGACGGGGAAGTCCGTACGCTCCACGACCTCCACGCCGCCCTGCGGGTCCTGGACGGGCCTGAGGTTCATCCCGCACTGAAGCGCGCAGTACGGGCAGTGAGTGGGGGTGGGGGCCGGGGAGTTGTTGGCGGCGGCGAGCATGCCCCCGAGCGTGCGACGCGCGTGTTACGGCCACGGTCACCGCGTATTACGCGGCTGGTACGTCGCGCTCCGGCGGGGCGGCGTGGGCCGGTGAGCCCGGGGCTGCGCTCCCGGACCGGCGGTTCCCGGCCACCAGCGCCTCCCTCACCCCCGGCTCGCCGGGGCCCAGGAACACCGGGTCCCGCCGGACCGCGGCGTCCACCGCCGCCTTGCCCGCCGCGGCCAGCTCGCGGACCGCCCCGTAGTACCAGACGGAGTCGTGCGGCTCGGCGACCCCGACCCCGTACGAGTCGACGCCCGCCGCCTCGCAGAGGGTGACCGCCCGCTTGATGTGAAAGCCCTGGGTGACGAGGACCGCCCGGTCCACGCCGAAGATCCGCTTCGCACGGACACAGGAGTCCCAGGTGTCGAACCCGGCGTAGTCGCTGACGATCCGGCCGTCCGGGACACCCCGCCCGACGAGGTACGCGCGCATCGCGTCCGGCTCGTCGTACCCGGACCGCGAGTTGTCGCCCGTCACCAGGACGACCTTCGCCTTGCCCGTCCGGTACAGCTCGGCGGCCGTGTCGAGCCGGTGCGCCAGGTACGGGGTCGGGCGGCCGTCCCACAGTCCGGCGCCGAACACGACGGCGACGTCCCGGGCGGGCACGTCCGCGACGGTACGGAGGCGGGGCTCGGCGGTGAGATGTGTCCAGGTGGCGGGGGCGAGCGCCAGCGCGGACCCCAGCATGACGGCCTGCGTCAGGCGCCGCCGGGCGCGCCGGGTGCGCGGCACGAGCCGCCGTATGCCGTCCGGTACGCCCCGGGCCCTGTTCTCCCGCCGCATCGCGCTGCCCCCTCCTCCGTCGGGACGATGATCCCACCTGGTGTGTCACCCGTTCGGAACGCCCCGTCACGGGCCGCCCGTCACTGCTGTGAGCTGGGACGTTGGCGACGGGAGCGGCGGTTCCTGACATCACGTCAGCAGGCGGGGTGCGGCGTCGGCGCCTTTCCTCGGAGACACGGGCTCGCCAGTCGCGAGCCAGGAACAGCAGCACCCGTCCGGAGGAACCCCATGCGCTTCACTGCCCGCCCGCTGACCGGTACCGCGCTGGCGGTGCTGTGCCTCGGTGCCCTCGCCGTGCCGTCGGCGTACGCCGGTGACCACGAGTCTCTGGAGGTGTCCCCCGCCACCGCCTCACCGGGCACCACCGTCACCGTCAGCACCCGGGCGTGCGGGCCCAAGGGGCACGGCGTCGGTGACGCGCAGTCACTGGGCGCGGGCGACTTCAAGCTGCGGCCCGGCTCCCACAAGGAACTGGCGGTCGGCCGGTTCAAGGTGCCGGATCACGCCAAGCCCGGCACGTACGCGATCGGGGTGGCCTGCGACAACGGCAAGACAGCCAGCGGCGACCTGACGGTGGCCAAGCACCACGGAGGCGGCCACCAGCCCACCCGGGAGCCGGAGCGCGACTGGGGCCACGACCAGGGGCGGGACCAGGAACACGACGGGCCGCGCGGCCATGTGAAGACCGGCGTGGGCGGCAGCGTCGGTCCCGACACCACCAGGATCGCGGCAGGCGTCGCCCTGCTGGCCGCGGCGGCGGGCGGCGGCGTCTGGCTGCTGCGGCGTCGGACGACCGGCGGCTGAGGCGCCCGTCCGCTGCCCCCACACTCCCCGCCCCGCCGTGTGACCCCGAGACCGCGGCGGGGCGGGGGGACCCTCTCCCGAAGGACCCCTGGACGAGAAGGCCCGCCGTATGACCGGCTCCACCGACGCCCAGAGCAGGAGCAACAAGGGCTGGGGCATAGCCGTCGCGGCGTGCCTCGGCCTGTGGATGGTGCAGAGCGGGTCCGGTGAGGTGACCCCGCCGGCCCCGTCCGCCGCCGAGGCGTTCGCCGCCGGGCCGGGCTGGCACACGACGGCTGCCGCGGACCCACTGCCCGCGTCCGTGCCCGTACGGATCCGCATCCCGCGCATCGGTGTGGACGCCCCCGTCATCGGGCTCGGCCTGGGGCGCGACGGCAGTCTGGACGTCCCGCCCGCCGGGAACCGCAATGTGGCCGGCTGGTACGCGGACGGCACCCCGCCGGGCGCCGAGGGCACGGCGATCACGGCCGGGCACGTGGACGACGCGCGGGGTCCGGCCGTCTTCTACGCACTGGGCTCCCTGAAGAAGGGCGACCGGATCGAGGTGGACCGGCGCGACGGCCGCACCGCCGTGTTCACGGTGGACGCGGTGGAGGTGTACGACAACGACGCGTTCCCCGACCAGAAGGTGTACGGCCGGGCCCAGCGGGCGGAGCTGCGGGTCATCACGTGCGGGGGCGTGTACGCGCCGGGCGCGGGGTACCAGGGGAACGTCGTCGTGTACGCGCACCTGATCGGCGCGCGGTAGGGGTGGTCCCGCCGGGGACTCCTCCCCCGCCCCGTCCCTCCCGGAGCGGGTGCCCTCCCCGGGCCCTCACCGCGTCGGCGCCAGGGCGGCCGTAGGCCCCTCACCGGCCCCCGTCCGCTCCGCTGAGGTCAGCTTTCCCCCCGTGAAACACACCCGCACTCCCCGGGTAACACCGCCGACGCACGCTGCTGGGCATGAGCGAACGGATCGTGGTGGTGGGCGGAGGCACGGCAGGCGCACGCCTGGCCGAGCGGCTGCCTGTCACCCTGCTCGGCGAGGAGCCGCACGCCCCCTACAACAGGGTGCTGCTCGCGGACGTGCTGGCCGGCCGGTACGGGCCCGACGTGATCACGCTGCCGGCAGCCCGCGACGGGGCGGCCCGCCGCGGTGTGCGGGTGACCGGCATCGACCGGGAGACCCGCGAGGTGCGCTGCGCGGACGGGACGCGGGTCGCATACGACCGGCTGGTCCTGGCGACCGGGTCCAACCCGGTGCTGCCGCCGCTGCGCGGGCTGGCCGGGCAGCAGAGCCTCCCGGCCGGGGTGCAGGCGTTCCGGACGCTCGACGACTGTCTGGCGCTGGACGCGCTGGTGCGTCCCGGGGCGCGGGCCGCCGTGATCGGCGGCGGGCTGCTCGGGGTGTCCGCGGCACGGGCGCTGGCGGCGCGGGGCGCCGAGGTGGTGCTGGCCCAGCAGGGCGAGCACCTGATGGAGCGCCAGCTGGACCCGGACGCCTCGGAACTGCTGCGCGCGCATCTGGCGGGCCTCGGGGTGGAGGTGCACACCGAGTGCCGGGTGCGCGGGCTGAAGGTGGCCGACGGGGCGGTGACCGCCGTGGAGCTGGCCGACGGTTTCGTGCTGGACGCGGACCTGGTCGTGCTGGCCTGCGGGGTGCGCCCCCGGGTGGGTCTGGCCCTGGAGGCGGGGCTGGACGTGCGGCGCGGGATCGTCGTCGACGACGAGCTGCGCACCTCGGATCCGTACATCCACGCCGTCGGCGACTGCGCCGAGCACGACGGCCGGCTCTACGGGCTGGCGGGCGCCGCCCTGGAGCAGGCCGACGTCCTCGCCGAGCTGCTCCAGAGCCGCCCCGCCGCCTACCGGGGCACCCGCGCCCTGACCCGGCTCAGCCTGGACACCCTGGAACTGGCGGCGTTCGGGGAGGCCGTGCCGCAGCCGGGCGACGACACCGTACGACTGGCCGACGCGACCAGCGGGGCGTACCGGAAGGTCGTCGTCCGGGGGGACCGGCTGGTCGGCGGGGTCCTGCTCGGGGACCTCGGCGCGGTCGGCACCCTCGCCCGGGCGTGGGAGGGCGACGAGGCCCTCCCGGACGCTCCCCTGCTCCACCTGCTCACCCACGACGGAGGCTCCTGACATGCCGCACACGCCCGGGGCTGCGGACCCGAACCAGCCCACCATCGTCCTCGTCGGCCACGGCATGGTCGGCCAGCGCTTCCTGGAGGCCCTCGCGGAGCGCGGGGTGACCGCGCGGGCGCGGGTGGTCGTGCTGTGCGAGGAGCCGCGTCCCGCGTACGACCGTGTCCAGCTGACCTCGTACTTCTCGGGCAAGACGCCCGACGACCTGTCGCTGGTGCCCGAGGGGTTCATGACGGAGCACGGCATCGAGCTGTACACCGGCGACCCGGCGGTGAGCGTCGACCGTGAGGCCCGCACGGTCACCGCACGGTCCGGCGCGATCTTCCCGTACGACTCCCTCGTCCTCGCCACCGGCTCGTATCCGTTCGTGCCGCCCGTGCCGGGGAAGGAGGCGACGGGCTGCTTCGTGTACCGGACCATCGAGGATCTGCTGGCGATCGAGGAGTACGCGAAGGGCGCGAGGACCGGCGCGGTCGTCGGCGGCGGGCTGCTCGGTCTGGAGGCGGCGGGCGCGCTTAAGGGCCTCGGCCTGGAGACGCACATCGTGGAGTTCGCGCCCCGGCTGATGCCGGTGCAGGTGGACGAGGGCGGCGGCGCGGCGCTGCTGCGCACCATCGAGGGCATGGGCCTGTCCGTCCACACGGGCGTCGGCACCCAGGAGGTCGTCGCCGGGGACGGCGGGGCCGTGTCCGGGATGAAGCTGTCGGACGGCTCCGAACTGGCCACCGACCTGGTGGTGTTCTCGGCCGGTGTCCGCCCCCGCGACCAGCTGGGCCGGGACTGCGGTCTGGAGATCGGGGAGCGCGGCGGCATCGTCGTCGACGAGCGGTGCCGTACCTCCGACCCGGCCGTGTTCGCGATCGGAGAGTGCGCCCTCGCCGCCGACGGGAGGGTGTACGGGCTGGTGGCACCGGGGTACGAGATGGCGCTGACGGCAGCCGACACGATCACCGGGCAGGAGGCGTCCTTCACCGGGGCCGACACCTCCACGAAGCTGAAACTGCTGGGGGTGGACGTGGCGTCGTTCGGTGACGCGCACGGCACGGCCGAAGGCTGCCTGGACGTCGTCTACTCGGACTCGCGGTCGGGGATCTACAAGAAGCTGGTGGTGGCCGCGGACGGGGCACTGCTGGGCGGTGTCCTGGTGGGTGACGCGGACTCCTACGGGATGCTGCGTCCGCTGACCGGCTCGGTGCCGCCGGTGTCGCCCGAGCAGCTGGTGCTGCCCGCCGGGGCGGGCGCGCCGGCGGCACTGGGGCCGGAGTCGCTGCCGGACGACGCGGTGATCTGTTCCTGCCACAACGTCAGCAAGGGCGCGATCTGCGAGCACACGACGCTGCCCGAGGTGAAGAAGTGCACCAAGGCCGGTACCGGCTGCGGCAGTTGCGTGAAGGTGATCCAGCAGCTGCTGCCGAAGACCGGGGACGGCGGGCTGTGCGGCTGTTTCCCGAAGACGCGGCAGGAGCTGTACGAGATCGTGCAGGTGCTGCGCATCACCTCGTACGCCGAACTCCTCGACCGCTACGGGCGGGAGGAGGCGAAGGGCGGCGAGGGATGCGAGGTCTGCAAGCCGACGGTCGCCTCGATCCTGGCGTCCCTGTCGAACGGCTACATCCTGGACGGCGAGCAGTCGGCGCTCCAGGACACCAACGACCACTTCCTCGCCAACATCCAGAAGAACGGCTCGTACTCGATCGTGCCGCGCATTCCCGGTGGCGAGATCACCCCGGAGAAGCTGATCGTCATCGGTGAGGTGGCGAAGGACTTCGGGCTCTACACGAAGATCACGGGCGCGCAGCGGATCGACATGTTCGGCGCGCGGGTGGAGCAGCTCCCGGCGATCTGGGCGCGGCTGGTCGAGGCGGGCTTCGAGTCGGGGCACGCCTACGGCAAGGCGCTGCGGACCGTGAAGTCGTGCGTGGGCCAGACCTGGTGCCGCTACGGCGTACAGGACTCGGTGCGCATGGCGATCGACCTGGAGCTGCGCTACCGGGGCCTGCGGGCGCCGCACAAGCTGAAGTCGGCGGTGTCCGGCTGCCAGCGGGAGTGTGCGGAGGCCCAGGGCAAGGACTTCGGGATCATCGCCACCGCCAACGGCTGGAACCTGTACGTCGGCGGCAACGGCGGTGCCACGCCGCGCCACGCGGACCTGCTGGCCAAGGACCTGTCGGACGCCGAACTGATCCGTCTGATCGACCGGTTCCTCATGTACTACATCCGTACCGCCGAGCGGCTGGAGCGTACGGCTCCGTGGATCGAGCGGGTCGGCTTCGACCATGTCCGGGAGGTCGTGGTCGAGGACTCGCTGGGCATCGGTGAGGAGCTGGACGCGCTGATGGCCCGCCATGTGGCGGACTTCCGCGACGAGTGGGCGGAGACGCTGAACGACCCGGAGCGGCTGCGCCGGTTCGTGTCCTTCGTGAACGCCCCGGAGACCCCGGACCCGACGGTCCAGTTCGTGCCGGAGCGGGACCAGATGAAGCCGAACCTGACGATCCTCACCCTGGAAGGGGTCAGCGCCCGATGAAGCTCGAACTCTCCGCGCGGCCGGATGCCGACGAGTGGCTGCCGGTCTGCGACGTGGACGCGCTCACGCCCGGCAGGGGCATGGCGGCGCTGCTGCCGGACGGGCGGCAGGCGGCACTGTTCCGGGACCGGGCGGGACGGCTGTACGCGATCGACAACCGGGACCCGTTCACCGGAGCCCAGGTGCTGGCACGGGGGCTGATCGGGACGGTCGGCGGGCGGCCGTTCGTGGCGTCGCCGCTGCTGAAACAGCGCTTCGACCTGGAGACGGGGCGCTGCCTGGACGACGACGAGGTGACGGTCGCGGTGTTCCCGGTGCGGGCCGCCTGAGGGGGCGCGGACCGCGCGGGACCGGCGAGGCGGGCCGGGCGGGGGGCGCCCCGCCCGGTCGCTCGCGTGTCCGGCCCGTCCTGCGGCGGTCCCGGCGCGGTCAGCCCTGGGCCTGGCCGGCCTCCCGCATCTTCTCGACGTCCATCCAGACGATCTCCCAGATGTGGTGGTCCGGGTCCTGGAAGGAGCGGCTGTACATCCACTCCCCCATCTCCTGGGTCTGGTTGGCCGGGGAGCCGCCGGAGGCCAGAGCGGTGTCGACCAGTTCGTCGACCCGGGCGCGGCTGCCGGCGCTCAGCGCGATCATGGTCTCGCTGGTGGCGGCGTCCGCGATCCGCTTCTCGGTGAAGCTGCTGTAGAACGCCTCGGTCAGCAGCATCGCGAAGATCGTGTCGCTGAACACCAGGCAGGCGGCGTTCTCGTCGGTGAACTCGGGGTTGAAGGAGTAGCCGAGCTTGCCCCAGAACGCCTTGGTGGCCTCCAGGTCCTTCACCGGCAGGTTCACGAAGATCATCTGGTCGGTCATGGTGGTGCCCTTCCGTCGCTGTCGCGGTGGCTTACGGAGGGGTAGACCGGAGGCTGGACGGAAACTCATCGCGGCGGCCGAGGTTTTTCTCTCCGCCCGTACCACGGGTCAGCGGACCGTCCCGGGCGCCACCGGGGCCCGGTCCCGCGCCCGCGGGCGCCGCTGCTCGCGCATCAGTGACTGGGCGCCCCCGTGCAGCAGGGCCGCCCCCAGGGGCGTCAGGGTGTGCAGTACGGAGCTGCCCTGCCGCAGGGTGACGACCAGCCCCGCGTCCCGCAGCACACCCGCGTGCTGGCTGGCGGAGGCGAGCGAGACCCCGGCGCGGCGCGCCAGTTCACTGGTCGTACCGCCGTGGCCGATGGCCTTGAGCACGGCGGACCGCGTGTGGCCGACCAGCCGCCCCAGCGACCCGTCGGGTTCGACGGGCGCGGCCGGCGCCTCGGTGTGGGTCACCGGGTAGACGAGGACCGGCGGCAGTTCCGGGTCCCGGTACATCACCGCGGAGCCCCGGCAGAAGTACGAGGGCTGGAGCAGCAGCCCGCGCCCGTCCAGGTGGACGTCGCGGTCGACGGGGTAGTCCGCCTCCAGCACGGGCGACCGCCAGCGGAGCATCGGCGGCAGGGAGGCGAGCAGTTCCTCGGCGCCCCCGTCGAGCAGGGCCCGTCCGCGCACGGCCCGGTCGGCTTCGACGCGGGCCTGGATATACGTCCAGTAGGGCTCGACGGCGGCGCGGTGGTAGCCGCGCAGCGCCCCGAGGAGGCGGCTGAAGCCCTCTGGGCGCCCGTTCGCGAGCGCGGCCGTCCAGGAGGGCAGCGGGGCCGCCGCGGGACGCTCGGCGGCGAGCAGGGCCAGTTCGCCGTGTATCCGGTCGGACGGAGTGGCCCGCAGCGCCTCCAGGGCCGTGTCGAGGCCGTGCAGGCCCTGGGGCGGCGTCAGGAAGTCCGGGAAATAGCCGCGGGCCGGGACGAGCCCTCCCAGCAGCCGCGTTTCGCCGTTCAGCCGTGCACGGGTTTGGGAGCGCCATTCCCCGTAGACCAGCGCGCCCCGGCGGTCCCGCAAACGGTGAAAGCTGAGGACGGTTTCCCACAGCACGTCGGGCCGGGCAGCCATCCGGACCCCGGCGAGATCGGCACCGGTGAAATGTATACGAAGCACTGAACCCCCACCTGTTGCATCCGCAATCACCCCCCACCGATGAGTATGCATACCATCACAGGTTGTTACCACGGCATTTCAGCCACACTTGAAACCCATGGCCACAGGTGGGCCGGAACCGAAAAGCTGTACGGCGTCGGACAGGAAACCTTCAGGACCGAGGTGGCGTGTCGGAAGACCGTGGGGGGCTTCTCGCGCCCGGCGGCGGGCCTGAAAGGTTGCGGCTCTCCTGTCTGGCAGGGGTAATGGGGCGCGGTCGGCGGGTGGGGATCCGGTGGCCGCGCTCCGCCCATGTTTGCGGGCACCAAGACGGAGAATTGACGCGAAGTCACCCGTCGGTAAAAAGTCCGGTCTTCAACTTGCGAGAATTCAACCGGTCTTGTTTCAACAGGAACCTACAATTCCTGAAGTCCCGGCCCGGACGAAACAGCACGGGGCGGACACCTCCGCACAAGGTGTCCGCCCCGTCTTGGTGGAACCGGAGCCGCCGCCGATCGGTGAGGGTCGGGTGACAGACGGCGGCCCCGGTGGCCAAGGGGATGGCCGCCGGGTCGACCGGCGGCCCCGGGTGGGTCAGCGGCTGTCGCTGCCGGTGGCCTGGGCCGCGGCACGGCCGGCCTCCAGCCGGGCGACCGGGATCCGGAACGGCGAGCAGGAGACGTAGTCCAGGCCCACCTCGTGGAAGAAGTGCACCGACTCCGGGTCGCCGCCGTGCTCGCCGCAGACGCCGAGCTTGATGTCCGGGCGAGTGGCCCGCCCGGCCTCGACAGCCTGCCGTACGAGCGCGCCGACGCCGTCCTTGTCGATGGTCTCGAACGGGCTGACCCCGAAGATGCCCTTCTCCAGGTACGCGGTGAAGAAGCTGGCCTCCACGTCGTCCCGGGAGAAGCCCCACACGGTCTGGGTGAGGTCGTTCGTACCGAACGAGAAGAACTCGGCGGCCTCCGCGATCTGACCGGCGGTGACGGCGGCGCGCGGCAGCTCGATCATGGTGCCGAGGGCCAGCTTCAGCTCGACGCCGGTACGCCGCTGGACCTCCTCGATGACCTGCTCGGCCTCCTCGCGGACCAGCTCCAGCTCCTGCACGGTGCCGACCAGCGGGATCATGATCTCGGCGCGCGGGTCGCCCTTGGCGTCGATGCGCTCGGCGGCGGCCTCCGCGATGGCCCGCACCTGCATGGTGAACAGGCCGGGGATGACCAGTCCGAGGCGGACACCGCGCAGGCCCAGCATCGGGTTCTGCTCGTGCAGCCGGTGCACGGCCTGGAGCAGCCGCAGCTCGTTCTCGTGCGGCTCCTTCCGGGACTCCGCGAGGGCGACGCGCACGGACAGCTCGGTGATGTCGGGCAGGAACTCGTGCAGCGGCGGGTCCAGCAGGCGGACGGTCACGGGCAGGCCGTCCATGGCCTCGAACAGCTCGACGAAGTCCTTCTTCTGGAGCGGCAGCAGCGCCTGGAGGGCGTCCTCGCGCTCCTCCTCCGTGTCGGCCAGGATCAGCCGCTCGACGTACTGGCGGCGGTCGCCGAGGAACATGTGCTCGGTGCGGCACAGCCCGATGCCCTGAGCGCCGAACCGGCGGGCGCGCAGGGCGTCCTCGGCGTTGTCGGCGTTGGCGCGGACGCGCAGCCGGCGGCGGCGGTCCGCGTAGGCCATCATGCGGTGCACGGCCTCGACCAGCTCGTCGGCGTCGTCGGCACCGGCGTGCATCCGCCCCTCGAAGTACTCGACGACCGGCGACGGGACCACGGGTACCTCACCGAGGTACACGGTGCCGCTGGAGCCGTCGATGGAGATGACGTCGCCCTCTTCGACGACGTGCCCGCCGGGCACGGTCATCCGGCGGCGCTTGGTGTCGACCTCCAGCTCCTCGGCGCCGCAGACACAGGTCTTGCCCATGCCGCGGGCGACGACGGCGGCGTGCGAGGTCTTGCCGCCACGCGAGGTGAGGATGCCCTCCGCGGCGATCATGCCGTCCAGGTCGTCTGGGTTGGTCTCCCGACGGATCAGGATGACCTTCTCACCGGACCGCGACCACTTGACGGCGGTGTACGAGTCGAAGACCGCCTTGCCGACGGCCGCGCCCGGCGAGGCGGCGATGCCGCGGGCGACCTTCTCGCTCTTCGCCTTGTCGTCGAAGCGCGGGAACATCAGCTGCGCGAGCTGGGCGCCGGTGACCCGCTGGAGGGCCTCGGCCTCGTCGATGAGCCCCTGGTCGACCAGCTGGGTGGCGATCCGGAAGGCGGCGCCCGCGGTGCGCTTGCCGACGCGGGTCTGGAGCATCCACAGCTGGCCGCGCTCGATGGTGAACTCGATGTCGCAGAGATCCTTGTAGTGGTTCTCCAGCGTCTCCATGATCCCCATGAGCTGGTCGTACGACTTCTTGTCGATCGACTCCAGCTCCGCGAGCGGGACGGTGTTGCGGATACCGGCGACGACGTCCTCGCCCTGGGCGTTCTGCAGGTAGTCGCCGTAGACGCCCTGGTGACCGGAGGCGGGGTCACGGGTGAAGGCGACGCCGGTGCCGGAGTCCGGGCCGAGGTTGCCGAAGACCATGGAGCAGACGTTGACCGCGGTGCCCAGGTCGTGCGGGATGCGCTCCTGGCGGCGGTACAGCTTGGCGCGGTCGCCGTTCCAGGAGTCGAACACGGCCTTGATGGCCAGGTCCATCTGCTCGCGCGGGTCCTGCGGGAAGTCGCGGCCGGCCTCGGCCTTGACGATCTTCTTGAACCTGGTGACGAGCTTCTTGAGGTCCGCGGCCTCCAGGTCGGTGTCGACCGTGACCTTCTTGGCCTCCTTGGCCTTGTCCAGCGCCTCCTCGAAAAGGTCGCCGTCGACGCCGAGGACGGTCTTGCCGAACATCTGGATGAGGCGGCGGTACGAGTCCCAGGCGAAGCGCTCGTCGCCGGACTGCTTGGCCAGACCCTGGACGGACTTGTCGGAGAGCCCGATGTTCAGGACGGTGTCCATCATGCCCGGCATGGAGAACTTGGCGCCGGAGCGGACGGACACGAGGAGCGGGTTGTCGGCCTGTCCGAGCTGCTTGCCCATGGTCTTCTCGAGGGCGTCGAGGTGGGCGGTCACCTCGTCGCGCAGGGCGGACGGCTCGTCGCCGCTCTCCAGGTAGACCTTGCACGCCTCGGTGGTGATCGTGAAGCCGGGTGGCACCGGGAGACCGAGGTTGGTCATCTCCGCGAGGTTGGCGCCTTTACCACCGAGAAGGTCCTTGAGGTCCTTGTTGCCCTCGGTGAAGTCGTACACGAACTTCTGATCTTTGATTTCCGACACGGGTCTCGACTCCTCGAGGACTCGGTGGCTGCCCTGACGGCGAGGAACATACCCAGATCAAAGGCTTCTGGGTACGTACGCCTGCCTGTCGTACGGCCTTAACCGCCCGTCCGCCAGCGGATCGAAAGTTACGGACGGGTTGCTTCGTTAACCTGCGCCACTTCACGCCTTGAAGCATGGATCTTCAAAGGAGCGGGAGTAACGCTCACATGAGCGAAACGGAACCCCTTTGCGTTCAAGTCTTGAAGACATCAGTTCCTGGCACTCCGTGCCACCCTTCAATATCCGGAGTCGCCGTTAACGCGCTCATCTGAGCGCAACCCCTATCAGGGGTGGTGAGAATCACGCGCGCGGAGGCGCCCGCATCCCACGATCCGGACGCCCTCCGAGCCGCTTCCCCGGTACCCCTCCCACCCCGCCCGAACCCCGCCGGAGGAGCGGGCGGTGTCCTCGGCGACGTCGCGGCGCGCACGGGGCCGGAGTGCGGGGAGCCCGGGTCGCGGGCCCGTCTCCGCCGTGCCCCTCCCCGGGCCCGGGGCCCGCCCCGGCGCTCCCGGGTGGGCCGCACGAGGTGCCGGGTCCGTGGGCCGGACGACGGCGGGAGGACGCAGCGCGCCAGGACCGCACGACCGGGGCCGCAGCGGCCGTCGTGAGGAAGTGAACCCCCGGAGCACCCCGGCACCGCCCGCCGGGGGAGGGCGAGGCCCCCACGGCGGTTCAGCCTCCCGGGGCGGGGAGGCGACGCACGGCGCCGCCCTGCGGCAGCGCCGCGTCCGCACCGGACCGTGGACGGAGCGCGGGCCCCGCGGCGCGGGCGCGGGGCCCGCGCCGCGGGGCCCGGGCCGTACGGATCCGGTCTCAGCCGCCCGATGTGTCCTGTTCGGCGTCCTGGCTGACCGACGCGCAGTCGTACGGGTCCTTGAGCCAGCCGTCCGGGAGGACGACCCGGTTGTTGCCGGAGGTCCGGCCGCGGGGACCGTCCGCTCCGGCCGGCCATGCCTGCCCCAGGTCCAGTGCGCTCAGCTGAGCGCGCAGCTCGTCCAGGGACGAGGTCACCGCCAGCCGCTTCCGCATCTCGGAGCCGACCGCGAACCCCTTCAGGTACCAGGCCACATGCTTACGGAAGTCGATGACACCCCGCGCCTCGTCCCCGATCCACTCCCCCAGCAGCCGGGCGTGCCGCACCATGACGTCCGCGACCTCCCGCAGGGACGGCGCCGCCACCTCCCCCGTGCCGTCGAACGCCGCCACCAGGTCCCCGAACAGCCACGGACGCCCGAGGCACCCGCGCCCGACCACGACCCCGTCACAGCCGGTCCGGCGCATCATGCGCAGCGCGTCGTCGGCGCACCAGATGTCGCCGTTGCCGAGCACCGGTATCTCCGGCACATGCTCCTTCAGCCGTGCGATGGCGTCCCAGTCGGCGGTGCCGCCGTAGTGCTGGGCGGCGGTGCGCCCGTGCAGGGCGATGGCCGTGACGCCCTCCTCCACCGCGATCCGCCCCGCGTCCAGGAACGTCAGGTGGTCGTCGTCGATGCCCTTGCGCATCTTCATGGTGACGGGCAGATCACCCGCGTTGGTGACCGCCTCGTGCAGGATGGCCCGCAGCAGGGGCCGCTTGTACGGGAGGGCGGACCCGCCGCCCTTGCGGGTCACCTTCGGCACCGGGCAACCGAAGTTCAGGTCGATGTGGTCGGCCAGGTCCTCGTCCACGATCATGCGGACCGCCTTGCCGACGGTGACCGGGTCCACCCCGTACAGCTGGATCGAGCGCGGCGTCTCGCTCGCGTCGAAGTGGATCAGCTGCATGGTCTTCTCGTTGCGCTCGACCAGTGCCCGCGTCGTGATCATCTCGCTGACGAACAGCCCCTTGCCGCCGGAGAACTCCCGGCAGAGGGTGCGGAACGGGGCGTTGGTGATACCGGCCATGGGGGCGAGCACCACCGGCGGCTGCACGGTGTGCGGCCCGATGGACAGGGGGCTGAACGCGGTCATGCCCCCCATTGTCCCGTACGGCTGAGGCTCCCCCGCCGAGCCCGCCGACCCCGCCGACCCCGCCGAGCCCGCTGGTCCGCTCTGCCCGCGCGCCCGCCCGGCGTGCGGACCCGCCGGCCCGCGAGAGGCCCGGACCCCCTTCCGGGGGTCCGGGCCCAGGTCTCGTGCAGGAAGGCGGGTGTCAGTCCTTCTCTGTGCGCTCGCGCATCTTCCGGAGCAGCTCGGCCTTCTGGTCGGCGGCGGCCTTCTGGTGCCCGGCGCGGGCGGCGGGCGTGCCCTGCTGGTCCGCGCGGGACAGCTTCCTGCGCTGCCCGCCCACACCGAGCAGGTTGTTGCGGCTCTTGGCCATGGGGGTCTCCCCTCGTCGTGAGAAGTGGTTTCCGACAGTGGCTGGTGGCGTCTCACGGGCTGGTCAGGCCCGGCGCGCACCTCTCACTCGTAGATCGGGAGGTAAGAGAACATGTGCGGCACGCTACCGGGGCCGGGAGCGCCGAGCACCTGGTTTTCCCTCTGGATCCCTTGGTGATCATTTGGCCCCGCCATGGTCGTACTCCGGCCGTACGGCTGGCAGGCTTCCCCGCTGGACCGTACGGAAGATCCAGAACCATCCCGGGGGAACCCCATGACCGCTCAAGAAGCCCAGCCCGCCCTGCCCGCCGGCCCCGAAAGACCCGCGCCGCCGAAGCGCTCGGGAGGTGCCGCGGTGCTCGGCTGGGCGCTGACCATCAGCCTGAACGTGGTCGCCCCGGTCATCACGTACAACGTGCTGACCGAGGACCACGGCTGGAGCGAGTTCGCCGCGCTGCTCGTCAGCGGCGTCTGGCCGGTGGTGGACACCGCCGTCATGGTCGCCTGGCGCCGCAAGCTCGACGAGTTCGCCGTCGTCACGCTGGTCTTCCTGCTGATCACGGCCGTGGTCTCGCTGATCGGCCCGCACTCGGCCAGGGCCCTGCTGATCAAGGACTCGGGGGTCACCGGGCTGTTCGGCCTGCTGTGCCTCGGCACCCTGCTCGCGCCCCGGCCGCTGATGTTCTATTTCGGCCGCAAGTTCGGCACCGACGGCACCCCGGCGAGCACCGCCTGGTGGAACGGGATGTGGCAGTACGAGGGCTTCCGCTCGACGATGCGCACGATGACCCTGGTCTGGGGAGCCGCGTACGTCGCGGAGGCGGTGGTCCGGGTGGCACTCGTGTACGTGCTGAGCACCGGGACCATGGTGGCGGTCAGCCCCGTCCTGATCTACGGAGTGCTGGGCGCCCTCGCCGTGTGGACGGCCTGGTTCGGCAGGCGCCGGTCGGCCGAGGGACGCAGGCGCGCGGCGAGGGCGGCGGCCACGCCCACAGCGGCGTGACCGGGCGCACGGCATGAGGGAAGCCCCCGGTTCCGTCTCCGGGACCGGGGGCTTCGCCCGTCTTCGCCGCGGCCGCGGTGTCAGCAGCCGATGAGGCGGGACGCCAGGTAGCCCTCGACCTGGTCGAGGGAGACACGCTCCTGCTTCATGGTGTCGCGCTCGCGGACCGTCACCGCGTTGTCCTCCAGGGTGTCGAAGTCGACCGTCACACAGAACGGCGTGCCGATCTCGTCCTGGCGGCGGTAGCGGCGGCCGATGGCGCCCGCGTCGTCGAAGTCGATGTTCCAGTGCCGGCGCAGGTCCGCGGCGAGGCCCTTGGCCTTGGGCGACAGCTCCGGGTTGCGGGACAGCGGGAGCACGGCGACCTTCACCGGCGCCAGGCGCGGGTCGAGCCGCAGGGAGGTGCGCTTCTCCATCTTGCCCTTGGCGTTGGGCGCCTCGTCCTCGACGTACGCGTCCAGCAGGAAGGCCAGCATGGTGCGGCCGACGCCCGCGGCGGGCTCGATGACGTAGGGGGTCCAGCGCTCGCCGGCGTCCTGGTCGAAGAAGGAGAGGTCCTGGCCGGAGGCCTGCCCGTGGGCCGACAGGTCGTAGTCGGTGCGGTTGGCGACACCCTCCAGCTCGCCCCACTCGCTGCCGCCGAAGCGGAAGCGGTACTCGATGTCGGCGGTGCGCTTCGAGTAGTGGGAGAGCTTCTCCTTCGGGTGCTCGTACCAGCGCATGTTCTCCTCACGGAGACCCAGGCCGGTGTACCAGTTCCAGCGCTGCTCCATCCAGTACTCGTGCCACTGCTCGTCCTCGCCCGGCTTGACGAAGAACTCCATCTCCATCTGCTCGAACTCGCGGGTGCGGAAGATGAAGTTGCCCGGAGTGATCTCGTTCCGGAAGGACTTGCCCATCTGCGCGATACCGAAGGGCGGCTTCTTGCGCGAAGTCTGCTGGACCTGGGCGAAGTTGGTGAAGATGCCCTGCGCGGTCTCGGGCCGCAGGTAGGCGATGGAGCCGGTGTCCTGGGTGGGGCCGAGGTGCGTGGAGAGCAGGCCGGAGAACTGCTTGGGCTCGGTGAAGGTGCCCTTGTTGCCGCAGTTGGGGCAGTTCAGGTCGGTGAGGCCGTTCTCGGGCAGGCGGCCGTGCTTCTCCTCGTACGCCTCCTCCAGGTGGTCCGCGCGGAACCGCTTGTGGCAGGAGGTGCACTCGGTGAGCGGGTCGGTGAAGGTCGCGACGTGACCGGAGGCCTCCCAGACCTCGGTCGCGAGGATCACCGACGAGTCGATGCCGACGACGTCCTCACGGGACGTGACCATGTAGCGCCACCACTGGCGCTTGATGTTCTCCTTCAGCTCGACGCCGAGCGGGCCGTAGTCCCAGGCGGCGCGCTGGCCGCCGTAGATCTCGCTGCAGGGGTAGACGAAGCCACGGCGCTTGCTCAGGCTGACGATGGTGTCGATCTTGTCGGCGGCCACGGTGCTCTCTTCATTACGACGACGACTAATGGACAAGGTGCGGCGCGTGAGCGCCTGGTTGGGGGGTGACGGTCGGGAGACGGGCGAGCGAATGCCTCAGATTAGCGGCGTGCGCACCCTCAGGATCAAATCGGTGGGTGGTCGAGGCCACTTGGGACTGTTGTTGACAATCGTTTCCAGCAAAGTTGAAAATGACTGTCATGAACGTACGACGCTCCCTGTCCACCGCCTCCGTCGCCGGCGCCGCCGTCCTGGGCCTGGTCACCCTCTCCGCCTGCGGCGGTTCCTCCACCGCCGACGGCAAGAACAAGGACGGCAAACTGGACGTCGTCACGTCCTTCTACCCGATGCAGTTCCTGGCCGAGCGAATAGGCGGCGAGCACGTCGCGGTCAGCACCCTCACCAAGCCGGGCGCCGAGCCGCACGACGTGGACCTCACGGCTCGGCAGACCGCGGAGCTGCAGGACGCGGGTCTCATCCTCTACCTGCCCGGTGTCCAGCCCGCCGTCGACGACGCGATCAAGCAGGCCGACGTCAGGCACACGGTCGACGCGGCGGCGCTCACCACCCTCGAGAGCCACGGTGCCGGGGCCGACGGCCACGACCACGGCGGCGAGCACGCCGACGAACACGGCACCGACGAGCACGGCCACGAGGCCGAGGGCGACTCCGCCACCGGCGACCCGCACATCTGGCTCGACCCCGTGAAGTACGCCGAGGTCGCCAGGGGTGTCGGGGACTCCCTCGCCAAGGCCGACCCGGACCACGCGGCCGACTACCGGAAGAACGCCGCCGACCTGGCGAAGCAGCTCGACGCCCTGCACGCGAAGTTCGAGGAAGGGCTGAAGAACAGCGACACCAGGACGTTCATCACCACCCACTCCGCCTTCGGCTACCTGGCCGAGCGCTACGGCCTGGACCAGGAGGGCATCGCCGGTCTCGACCCCGAGTCCGAGCCGAGCCCCGCGCGGATCAAGGAGCTGCAGGACGTCGCCCGGCGCGACGGCGTCACCACCGTCTTCTTCGAGACGCTCGCCAGCGACAAGACCGCGAAGACCCTCGCCAAGGACACCGGTCTGAAGACGGACGTCCTCGACCCGCTGGAGGGAATCACCGACAAGTCCGCGGGCGCTGACTACTTCGAGGTCATGGAGGCCAACCTGGCCGCCCTGCAGAAGGCGCTCGGCGCCAAGTGACCCAGCCCGAGCCCGGGTCCCGGCCCGGCAACCCCTTGGAGGCACGGTGAGCAGCGAGCCCGTCATCTCCGTCGAGGCCGCCACGGCGGCGCTCGGCGCCCGTCCCGTGCTGCGCGGCATCGACTTCGGCGTCCGGCGCGGCGAGGTCGTCTCGCTACTCGGTGCGAACGGCTCCGGCAAGTCGACCGCCGTGCGGGCCGTGATCGGTCAGGTGCCGCTCACCAGTGGCCGGATATCCCTGTTCGGCACCGAGCTGCGCCGCTTCCGCGACTGGGCGCGGGTCGGTTACGTGCCGCAGCGCACCACCGCGGCGAGCGGGGTGCCGGCGACGGTGCGGGAGGTCGTCGCGTCCGGCCGGCTGTCCCGTACGAAGCTGAGGTGGCCCTCCCGGGCCGACCGGGCGGCCGTGGAGCGGGCCATCGAGCTGGTCGGGCTGGCCGACCGGGCCAGGGACGCGGTGTCCGCGCTGTCCGGGGGGCAGCACCAGCGGGTGCTGATCGCCCGGGCCCTCGCGTCCGAGCCCGAGCTGCTGATCATGGACGAACCGATGGCGGGCGTGGACCTGGCCAGCCAGGAGGTGCTCGCCGCGACCCTGCGGGAGCAGGTGGCGCAGGGCACGACCGTGCTGCTCGTACTGCACGAACTGGGGCCGCTGGAGCCGCTGATCAACCGGGCGGTGGTGCTGCGGGACGGCTGTGTCGTCCACGACGGTCCGCCGCCCCGGGCGGTCGGGCAGCACGCGCTGCCCGGCCACGACCACGTCCATCCGCACGCGGCCGACGAGCCGCTCCGTACGGGACTGCTGACCTGACCATGGAATTCCTCGACCACGCCTTCATGCAGCGGGCCCTCATCGCCGCGCTGCTGGTCGGCATCACCGCGCCCGCCGTCGGCATCCACCTCGTGCAGCGCCGTCAGGCCCTCATGGGAGACGGAATCGGCCATATCGCGCTCACCGGTGTCGGCCTCGGCTTCCTGATGAACACGAACCCGGTGTGGAGCGCCGCGCTGGTGTCGATCGCCGGTGCCGTGCTGATGGAGCTGATCCGGATGTACGGGCGGACGCGCGGCGACATCGCGCTGGCCCTGCTGTTCTACGGTGGCATGGCGGGCGGCGTGATGCTGATGAGCCTGTCCGACACGGGCTCCAACGCGAAGCTGGTGACGTACCTGTTCGGCTCGCTGTCGACCGTGTCCGATGAGGACGTGGTGGCGATCTGCCTGCTGGCGGCATTCGTGGTGGCGGTCTCCCTGGGGCTGCGGCGGCAGCTGTTCGCGGTCAGCCAGGACGAGGAGTTCGCGCGGGTCACCGGACTGCCGGTGCGGGCGCTGAACCTGCTGGTGGCGGTGACCGCCGCGGTGACCGTGACGGTCGCCATGCGGGTCGTTGGGCTGCTGCTGGTCAGCGCGCTGATGGTGGTGCCGGTGGCGGCGGCCCAGCAGCTGACACGGAGCTTCCGGGCGACGTTCGCGGGGGCGGTGCTGATCGGTGTGGCGGTGACGGTGACCGGGACCGTGACGACGTACTACCAGGACGTGCCTCCGGGCGCGACGATCGTGCTGCTGGCGCTCGGGGTGTTCGTGGCGCTGACCGCGCTCGCCACGCCGCTGGCCCGGCGCCGGGCCCGGGCCGCCGAGCGGGCGGCGGTGGCGCGGGAGGCCGCCGTACAGGGGGTGGACGACGTGCGGGTCTGAATCGGGCCTGGTGGGCACCCGGTGGGGGCCTGGCAGAATGGCCCGACGTCACACAGTGACGACGTGAGCGGGCCGAGGGCAAGGAGGCACCTGTGGTGACGGCAGGATCCGGCGTGCGCGGCCGGTCGACCCGGCAGCGCGCGGCCGTGGCGGCGGCGCTGGACGAGGTGGACGAGTTCCGCAGCGCGCAGGAGCTGCACGACATGCTCAAGCACCGTGGCGACTCGGTGGGGCTGACGACGGTCTACCGCACGCTGCAGTCGCTCGCGGACGCGGGCGAGGTGGACGTGCTGCGCACCAGCGACGGCGAGGCGGTGTACCGGCGGTGCTCCACGGGTGAGCACCATCACCACCTGGTCTGCCGCGGCTGCGGCAAGGCGGTCGAGGTGGAGGGCCCGGCGGTCGAGGAGTGGGCCGACACGATCGCGGCGCAGCACGGCTTCGTGAACGTCGCACACACCGTCGAGATCTTCGGCACCTGCGCGGACTGCGCCTCCCGCGCCTGAAGCGGCCCCCGGCCCCGGCCCCGGCCCGTCCCGGGCGTCCGCGCCGCCGCCTGCCGCGTGCGGCCTCGCCGCCATCGCGTCGCGGCGCGCCTGCGCCGGCGTGCGGGGGCACTCCGGGGGCTCACCCCCGCACGAGGCCCCTGCGAACCCGCGTCCCGTGGGGTCACCTCCCCGGGATCCCGGCCGCGCGCCTGCGGGGGATCACCCACCGCTGCGGCGGCCGCCTGTCGCAGGGCGACCACACGCGGATGGCACCGAACGGTACGCGTGGACACGGGCGGGACGAAACCGCCGGTTCGCCGGGCCGCGCACCGACAGGCACATCGGCACCGCCGACGGCCCCGGGCCGTCCCGGGGGCCGGGGAACGGCTCCGGCCCGACGGTGGACGAGAAGCTCATCGGCGCCCGGCGTGAGGCAACCGCGGACCACACCGCCCCGAAGCAGCCGCGCGCGTCACAGAAGCCTCGCGTGGCGGCCGAGGACCGCTCGCAAACGCTCGGCGCCCGGTTCCGTGAGGTTCCGCTTGGGCATGGTGAAGCCGGTCTCGGTCGGCCGCGCCCCGGACACCATGAAGTGCCGGTCCGTCTCCCTGTAGCCCGGCAGCCCGGTGGCCCGTTCCAGGCGACCGCGGTCGTGGTGTGCTGCCCGGCGCCGGTGACCCCGTCGTCGTCGGGCCTGATGCGAAACGTTGCTTCCCCGGCGCAGCACCTGTGCAGTCGGTGGGCCCGCCGGCGGGGCAGCAGGAGGAACAACAGCACGGCGAGGAACGCCGCGCCGATCAGCAGCGGGAAGCGGATCCCTCCCGCCCGTGGGCGTCACGTCGACGGCCGGCCACCGGAGGACGAACACCTCGGCCGCCAGGATCCGCTGCAGCCGGGCGCGCAGCGGGGGCCACGGCCCGGCGGGCGGCCGGCACAGGACGGAAGGCCCGTTTCACGGCACTGCCCTGTTCGGTCACGGCCCGCCCCTCGCTGTGCTCTGCGGCGGCGAGCCGTGATCGCAACGGCAGGCTCAGCCCTCGCCGTCCTCGGGGCCGCGACCCTCCGCCGGCAGTTCCTCGTTGGGGATCGCCCCGCCGAAGCGGCGGTCGCGGGAGGCGTACTCCAGGCAGGCCCGCCACAGATCGCGGCGGTCGAAGTCGGGCCAGAGGACGTCCTGGAACACCATCTCGGCGTACGCGCTCTGCCAGAGCAGGTAGTTGGACGTACGCTGCTCGCCGCTCGGCCGCAGGAACAGATCCACGTCCGGCATGTCCGGGTAGTACAGGTACTTCTGGATCGTCTTCTCGCTGACCTTCGACGGGTCGAGCCGCCCCGCCTTCACATCCGCCGCCAGCGCCTGCGCCGCGTCCGCGAGTTCGGCGCGACCGCCGTAGTTCATGCAGAAGTACAGCGTCAGCCGGTCGTTGTCCTTGGTCTGCTCCTGCGCGATCTGGAGTTCCTTCGCCACGGACTTCCAGAGCTTCGGCATCCGGCCCACCCAGCGCACCCGGATGCCCAGTTCGTCGAGCTGGTCGCGGGTCTTGCGGATGAAGTCGCGGTTGAAGTTCATCAGGAAGCGCACCTCGTCGGGCGAGCGCTTCCAGTTCTCGGTGGAGAAGGCGTAGAGGGAGATGCTCCCGACGCCCATCTCGATCGCGCCCTGCAGTACGTCCAGCACACGTTCGGCGCCGACCTTGTGGCCCTCGGTACGGGGCAGGCCCCGGTCCTTGGCCCAGCGGCCGTTGCCGTCCATGACGATCGCCACATGCCGCGGCACCAGCTCGCCGGGGATCTTCGGCGGGCGCGCGCCGGACGGGTGCGGCTCGGGGACCCGGTACTCGCGCCTGGAGCGCCCGAGGAATCCGCGTCGTGCGATGGCCATGCGGCTCACATCTCCTAGTTCTCTGCGTTCTCTGCCGTGCTGTCTACTTGTCCACGTAACGGAGCGAGCGCAGCCCGCGCTCCAGGTGCCAGTGCAGATAGGCGGACACCAGTCCGCTCCCCTCCCTGACGTGGCGCGGCTCGCACGCGTCCGCCGTCTTCCAGTCGCCGGTCAGCAGCGCGCTGAGCAGACCGACGGCCTCCGCAGAGGGTACGACGCTGCCGGGCACCCGGCAGTCCCCGCAGACGACTCCGCCCGCCGCGACGGAGAAGAACCGGTTCGGCCCGTGGATGCCGCAGCGGGCGCAGCTCTCGAAGGAGGGGGCGTAGCCGTTGACGGCGAGGGAGCGGAGCAGGAACGCGTCGAGGATCAGGCGCGGGGCGTGCTCGCCGCGGGCGAGGGTGCGCAGGGCGCCGACGAGGAGGAGGTACTGCTGGACTGCCGGTTCGCCCTCGTGGTCGGTGAACCGCTCGGCGGTCTCCAGCATGGCGGTGCCTGCGGTGTAGCGGTCGTAGTCGGTGACGATGCCGCTGCCGTACGCGGCGATGGTCTCGCTCTGCGTGCACAGCGGCAGCCCGCGCCCGACGAGTTCGCTGCCGCGCGCGTAGAACTGCACATCGACGTGCGAGAAGGGTTCGAGCCTGGCCCCGAACTTCGACTTGGTCCGCCGGACCCCGCGCGCGACGGCCCGCACCCGCCCGTGCCCCCGGGTGAGGAACGTGATGATGCGGTCAGCCTCCCCCAGCTTCTGGGTGCGGAGGACGATACCGTCGTCACGGAACAGGCTCATGGGCCCATTCTCCCGTACGGGGCGCGCACCCCGGCCGGGTGCCGCCGGGGGGAGACGGCAGGGACCCGGGGACCGGACCGGTGCGGCGGACCGGCGGCGACGAGCAGGACGGCGGCTCGCTCCCCGACCGCGCCGAGAGCCCCGAGCGGGGTCCCGGACCGCGGTCCGGGACGGCGCGGACGGGATGCCCGCGCACGGGCGGTGCGGTCTCCTCGGCGCACCGGCCGGAAGCCGGGAACAGCGCCCCCTGCACTGGGACGCCGACCCACAGACCCAAGGCCTGCTTCGGGAACTCATAAGATCCGCTTATGGGGTCATAGACGGGGGCCGGGTACCCGCGCTCTCGGGGCCTGTGTGAGGCTGGCGGGCAGAGAAGATCCACCTCCCGAAGGGAACCCTGCCATGCCCCGCCCCCTGCGGGTCGCGATCGTCGGCGCCGGTCCGGCCGGCATCTACGCCGCCGACGCGCTGCTGAAGTCCGAGGCCGCCACCGACCCGGGTGTCTCCATCGACCTGTACGAGCGCATGCCGGCGCCGTTCGGGCTCATCCGGTACGGCGTCGCCCCGGACCACCCGCGCATCAAGGGCATCGTCACGGCCCTCCACCAGGTGCTCGACAAGCCGCAGATCCGGCTGTTCGGCAACGTCGACTACCCGTCCGACATCACGCTGGACGACCTGCGGGCCTTCTACGACGCGGTGATCTTCTCGACCGGCGCCGACGCCGACCGTGCGCTGGACATCCCCGGCATCGAGCTGGACGGCTCGTACGGCGCCGCGGACTTCGTGTCCTGGTACGACGGCCACCCCGACGTGCCGCGCACCTGGCCGCTGCACGCGGAGAAGGTCGCCGTGCTCGGTGTGGGCAACGTGGCACTGGACGTGGCCCGGGTGCTGGCGAAGACAGCCGACGAGCTGCTGCCGACGGAGATCCCGGGGAACGTCCACGAGGGCCTGAAGGCCAACCGGGCCAAGGAGATCCACGTGTTCGGGCGGCGCGGCCCCGCCCAGGCCAAGTTCAGCCCCATGGAGCTGCGCGAGCTGGACCACTCGCCCAACATCGAGGTCATCGTCAACCCCGAGGACATCGACTACGACGAGGGCTCCATCGAGGCGCGGCGCTCCAACAAGCAGGTCGACATGGTCGCCAAGACCCTGGAGAACTGGGCCATCCGCGACGAGGGCGACCGGCCGCACAAGCTGTTCCTGCACTTCTTCGAGTCGCCCGCCGAGGTCCTCGGGGAGGACGGCAAGGTCGTCGGGCTGCGCACCGAGCGCACCGAGCTGGCCGGCGACGGCAACGTCAAGGGCACCGGCCGCTTCACCGACTGGGACGTCCAGGCCGTGTACCGGGCGGTGGGCTATCTGTCCGAGGAGCTGCCGAAGCTGCCGTGGGACGTCGCCTCCGGCACGGTGCCGGACGAGGGCGGCCGGGTCGTGCAGGGCGGCGAGCACGTCCAGTCCACGTATGTGACCGGCTGGATCCGGCGCGGCCCGATCGGCCTGATCGGCCACACCAAGGGCGACGCCAACGAGACGGTGGCGAACCTGCTGGAGGACCACCGCGAGGGGCGGCTGCACGCGCCCGAGGCGCCGGAGCCGGACGCGGTGACACGGTTCCTGGAGGACCGGGGCGTGCGGTACACGACCTGGGACGGCTGGTACAAGCTGGACGCCGCCGAGCGCGCGCTGGGTGAGGCCGAGGGCCGTGAGCGTGTGAAGATCGTGGAGCGGGACGAGATGCTGCGGGCCAGCGGCGTGGAGGGCTGACCCCGTCCCGTACGGGCAGGTCCCGAGGCGCGGGTGCCGTTCCGCTAGAACGGCGCCCGCGCCTCGTCCATGAGGCGGGCCGTGTCGTCCGGGCACAGCCTCAGCGCCTCGCCCACGGTGGTGAGCACCTCCCGCTCAGCCGGGATGTACGCCCCGTCCGCGAGGGCGATCCGCGCGCCCTGGAGGAGGATCGACTCGCGGCCCACGCCGGCGAGGTGCGGGGTCAGCGGGTCCAGCGCCTCGTGCAGTTCGATGGCGAGCGCGGCGCCGCACGGCCCCTCGGTACCGGCGACGAACCGCCCGGTGTCGGCGGCGAGCGCGTCGATGAGCCCGGTGAGGCTGTCGGGGGTGCAGTCCTCGTACCCGGCGGCCCGGACGGCCCCGACGGCGGTCCTCACGACGCTGGGAGACGCGGTGCCGCCGGCGGCCAGCACCGCGAGGGCCACGGTGTGCACGGCGTCCCGGAGCATCGCGGAGAAGCGGGCGGTGGTCGGCTGGTCGAGGGCTTCGGGCCCGAAGTGCTCGTGGCAGCCCGCGCACTCGATCACCGGCCCGGCGGCGCCCCGCGGCAGCAGCGGGACCCCGAGCAGGGTGAGTCTGCGGCGGCCGGTGCGGCGTCGGTAGTTGCGGTCCCCGCCGCAGCCGGGGCAGAAGAACTCCCCGTCGCCCACGGTGTGCCACGAGGTGTGTACGGAGCAAAGGCGGAGCTTTCGGCCGCGTGATCCGCGTGATCCCCGTGCTGGCTGCACGTCGCACCTCCAGACGCCTCGGCCACTGTGCCGATGTGCACGTGATGTTAGCCACATCGGTGATGTGCCGTCAGTACCTCGTCATGAGAACGCCACGGACATGGCCGAACCCCGTCCACGGTGGATGGACGGGGTTCGCGGGCCAAGGCCCGGCCGGATCAGCGCGCGGAGCGGTTGACCGCCGAGATGACCGCCTTCAGGGAGGCGCGGGTGGTGTTGGCGTCGATGCCGATCCCCCACAGCACCCGGCCGTCGATGGCGCATTCGATGTACGAGGCGGCCTGCGCGGAGGCGCCCTCACTCATCGTGTGCTCCTGGTAGTCCAGGACGCGGGCGTCGACCCCGACATGGGCCAGCGCGTCGACGAACGCCGAGATCGGGCCGTTGCCGGAGCCCGTGAGCACCGTGTCCGTGCCGTCCACGACCGCCTCGACGGTCAGGGTGTCCGTGCCGTCCTTGTCGGTGGTGGTCTGGCCGGAGCGCAGCTGGATGCGGCCCCACGCGTTGTCGGGGTTGGGCAGGTACTCGTCCTGGAAGACGGACCAGATCTCGGCCGGAGTGACCTCGCCGCCCTCGGCGTCGGTCTTGGCCTGGATGATCTTCGAGAACTCGATCTGCATCCGGCGCGGCAGTTCCAGCTTGTGGTCGTTCTTCAGGACGTACGCGATCCCGCCCTTGCCCGACTGCGAGTTGACGCGGATGACCGCCTCGTACGAGCGGCCGACGTCCTTCGGGTCGATCGGCAGGTAGGGCACCGCCCACTCGATGTCGTCGACGGTCTTCCCGGCGGCGGCCGCGTCGGCCTCCATCGCTTCGAAGCCCTTCTTGATGGCGTCCTGGTGGGAGCCGGAGAAGGCGGTGTAGACCAGGTCGCCCGCATAGGGGTGGCGCGGGTGGACCTCCATCTGGCTGCAGTACTCGGCGGTGCGGCGGACCTCGTCGATCTGCGAGAAGTCGATCTGCGGGTCGACACCCTGGGAGAACAGGTTCATGCCCAGGGTGACCAGGTCGACGTTGCCGGTGCGCTCGCCCTGACCGAACAGGCAGCCCTCGATCCGGTCGGCACCCGCCATCAGGGCCAGTTCGGCCGCGGCGACAGCCGTGCCGCGGTCGTTGTGCGGGTGCACGGACAGACACACGTGCTCGCGACGGGACAGGTTCCGGGACATCCACTCGAACCGGTCGGCGTGCGTGGAGGGGGTCGAACGCTCCACGGTCGCGGGCAGGTTCAGGATGATCTCACGACCGGCCTCGGGCTGCCAGACGTCCATGACGCCCTCGCAGACCTCCAGTGCGAAGTCCAGCTCGGTGTCCGTGAAGATCTCGGGGCTGTACTGGTAGCCGAAGACCGTCTCGTCGCCCAGGATCTTGTCTGCGTACTCCATCACCAGGCGGGTGCCGTCGACGGCGATCTGCCGGATGTCGTCCTTGGATCCGCGGAACACGACCCGGCGGAAGACCGGGGCGGTCGCGTTGTACAGGTGGACGGTCGCGCGGTGGGCGCCGCGCAGGGACTCGACGGTCCGCTCGATCAGGTCCTCACGGGCCTGGGTCAGCACGGAGATCGTCACGTCCTCGGGGATCGCGCCCCCCTCGATGATCGAGCGGACGAACGCGAAGTCCGTCTCGCCGGAGGAGGGGAAACCGACCTCGATCTCCTTGTAGCCCATGCGTACCAGCAGGTCGAACATCTCGCGCTTGCGGGCGGGCGACATGGGGTCGATCAGGGCCTGGTTGCCGTCGCGCAGGTCGGTGGAGAGCCAGCGGGGCGCCTTGGTGATCCGCTGCTCGGGCCAGGAGCGGTCGGGCAGTTCGACCTGTTCGTAGCCGCGGTACTTGTGGATCGGCAGGGCGGTCGGCCGCTGCGTGTGCGTCGCGTTGGTGACGGGCGTACGACGGCCGACGGGCTGGGCGGCAGGCTGGGACATCGCGTAGGGCTCCTCGGGTCCGACTGTGGGACGGCCGACTGTTCGAAGCAGCACCAGACTCCGCGGGGAGGGGGTCGGCCTACGACTACAGGCCCTCGCCGCGGCAGCTAAGGAGAAGCAGCCCGAAACGCATGATGTGCAGCAGCGTAGCCGAGTGCCGCCGGTGGCGGAGGTGCCGTATCAGTATGCGGGATTCCTGACCAGCAACCCCCAAAGCGTGACCTATCACTCCTTTTCGTCAATCCCTGTCGCGGGTGGTGACAGAGCGATGACAGAGTGCCACATTGCAAGGCATGACTCCTCTGCCGCGGTCACCGCACGCCTCCCCCGCCTTCTGCGGGATCGTCCCGCCCCACCTGCTGGACCGCCTGGCCCAGGCCCCGGACCCGGCCGTCGCCGGGGCGGCCCGCCGCACCCTGGTCGCGGACTCCGGACACCGCACCGGGCGCCGCCTCACCACCGTCACCGGCGTCCGTACGCTGACGCCGCCCACGCCCGCCGGTGCGCCGAGCCGGACCGTGTACGACGCGGAGCGCGGCACCCGGCTGCCGGGGCGGCAGGTGCGGGGCGAGGGCGACGAGCCGACCGCAGACGCGACCGTCAACCGCGCGTACGCGGGGCTCGGCGCGACGTTCGAGCTGCTGCTGGAGGCCTACGGCCGGGACTCCATCGACGGTTCGGGGCTGCCGCTGGACGCGACCGTCCACTACGGGCAGGACTACGGCAACGCCTTCTGGAACGGCGAGCGGATGGTGTTCGGGGACGGCGACGGGGAGATCTTCCGGGACTTCACGCTCCCGGTGGACGTCATCGCCCACGAGCTGGGACACGGCGTCACCCAGTACACCGCGAACCTGGCCTACTTCAGCCAGCCGGGCGCGCTCAACGAGTCGGTGTCGGACGTCTTCGGAACGCTGGTCAAGCAGCGCGTCCTGGGCCAGACCGCCGGGCAGGCCGACTGGCTGATCGGTGAGGGCCTGTTCACCGACCGGGTCGAGGGCACGGCCCTGCGCTCCATGAAGGCCCCCGGCACCGCCTACGACGACGACCTGCTCGGCAGGGACCCGCAGCCCGCGACCATGGAGGACTACGTCCACACGGGCCGCGACAACGGCGGCGTGCACATCAACTCCGGGATTCCCAACCACGCGTTCTACCTGCTGGCGACGGCGCTCGGCGGGTACGCGTGGGAGAAGGCCGGGCAGATCTGGTACGACGTGCTGACCGGCGGCAAGCTCAAGGAGACGTCCGACTTCGCGTCGTTCGCCCGGCTGACGGTGGCGGCGGCGCGGGAGCGTTACGGCGAGGGCGGGGCGGAGGACGAGGCGGTCGTGAAGGCCTGGTCGACGGTCGGGGTGCCCACCCGGTAGACAGGGACCATGCGGATCGCGGTACGGCGCACCGGAGGCTTCGCGGGTATCGAGCGGCGGGCGGAGGTCGACACGGCCGCCAGGCCCGACGCGGCCGGCTGGCACGCCCTGGCGGAGGCGGCCCTCGCGGGGACGGCCTCCGCGCAGGCCGCCGTCCCCGACGGGTTCAGCTACACGATCACGGTCGACGACCGCACGGTCCACTGCGCGGACCCGGGCCTGACGGACGCGCAGCGCATCCTGATCGCGCGGGTCCTGGGAGAGGGCGCCTAGGGGCACCCCCAGCACCCCGGCTTCCGCGAACGGAACGGCCGTCGCGGGGGCCGCCCCCGTGTCCCGCCTCCGGGCGGCTCCGTGCGGGGGCCGTACCGGGTCCGGACGGCCGCGTCGGCCTCCGGCGGGAGCTGTGGGCGCCGCTCAGAACCCCAGCTTCCGCAGCTGCCGCGGGTCCCGCTGCCAGTCCTTGGCGACCTTCACATGCAGGTCCAGGAAGACGGGAGTCCCGAGCAGGGCCTCGATGTGCTTGCGGGACTTGATGCCGACCTCCTTCAGGCGCTTGCCCTTGGGGCCGATGATGATGCCCTTCTGGCTGGGGCGCTCGATGTAGACGTTGGCGTGGATGTCCAGCAGCGGCCGGTCGGCCGGGCGGTCCTCGCGGGGCAGCATCTCCTCCACGACCACCGCGATGGAGTGCGGCAGCTCGTCCCGCACGCCCTCCAGCGCCGCCTCACGGATCAGCTCGGCCACCATGACCTGCTCGGGCTCGTCCGTGAGGTCGCCCTCCGGGTACAGCGCGGGGCCCTCCGGCAGCAGCGGGACCAGCAGGTCCGCGAGCAGGCCGACCTGCTTCTCACCGACGGCGGAGACCGGCACGATCTCCTGCCACTCGATGCCCAGCTCCTTGCCGAGCCGGTCGATCGCGATGAGCTGCTCGGCCAGCGTCTTGGAGTCGACGAGGTCCGTCTTGGTCACGATCGCGACCTTGGGGGTCTTCTTGATCCCGGCCAGTTCCTTGGCGATGAACCGGTCGCCCGGGCCCACCTTCTGGTCGGCGGGCAGACAGAAACCGATCACGTCGACCTCGGCCCAGGTCGTGCGCACGACGTCGTTGAGCCGCTCGCCGAGCAGGGTGCGCGGCTTGTGCAGCCCCGGCGTGTCGACGAGCACGAGCTGGGCGTCGGGGCGGTGCACGATGCCCCGCACGGTGTGGCGGGTGGTCTGCGGGCGGTTGGAGGTGATGGCGACCTTCTGCCCCACCAGAGCGTTCGTGAGGGTGGACTTGCCCGCGTTGGGCCGCCCGACAAAACAGGCGAACCCGGACCGGTGGACGCCTTCGGTTTCAACTTTACGCACGCTCATGCCCGCCATTCTCCCTGATCCAGCCACCCGCCACCGACAGTGCCCGCCCACAGTGCCCGCCGCCGCGGGCCGGGGCGGCGCCCCCTCAGCCCGCGGTGACGGTCGCCCGCAGTTCCGCGTCCGGCCCCGCGAGCAGCACCGGCGTGTCCGCGCCCCCCAGATCCCGCACCGCCGCCCGGTCCAGGTCGGCTACCGCCGCCGCCTCGGACACCACCGCAGCCGCCTCCAGCGACTTCGCCCCGCTCGCCACCGCCATCGCGACGGCGGTCTGCAGCGCGCTCAGCTTCAGGGACTCCAGTGCGACGGTCCCGGCGACGTACGTACGGCCGGTCTCGTCCCGCACCGCCGCGCCCTCGGGCACCCCGTTGCGGGCCCGTGCGCTGCGCGCCAGCGTGATGATCTTCCGGTCCTCGGGGTCAAGCCCGGTGCTCTGTGTCATGCCCCGAGCATAGATCGGGACCGGGATCAGCCGCGGTCCAGCCTCAGGCGCTCGGCCCGCGGCAGCCCCGCGACCACCAGGTCGTACGAGTCCTCGATCAGCTCCCGGACCAGCCGCTCGGGGAGGTCCCCGTCGACGGTGACGGTGTTCCAGTGGCGCTTGTTCATGTGGTAGCCGGGGGCGATCAGGGAGGGGTGCTCGGCACGGAGCCGTACCGCGTTCTCCGGCTCGCACTTCAGGTTCACCGTCAGCGGTGAGCCGTCCAGCGCGGTGAGCGCGAACATCTTCCCGGCCACCTTGAAGACGGACGTCTCCGGCCCGAACGGGAAGTCCTCCACCGCGTCGGCGAAGTCCAGGCAGAACGCCCGCAGCTGCTCCGGTGTCACTCCGCCTCCTCCTCCGGATGCGGCGGTACGGGCTCCGCCAGGACCGTCACGATCCGGTTGCGCCGCCCCGCCGGGGATTCGGCGGTGAGCCGCAGGAACCGGCCGTCCGGCAGATCCACCACCGCTGTCGCCCCGGCGATCGGGACCCGTCCCAGGGACTTGGCCAGCAGGCCGCCGACCGTCTCGACGTCCTCGTCGTCGTACGCGTCCAGGCCGAACAGCTCGCCCAGGTCACCGATGTCCAGCCGGGCCGTGACGCGGTAGCGGCCGTCCCCCAGCTCCTCCACGGGCGGCAGCTCGCGGTCGTACTCGTCCGCGATCTCCCCGACGATCTCCTCCAGGATGTCCTCGATGGTGACGATCCCGGCCGTGCCGCCGTACTCGTCGATGACGACGGCGACATGGCTGTGCTCCTGCTGCATCTCGCGCAGCAGATCGCCGGCGTTCTTCGTGTCGGGCACGAAGGTCGCGGCGCGCATGGCGGTGGACACCAGATCGCTCTCGGCGTCCCGGTTGATGTGCGTCTTGCGGACGAGGTCCTTGAGGTACACGATGCCGACGACGTCGTCCTCGTTCTCCCCGGTGACGGGGATACGGGAGAAGCCGGACCGCAGCGCGAGCGTGAGGGCCTGGCGGATGGTCTTGTACCGCTCGATGGACACCAGGTCGGTGCGCGGCACCATCACCTCGCGCACCAGGGTGTCGCCCAGCTCGAAGACGGAGTGCACCATCCGGCGCTCCTCGTCCTCGATGAGGGACTCCTGCTCGGCCAGGTCGACCATGGCGCGCAGCTCCGCCTCGGAGGCGAAGGGGCCCTTGCGGAAGCCCCTGCCAGGGGTCAGGGCGTTGCCGATGAGGATCAGCAGCTGCGGGACCGGACCCATGATCCGGGCCAGCGGCAGCAGCACGTACGCGGCGGCGGTGGCCGTGTTCAGCGGGTGCTGGCGGCCGATGGTGCGCGGCGAGACACCGACGGCGACGTACGAGACGAGGACCATCACGCCGATCGCGACGACCAGCGCGCTCCAGGTCTCCTCGAACTCCTCCAGGCACACGTACGTGACGAGCGCGGCGGCGGCCATCTCGCAGGCGACGCGCACCAGGAGGGCCACGTTCAGGTAGCGGGTGGGGTCCGAGGCGATCTGAGCGAGCCTGGCGGCACCGCGCCGCCCGTTCCGTACGGCCTCGGCCGCGCGGAAGCTGGAGACCCGGGCGATCCCGGCCTCGGCGGACGCGGCGAGCCAGGCGACGATCACCAGCGCGACCGCGCCGAGAACCAGTTGGGCCGTCATGGCGGTCAGGAGACGGTCGGCGCCGGGGAGGGGCCGGTGAGACCCCTCTCCGCGCGCCAGCCGTCGACGATCGCCGCCTGGAGCCCGAACATCTCGGCCTTCTCGTCGGGCTCCTCGTGGTCGTAGCCCAGCAGGTGCAGCACCCCGTGGACGGTGAGGAGCTGGAGCTCCTCGTCCATGGAGTGCTCCGTCGGGGCCTCGCGGCCCTGCTTCTCGGCCACTTCGGGGCAGAGCACGATGTCACCGAGGAGCCCCTGCGGGGGCTCCTCGTCGTCCTTGGCCGGCGGACGCAGCTCGTCCATCGGGAAGGACATGACATCCGTCGGGCCCGGCAGGTCCATCCACTGGATGTGCAACTGCTCCATCGCCTCGGTGTCGATGACGATCACCGACAGCTCGGAGAGGGGGTGGATGCGCATGCGCGTGAGCGCGTAGCGGGCGACGTCGAGGATGGCCTCTTCGTCGACCTCGGTGCCGGACTCGTTGTTGACGTCGATCGACATGGTGCTGTTCGGTCTACTTCCCGTTGCGGCTGTCGTACTTCTCGTACGCGTCGACGATACGGCCCACCAGCTTGTGCCGGACGACGTCGCGCGACGTGAGAAGTGAGAAGTGGACGTCGGGGACGCCTTCGAGGATCTCCCGGACCTGGCGCAGACCGCTCCTGGTCCCGTTGGGCAGGTCCACCTGCGTCACGTCACCAGTGATGACGATCTTCGAGTCGAAACCGAGCCGGGTGAGGAACATCTTCATCTGCTCGGGATTCGTGTTCTGCGCCTCGTCGAGGATGATGAACGCGTCGTTCAGGGTCCGGCCCCTCATGTACGCGAGCGGCGCGACCTCGATCGTCCCGGCGGCCATCAGGCGGGGGATCGAGTCCGGGTCCAGCATGTCGTGCAGCGCGTCGTAGAGAGGCCGCAGGTAGGGGTCGATCTTCTCGTAGAGCGTGCCCGGCAGGAAGCCGAGCCGCTCGCCCGCCTCGACGGCCGGCCGGGTCAGGATGATCCGGTTGACCTGCTTGGACTGGAGTGCCTGGACGGCCTTCGCCATCGCCAGGTACGTCTTTCCGGTACCGGCGGGGCCTATCCCGAAGACGATCGTGTGCTTGTCGATCGCGTCGACGTACCGCTTCTGGTTGAGCGTCTTGGGGCGGATGGTGCGTCCGCGGCTGGAGAGGATGTTCTGGGTGAGGACCTCGGACGGCGTCTCGACGGCCGCTCCCCCGGTCTCCTCCTTCAACATGGCGATGGACCGCTCCACGGCGTCCTCCGTCATCGGCTGCCCGGTGCGCAGTACCAGCATCATCTCGTCGAACAGGCGCTGGACGAGGGCGACTTCCGTGGCGTCGCCGGTGGCGCTGATCTCGTTGCCCCGGACGTGGATGTCGGTGTGCGGGAACGCGTTCTCGATCACACGGAGCAGCGCGTCACCCGAGCCGAGCACGGTCACCATCGGGTGCTTCGCGGGTACGGTGAAGTGGGCTCGTACCTGGTCTGTGGGTGTCTGAGTCATGGGCCGGCTCTCTGGCCTGCGCATACCTCCTGTTGCAGGGTTCTCGCCGCTCGACAACCTCTGGACTGTCCAGGGTACGGCGTCCGGCTGACAACGCTGAAGGCTTTTACGGCCGGAGGAGTCCGGGTGCGGCCCCGGGGTTCAGGCCGAGCGGCGGAAACCGATGGTGGGCACCGCCCTGCTCAGCGGTACGGGCCGGGCGGGGGCGGGCAGCAGGGCGTCGAGGAAGGAGTAGCGGCGCAGCGCGGCCGGGTCCTCGGTGGAGCAGCTCTGCGCGTACTGCCACCAGGCCGCGATCTCGACCCAGCCGGGTGCGGAGAGCGACCCGCCGAACTCCTGCACCGACAGCGCCGCCGTCAGCCCGGCGAACGCCAGACGGTCGTGGAGCGGCCAGCCCGCGAGGGTGCCGGTCAGGAACCCCGCGACGAACACGTCCCCGGCGCCCGTGGGATCCAGGGCGGTGACGTCGATGCCGGGCACCTCGGCGGTCTCGCCGGTGCCGCTGTCGACCGCGTACGCACCCTCGGGGCCGAGCGTGACCACCGCGAGCCTCACCCTGTCCGCGAGGGCGCGGGCGGCGGCGCGGGGACAGTCGGTACGGGTGTAGCGCATGGCCTCCTGGGCGTTCGGCAGGAAGGCCTCGCAGTGGGCCAGGTCGGGCAGCGCGGCCAGATCCCAGCGGCCGGTGTCGTCCCAGCCCACGTCCGCGAAGACCCGCGTGGAGCGCCGCGCGGCCTCGGCCACCCACGGCTCCTGACGGCCCGGCGCGAGGGAGACGACGGCGGCACGCGCGCGTGGCGGGCAGGACGGCAGGGCGCCCTCCGGGGGCGGGGCCTCGTGACCGTGGGACACCATGGTGCGCTCACCGTCGTAGGCCATGGAGACGGTCACCGGGGAGTGCCAGCCGGGCACGGTGCGCGACCGGGACAGGTCGATGCCCTCGCCGCGTGCCAGGGTGTCCCAGCAGTACTCGCCGTAGTGGTCGTCCCCGAACGCGGCGGCCAGTGAGGTGCGCAGCCCGAGCCTGGCGAGGGCGGTGGCCAGGTTGGCGACGCCGCCGGGGCTGGAGCCCATGCCGCGGGCCCAGGTCTCGGTGCCGCGGACGGGGGCGCTGTCGAGACCGGTGAAGATGATGTCGAGGAACACCGGGCCGGTCAGGTACACATCGCACTCCGGGTCCGAGGGAGTACGGAGCGTGCCCAGCGGGTCGACCCCGGCGGTGTGCTGACGCTTCGGCCGGTCTCCGGCGGGCCGTTCTCCGGCGGGGGTGGCGGATGTGGTCACGGTGGGCTCCCCGGTCGCGCGGTGCGGATGCGGTGCGGATTGACGACAGTCTGCCCGATTCCGGGCGGCGACGCGCTGTGATCACCGGGCTTCGGCGGGTGGGCCCCGTACAACTCACCGACGAGGCTCGTACGGAATGCGTAGCACTCGAGGAGGACCCGCGCCCGTACGGGGATGGACATCACGGATTCGATGGAACCCGCGCGCCGTCAGACCGTCTTGATCACCACCAAGTCGAACGATGAGGGTGCGAGATGACGGTTGGTCAGACAGAGCGGGTGCGGGTTCGGCCGGAGGCGCGCGGGAAGGCGGTCGCGCCGGAGTACCAGGGGGCCCTGGGCTCGCTGTCGGTGAACGCGTCGCTGACGGACGTCCTGGACAAGGGCGTCGGGGAACTGCGGGCGGCCGAGGCGTCCGGGGACCTTCGGGAGACGGCGCGGTGCGGACTCGCGGTGGCGGAGGCGTACCGGAGGCTGGGGCGGCACGCGGAGGCGGACCGGGCGTGGAAGGCGAGCTACCGGGCGGCGCGGGCGGCGGGTGAGACCGCAGCGATGGCCTGGGCGCTGTGGAGCGGCGGCACGCTGGCCCGGCAGCGGGGCGCGCTGCGGCTCGCGTACCGGCTGCTGCGGCTGGCCGCCGAACTGGGCGAGCGGGGCGGGGACATCGTCGTACGCGGCTATTCGCTGGCCGGGCTGGCCGAGACGGGCCGCATCCAGGGCGACTACGAAGCGGTCGGGGAGCTTCACGAGCAGCTTCTGGCGGAGGCCAGGCGGCGGGGCGAGGCGCGGCACACGGTGTGGGCGCTGGAGGGCATCGCGCAGATGCACCGGAACACCGGGGCCCACGACAAGGCGCTGGAACTGTTCGAAGAGGCCGCGGAGACCGCCGGGCGGGCCGACGACCAGCGCGGCAGGGCGTGGGCGCTGCGCGGAATAGCGGACGTGCTGTCGGTACGGGACGGGGACGTGGAGCGGGCGTTGGCGCTGCTGTCGGAGGCCGAGGAGACCTGCCGTGCCATGCGGCTGACCAGCGCGCTGGCCTACAACCACAAGATGCGCGGGAACGTCCTCTACCGGGCGTCCCGGTACGCGGAGGCCCGCGACATGTACGCCCTGGCGCTGGAGGAGTTCAGCACCATGGAGGAACCGCGCGGCACGGCCCTGTCCCGCCTCGGCCTGGTGAAGGCCCGGGCCCGGCTGGGCCGCGCCCCGTCGGAGACGGCCACCGAACTGGCCGCCCTCCGCGCCACTCTGGACCGCATAGGCCTGCATCACGCCCGTGACATGACCGACAAGGCCGCGGCCGAACTGGGCGTGGGCCCCCTCCCGGCGACCCGCGCGAACGGGGTGGCGGCCCCGGAGACGGCCACGGCCGCGGCGCGCCTGTCCACAGCGAACACGCGGGCGCTGGCGGGCGTGAACACCCGCCCCGAGAGGGCGCCGACGGCGGACGGGCCGGGTACGGACACGGACGGTGACACGGCGGTGCGGGTCCCGGCCGGACCCGCGGCGGACGGACCGGAGGCGGACGCGGACCGGGGTCACCCGCTACGGGTCCCCGCGGAGACCGCGGCGCAGGCACCGGGTGCGGAGCCTTCGGCGCAGGCGCAGGCAGGAGCCGGGGCGGCCGGGAACCGAGCGGCGGGCCTCCCGTCGGCGGGAGCGGACGCCCGCGCGGCCAGTGGTGACACGACACCGGCGGCGGACACCGGGGCGGAGGTGGCGCGGTGAGGACGCGAACCATGACGTCCCCGGCCGCTCCCCCGCCGGAGACGGGCCGGACAGCCACGCGCCCGGATGCCGTCACCCCCGCGGACCTGCCTGCCGGGCGCCTCGGGCGCGGAGACGGACCCGGCACCCCGGCCGGGGCGGCCGGCGGAGGGCTGCGAGGCGGCGCGGGCGGGCAGCCGGAGGGAACCGGCGTCCTCGGTGCGGGCGGTGGTGCCGTGCTTGCACGGTGCCGGGGGATGGTGCGGCCCGCGCTGGTGGAGGCGGTGGGGACGCTCCATCCCTGGACCGGGGAGATGGCGGCGTACGCGTTCGGGTGGAGCCGTACCGACGGCACCCCGGCGTCCGGGGCCTCCGAGGGCAAGGGGGTGCGGCAGGCGCTCGCGGTGCTGGGAGCCGAGGCGGCCGGGGCGGACGGCCGGGTCGCCGTCGCGGGCGCGGTGGCCGTGGAGCTGGTGCACGCGTTCTCGCTGCTGCACGACGACATCATGGACGGCGACGCCCTGCGGCGGCAGCGGGAGACCGTGTGGAAGGCGTACGGCACCGGGCCCGCCGTCCTCGCCGGGGACGCCCTGTTCGCGCTCGCCGTGCAGGCCCTGGCCGAGGCGCAGGGCCCGCACACCGGCGCGGCGGTACGGCGGCTGTGCGACACGCTGACCGCGCTGATGCGGGGCCAGTCCGAGGACCTGTGCTTCGAGCGCCGTCCCTGGACCGGGCCCGACGCCGTACGGCTGGACGCGTACCGGGCCATGGCGGAGGACAAGACGGGCGCCCTGCTGGGCTGCGCGGCGGCGCTCGGCGCGCAGCTGGCCGGGGCGCCCGCCGGGACGGTGGCCGCGCTGGACGCCGCGGGACGGCACCTGGGCGTGGCTTTCCAGGCGGTGGACGACCTGCTGGGCGTCTGGGGCGACCCGGCGGTGACCGGGAAGCCCGTGCACGGAGACCTGCGGCAGCGGAAGAAGACGTTCCCGGTGCTGGCCGCGCTGGCCCGTGGCGGCGCTCCCGCCCGCGAGCTGGCCGCGCTGCTGGAGTCGGACCGCCCCATGGCCGGGGCCACGGTGACCCGGGTGGCCACGCTGGTGGAGGAGGCCGGCGGGCGCGCCGCGGTCCTGGCGGAGGCTCGGGAACGGCTGGACGCGGCCCGCTCCTGCCTCCGCGGCGCGCCGCTCGCCCCCGGCGCGGTGCGGGACCTGGAGGCGCTGCTGGCCGTACTGGCGGACCGGGCGGTGTAGGCCCCGGCCACCGGGGCCGGGGCCGGGCGGGTCCTCCCGCGGTGTCCCTACCGCCGCTTGGGCAGCGGGACCCGTACGAGGTCCTGGGCGATGGTCAGTTCGCCGTCGAACCCGGCCGCCCGGGCCTGCCTCTCGAAGGCGGCCGGGTCGTGGTACCGCTGCGAGAAGTGGGTGAGGACGAGGTGGCGCACCCCCGCGTCCCGTGCCACGGAGGCGGCCTGGCCGGCCGTCAGGTGGCCGTGCTCGACGGCCAGCGTCTCGTCCTCGTCGAGGAACGTCGACTCGATGACCAGCATGTCGCATTCCTCGGCGAGGGCGTGGACGCCGTCGCACAGGCGGGTGTCCATGACGAACGCGAAGCGCTGCCCGCGCCGTTCCTCGCTGACGTCCTCCAGCCGTACCCCGCGCAGCTCGCCGTCCCGCTGGATGCGCCCGACGTCCGGCCCCTCGATGCCGTGCGCGGCCAGCCGCTCCGGCAGCATGCGCCGCGTGTCCGGCTCGGTGAGCCGGTAACCGTACGACTCGACGGGGTGGGAGAGCCTGCGGGCCTCCAGCGCGTACGCCTTCGTCCTGGCGACGACACCGTCGGCGGCGACGGGTGCCTCGTCGATCCGGGCCCGCTCGCGGTAGGCCGTGGCGTACCGCAGCCGCTCGAAGAACCTCCGCCCGCTCGCCGGGTAGTGCGCGGCGACGGGATGCGGGACCTGGTCCAGGTTGATGCGCTGGATCACCCCGGCGACGCCGAGGGAGTGGTCGCCGTGGAAGTGGGTGACGCAGATCCGGTGGATGTCGTGCGCGGCGACTCCGGCACGCAGCATCTGCCGCTGGGTGCCCTCACCGGGATCGAAGAGGAGTCCCTCGCCGTCCCAGCGGAGCAGGTAGCCGTTGTGGTTGCGGTGGCGTGTGGGCACCTGGCTGGCGGTGCCCAGCACGACGAGTTCGCGGACGGACACGGTGTCCTACCCGGGGGGCCACTCGAGGCCGCGCCCGCCGAGGACGTGGGCGTGCGCGTGCCAGACGGTCTGTCCGGCGCCGCTGCCGGTGTTGAACACCACGCGGTAGCCGCTGCCGTCGACCTTGTCGTCCGCGGCGACCTCACCGGCCTCGTGCAGGACGTCGGCGGTGATCCCGGGCTCGGCCGCGGCGAGGGAGGCCGCGTCCGGGTAGTGCACCTTGGGGATGACCAGCACGTGGGTCGGCGCCTGCGGGTTGATGTCACGGAAGGCGAGGGTCGTCTCGGTCTCCCGGACGATCGTCGCGGGCACCTCCCGCGCCACGATCTTGCAGAACAGGCAGTCGCTCTGCGGCTCTCCGGCCATGCGGACGGCCCTCTCTCGGCTCGGCTGACAGGTACGTACGTCCGTACCCTATCCGCCGGTCATCCCGGATCCACCGGGAACAGCGGCACCCCGGGCGCCCCGCAGGCCCGGGCCGTACCCGCGGGCTACTCAGGACCAGCGCCCCGTCCGCCCCAGCAGCAGCGCGGTGGCGGCCGTGCCCGCCGTGGAGGTGCGCAGCACACTGCGGCCCAGCCGGTACGGCCGGGCGCCTGCCTCCGCGAAGGCGGCGAGCTCGTCGGGCGAGACCCCGCCCTCGGGGCCTACGACCAGCACGATGTGGCCGTGCGCGGGGAGGCCGGCGGTGGCCAGCGGCTCGGATCCCTCCTCGTGCAGGACGGCCGCGAAGTCGGCGGACGCCAGCAGCTGGGCGACCTGCTTGGTCGTCATGGCCCCGGCGACCTCGGGGAAGCGGACCCGGCGGGACTGCTTGCCGGCTTCGCGTGCGGTGTTCCGCCACTTCGTCAGGGACTTCGCGCCCCGGTCGCCGCGCCACTGGGTGATGCAGCGGGCGGCCTGCCAGGGCACGATCGCGTCGGCCCCGGTCTCGGTCATCGTCTCGACGGCGAGTTCGCCCCGGTCGCCCTTGGGGAGGGCCTGGACGACGGTGATGCGCGGGTCGGGTTCCGGCTCCTCCCGGATCCCGGCCAGGTCCGTGACGACGAGCCGGTCCTTGCCCTCGGCCGCCTTGACGACACCCTCCGTCCAGCGGCCCAGCCCGTCGGTGAGGACCACGTCCTCACCGGGGGCGAGTCGCCGCACCGACACCGCGTGCCGCCCTTCCGGGCCCTCCAGGACGAATTCCGGCCCGGCGGGGACCTGCTCGACGACGAAGACGGGGGCGGTCATGACATACCTCTCAGGGACGGCGCCGCGAGGGCCGACCGGAGTTCGGAGTTGAGGACTTCGACGAGCCGCCCGGCGGGCAGTTCCCGGGCCAGCCGGTGGCCCTGCCCGGCCCACAGGGCCATGCCCTGGGGGTCACCCGCCTCGGCCGCGGCCTTGCGGACCGGGCTGGTGAGGTGGTGGACCTCCGGGTACGCGGCCGGGGCGTAGGGACCGTGTTCCCGCAGGAACCGGTTGACCAGGCCCCGGGCCGGGCGGCCGGAGAAGGCCCGGGTCAGCTCGGTACGGGTGAACAGCGGGTCGGTGAGGGCCCGCTTGTGGAGGGGGTGCCCCCCGGACTCGGGACAGGCCAGGAACGCGGTGCCGAGCTGTGCGGCGTCCGCGCCCCCGGCGAGGACGGCGGCGATCTGACTGCCGCGCATGATGCCGCCGGCGGCGATCAGCGGCAGCCGTACGGCTTCGCGGACGGCACCAAGCAGGGCGAGCAGCCCGGTGCCCAGGGCCCCGGGCCGGCTCTCGGGGTCGTCCCGGAAGACTCCCTGGTGGCCGCCCGCCTCGACGCCCTGCACGCACAGGGCGTCGGCCCCGGCACGCTCGGCGGCCAGGGCCTCGTCGGGAGTGGTGACCGTCACCACGGTCCGGGTGCCGACGCGGCCGAACGCCTCCAGCACCTCGGGGCCCGGGCACCCGAACGTGAAGGACACCACCGGCACGGGGTCGTCCAGCAGGATCGCCACCTTGGCGTCGTACCCGTCGTCGCGCCCCGCGTGGGGGTCACCGAGCCGCGTGCCGTACCAGGCGGCCTCCCCGGCGAGCTGCTGCCGGTACAGCTCGACGGCGGCGGCGGGGGGCTCGGTGCCGGCCGCCGCGCAGGAGCCGGTGCCCGTACCGGGCACCGGCTCCTGCGGCAGGAACAGATTGACCCCGAAGGCCCGGGAACTGAGCCCCCGCACCCGCTGGACCTCCTGGTACAGGCCGTCGGCCGTCTTGTACCCGGCCGCGAGAAACCCGAGCCCCCCGGCCTCGCCCACGGCGGCGGCCAGCTCGGGGCAGGACCCGCCGCCGGCCATAGGGGCCTGCACGATCGGAACCCGGCAGAGACCGCTCACCACGGAGGACATGCCCCGCATCCTGTCACGCCCCGGAGGGCCGGGCCGTTCCGCTGCGGGCAGCCCTTCCGCGGGGTGCCGGGGAGTCCCCTGCTCGAACGGGGCTGCGCGCCAGGGGGCGCGGGCACCACGGAACCACCGGCGGGGCGGGCCCGGCAGGCACGTCCGCCGCCGGTGTCCGGGAGCCCGGCGAGGCGGGGCCCCGCGGAAGGGGCCCGCCCCGCCGTGGCGACTCACCGCCCGTTGAACGCGTCCTTCAGCCGGGAGAACAGACCCTGCTGGCCCGGCGCGAACTGCCCCGTCGGCCGCTCCTCGCCCCGCAGCTTCGCCAGCTCCCGCAGCAGCCGCTCCTGCTCCGGGTCCAGCTTCTGCGGGGTCTGCACCTCGACGTGCACGATGAGGTCGCCGCGCCCACCGCCCCGCAGGTGCGTGACGCCGCGTCCGTGCAGCGGGATCGACTGACCGGACTGCGTGCCCGGCCGGATGTCGACCTCCTCCATCCCGTCCAGCGTCTCCAGCGGGCACTTCGTGCCCAGCGCCGCCGCCGTCATCGGAATGGTCACCGTGCAGTGCAGGTCGTCGCCGCGCCGCTGGAACACCGAGTGCGGCAGCTCGTGGATCTCCACGTACAGGTCACCGGCCGGGCCGCCGCCCGGGCCGACCTCGCCCTCACCCGCAAGCTGGATGCGCGTGCCGTTGTCGACACCGGCCGGGATCTTGACGGTCAGGGTCCGGCGGGACCGGATCCGCCCGTCGCCCGCGCACTCGGGGCACGGAGTCGGCACGACCGTGCCGAAGCCCTGGCACTGCGGGCACGGCCGCGAGGTCATGACCTGGCCCAGGAAGGACCGCGTCACCTGCGACACCTCACCACGGCCGCGGCACATGTCACACGTCTGCGCCGACGTGCCGGGCGCGGCGCCCTCGCCGGAGCAGGTGGTGCACACCACCGCGGTGTCGACCTGGATCTCCTTGGTCGTCCCGAAGGCGGCCTCTTCGAGCTCCACCTCCAGGCGGATCATCGCGTCCTGGCCGCGCCGCGTCCGCGACCGGGGACCGCGCTGGGATGTCGTGCCGAAGAACGCGTCCATGATGTCGGAGAAGTTGCCGAAGCCGCCCGCGCCGAAGCCGCCGGCGCCCCCGCCGGGTCCGCCGGCCGCGGAGGACATCGGGTCACCGCCGAGGTCGTAGACCTGCTTCTTCTGCGGGTCCGACAGCACCTCGTAGGCGGCGTTGATCTCCTTGAACCGCTCCTGCGTCTTCGGATCGGGGTTCACATCCGGGTGCAGCTCGCGGGCGAGCCTCCGGAAGGCCTTCTTGATCTCGTCCTGGGACGCGTCGCGGCGCACGCCGAGTACGGCGTAGTAGTCCGTGGCCACTTACGACTCCGCCAGGATCTGTCCGACGTAACGTGCCACTGCGCGTACCGCTCCCATCGTTCCGGGGTAGTCCATGCGGGTCGGTCCGACCACGCCGAGTTTCGCCACCGCCTCGCCGCCTGAACCGTAGCCCACCGCGACGACGGACGTGGAGTTCAGCCCCTCATGGGCGTTCTCGTGCCCGATGCGCACGGTCATCTTCGGGTCGGTCGCCTCTCCGAGCAGCTTGAGCAGCACGACCTGCTCCTCCAGTGCCTCCAGCACGGGCCGGATGGTCAGCGGAAAGTCGTGCCCGAAGCGGGTGAGGTTGGCGGTACCGCCGATCACCAGCCGCTCCTCGGTCTCCTCCACCAGCGTCTCCAGCAGGGTCGCCAGCACGGTGGAGACCGTCGCCCGGTCCTCCGTCCCGAAGGAGTCCGGGAGGTCCTGAACCAGTTCCGGCACGTCCGTGAAGCGCCGCCCGACGACCCGGCTGTTGAGCCGGGCCCGCAGGTCGGCGACGGAGGTCTCGCCGATCGGCGCGGGGCAGTCGACCATGCGCTGCTCCACCCTCCCGGTGTCCGTGATCAGCACCAGCATCAGCCGGGCCGGCGCCAGCGACAGCAGTTCCACATGGCGCACGGTCGACCGCGTCAGCGACGGGTACTGGACGACCGCCACCTGGCGGGTGAGCTGAGCGAGCAGCCGGACCGTACGGTGCACCACGTCGTCCAGGTCGACGGCGCCGTCCAGGAAGTTCTGGATGGCCCGGCGCTCCGGCGACGACAGCGGTTTGACCCCGGCGAGCCGGTCGACGAAGAGGCGGTAGCCCTTGTCCGTGGGGATGCGTCCGGCGCTGGTGTGAGGCTGGGCGATGAACCCCTCCTCCTCCAGTACGGCCATGTCGTTGCGGACCGTGGCCGGCGAGACGCCCAGTTGGTGACGCTCGGTGAGCGCCTTGGAGCCGACCGGCTCCTCGGTGCCGACGTAGTCCTGGACGATGGCGCGCAGCACCTCGAGTCTGCGTTCACTCAGCACGCGCGCACCTCCAGCTGGCTCCGGTCCCGGTCGACGTCTCCGTCCGACGTCTGCTGGCACTCACCATGCCCGAGTGCCAATCATCCCCGCCGCCAGTGTAAGGCGCCGAGTCCATGGCCTGGCAAGGCAAGGGCGCCAGATCACACCACACGACGGCCGAGCGCGCCAAGGAGGACGTCGCCGTATGGTCGCCGTATGGACGTGGATTGGGAAGGCTCCGGGTGGGAACGGCTCGCGGAGGGCGTGGGCCGTCGGCGGCTGCCCGTCTGGGACGCCACGGCCGGGCTCGTGGTGGGTCAGGAGGCGGCGCTGCTGTTCGACGCGGGCGCCACGCTGCGGGAGGGCGCGCGGCTGCGCGCCGAGGTGCAGGGGCTGCTGGGCGGCGGGCGGCGCGTGACGCATCTCGCACTGAGTCATCCGCACTTCGATCATGTCCTGGGCGCGGCGGCGTTCGCCGGGGCGCAGGTGTACGGGGCGGTCGGGGTGGAGGAGCTGCTGGTCAGGGACCGGGACGTGCTGCGCGCCGACGCGGTGCGGCACGGGGTGACGGAGGCGGAGGCCGCGGAGGCGGTGGACGTGCTGGTGCACCCGCACCACGGGGTGTGCGGCGAGTGGACGCTGGACCTGGGTGGCAGACAGGTGCTGCTGGCGAACGTGGGCCCGGGCCACACCGGCCACGACCTGGCACTGCTGGTGCCGGGACCGGGCGGGGGCGGGCCGGAGGTGGTGTTCTGCGGCGACCTGGTGGAGGAGTCGGGCGCCCCCCAGGCGGGTCCGGACGCCATCCCGTCCCGCTGGCCGGCCGCGCTGGACCGCCTGCTGGCCCTGGGCGGCGAGGAGGCGTCGTACGTCCCGGGCCACGGCTCGGTGGTGGACGCGGCGTTCGTACACGCCCAACGGGAGGAGCTGGCCCGCAGGTTCGCCGTGTCGTAGCGTGTGGCGGATGCGCCGTTACGACTCCGACCTCACCCCTCCGTGGAAGAAGCAGGCGCCGGCGCCGGAGGTCCCCGCCGAGCCCGACCTGGTCGTGGAGGAGGTCTCCACGGGCTTCTGCGGCGCGGTGGCCGGGTGTGAGGCGGGCACGGTGACGCTGGAGGACCGGTTCGGCAGGCACCGGGTGTTCCCGCTGGTCCCGCGCGGCTTTCTGCTGGAGGGGCGTACGGTCACGCTGGTACGGCCCCGGGGCGCGGCGCCCGTACGCCCGTCCCGTACCGCGTCCGGCTCGGTCGCCGTGCCGGGGGCACGGGCACGGGTGGCGCGGGCGGGGCGTATCTACGTGGAGGGCCGCCACGACGCCGAACTGGTGGAGAAGGTGTGGGGCGACGACCTGCGCGTCGAGGGCGTGGTCGTGGAGTACCTGGAGGGCGTCGACGACCTGCCCGCGATCGTGCGGGAGTTCCGCCCGGGCCCGGACGCGCGGCTTGGTGTGCTGGTGGACCACCTGGTGCCGGGTTCGAAGGAGTCCCGCATCGCCGCGTCGGTCACGGACCCGCACGTCCTGGTGGCGGGCCACCCGTACGTGGACGTGTGGCAGGCGGTGAAGCCGTCCGCCCTGGGCGTCCCGGCGTGGCCGGAGGTCCCGCGCGGCCAGGACTGGAAGACGGGCGTGTGCCGGGCCCTGGGCTGGCCACCGGACACGGGTGCCGCCTGGCGGCGCATCCTGGCTTCGGTCCACTCGTACAAGGACCTGGAGCCCGAGCTGCTGGGCAGAGTGGAGCACCTGATCGACTGGGTGACCGCACCGTAGGGCGTGGCCCTCAGTCCACCAGGTCCCGCACCACCGCATCCGCCAGCAGCCGCCCGCGCAGGGTGAGGACGGCACGCCCGTCCTCGTACGCCCCAGGCTCCAGCAGTCCGTCCCGCAGGGCCCGCCCGGCCGCGGCCAGGCCCGCTGGGCGCAGCAGCGACATGGCGCACCCCTCCCGCAGCCGCAGCTCCAGCAGCACCCGCTCCACGCGCCGGTCCTCGTCGGTCAGCACCTCGCGCCCCGCCCCGGGGGACCGCCCCTCCGCCAGCGCGCCCGCGTACGCGCCCGGGTGCTTGACGTTCCACCACCGCACGCCCCCCACGTGGCTGTGCGCCCCCGGCCCGGCGCCCCACCAGTCGGCGCCCCGCCAGTAGAGCTCGTTGTGCAGGCAGCGGCCCGCATCGGCGGTGGCCCAGTTCGACACCTCGTACCACTGGAAACCGGCCCCGGTGAGCACCGAGTCCGCGATCAGGTACCGGTCCGCGTGCACGTCGTCGTCGGTCATCGGCACCTCACCCCGCCGGATGCGGCGCGCGAGCTGCGTGCCCTCCTCGACGATCAGCGCGTACGCGGAGACGTGATCGGGCCCCGCGCCGATGGCCGCGTCCAGGGAGGCCCGCCAGTCGTCGTCACTCTCACCGGGGGTGCCGTAGATCAGGTCCAGGTTGACGTGCTCGAACCCGGCGGCCCTCGCCTCCGCGACGCAGGCCTCGGGGCGGCCGGGGGTGTGGGTGCGGTCGAGCACCTTGAGGACGTGCTGCCGCGCGGACTGCATTCCGAAGGAGATCCGGTTGAACCCGCCCTCACGGAGCGTCGCCAGGTACGCCGGGTCGACCGACTCCGGGTTGGCCTCGGTGGTGACCTCCGCGTCGTCCGCCAGCCCGAACTCCTCCCGCACGGCGTCCAGCATCCGTACGAGGTCACCGGCGGCCAGCAGCGTGGGCGTGCCACCGCCGACGAAGACGGTCCGGACGGGCCGGGGGTCGTCGCCCAGCACCTTGCGCGCGAGGCGCACCTCGTCCGTCAGGGTGTCGGCGTAGTTGTCTCGGGAGGCGAGCACGCCGCCGGAGCCGCGCAGCTCGGTCGCGGTGTAGGTGTTGAAGTCGCAGTAGCCGCAGCGGGTCGCGCAGTACGGCACGTGCAGGTAGAACCCGAGGGGCCGCTGCTCGGCCTCGCGCAGGGCGGACGGGGGGAGGGAGCCGTCCTGGGGCACGGGCTCGCCGTCGGGCAGTACGGAAGGCATGAGGTCCATTGTCCGTCACGCCGCCGGAAACCCCCGCCACGTGCGCGGCAGGGGTTGCGGCGGCGGGAGAGCCCTGCCCGTCAGGCCTCCCGGGCGCCCTCGTACATCTCCTCGATGAGGTCCTTGTACTCCCGCTCCACGACCGGCCGCTTCAGCTTGAGGCTGGGGGTGAGTTCACCGTGCTCGACGTCCAGGTCGCGCGGCAGCAGGCGGAACTTCTTGACCGTCTGCCAGCGCTGGAGGCCCTCGTTGAGCCGGTCCACGTACCCCTGGACCAGGTCCTTGACCTGCTGGGTGGCGACGAGTTCCGCGTACGTCTTCCCGGCCAGTCCGTGCTCGGAGGCCCAGCCCTGGAGGGCGGGCTCGTCGAGCGCGATGAGGGCGGTGCAGAAGTTCCGGTCGGCACCGAGGACGACGAGGTTGGAGACGAACGGGCAGACGGCCTTGAAGGAGCCCTCGATCTCGGTCGGCGCGATGTACTTGCCGCCGGAGGTCTTGAACAGGTCCTTCTTGCGGTCGGTGATCCGCAGGTAGCCGTCGGGGGACAGCTCCCCGATGTCGCCGGTGTGGAACCAGCCGTCCGGCTCCAGGACCTCGGCGGTCTTGTCCGGCAGCCCGTGGTAGCCCTCCATGATGCCGGGGCCGCGCAGCAGGATCTCGCCGTCCTCGGCGATCCGGACCTCGCAGCCGGGCAGCGGCTTGCCGACGGTGCCGGTGCGGTAGGCCTCGCCGGGGTTCACGAAGCTGGCGGCGCTGGACTCGGTCAGGCCGTACCCCTCCAGGATGTGGATTCCGGCGCCCGAGAAGAAGTAGCCGATCTCGGGGGCGAGGGCGACGGACCCGGAGATGGCGGCGCGCAGCCGCCCGCCGAAGGCCTCACGGAGCTTGGAGTAGACGAGAGCGTCCGCGATCTTGTGCTTGGCGGTGAGGCCGAAGGGGGCGGTGGCCTTGCCGGTGCGGCGGAAGCTGTCCTGGGTGACCTTGGCGTACTCCCGGGCGACGCCCGCCGACCACTGGAAGATCTTGTACTTGGCGGGGCCGCCCGCGCGGGCCTTGGCGGCGACGCCGTTGTAGACCTTCTCGAAGATGCGGGGGACGGCCGCCATGTAGGTGGGCTGGACCACCGGCAGGTTCTCGATGATCTTGTCGATCCGGCCGTCGACTGCGGTGACGTGACCGACCTCGATCTGGCCGGAGATGAGCACCTTGCCGAAGACGTGCGCGAGCGGCAGCCACAGGTACTGGACGTCGTCGGGGAGGAGGAGGCCGGTCCCGGCGATGGCCTTGGCCATGTACGACCAGTTGTCGTGCGGGAGGCGTACGCCCTTGGGGCGGCCGGTGGTGCCGGAGGTGTAGATGAGGGTGGCGAGCTGGTCGGCGGTGATCGCGGAGACCCGGTCCTTGACGGCCCCGGGGTGCTTCTCCAGGTAGGCCTTGCCGCGCCGCTCCAGGTCGTCGAGGGTGAGGACCCAGCCTTCCGGGTCGCCCTCGGCGGGTTCTGCGGCAGAGGGGTCCAGCACGACGACGTGGTGGAGCTGCGGAAGGTCCGCACGGTGCTCGCGGGCCTTGGCCAGCTGGGCGGCGTCCTCCGCGAGAAGGACGCGGCTCTCGGAGTCGGCCAGGATGAACGAGGCCTCGTCGGCGTTCGTCTGCGGGTAGACCGTGGTGGTGGCGGCGCCCGCACACATGACGGCGAGGTCGCAGAGGATCCACTCCACACGGGTGGCGGAGGCCAGGGCGACCCGCTCCTCGGGCCGGACGCCGAGGTCGACGAGACCGGCGGCCATGGCGTAGACGCGGTCGGCGGCCTGTCCCCAGCTGAGCGACCTCCAGGTGTCGGGCCCCTGGCCGGAGGCCGAGGGCACCGGGTAGCGAAAGGCCTCGGCGTCTGGGGTCTTTGCCACGCGCTCAAGGAAGAGGGCCGCCACGGAGGGCGGCCGGTTCTCGATCTGGGTCTGGATGTCGCTCACGGCGTCCTCCGGTGGGCCGACCGGCTGTTTAACTCGCGAGTAACCGCGAGCGGGATCAGGTTAGAGCGCCGGGGCGCGCTGCGTAAGGGGCTGAGGTCGGGTGGTTCATACCCGGTTCATAACGACTGCGGACCCGTGACGAACGGCCCGGAGCGCCCGCCCGTCATCCGGACGAGCGCTCGCGGACCGGCATACCGCCGTCCTACTTCTTGTCCTTGCCGGCGGACTCGTCGCTGGACAGCACCGCGATGAAGGCCTCCTGCGGGACCTCCACGGAGCCGACCATCTTCATCCGCTTCTTGCCTTCCTTCTGCTTCTCCAGCAGCTTCCGCTTACGGGAGATGTCACCGCCGTAGCACTTGGCGAGGACGTCCTTGCGGATGGCGCGGATGGTCTCGCGGGCAATGACCCGGGACCCGATGGCCGCCTGGACGGGCACCTCGAAGGCCTGCCGCGGGATCAGCTCCCTGAGCTTGGCGACGAGCCGCACGCCGTACGCGTACGCCTGGTCCCGGTGGGTGATCGCCGAGAAGGCGTCGACCTTGTCGCCGTGCAGCAGGATGTCGACCTTGACGAGGTTCGCGGACTGCTCGCCGGTGGGCTCGTAGTCGAGCGACGCGTACCCGCGGGTCTTCGACTTCAGCTGGTCGAAGAAGTCGAAGACGATCTCCGCGAGAGGAAGGGTGTAGCGGATCTCGACCCGGTCCTCGGAGAGGTAGTCCATGCCGAGCATGGTGCCGCGGCGGGTCTGGCACAGCTCCATGATCGAGCCGATGAACTCGGAGGGCGCGAGGATCGTGGCGCGCACGACCGGCTCGAACACCTCCTGGATCTTGCCCTCGGGGAACTCGCTCGGGTTGGTGACCGTGTGCTCGGCGCCGTCCTCCATGATCACGCGGTAGACCACGTTGGGGGCGGTGGCGATCAGGTCGAGGCCGAACTCACGCTCCAGCCGCTCACGGATGACGTCGAGGTGCAGCAGGCCGAGGAAGCCCACGCGGAACCCGAAGCCGAGCGCGGCCGAGGTCTCCGGCTCGTACACCAGGGCGGCGTCGTTGAGCTGGAGCTTGTCGAGGGCCTCACGCAGCTCCGGGTAGTCGGAGCCGTCGAGCGGGTAGAGGCCGGAGAACACCATCGGCTTGGGGTCCTTGTAGCCCCCGAGCGCCTCGGTGGCGCCCTTCGCCTGGCTGGTGATCGTGTCGCCGACCTTGGACTGGCGGACGTCCTTCACACCGGTGATGAGGTAGCCCACCTCGCCCACGCCGAGGCCGTCGGCGGCGAGCATCTCCGGGGAGTTGGTGCCGATCTCCAGCAGCTCATGGGTGGCGCCGGTCGACATCATGCGGATGCGCTCGCGCTTGTTGAGCTGGCCGTCGACGACCCGGACGTACGTGACGACGCCGCGGTAGGAGTCGTACACGGAGTCGAAGATCATCGCGCGGGCGGGGGCGTCCGCGACACCGACCGGGGCGGGGACGTCCCGGACCACACGGTTCAGGACCGCGTCGACGTTGAGGCCGGTCTTGGCGGAGACACGCAGCACGTCGTCGGGGTCGCAGCCGACCAGGTTCGCCAGCTCCTCGGCGAACTTCTCCGGCTGAGCGGCCGGGAGGTCGATCTTGTTGAGGACCGGGATGATCGTGAGGTCGTTCTCCATCGCCAGGTAGAGGTTGGCGAGGGTCTGGGCCTCGATGCCCTGGGCGGCGTCGACCAGCAGGATCGTCCCCTCGCAGGCGGCGAGCGAACGCGACACCTCGTACGTGAAGTCCACGTGACCGGGGGTGTCGATCATGTTGAGGATGTGGGTCGTCCCCTGGTGCTCACCCTCGGTGGGCGCCCAGGGAAGACGGACCGCCTGGGACTTGATCGTGATGCCGCGCTCGCGCTCGATGTCCATGCGGTCGAGATACTGAGCGCGCATCTGCCGCTGCTCGACCACTCCGGTGAGCTGGAGCATCCGGTCGGCAAGGGTCGACTTGCCGTGGTCGATGTGCGCGATGATGCAGAAGTTGCGGATCAGTGCCGGGTCGGTACGGCTCGGCTCGGGCACGTGGCTGGGGGTCGCGGGCACGCAGGGTCCTGATTCTCGAGACTCCGGGCGGGCTCGCCGGGTCTCTGCTCGGTCTACTCGGGTCTACGTCGGGTCGTTACGCAGCCTCCATGGTCCCACGGACGGCGACGAGCGCCCGGTTTGGGATGCCCTGAAGGCTGCTGGTAGCTTAGGTAGCTGTGTCTCGTGCACCCTCTCAGCGTGGGACACGGCTGAAAAATCCTTACGAACCTGAAAAGGCTCTTTCGTGGCGAACATCAAGTCCCAGATGAAGCGGATCAAGACCAACGAGAAGGCGCGCCTGCGTAACAAGGCCGTCAAGTCGTCGCTCAAGACCGCGATCCGCAAGACCCGCGAGGCCGTTGCCGCGGGTGACGTCGAGAAGGCCACCGTGGCCCTGCGCGACGCCAACCGCAACCTCGACAAGGCGGTCTCGAAGGGCGTCATCCACAAGAACGCGGCCGCCAACAAGAAGTCGGCGCTCGCGACCAAGGTTGCCGCTCTCAAGGGCTGAAGCACCAGCCATCCGGGGGTGACCCCGGAACCGGCTCGGCGCGCCGGGGTTGACGCCCCGGAGTGACGGACCGGACGACTTGATCGCCGGGCGGGGTCCAGCGGGCCCTCTCAACCACGCTCCCGACCGGCACCCCGAGCCCGTACGCGGCCTGCGTTCGCCACGCGGGTACGGGCTCACACACGCGTAGCCCGGAGGCCCCGGTCGCCGTCCTTCCCCAGGACACCGACCGGGGCCTCCGGCCTTCCGCCGCGCGGCAGCCCGCTGGATGCGGGGGCGGGCGCCCCCAGGCGCGGTGAACGGGGTCTGGGGCGGGGCCCCGGTCACGGAAGGGGACGGGCCGGGCGGGAAGAGGGCAGGGGACGGGAAAGAGCCCGCCCGGCATTCCCCCGTGGCCGGCCGACCGCACCTCAGCACCGGTCCCCGGCTCCCCCGTCCTCAGTGCCGCACCCTCAGCGCCGTGCCCGCGCAGCCCGTGCGATCGCCACAACCGCCTTCTCCAACGCGTACTCCGGGTCGTCGCCCCCGCCCTTGACCCCCGCGTCCGCCTCCGCGACCGCCCGCAGCGCGACGGCGACGCCGTCCGGCGTCCACCCCCGCATCTGCTGCCGCACCCGGTCGATCTTCCAGGGCGGCATACCCAGCTCCCGCGCCAGATCGGCGGGACGCCCCCCGCGGGCCGAGGACAGCTTGCCGATGGCCCGCACTCCCTGCGCCAGAGCACTGGTGATCATCACGGGCGCGACTCCTGTGGAGAGCGACCAGCGCAACGCCTCCAGCGCTTCCGCCGCCCGCCCCTCCACGGCCCGGTCCGCGACATTGAAGCTGGACGCCTCGGCCCGGCCCGTGTAGTAGCGCCCGACGACCTTCTCGTCGATGGTGCCGTCCACATCGGCAGTGAGCTGAGCGACCGCGCTGGCGAGTTCCCGCAGGTCGCTGCCGATGGAGTCGACCAGCGCCTGGCACGCCTCGGGGGTCGCCGAGCGCCCCAGGGCCCGGAACTCCTGCCGTACGAAGGTCAGCCGCTCGGCGGGCTTCGTGGTCTTGGGACAGGCGACCTCGCGGGCCCCGGCCTTACGCGCTGCGTCCAGCAGCCCCTTGCCCTTGGCACCCCCCGGGTGGAGGAGCACCAGGGTGATCTCCTCCACGGGCGCGGCGAGGTACGCCTTGACGTCCTTGACGGTGTCCGCCGAAAGGTCCTGAGCGTTGCGCACGATCAGCACCTTGCGCTCCGCGAACAGCGAGGGGCTCGTCAGTTCCGCGAGCGTACCGGGCTGGACCTGGTCGGCGGTGAGGTCCCGTACGTCGGTGTCGGCGTCAGCGGAGCGTGCCGCCGCCACCACCTGCCGGACGGCGCGGTCCAGGAGCAGGTCCTCCTGCCCGACCGCGAGCGTGACGGGAGCGAGCGGATCATCGGTCGTCTTCTTACTGGCCATCCCCCTCAGCATCCCACGCCCCACCGACACGAGGGCCCGACGCCCGCACGCGGCGCCCGCCGGTCCCCTCCCCTACTGCTCCTCCCTCCAGCCCTCCCATTTCGCCGCGAAGGCGTCCAGGTCCTCCGGGGACAGCCGGGCGGCCGGGTCCTCGACCACCACCAGCCACTGGGCGTCCTCGGCATCGTCCTCACCGGCCAGGGCGTCCCGCACCAGCAGCGGCTCCTCGTCCAGCCGGTACTGGTCGGCCAGCGCCTCGGCCGCCTCCTCCGCCGCGTCGCGGTCGGGCAGTACCAGCACATGCCGCACGTCGTCCACGTCGTCCCTGCCGTCGTACTCGTCGTTCACACCCCCATTGTGGGAGAGGGAGAGGGAGAGGGAGAGGCCACTCCCCCGCCTACCGGCCGGCCCGCCGCACCTCGGGGTCGACGGCCCGGGCCTCGGCGACGGGCCGGTGGATGTGGATCCGCCCGTCGAGCGCACATCGAGGGCCGGAGCACGGCGCACCCGCCGCGCCGTTCGCCGGTGCGTGGCGGACCCGCCGCCCCGGTCGCGGCAGACCGCGCCCGGCCGACCGCCGACCTCGTGCGACTCCGACGTCGCGTCGCCCCGGACCGTCAGGAGGCGGTCCCGGCGCGCTCAGGCCATCGGCGCACCGCCGAACTCCCTGCCGTGGCGGGCCCGCACCTGCCCGAGGTGCGCGGCGTCGCTCCGATCGCGGTACCTCTCGCCGCCACCGGTCCGGTGCCGCTGCTCACCGGCGCGGTCACCCGCGCCCTGGCCGCGACGGTCACGGGGACAGGGACGGTCACCGGCGCCCTGGTCCGCCTCACCTCGGCAGTCTTCCCGACACGGCGCCGCCTCGGGCCCGGGTCGTCCATCGGCTGACGGCTCAGACGAACCTAGTGCTGTGACCGCATAGGTTCGCCGGGTTGGTGGCTTCGCCCCGATATTCTGCACGGCGTGATCAACTCATACGCGAGTTCGGACGATGCTGAGGTTGCGATAGCTGGGGCACGTGCCGGAGCGGACGTGGTGCGCAACATGTACGGCCAGCGGCTCACTCGCATTGACAAGGGCGCCGGTGACTTCGCCACCGCGGCCGACGTGGAGGCCGAGGAGACGATCCTCGGCGTCATCCGTACCGCTCGGCCCGATGACGCGGTTCTCGGCGAGGAAGGCGGGCAGCAGGGTGCGGCCGACGCTGTGCGCCAGTGGTTGGTGGATCCTTTGTGCGGCACGCTGAACTACGCCGTCGGCAACATGCTGGTGGCCGTC
>NZ_JADWYO010000021.1 GCF_022414595.1 Streptomyces sp. MUM 203J | reverse complement strand
GCCCCGCGCAGTGCCGGCACCGCGCGGGCGTACGGCACCGCTCGCAGGCCAGCCGGGGTACGTAACCGCGCCGGGGCACCTGCACCAGCACCGGGCCGGACTTCAGGCCCTCCCGTGCCACCTGCCAGGCCAGGGACGGCAGCCGGGCCGCGCGCGCGGCCTCGTCCCGCGCCAGCTCCGCGTCGCCCACGGTCCGAACGAGCGGGGCCGCCGCCCGCACCTGGTCGCGCGGGGCCGCCAGCGGCCCGGCCCAGCCGCTTCCGACGAGCTGCGCGGCCTCGACCGTGCAGGTCACCCCGCCCAGCAGGAAGGCACACCTGTCGTGCGCGGCACGCAGGAGCAGCACATCGCGGGCGTGGGGCTGCGGGGCGTGCGGTTCACTGTGGGAGGGGTCCCCGTCGTCCCAGATGGCGACCAGGCCCAGGTTCCGCACGGGCGCGAACATGGCGGCCCGGGTTCCGACGACGGCGCTCACGGCGCCGCGCCGCACGGCGAGCCACTCCCGGTAGCGCTTCTCGGGCCCGGCCTCGGCGGTGAGCAGCGCGTGCCGCCCCTCCCCCAGCAGCGCCCTCAGGGCCGCGTCCACACGCGCGGCGGCCCGGCCGTCCGGCACGACCACGAGCGCGCCGCGCCCCGACGCGAGCGCGGCGGCGACGGCCCGGGCGAGTTCGTCGGCCCAGTGCGGCCCCGGCAGCGCGTTCCACACGGCACGCGGCGCTCCCCCGCGGGCGAGCGCGTCCAGGAACTCCTCCCCGTACGCGTACCGCCCCCAGGTGCCCGGCTCCGGCCTCTCGGGCGGCGGCAGCGGCTCGGGCGACGGCCTGCCCTCCGCTCGGGCGCTGCGCGGGGGCACGGCGAGCTGGAGCACGTCCGCGAGGCTCCCCGCGTACCGGTCCGCCACCGCACGGGCGAGTCCCAGCAGTCCGGGGCTCAGCACCGGCTCGGGCGACACGACGTCCGCGAGCGCGGCGAGCGGCCCGGCGTAGTCGCTCTCGGCCCGCCGTTCGACGACGAACCCGTCGATGAGCCGCCCGCCCTCGCGCCGCCCTTCCCGGACCTGTCCGGCCCCCGCCCCGAAGCGCACCCGCACCCGCACCCCGGGCTGTGCGGTGGCGTCCAGCTCGGCGGGCACGGCGTAGTCGAAGTACTGGTCGAGGTGCAGGACGCCCTTGTTCACGACGACCCGCGCGACCGGCAGCTCCGCGGCCAGCTCGGCTCCCCGCCAGGTCCGCGGCTTGGCCCGGGGCGCCTTGGCCTGCCGTACGGTCTCCCGGATCAGTGCGAGCTGCTCGGGCACGGGCGGCACCCCGGACCGCCCCGCGGCCGGGCCCTCAGGAGGTTCCCCGGGCCGGTGCCCTCCCCGCTCTCCGTTCGCGCTGCTCACGCCTCATGCCTACCAGACCGCACTGACACCGGGGCCGGGGCTGTGTGGGCCCGGGAACGACGGAGTCCCGGCACCCCCGTACGGAACGGAGGTGCCGGGACCCGGCGGTCAGCCCGGTCTACAGCCCCGCGGCCTTGCGGAGGGCGTCGACGCGGTCGGTGCGCTCCCAGGTGAAGTCGGGCAGCTCACGGCCGAAGTGCCCGTACGCGGCGGTCTGCGAGTAGATCGGCCGCAGCAGGTCCAGGTCGCGGATGATCGCGGCCGGACGCAGGTCGAAGACCTCGGAGATGGCGGCCTCGATCTTCTCGACCTCGGTCTTGGCGGTGCCGAAGGTCTCGACGAACAGGCCGACCGGCTCGGCCTTGCCGATCGCGTACGCGACCTGCACCTCGCAGCGGGAGGCCAGCCCGGCGGCGACCACGTTCTTGGCGACCCAGCGCATCGCGTACGCGGCCGACCGGTCCACCTTGGACGGGTCCTTGCCGGAGAAGGCGCCCCCGCCGTGGCGGGCCATGCCGCCGTAGGTGTCGATGATGATCTTGCGGCCGGTCAGACCCGCGTCGCCCATGGGGCCGCCGATCTCGAAGCGGCCGGTCGGGTTCACCAGCAGGCGGTAGCCCTCGGTGTCGAGCTTGATCCCGTCGTCGAGCAGCTCCTTGAGCACGTGCTCCACGACGAACTCGCGGATGTCGGGCGCGAGCAGCGAGTCGAGGTCGATGTCCGACGCGTGCTGCGAGGACACCACGACCGTGTCGAGGCGGACGGCCTTGTCGCCGTCGTACTCGATGGTCACCTGCGTCTTGCCGTCCGGCCGCAGGTAGGGGATCGTGCCGTTCTTGCGGACCTCGGTCAGCCGCTTGGACAGCCGGTGGGCCAGGTGGATCGGCAGCGGCATCAGTTCGGGCGTCTCGTCCGACGCGTACCCGAACATCAGGCCCTGGTCGCCCGCACCCTGCTTGTCCAGCTCGTCGTCCCCGTCCCTCTGGGAGCCGCCCTCGACCCGCGACTCGTAGGCCGTGTCGACGCCCTGCGCGATGTCGGGGGACTGCGATCCGATCGACACCGACACGCCGCACGAGGCGCCGTCGAAGCCCTTCTTCGACGAGTCGTAGCCGATCTCCAGGATCTTCTCCCGGACGAGCGTCGGAATGTCGGCCCAGGCCTTCGTCGTGACCTCGCCGGCCACATGGACCAGGCCCGTGGTGATCAACGTCTCGACGGCGACGCGGGACGTGGGGTCCTCGCGCAGCAGGGCGTCGAGAATCGTGTCGCTGATCTGGTCAGCGATCTTGTCGGGGTGACCCTCGGTCACGGACTCCGAGGTGAAGAGGCGACGGGACACAACGCTCCCTGGGTTTGCAGCGGCTGCTGGCTGATCATTGGCGGACCGGCAGGGGGCTGCGCCCCGCGTCGTTCCGGGAACAGTTTATCGGGCGAGCCCTGACATTGGACCAGGTGTCTCACACGGCGGCCACATGTTTGGCCACATCGGAGGCACCTCCGGGCCGTTCTCGCGCTGATTCCGAGGCGGCTCCCGGGTGATTCCCCGGCAATTCCGGGGCACTTCGAGGTCCCGTCAGGCGCGGAGCGGACAGGGGGGTACGAGGCGAAGATCACCCTCCAAGCCCCGCTCGCGGACGGTGATCGCCCGTGCGCGGGGCCCGGAGCGTGAGAGATCCGTCCCACCCGGCTCAGGCGAGCCGCGGCACCACGAGGTCCCACACCGTGTCCGCGAGGCCCTCCTTCGGGCCGTACGGCACCGGGGTCTCGGAGCCGTCGGACGTGAGGACCACGGCCTCGCTCTCCTCCAGGCCGAAGGTCTTGCGCTCCCCCACCTCGTTCACGACCAGCAGATCGCACCCCTTGCGGCGCAGCTTCTCGCATCCGTGGGCCAGCACGTCGTCGGTCTCGGCGGCGAAGCCGACGATCACCTGGCCCGGGCGCGCCCGGTCGGCGGAGATCTCCGCGAGGATGTCGGGGTTGCGGACCAGGGCGACCGGCGCGGGCTCCTGGCCCTCCCGCTTCTTGATCTTGCCTTCGGCGTACTCGGCGGGCCTGAAGTCCGCGACGGCCGCGGCCATCACGACCGCGTCCGCGTCGGCGGCGGCCTTCAGCACGGCCTCACGGAGCTGCAGGGCGGTGCCGACGTGGACGACATCGGCTCCCGCCGGGTCGGGCATCCCGGTGTTGGCCTCGATCAGCGTCACGCGCGCGCCGCGCGCCGCCGCCGTACGGGCGAGGGCGTAGCCCTGCTTTCCGGAGGAGCGGTTGCCGAGGTAGCGGACCGGGTCCAGGGGCTCGCGGGTGCCGCCCGCGCTGATGACGACATGGCGGCCGGCCAGGTCGGGAGCGGTGACACCGCGCGCGAGGACCCTGCGGCAGACCTCGAAGATCTCGGCGGGCTCGGGGAGACGGCCCTTGCCGGTGTCGGCGCCGGTCAGGCGGCCCACGGCGGGCTCGACGACCAGCGCACCACGGCGGCGCAGGGTGGCGACGTTCTCCTGGGTGGCCGGGTGCTCCCACATCTCGGTGTGCATGGCGGGGGCGAAGACCACCGGGCAGCGGGCGGTGAGGAGCGTGTTGGTGAGCAGGTCGTCCGCGATGCCGTGGGCGGCCCTGGCCAGCATGTCGGCGGTGGCGGGGGCGACGACGACGAGGTCGGCGGTCTGGCCGATGCGGACGTGCGGGACCTCGTGGACGTCGTCCCAGACCCGGTCCGAGACCGGGTTGCCGGAGAGCGCGGACCAGGTGGGGGCCCCGACGAACCGGAGGGCCGACGCGGTCGGCACGACCCGTACGTCATGACCCGACTCGGTCAGCCGGCGCAGCAGCTCGCACGCCTTGTACGCGGCGATGCCGCCGCTGACTCCGAGAACGACCCGGGGCTTGGACTGGGACTCGGGCACTGCGCCTCCCGCTCTGAGGAACGAACGACCTGAGGAAGGACCTGGGGAACGGCCTGGGGGAACGACTGTGGGCACGCCTCAGGCCCGGCGGGCAGCCCGCCGGGCCTGGTCACAAGGGTGCGGGGACGCTTACTGCGCCGGGCCCTCGACGGCCTCGGAGGTCAGCAGGCCCGCGTTGATCTCGCGCAGCGCGATCGAGAGCGGCTTCTCGTGGACGTGGGTGTCCACCAGGGGACCGACGTACTCCAGGAGGCCCTCACCGAGCTGCGAGTAGTACGCGTTGATCTGACGCGCGCGCTTGGCCGCGTAGATCACGAGGCTGTACTTCGAGTCCGTGGCCTCGAGCAGCTCGTCGATCGGCGGGTTGATGATGCCCTCGGGCGCGGTGATGGAAGAGGACACGCTCTACCTTCCGAAAAAGTGGACAGGGAAAATTCAGACAACGTCCATCAAGGCTAGCAGCTCACGCGCCACGTCCTCGACGGAGGTGTTGACCAGGGTCACGTCGAACTCCGACTCGGCCGCCAGCTCGATCTTGGCGGTCTCCAGACGACGCTCGATGACCTCCGGTGACTCGGTGCCACGGCCGGTCAGCCGGCGCACCAGTTCGTCCCAGCTCGGCGGGGCCAGGAAGACGAGCTGGGCGTCCGGCATGGACTCGCGGACCAGGCGGGCACCCTGGAGGTCGATCTCCAGGAGGACGGGCTCGCCGCGCTCCAGCCGCTCCTGGACGGCCGCGCGCGGGGTGCCGTAGCGGTTGCCCGCGAACTCGGCCCACTCCAGCAGCTCACCGTTGGCGATCAGCTTGTCGAACTCGTCGTCGGTGGCGAAGTGGTACTGGACGCCGTCCCGCTCGCCGGGTCGCGGCTTGCGGGTCGTGGCCGACACCGAGAGCCAGACCTCCGGGTGGACCTTGCGCATATGGGCGACGACCGTGCTCTTGCCGACGCCGGACGGGCCGGAGAGCACGGTCAGCCGCGGACGTACGTCCGGGGGCTCGGGGGTCGTCCCCCGGGATGTTGCAGCCATGGGGCGATTATTCCAGCTTCCCGGAGCCTCCCGGACCCAGGTGTCGGACGTCAGGCGCCGGAGCCGCCGAACTCCCGCTCCAGGGAGGCGATCTGGTTGGATCCGAGGCCGCGCACGCGACGGCTCTCGGAGATGCCGAGGCGCTCCATGATCTGCTTGGCGCGGACCTTGCCGACGCCGGGCAGGGACTCCAGGAGGGCGGACACCTTCATCTTGCCGATGACCTCGTTCTCCTGGCCCTGCTTGATGACCTCGTGGAGGGAGGCGCCGGAGTGCTTGAGTCGATTCTTGACCTCGGCCCGCTCCCGGCGAGCCGCGGCGGCCTTTTCGAGCGCGGCTGCGCGCTGTTCAGGGGTAAGGGGCGGAAGAGCCACGCCTACGTCACCTCGGATGTCGAACTGTCGGATACGGACCGGTGAGGAACCTATTCGGCCCACACCAAGGGAGCAACGAGCAACGCAGGGACCGCTGCGAACGCTGACTCTCGTCGGAGACTAGCGGCCAAGTCCGCCCGAGTCAGCGAGAACGAAGGAAAAGTCCTGGTCAGCATCGAGCTTGCCAGACAAACAAGACATAACGCACCCGTTTGGGTTCCGTTTGCGTCAACACCCGTCACGGGCCGTTCCGGAGACGTCACACCAGGCCATGGAGTGGTCCCCTCCGCCAGTCGCCGGAGGGGACCGTGAAGTGTGTCACACCGCTGTCACACCTGCGGACACGGCGCTGTCACGCAGCCGAGGCGACCGCCGCCCGCACCTCGTCGGCGTACCGCGCGGCCGCCTCGCGCAGGGCCGCCGCCGAGGGCCCGGCCCGGAGGACGGCGCGGCTGACGTTCGGGACGACGTTGTGCACCGCCGGTCCGAAGACCGCCGGAAGGTCCGCCGGGGTGGCCCCCTGCGCACCGATGCCCGGGGCCAGCAGCGGGCCGTTGATGTCCAGGTCGAAGCTCGACAGGTCTCCCAGCGTCGCACCGACGACCGCCCCGAAGGACCCGAGGGGGGTCTCCCCCGCGTTCTCCTCCGCCAGGTGGGCCAGCATCGTCGCACCGATCGACCGCCCGTCGGCGCGCACGGCCCGCTGGACCTCGGCACCCTCGGGATTGGAGGTCAGGGCGAGCACGAACAGCCCGGCACCGCTCTCCCGGGCCAGGTCCACGGCGGGCTTCAGCGAGCCGTAGCCCAGGTACGGGGAGACGGTGAGCGCGTCCGAGAACAGCGGGGCGTCCGGGCGCAGGTACGTCTGCGCGTACGCGGCCATCGTGGAGCCGATGTCGCCGCGCTTGGCGTCCATGACGACCAGGGCGCCCGCGTCCCGCAGCTCGACGACGGCCCGCTCCAGGACGGCGATGCCACGCGATCCGAAGCGCTCGAAGAACGCGCTCTGCGGCTTGAAGACGGCGACGGTCCCGGCCAGTGCCTCGACGACCGTACGGGTGAAGGCCGTCAGTCCGTCGACGTCGTCCTTGAGGCCCCACGCCGACAGCAGGGAGGCATGCGGGTCGATGCCGACGCAGAGCGGCCCGCGCTCGTCCATGGCCTTGCGGAGCCGTGCCCCGAAGGGGGAGGAGGCCGGCGGCCCGGAGGGGCTCGACGAGGGGTGGTGACCGGGTGACGGGTGGGCGGTCATGCGGCGGTGCCCTTCCGGATGTCGGCGCCGACGGCGTCGGCGAGGGTGGCGTACGGGGAGGCCTTCAGCCGGGCGGCGAGGCCCTTGTGAACGGCCCGGGCGTAACCGGGGCCCTCGTAGATGAAGGCGCTGTACCCCTGGACCAGCGTGGCACCGGCCAGGATGCGCTGCCAGGCGTCCTCCGCGCTCTCGACGCCGCCGACGCCGACCAGCACGAGCCGGTCGCCCACGCGCGCGTAGAGGCGGCGCAGCACCTCCAGAGAGCGGTCCTTCAGGGGCGCGCCCGACAGGCCGCCGGTCTCCGACGTCAGCGACGGGCCGGACTTCAGGCCCAGCCCGTCGCGGGCGATGGTGGTGTTGGTGGCGATGATGCCGTCCAGCCCCAGCTCGACGGCCAGGTCCGCGACCGCGTCGACGTCCTCGTCGGCCAGGTCCGGGGCGATCTTCACCAGCAGAGGCACACGCCGGTCGGTGACCGTGCGGTCGGCGGCCTCACGGACGGCGCTCAGCAGCGGGCGCAGCGCCTCCGTGGCCTGGAGGTCACGGAGGCCCGGGGTGTTCGGGGAGGAGACGTTGACGACCAGGTAGTCGGCGTGGCGGGCGAGCCGCTCGGCGGACTTCACGTAGTCGGCGGTGGCCTCGGCCTCGGGCACGATCTTGGTCTTGCCGATGTTGACGCCGAGGACGGTACGGAACACCGGCACGCGCCCGTGGAGCCTGCGGGCGACGGCGGCGGAGCCCTCGTTGTTGAACCCCATGCGGTTGATCAGGGCCCGGTCCGGGACGAGCCGGAAGAGCCGCTTCCTGGGGTTGCCGGGCTGCGGCTCGCCCGTCACGGTCCCGATCTCGACGTGGTCGAAGCCCAGCATGGCGAGGCCGTCGATCGCGACGGCGTTCTTGTCGAAGCCGGCGGCCAGCCCGAACGGGCTGTGGAAGCGCAGCCCCAGGGCCTCGGTGCGCAGCTCCTTGCGGCGGGGGGCGAAGCAGGCGGCGACGAAGGTGCGCAGCACGGGGACGCGGGCGGCGAGACGGATCCAGCGCACGGCCATGTGGTGGGCGCGCTCGGGGTCCATGCGCTTGAAGACGAGGTGGAAGAACAGTGCGTACATCAGGTGGGTGTCCTCATGAGGAGGGGGACACCGCGGTGACGGTGTCCCCCTCGTGTGGGCTGCTAGGCGCGGGCCGCGTTCAGGTGTTCCGCGTGCTCCTGGAGGGAGCGGACTCCGACGCCACCGTGGTTGAGGGCGTCGATGCCCTGGACGGCGGCCGCGAGCGCCTGGACCGTGGTCAGGCACGGGACGCCGCGGGCGACGGCGGCGGTGCGGATGTCGTATCCGTCGAGCCGGCCGCCGGTGCCGTACGGGGTGTTGACGATGAGGTCGACGTCCCCGGAGTGGATGAGCTGGACGATGGTCTTCTCGCCGTCCGGGCCCTCGCCCTCGGACTGCTTGCGCACGACCGTGGCGTTGAGGCCGTTGCGCTTGAGGACCTCGGCGGTGCCCGAGGTGGCGAGCAGTTCGAAGCCGTGGGCGACCAGCTCGCGGGCCGGGAAGATCATCGAGCGCTTGTCGCGGTTGGCGACCGAGATGAAGGCGCGGCCCCTGGTGGGCAGCGGCCCGTAGGCTCCGGCCTGCGACTTGGCGTACGCGGTGCCGAAGACCGAGTCGATGCCCATGACCTCGCCGGTGGAGCGCATCTCCGGGCCGAGGACGGTGTCGACGCCGCGGCCGTGGATGTCGCGGAACCGCGACCACGGCATCACGGCCTCCTTCACCGAGATCGGCGCGTCCAGCGGCAGTGTGCCGCCGTCGCCCTCCTTCGGCAGCAGGCCCTCGGCGCGCAGCTCCGCGATGGTGGCGCCCAGGGAGATCCGGGCGGCGGCCTTGGCGAGCGGCACCGCGGTGGCCTTGGAGGTGAACGGCACGGTCCGGGAGGCGCGCGGATTGGCCTCCAGGACGTACAGGATGTCGCCGGCCATCGCGAACTGGATGTTGATCAGGCCGCGGACGCCCACGCCCTTGGCGATACCCTCGGTGGAGGCCCGCAGCCGCTTGATGTCGAAGCCGCCGAGGGTGATCGGGGGCAGGGCGCAGGCCGAGTCGCCGGAGTGGATACCGGCTTCCTCGATGTGCTCCATGACACCGCCGAGGTACAGCTCGTGGCCGTCGTAGAGGGCGTCGACGTCGATCTCGATGGCGTCGTCGAGGAAGCGGTCGACGAGGACGGGGCGGGTCGGGGAGATCTCGGTGGACTCCGCGATGTACGCCTCCAGCCGGGCCTCCTCGTACACGATCTCCATACCGCGTCCGCCGAGGACGTACGAGGGGCGGACCAGGACCGGGTAGCCGATCTCGTCCGCGATGGCCTTGGCCTCCGCGAACGTGGTGGCGGTGCCGTGCTTGGGCGCGGGGAGTCCGGCCTCCTTCAGGACGCGGCCGAAGGCGCCGCGGTCCTCGGCGGCGTGGATGGCCTCCGGGGAGGTGCCGACGACCGGCACGCCGTTGTCCTTGAGGGCCTGGGAGAGGCCGAGCGGGGTCTGGCCGCCGAGCTGGACGACGACTCCGGCGACGGGTCCGGCCTGCCGCTCGGCGTGGACGATCTCCAGGACGTCCTCCAGGGTGAGCGGCTCGAAGTAGAGCCGGTCGGAGGTGTCGTAGTCGGTGGAGACGGTCTCCGGGTTGCAGTTGACCATCACGGTCTCGTACCCGGCGTCGGCCAGCGCGAAGGAGGCGTGGACACAGGAGTAGTCGAACTCGATGCCCTGGCCGATACGGTTCGGGCCGGAGCCGAGGATGATCACCGCGGGCTTCTCGCGGGCCGCGACCTCGGTCTCCTCGTCGTACGAGGAGTAGAAGTACGGGGTGCGGGCGGCGAACTCGGCGGCGCAGGTGTCGACGGTCTTGTAGACCGGGCGGATGCCCAGCGCGTGCCGGACCTCGCGGACGACGTCCTCGCGCAGGCCGCGGATCTCCGCGATCTGCTGGTCGGAGAAGCCGTGGCGCTTGGCCTCGGCCAGCAGGCCGGGTTCGAGCTTGGGGGCGGACGCGACCTCGTCGGCGATCTCCTTGATGAGGAAGAGCTGGTCGACGAACCACGGGTCGATCTTCGTGGACGCGAAGACCTCCTCCTGGGTGGCCCCGGCACGGATGGCCTCCATGACGAGGTTGATGCGCCCGTCGGTGGGGCGGGCGGCCTCGCGCAGCAGGGTGCCCTTGTCACCGGCGGGGCTGGTGAAGTCGAACTGGCTGCCCTTCTTCTCGAGGGAGCGCAGCGCCTTCTGGAGCGCCTCGGTGAAGTTCCGGCCGATGGCCATGGCCTCGCCCACCGACTTCATGGTGGTGGTGAGGGTGGAGTCGGCGGACGGGAACTTCTCGAAGGCGAAGCGCGGGGCCTTGACGACGACGTAGTCGAGCGTGGGCTCGAAGGAGGCCGGGGTCTCCCGGGTGATGTCGTTGGGGATCTCGTCGAGGGTGTAGCCGACGGCCAGCTTCGCGGCGATCTTGGCGATGGGGAAGCCGGTGGCCTTCGACGCGAGGGCGGAGGACCGCGAGACGCGCGGGTTCATCTCGATGACGATGACCCGGCCGTCGTCGGGGTTGACGGCGAACTGGATGTTGCAGCCGCCGGTGTCGACGCCGACCTCGCGGATCACGGCGATGCCGATGTCGCGGAGGGTCTGGTACTCGCGGTCGGTGAGCGTCATCGCCGGGGCGACGGTGATGGAGTCGCCGGTGTGGACGCCCATCGGGTCGAAGTTCTCGATGGAGCAGACGACCACGACGTTGTCGTGCTTGTCGCGCATCAGCTCCAGCTCGTACTCCTTCCAGCCGAGGATGGACTCCTCCAGGAGTACCTCGGTGGTGGGAGACAGGGTCAGGCCCTGGCCGGCGATGCGGCGCAGCTCCTCCTCGTCGTGGGCGAAGCCGGAGCCGGCGCCGCCCATGGTGAAGGAGGGACGGACGACGACCGGGTAGCCGCCCAGCTCCTCGACGCCCTTGAGGACGTCGTCCATGGAGTGGCAGATCACCGAGCGGGCGGACTCGCCGTGGCCGATCTTGGCGTTGACGGCCTCGACGACCAGCTTGAACTGGTCGCGGTCCTCGCCCTTGTGGATGGCCTCGACGTTGGCGCCGATCAGCTCGACGTTGTACTTGTCGAGGACGCCGTTCTCGTGGAGGGAGATCGCCGTGTTGAGCGCGGTCTGGCCGCCGAGGGTGGGCAGGAGGGCGTCGGGGCGCTCCTTGGCGATGATCTTCTCGACGAACTCGGGGGTGATCGGCTCGACGTACGTGGCGTCCGCGATCTCCGGGTCGGTCATGATCGTCGCGGGGTTGGAGTTGACCAGGACGACCCGCAGGCCCTCGGACTTGAGGACGCGGCACGCCTGGGTGCCGGAGTAGTCGAACTCGGCGGCCTGGCCGATGACGATCGGGCCGGAGCCGATGACCAGGACGGACTGGATATCGGTGCGCTTAGGCACGCTCGGCCTCCATCAGGGCGGTGCTCATCAGAGACGTGAACCGGTCGAAAAGGTATGCGGCGTCGTGCGGGCCGGCGGCCGCCTCGGGGTGGTACTGGACGCTGAAAGCCGGCTGGTCGAGCAGCTGGAGGCCCTCCACCACGTTGTCGTTGAGGCAGACGTGGGAGACCTCGGCGCGCCCGAAGGGGGTGTCGGACACCTTGTCGAGCGGGGCGTCGACGGCGAAGCCGTGGTTGTGCGCGGTGACCTCGACCTTGCCGGTCGTGCGGTCCTGCACCGGCTGGTTGATGCCGCGGTGGCCGTACTTCAGCTTGTACGTGCCGAAGCCGAGGGCGCGGCCGAGGATCTGGTTGCCGAAGCAGATCCCGAACAGCGGCGTCTTCCGCTCCAGGACGGCCTTCATGACCGCGACCGGGTGGTCGGCGGTGGCGGGGTCGCCGGGGCCGTTGGAGAAGAACACCCCGTCGGGGTTGACCGCGTAGATGTCCTCGGCGGTGGCGGTGGCGGGCAGTACGTGCACCTCGATGCCGCGCTCGGCCATGCGGTGCGGGGTCATGCCCTTGATGCCGAGGTCGACCGCGGCGACGGTGAACTTCTTCTCCCCGATGGCGGGGACCACGTACGGCTCCTGTGTGGCGACCTCGGCGGAGAGGTTCGCGCCCTTCATCTGCGGCTGGGCGCGGACCTTCGCCAGCAGGGCCTCCTCGCGGACGCCGGTCCAGGCGTCGCCGGAGAAGATGCCGACGCGCATGGCTCCGCGCTCCCTCAGGTGGCGGGTCAGCGCGCGCGTGTCGACGCCGCTGATGCCGACGACTCCCTGCCGCTCCAGCTCCTCGTCGAGGGAGCGCTTGGCGCGCCAGTTGGAGGGGGTGCGGGCGGGGTCGCGGACGACGTAGCCGGAGACCCAGATGCGGCCGGACTCGGGGTCCTCGTCGTTGACCCCGGTGTTGCCGACGTGCGGCGCGGTCATGACGACGACCTGCCGGTGGTACGAGGGGTCGGTCAGGGTCTCCTGGTAGCCGGTCATGCCGGTGGAGAAGACCGCCTCACCGAAGGTCTCCCCCACGGCCCCGTAGGCACGGCCGCGGAAGGTGCGGCCGTCCTCCAGGACGAGTACGGCGGGGGTCCTGGCCCCCTTTGTGGAGGTCGTCATCGTGCGGCGCCTTCCGTCGTGGTGTTCTCGTTGATCATGTGGTTGATGGCCTCGGCCCAGGCCGTGTGCTCGGCGGCCCGGTCGGAGCGGAAGCCTGAGTCGATCAGCTCGCCGCCGTGCTCCCAGGTGACGATCAGCAGGCCGCCCTCGGCGAGGACCTTGCCCGCGATGCCCTTGTCGAGCCGTGCCTCCCGCAGCCGCCCGGCCGGGACGAAGAAGTCGTTCGCGCCGGGGCGTACGACTGCCAGACCCGCGTCGGTGAGCGTCAGCTCGGCACGGCTGCGGGTCCCGAGCCCGTGGGCCACGATCCGGTCGAGCCACTGCCCGGCGGTGGTGGACCCGTGGTAGCGGCCGTCCATCGTCAGTTTCGCCGCACCGGGGGCTTCCGGCACTCCCGGCAGCTCCGGCAGGGCCGACTGGAGGCTGCCCCGCCACTTCCAGCCCTGGCGCATCAGCCAGTACACGAGGGCGATGAACAGCAGCAGTCCGGCGACCCAGCCGAGCCTGGCGGCCCAGTCGGTCACCTCCGCCGACCGCGGCGCCTCGGCGGCGAGTGCGGTGGCTGCGGCGAGGTGGTTGAGGGTGGTGGTCACGCGAGCTTCCCGTCGATGAGCGTGGCGCGGCCCCGCAGGAAGGTGTGGGTGACGCGGCCCGGCAGCTCACGGCCCTCGTAGGGGGTGTTGCGGCTGCGGGAGGCGAAGCCCTCGGGGTCCACGGTGCCACGGTATGCCGGATCGACCAGCGTCAGGTTGGCGGGCTCACCCTCCGAGACGGGGCGGCCGTGACCGGTGGCGCTGCCGATGGCCGCGGGCCTGGCGGACATGCGGTCGGCGACGCCCGCCCAGTCCAGCAGGCCGGTGTCGACCATGGTGTGCTGGACGACGGACAGCGCGGTCTCCAGGCCGACCATGCCCATGGCGGCGGCGGCCCACTCGCAGTCCTTGTCCTCGTGCGGGTGCGGGGCGTGGTCGGTGGCGACGATGTCGATCGTGCCGTCCGCGAGGGCCTCGCGCAGCGCCATCACGTCGCGCTCGGTGCGCAGCGGCGGGTTGACCTTGTAGACCGGGTTGTACGTGCGGACCATCTCGTCGGTGAGGAGGAGGTGGTGCGGGGTGACCTCGGCGGTGACGTCGATGCCGCGCGACTTGGCCCACCGGACGATCTCGACGGATCCGGCGGTCGACAGGTGGCAGATGTGGACGCGGGAGCCGACGTGCTCGGCGAGCAGCACGTCCCGGGCGATGACCGACTCCTCCGCGACGGCCGGCCAGCCGCCCAGGCCCAGCTCGGCGGAGACGACGCCCTCGTTCATCTGGGCGCCCTCGGTGAGCCGCGGCTCCTGGGCGTGCTGGGCGACGACACCGCCGAAGGCCTTCACGTACTCCAGGGCGCGGCGCATGATCACGGCGTCGTCGACGCACTTGCCGTCGTCGGAGAAGACGGTGACGCCCGCGGCGGACTCGTGCATGGCGCCCAGCTCCGCGAGCTTCCGGCCCTCCAGGCCGACGGTGACGGCGCCGATGGGCTGCACGTCGCAGTAGCCGTGCTCGCGGCCGAGCCGGTAGACCTGCTCGACGACCCCGGCGGTGTCCGCGACGGGGAAGGTGTTGGCCATGGCGAACACGGCGGTGTAGCCGCCGCTCGCGGCGGCTCGGGTGCCGGTCAGGACGGTCTCGGAGTCCTCGCGGCCGGGCTCGCGCAGATGGGTGTGCAGGTCGACGAGACCGGGCAGCAGGATCTGCCCCTCGGCGTCGACGACGGTGGCGCCCTCGGCGCTCAGCCCGGTGCCGACGGCGGCGATGGTCTCGCCGTCGACGAGGACGTCCTTGGCCTCACCGCCGAGGATCTTCGCACCACGGATCAGGGTCTTGCTCATCGGTTCTGCTTCTCCTCGGTACGGGGTCAGGCGTCGGTACGGGTCGGGGCCGCGGCGGGCTGGGAGGCGGCGGGTTCGTTGCCGCCGAGCAGCAGGTAGAGAACGGCCATGCGGATGGACACGCCGTTGGCGACCTGCTCCACGACGGTGCAGCGGGGCGAGTCCGCGACCTCGGCGGTGATCTCCATGCCCCGCACCATGGGGCCGGGGTGCATGACGACGGCGTGTTCCGGCATCCGGGCCATCCGCTCGGCGTCGAGGCCGTAGCGGCGGGAGTACTCGCGCTCGGTGGGGAAGAACGCCGCGTTCATCCGCTCCCGCTGCACGCGCAGCATCATCACGGCGTCGGCCTTCGGCAGCGTGCTGTCCAGGTCGTACGAGACCTCGCAGGGCCAGGTCTCGACGCCCACGGGCACGAGGGTCGGCGGGGCGACGAGCGTGACGTGGGCGCCCAGGGTGTGCAGCAGGTCCACGTTGGAGCGGGCGACCCGGCTGTGCAGCACGTCCCCGACGATCGTGATGCGCCTGCCGGACAGGTCCTGCCCGATGCCCGCGTCCGGGCCGACCAGGCGGCGGCGCATGGTGAACGCGTCGAGCAGGGCCTGCGTGGGGTGCTGGTGGGTGCCGTCACCCGCGTTGATGACCGGGGCGTCGATCCAGCCGGAGGTGGCGAGCCGGTACGGGGCGCCGGAGGCGCTGTGCCGGATGACGACGGCGTCGACGCCCATGGCCTCCAGGGTCTGCGCGGTGTCCTTGAGGGACTCTCCCTTGGAGACGCTGGAGCCCTTCGCGGCGAAGTTGATGACGTCGGCGGAGAGCCGCTTCTCGGCGGCCTCGAACGAGATGCGGGTGCGGGTGGAGTCCTCGAAGAAGAGGTTGCAGATGGTCCGGCCGCGCAGGGTGGGCAGCTTCTTGATCGGCCGGTCCGCGACGCGGGCCATCTCCTCGGCGGTGTCGAGGATGAGGACGGCGTCGTCGCGGCTGAGATCGGCGGCGGAGATGAGGTGGCGCTTCATCGGGGTCTACTCCGGGTGTGGTGGAGGTCGCGTGGTTCCGTGGGACCGGTCCGTGGCCGGCGGTCTTCTCCCCCTGTCCCGCGCCTTCCCGGCTGTGCCGGCGTGCGGCCACAGCCCGGTGCGGGGGCTTCGCCCCGGGTCCTGTTCGCCGCGGCTTCGCCGCTCGTCCTCGGGTGCCGGACGGGCTGACGCGGCCGCTCCGGCGCGTGCGGAGCGGGGCCGGGGCGGTGTCCCCGGTTCCGGAAGGGGGCGGGTGGGGATCGGGCGGCTGCCGGGTGGCTAGCTGTCGCCCCTCAGTCCGAGCAGGACGGCATCGCGGCCGTCCTCCTCCGCGAGCTGGACCTTCACGGTCTCGCGCAGCGACGTCGGGAGGTTCTTGCCGACATAGTCGGCGCGGATGGGGAGCTCCCGGTGCCCGCGGTCGACCAGCACGGCGAGCTGGACGGCCCGCGGGCGCCCGAGGTCCCCGAGCGCGTCGAGGGCGGCCCGGATGGTGCGGCCGGAGAACAGCACGTCGTCGACGAGGACGACCAGCCGTCCGTCGATGCCCTCACCGGGGATGTCGGTGCGCGCCAGTGCCCGCGCGGGGCGCATCCGCAGGTCGTCGCGGTACATGGTGATGTCGAGCGAGCCGACCGGGACCGTGCGCCCGGTGATCTGCTCCAGCTTCTCCGCGAGCCGCCGGGCGAGGAAGACACCCCGCGTCGGGATGCCGAGAAGCACCACGTCGTCGGCGCCCTTGGCGCGCTCGACGATCTCGTGGGCGATACGGGTCAGCACGCGTGCGATGTCGGGGCCCTCGAGAACGGGGCGTGCCGCATCGGAGTGCTGGACGGTGTCCATGGAAAACGGACCTCCTTCTCCGCCTCACGGGACGGACCTTAAAGGACGTCGGAATGTGCGTCGTCCACGGTACCAGGCCCCGGAAGCGGGTCCAGCGGGGGCCCGGCAGGACCCCGGTACGGACCGTTCGGCTTGACGGGTGCAGGTAACGCTGCGTAACCTCACAGTGAGTTACGAACCTGCGGCGGAGCCGCACGTTGTCACAGTGTCCAGGGAGCTCTATGTCCAGCGAATACGCCAAACAGCTCGGGGCCAAGCTCCGTGCCATCCGCACCCAGCAGGGCCTCTCCCTCCACGGTGTGGAGGAGAAGTCGCAGGGCCGCTGGAAGGCCGTCGTGGTCGGTTCGTACGAGCGCGGCGACCGTGCCGTGACCGTGCAGCGCCTCGCCGAGCTGGCCGATTTCTACGGCGTCCCGGTGCAGGAGCTGCTGCCGGGCACCACGCCGGGCGGGGCCGCCGAGCCGCCGCCGAAGCTCGTCCTGGACCTGGAGCGTCTGGCCCACGTCCCGGCCGAGAAGGCCGGACCGCTGCAGCGCTACGCGGCGACGATCCAGTCGCAGCGCGGTGACTACAACGGCAAGGTCCTGTCGATCCGCCAGGACGACCTGCGCACCCTCGCGGTCATCTACGACCAGTCGCCCTCGGTCCTGACCGAGCAGCTGATCAGCTGGGGCGTGCTGGACGCGGACGCGCGCCGCGCGGTCGCCCACGAGGAGGGCTGAGCAGAAACGTTGCCGCCGGAGGGTGGTCCCGGGCCTCGGTCCGGGACCACCCTCCGGCGCGTTCACGTCCCGGTCCGCGGAGGCGCCGGGCACGCCGAAGGGCCCGCGGGGCGCGAGAACGCGCCGCGGGCCCTTCGGGCTGTGGCGGGGGTCAGTCCCGGCGGAGGCTCGGCTTCAGGTCCTTGAAGCGGGCCAGCAGGCCGTTGACGAACGACGGCGAATCGTCCGTGGAGAACTCCTTGGCCAGCTGCACGGCCTCGTCTATCACCACGGCGTCCGGTACGGAGTCCACCCAGACCAGCTCGAAGGCGCCGAGCCGCAGGATGTTGCGGTCCACGACCGGCATCCGGTCCAGCGTCCAGCCCACCGCGTAGGTGGCGATGAGTTCGTCGATGCGCTCGGCGTACTTGGCGTACCCCTCGACCAGCTCCATCGTGTACTCGTTGACCGGCGGCTGCCGGTCGTCGGACCGGGCGTGCCGGATCCAGTCCGCGAGGACCTCCTGCACGGACGTGCCGCGCTGGTCGGCCTCGAAGAGGATCTGGAAGGCGCGCTTGCGGGCCTTGTTGCGGGCGGCCACGGTTAGCTGCTCACCCGGCCGAGGTAGTCGCTGGAACGGGTGTCGACCTTGATCTTCTCGCCGGTGGTGATGAAGAGCGGGACCTGGATCTGGTGGCCGGTCTCCAGGGTGGCGGGCTTGGTGCCGCCGGTGGAGCGGTCACCCTGGACGCCCGGCTCGGTCTCCTGGACCGTGAGCTCGACGGCGGCGGGGAGCTCGACGTACAGCACCTCGCCCTCGTGGGTGGCGACGGTGGCGGTGAAGCCCTCGATCAGGAAGTTCGCGGCATCGCCGACCGCGGTGCGGGAGACGTGGAGCTGGTCGTAGGTCTGCATGTCCATGAAGACGAAGTACTCGCCGTCCATGTACGAGAACTGCATGTCGCGGCGGTCGACGGTGGCCGTCTCGACCTTGACACCGGCGTTGAACGTCTTGTCGACGGTCTTGCCGGAGAGCACGTTCTTGAGCTTGGTGCGCACGAAGGCCGGGCCCTTGCCGGGCTTGACGTGCTGGAACTCGACGACGGACCAGAGCTGGCCCCCGTCGAGCTTGAGCACCATGCCGTTCTTGAGGTCGTTCGTGGAAGCCACGGTTGCGGAATCTCCTGGACTGACGCTGTGGACGACCGAGGGAGGTGATGCGTCGTGCGGCGCGCCGGCTACAGCGCGAGCAGCTCCTTGGTCGTGATGGTGAGTAGCTCGGGTCCGCCGTCCGCCTCCTGGCGTACGACGAGCGTGTCATCGATCCGGACCCCGCCTCGTCCCGGGAGGTGGACCCCTGGTTCGACGGTGACCGGCACGCAAGCGTCCAGTTTACCCATGGCGGAAGGGGAGAGCTGAGGGTCCTCCTGGATTTCCAGGCCCACCCCGTGCCCGAGGGAGGGTGCGAGCCCGTCGCCGTACCCGGCCCCGTCCAGGATCTGCCGGGCGACCCGGTCCACGTCGCGGCAGGCGGTGCCCGGGGCGAGGGCTTCCCGCGCGGCCCGCTGGGCGGCGAACACCAGGTCGTACAGCTCGATCTGCCAGTCGGCGGGGGCCGTGCCGATGACGAACGTACGGCCGATCTCGCAGCGGTAGCCGCGGTAGTTGGCGCCCAGGCAGACGGACAGGAAGTCGCCCTCCTCGACACGGCGGTCGGAGGGCCGGTGGACGGCGCGGCCGGAGTGGGGACCGGTGGCGACGGAGGTGGGGAAGGCGGGCCCGTCGGCGCCGTGGTCGACGAGCCGCCGCTCCAGTTCCAGAGCGAGATGCCGCTCGGTGCGGCCGACGAGGATCGACTCCAGCAGCTCCCCCAGCGCCTGGTCCGCGATCTCGGCGGCGATGCGCAGGCAGGTGATCTCCTCGTCGTCCTTGACGATCCGCTCCTGCTCGATGGCGGTGCCGAGGTCCGCGAGCCGCAGCCCGTCCGCGACGGAGCCGACCGCCCGGTACCGGGCGACGCTCAGGTGGTGCTCCTCCACGGCCAGCACCTCGGCGCCCGCCCCGGCGGCCAGGCCGGCCGCGGCCACGGCGGCGTCCCCATCGGCCTGCGGCAGCACGGCGACCCTCAGCGCCTCGTCGGGCCGCCCCTCGGCGAGATCGCCGGCGGGTGGGCGGGGACAGAGCAGTACGTCCTCCTCGGCACCCAGCAGCAGTACGGTACCGGGCGGCCCGCCTCCGGCGAGGTAGCGGACGTTCGCGGGGCGGGAGACCAGCACCGCCCCCGGCGTGCTTGCCGCACAGCGGTTACGGAGCCTTTCGCGGCGGTCCGCGTACACCTGGGACATGCTCCGAGCGTACGAGCGCACGGGTCACCCGGCAGGTCGGAGGGGTCCGACCGGGTCCGCAGGCGGCCCCCGGACCCGGCTACCAGGTGGGCGGGCTGGTGATGGCCCGGGCCAGGACCTCGTCGAGGACGCGCGCGGTGGTCTCCACGTCGTACTTCGAGTTGTCGATGATCGGCAGACCCGAGGCGTGCCACCCGGCCATGCGGCCGTGGATACCCGCGACCTCCTCGTCCGACAGCCGCCGGTTGCCCGTGCGCCTGGCGTTGCGCTCCAGGACGATCTCCAGCCCGGGCAGCAGCACCACGGGCAGCAGTCCGGGGCCCACATGGCGCTTCCAGCCGCCGAGGCCGACGACCGGGCGGTCCGGGAAGACGGCGTCGTCCAGGATGCAGGAGATGCCGTTGGCCAGGAAGTTCCGCGCGGCGAAGCCGCAGGTGCGGCGGGCCAGCCGGTACTGCGCCTCGGACTGGTCGTTCCAGCCGCCCTGCGGGTCCGCGAACCCGGCGCAGACCCACTCGCGGACATCGTCCAGGCTGATGTGGGCGGTCGGTACGCGGCGCCGCTGCGCCCAGTGGCGGGCGACCGTCGTCTTGCCCGCCCCGGCCGGGCCGATGAGCAGCACGGCGAGGGTCGCCGTCCCGGTGCCGAGCCCGGTGCCATGGGCCAGGGGTGCTGTGGGAGGCGCCGCGACGGGCCCCCCGGGCGGCAGCCGGACGTGCCCGGTGGCCTCGCTGCCGGACGCCGGACCGGCCGCCATGACGGAACCGGGCACCGGCGCCGGGCCCGCGCCCTCGGATCCGGGCTCGCCCGGCGTCCCCGTCGCGGCCGGTCCCACCGCTCCCGGGGAACCGTGGTGCCCCGGGGGCGCCGGAGGGCACGGAGCCACCGCGGGGCCGGGCGGACCAGGCGGGACGGCCGGGACACCCCGCGGGGCCGCCACGCCCGGGGCCGCCGGGACTTCCCGCGCAGACGGGACGTCCGCCACCGCCGGGGCTCCCCGCCCGCCCGGCACGGCCGGGAGGCCGCGGGCATCCCGAGCGGGCGGGACGTCGGGGACCGCCGGAACACCTTGCACGACAGGGACGTCGGGGACCGCCGAGGCACCCCGTCCGCCGGGAACGCTCCCGCTGCCGGGTGCCTGCGTCCCTTCAGGCCCCGGCTGAGCCGCGGGGCCGGGTCGCGCGGGCGGGGCCGGTGGATGAGCGGGGGGCGGAGGCGGGGACTGGCCCGACGGCTGTGACTGACGTGTCCACCCCGCCGCTGCGTGCTGCATCCGGTGCCACTCCGTCTCGTACGACTGACGCTGTTCGTGCGGCCGTTCGGGTCCGCCGTTATGGAACCGTACCCTCCCGCACCGCGGGACGGTGAACGGCCAGGGAGGGTTCCATGTCCTGACGGGACGACAGGCGGACGGGCCGAGACGTGGCCGGACGGTCGGTTACGTCAGCTCTTCGGCCAGCGCGCGCAGCGCCAGCCGGTACGAGCCGATACCGAAGCCCGCGACCGTGCCGGTCGCGATCGCCGCGACCACCGAGGTGTGGCGGAACTCCTCGCGCGCGTACGGGTTCGAGATGTGCACCTCGATGAGCGGCGCCGTGCGCTGCGCCGCCGCGTCCCGCATGGCGTACGAATAGTGCGTGAACGCACCGGGGTTGAGGACGACCGGAAGGGAGCCGTCCGCCGCCTCGTGGAGCCAGCGGACCATCTCGCCCTCGTCGTTGGTCTCCCGCACCTCGACGTCGAAGCCCAGCTCCTTGCCGAGCGACCGGCAGCTCTCCACCAGCCCGGCGTAGGAGGTGGCCCCGTACACGTCCGGCTCACGCGAGCCCAGACGCCCGAGGTTCGGCCCGTTCAGCACCAGCACCCGGCGGGTCACGCCGCCACCTCCCCGTACGCGGCCATCAGCACCGCCGGGTCCGGGCCTTCCAGGACGACCGGCTTGGCGAGCCCGTCCAGGACGATGAAGCGCAGCAGGTCGCCCCGCGACTTCTTGTCGACCTTCATGGTCTCCAGCAGTGTGGGCCACTGGTCGCCCCGGTAGGTGAGCGGCAGGCCGACGGACTCCAGCACCGTCCGGTGCCGGTCGGCGGTGGCGTCGTCGAGCCGCCCGGCGAGACGGCCCAGCTCCGCGGCGAACACCATGCCCACGGAGACCGCCGCCCCGTGCCGCCACTTGTACCGCTCGTTCTTCTCGATGGCGTGGGCGAGCGTGTGCCCGTAGTTGAGGATCTCCCGCAGCCCGGACTCCTTCAGGTCCGACGACACGACCTCGGCCTTGACCCGGATCGACCGCTCGATCAGCTCGGCGGTGTGCGGCCCGGCGGGTGTACGGGCGGCGGCCGGGTCCGCCTCGATCAGGTCGAGAATCACCGGGTCCGCGATGAATCCGGCCTTGATGACCTCGGCCAGTCCGCTGACGTAGTCGTGCACGGGCAGCGAGTCCAGAGCGGCCAGGTCGCACAGCACTCCCGCGGGCGGGTGGAAGGCGCCGACGAGGTTCTTGCCCTCGGCGGTGTTGATGCCGGTCTTGCCGCCGACGGCCGCGTCCACCATCGCGAGGACGGTCGTCGGCACGGCGATCCAGCGCACCCCGCGCAGCCAGGTCGCCGCGACGAACCCGGCGAGGTCCGTCGTGGCGCCGCCGCCGACGCCGACGATGACATCCGTACGGGTGAAGCCGGTCTGGCCGAGCGCCTTCCAGCAGTACGCGGCGACCTCGACGGTCTTGGCCTCCTCGGCGTTCGGCACCTGAATGGCGACGGCTTCGTACCCCTGTCCCGCCAGGTCGGCGCGCAGGGCCTCGCCGGTCTCCGCCAGCGCCTCGGGGTGGATGACCGCGACACGCTTCGCCCGGTCCCCGATCAGCCCGGCCAGGTCACCGAGCAACTGCCGCCCGACCAGCACGTCGTACGGCTCCGAACCGGCGCTGCCGCCGACGTGGATGCGGGTAACTGGCGCTTCGGTCACTGGGTCTCCTTGCCGGGGGTCCGGGGGGCGTCCCCCGGGAGATGCGGTAGGGCGTCGACGATCGCGTCAGCGACCTCTTCCGGGCTCTTGTCGTCCGTGGACACGACCACGCGGGCGACCTCGGTGTACAGGTGGCGGCGGGCCTCCATCAGCTCCCGCCACTGGCGGCGGGGGTTGACGGCGAGCAGGGGCCGGGCGGCGCCGAGCCCCACCCGGCGTACCGCCTCCTCCACGCCCATCGACAGGTAGACGACCGGCAGCCCGGCGAGCAGCTCGCGCGTCCCCGCGTCGAGGACCGCGCCGCCGCCGAGCGCCAGGACGCCGTCGTGCCCGGCCAGGGCGGTCCGTACGGCCTCCCGCTCCAGTTCGCGGAAGTACGGCTCGCCCTCGTCGACGAAGATGTCGGAGATCTGGCGGCCCTGGGCGGCCACGATGTCGGCGTCCGTGTCCCGGTACGACACGCCGAGCCGCTCCGCGAGCAGCGTGCCCACCGTGGACTTGCCGGAACCCATCGGGCCGACCAGGACGATCAGCGGTCCGCTGTCGGCTCCGCCGCTCACCGGATCCTCAGGTTGTCGAGGTACGACCGGACGTTGCGGCGGGTCTCGGTGACGCTGTCGCCGCCGAACTTCTCCGCGACGGCGTCCGCGAGGACCAGCGCGACCATGGCCTCCGCGACGATGCCGGCGGCGGGCACGGCGCACACGTCGGAGCGCTGGTGGTGGGCCTGCGCGGGCTCGCCGGTGGTCACGTCGATGGTCTGGAGAGCGCGCGGCACGGTCGCGATGGGCTTCATCGCGGCGCGCACACGCAGCAGCTCACCGGTGGTCAGCCCGCCCTCGGTGCCGCCGGAGCGGCCGGTGGCGCGGCGGACGCCGTCCGCGGTGGGCACGATCTCGTCGTGGGCCTTCGAGCCCGGCACCCGCGCCAGCTCGAAACCGTCGCCGACCTCGACGCCCTTGATGGCCTGGATGCCCATGAGCGCGGCGGCGAGCCGGGCGTCGAGCCGCCGGTCCCAGTGCACGTGCGAGCCGAGCCCGACGGGAACGCCGTAGGCCAGCACCTCCACGACTCCGCCCAGGGTGTCGCCGTCCTTGTGGGCCTGGTCGATCTCCGCGACCATCGCCTTCGAGGTGTCGGCGTCGAGGCAGCGCACAGGGTCGGCGTCGAGCTTCTCGACGTCGGCCGGGGTCGGGTACACGCCGTACGGCGCCTTGGCGGCGGCCAGCTCGACGACGTGCGAGACGATCTCGATCCCGGCCGTCTCCTTGAGGTACGAGCGGGCGACCGCGCCCAGCGCGACACGGGCGGCGGTCTCGCGGGCGGAGGCGCGCTCCAGGATCGGCCGGGCCTCGTCGAAGTCGTACTTCTGCATCCCGGCGAGGTCCGCGTGCCCGGGCCGCGGCCGGGTCAGCGGCGCGTTCCGGGCCACCTCGGCCAGCTCGGCCGGGTCGACCGGGTCGGCGGCCATGACCTTCTCCCACTTGGGCCACTCGGTGTTCCCCACCATGACCGCGACCGGGGAGCCGAGCGTCAGGCCGTGCCGGACGCCGCCCAGGAAGGTGATCTCGTCCCGCTCGAACTTCATCCGGGCGCCGCGTCCATAGCCCAGGCGCCGCCGGGCCAGGTGGTCCGCCACCATCTCCGTGGTGACCGGGACCCCGGCGGGAAGACCCTCCAGTGTCGCCACCAGCGCGGGGCCGTGCGACTCCCCCGCCGTCAGCCAGCGCAACCTGCTCAACGGTGCTCCTTCTGCTAGCGCCTCGTCCTGCGGGCGGGCACGACCAGGTACGACGCCCCGGCCCGCCTGCACCGATCCTCCCACGTCCGGCACCCGTCCCGAGTCCGGGTCCAGCAGTCGGACGGACCGCGCCGAGCGGAACAGCCTGTTCAGCGGGTTGCGAGCGCCGCCTCGCCGGCGGCGCGCATGGCGTCGAGCGGGGCCGGGGAGCGGCCCGTCATCTGCTCGACCTGGAGGACGGCCTGGTGGACCAGGAGGTCCAGGCCGCCGACGACCTGGCCGCCGCCCTCCGCCCACGCGGAGGCCAGCGGGGTGGGCCACGGGTCGTACAGCACGTCGAAGAGGGTGCCGGGCCGCTCGGGTACGTAGGGGGCGAGGGTGTCGGTGGAGCCCGCCGGGGTCGTGGCGATCACGAGCGGTGCGTCGAAGGCGTGGACCGCCTCCTCCCAGTGGGCGGTGTGCACCTCCACGCCGAGGCGCACGCCCCAGCCGCGCATCTCCTCCGCCCGCGCCTCACTCCGTACGAACGCGGTGACCGGGCCCGTGCAGATCCGGGCCAGCGCGGCGAGCGCGGAGGAGGCGGTGGCGCCCGCGCCGAGGACGGCGGCGGCCTCCACCTTGTCCACGCCCCGCTCGCGCAGGGCGGCGACCATGCCGGGGATGTCGGTGTTGTCGCCGACCCGGCGTCCGTCGTCCGTGAGGACGACCGTGTTGACCGCCTCGACGGAGCGGGCGGTCTCGCTGATCTCGTCGAGCAGCGGGATGACGGCGCGCTTCAGCGGCATGGTGAGGGACAGGCCCGCCCAGGACGCGTCCAGCTCCGACTCGAAGAAGCCGGGCAGGCCCGCCTCGTCCACCTCGAAGCGGCCGTACGTCCAGTCCGTCAGGCCCAGCTCGGCGTAGGCGGCACGGTGCAGCACCGGGGAGAGGGAGTGCGCGATGGGCGAGCCGAGGACGGCCGCGCGCTTCGCAGTGCTCATTCGCCTGACCGCTTCCGTTCCTTCTCGTACTCGGCCACGTTCTTGTTGTGCTCGGCCAGCGTCTCCGAGAACACCGTCTTGTCCTCGTTGATGGACACGAAGTAGATCCACGGACCCGGAGCCGGGTTCATCGCGGACTCGACGGCGTCCTTGCCGGGGTTGCTGATCGGTCCCGGCGTGAGGCCCTTGATGTCGTACGTGTTGTACGGGTCCTTGATCTTCCGCATGTCGGCGACCGACCCGACGTCGAGGGTGCTCTCACCCCGGAGGTAGTTGACCGTCGAATCGAACTCCAGTCGCCCGACCGTCTCCGTGTTGTCCGGCTTGAGGCGGTTGTAGACGACCCGGGAGACCTTGTCGAAGTCGTGCTTGTACTTGCCCTCGACCTGCACCATGCTCGCGACCGTCAGGAGTTCCCACGGGCCCTTCAGGCCGAGGGACTTGGCCTTGGCTTCCATGTCGTGGACCGCGAACTCCTCGTTCGCGCGGGCGACCATCCTCTTGAGGACGTCCTCGGGCTTGCCGCCCTTCGGGGCCGGGTAGTCGGCCGGGTAGAGGAAGCCTTCCAGCGGGTCCTTGACGTTCGCGTGGCCCTTCGCCCAGTCGGGCAGGCCCAGCTCGCCGGCCTTGTCCTTGGCGGCCTTCGCCGTGGCTCCGTCCTCGAGGCCCAGCTTCGCGTCGATCAGCTTGTAGATGTCGGCGTTGCGTTTGCCCTCGGGGATGATGAGGACGCTGCGGCTCTCCTCCTTGAGCATCGCCTCGACCGCCGCCGCACCCGACATCTCCTTGTGCAGGACGTAGAACCCGTCCTGGATCTGGAGCCCTTTCTCGTGCTTGCTCTGGGCGTCGGTGAAGGCTTCGATGCTCTTCACCACGCCCGCGTCATAGAGGATCTTGCCGATCGCGGCGCCCCCCGCACCCGGGGGGATCTCGACCTGGGTCGTCTCCTTGATCCCCGTCCCCGTGTAGTCCGGAGCCGGGCCGAACCGGCCCTGGTAGAACTGGTAGCCGAAGTAGCCGACGCCGCCGAGGCCGCCCACCAGGACGGTGGCGACGAACAGGCACGCGACGCCGTTGCGGCTCTTGCGCTTCTTGGCCGGGGCACCGCCCCCGCGGCCACCGCGGCCACGCCGTCCCCTGGCGGGGGCGTCGTCGTCGGGGTCGTCGTCCTCAGGGGCGTCGCCCCGGTCGGCGCGGCGGCGCTCGTCGGCGGTGGGGCCGTCGAAGAAGGCCTGCTTCCCCTGCTCGGGGACCTCCGGGGCCGAAGGGGCTTCCGGAGCCTCTGGGGTTTGCGGCTGGTGGCCGGAAACCGCCGTTCCCTGGTCGCCGTTTCCGTACGCCCCGGCGTCGTACACCGACTCCGCGTGACGCTGTCCCGGGGGCTGCGGCGGCGGATACGCCTCGGGGGTGCTGTACAGGTCGGTGCCCTGGCCGCCGTAGGGATCAGGGTGCGGGGGCTGGGCCCCGTACGGCATCGCGGCCTGCTGGCCGGTTCCGGTGTCCCAGCCGCCGGTGTCCGTCCCGTACTGCTGCTGGGGCGTCACGCCCTGGCCGGTTCCGTACCCCTGGCCTGCGTACGGGTCGGAACCGTACGCCTGCTGCTGGTACGGCTCCTGGTGGCCGTGGCCCTGGATGTCGCCGTACTGCTGCTGCGGCTGCGCGGGCTGCTGCTGGTAGTACGGGTCGTTGCCGGGTTGCTGCTGCCCGGACCAGCCCTGGTCCCCGTACTCCCCGTACAGGGGGTCCTGAGGGTGCCAGGGCTGGGAGCCGGGCCTGCCGCCGTACTCAGTCATCGATCCCCAAACAGCCGCGAGGCTTCCGGGACGTCCGCCTCTACGTCGTACGGCAGCTGTTCGAACGCCACCGCATTGCGCGGAACGTTACCGTATCGCGATCAGATGACCACTTCGACGCCCTCGCCGGGTGGATTACCCGATACCCGTTCGGACTCAAGAGCGTTCTGAAGGATGATCACAGCGGCTGCCTGGTCGATGACCGAGCGGCCCTTCTTGGACTTCACTCCGGAGGCGCGCAGCCCCTGGCTCGCGGACACCGTGGTCATGCGCTCGTCGACCAGGCGTACGGGGACGGGGACGATGCCCCGGGCCAGCTCGCGGGCGAAGACGCGGACCTTGGCGGCGGCCGGACCCTCCCGCCCGCTGAGCGAGCGGGGCAGTCCGACGACGACCTCCAGCGGCTCGTACTCCTCCACGAGCTGCCGCAGGCGCCGGTGGGCGGCCGGGACGTCCCGTCCCGGCACGGTCTCCACGGGGGTGGCGAGGAGCCCGTCGGGGTCGCACGAGGCGACCCCGATCCGGGCGTCCCCGACATCGATCGCCAGCCGGCGTCCGCGTCTCATGGCCCCACCCATCAGGCGGACTCGGAGACCAGGCGCTCGACGGCCGCGATGGCGTCCCCGACGGCCTCCGGGTTCTGGCCGCCGCCCTGGGCGACGTCCGGCTTGCCGCCACCGCCGCCGCCGAGGGTCTTGGCGGCGGTGCGGACCAGGTCGCCGGCCTTGAGGCCGCGCTCGCGGGCGGTCTCGTTGGTGGCGATCACGGTCAGCGGGCGGCCGTTGGCCGTGGTGAACAGGGCGACGACGGCCGGGCGGCTCGCCGGGATGCGGCCGCGCACATCCAGGACCAGCCTGCGCAGGTCGTCGGCGCCGGTGCCGTCCGGGACCTGGCCGGTGACCAGGGCGACCCCGTGCACGTCACGGGCCGACTCGGCCAGTCCGGCGGCGGCCTGGAGGACCTTCTCGGCGCGGAACTTCTCGATCTCCTTCTCGGCGTCCTTCAGCTTGCCGAGCATGCCGGAGATCTTCTCCGGCAGTTCCTCGGGACGGCCCTTGACCAGCTCCTGGAGCTGCGCGACGACCGTGTGCTCCTTGGCGAGGAAGTTGTAGGCGTCGACGCCGACCAGGGCCTCGATACGGCGCACACCGGAGCCGATGGAGGACTCGCCCAGCAGCTTCACCAGGCCGAGCTGGGCGGTGTTGTGCACGTGCGTGCCGCCGCACAGCTCCTTGGAGAAGTCCCCGATGGTGACGACGCGGACCTGCTCGCCGTACTTCTCCCCGAACTCCGCGATGGCACCCTGCCGCTTGGCCTCGTCGATCGGCATGACCTCGGCGTGCACGTCGAGTTCGCGGGCCAGTACCTCGTTGATCTTCTGCTCGACGTCGGTGAGCACCGTGCCGGGAACGGCAGACGGGGCTCCGAAGTCGAAGCGGAAGCGTCCCGGCGAGTTCTCGGAGCCGGCCTGGGCGGCCGTCGGGCCGAGGGCGTCGCGCAGCGCCTGGTGGGTGAGGTGGGTGGCGCTGTGGGCGCGGGCGATGGCCCGGCGGCGTGTGACGTCGATGGTGGCGTAGGCGGTGGCGCCCACGGTGACCTCACCGACCTGGACGGAGCCCTTGTGCACGGACACGCCGGGCACGGGCTGCTGGACGTCGCGGATCTGGATCACGGCGCCGCTGTGCAGCTTGATCCGGCCCTGGTCGGCGAGCTGGCCGCCGCCCTCGGCGTAGAACGGGGTCCGGTCGAGGACGACCTCGACGTCGTCACCCTCGGAGGCGGCCGGGGAGGGCACGCCGTTGACGAGGAGGCCGACGACGGTCGTCTCGCCCTCCGTGTTGGTGTAGCCGGTGAACTCGGTGGCCCCGGAGCCGTCCGCGATCTCGCGGTAGGCGGTGACGTCGGCGTGGCCGGTCTTCTTGGCCTGGGCGTCGGCCTTGGCCCGCTCCCGCTGCTCCTTCATCAGGCGGCGGAAGCCGTCCTCGTCCACGCTCAGGCCCTGCTCGGCGGCCATCTCGAGGGTGAGGTCGATGGGGAAGCCCCAGGTGTCGTGGAGCAGGAACGCCTTGTCGCCGGCGAGGACGCTGGAGCCGGACTGCTTGGCCTCGGCGACGGCGCCGTCCAGGACGTTGGTCCCGGCGTTGAGCGTCTTGAGGAAGCGGGTCTCCTCCGCGAGGGCGACGGCCTCGATGCGCTTGCGGTCGGTCTCCAGTTCCGGGTACTGCTCACCCATCGTGGTGATGACCGTGTCGACGAGCCGGCCGACGACCGGGCCGGTGGCGCCGAGCAGGCGCATGTTGCGGATGGCACGGCGCATGATGCGCCGCAGGACGTAGCCGCGGCCCTCGTTGCCGGGGGTGACACCGTCACCGATCAGCATGACGGAGGTGCGCATGTGGTCCGCGACCACGCGCAGGGAGACGTCGGAGTCGTCGGCCTGGCCGTAGCGGACACCGGTGAGCTCGGTGGCCTGGTCGATGACGACCTTCAGGGTGTCGGTCTCGTACATGTTCCTGACGCCCTGGAGGATCATCGCCAGGCGTTCCATGCCGAGGCCCGTGTCGATGTTCTTGCTCGGCAGGTCCCCGAGGATCTCGAAGTCCTCCTTGCCGATGCCCCTGCCCCGCTCGTACTGCATGAAGACGAGGTTCCAGATCTCGACGTACCGCTCGTCGTTGACGGCGGGGCCGCCCTCGACGCCGAACTCGGGGCCGCGGTCGTAGTTGATCTCGGAGCAGGGGCCGCAGGGGCCGGGGACGCCCATGGACCAGAAGTTGTCCTTCTTGCCTAGGCGCTGGATGCGCTCGGCGGGGACGCCGACGACGTCGCGCCAGATCTGCTCGGCCTCGTCGTCGTCCTGGTAGACGGTGATCCAGAGCCGCTCCGGGTCGAGGCCGTAGCCACCGTGCTCGACGGAGCCGGTGAGCAGCTCCCAGGCGAGCTTGATGGCGCCTTCCTTGAAGTAGTCCCCGAAGGAGAAGTTGCCGCACATCTGGAAGAACGTGCCGTGCCGGGTGGTCTTGCCGACCTCTTCGATGTCCGGGGTGCGGACGCACTTCTGGACGCTGGCGGCGCGCGCGAACGGCGGCTTGACCTCGCCGAGGAAGTACGGCTTGAACGGGACCATGCCCGCGGGGACGAGGAGGAGAGTCGGGTCGTCCGCGATGAGCGACGCCGAAGGCACGACGGTGTGCCCGCGCTCCTCGAAGAAGCTCAGCCAGCGGCGGCGGATTTCAGCCGACTCCATCAGTGGTCCTCATTCCGGTTGTACGGGTGGGTGGGGTAGGTGCGGTCCCGGTGTACGGGTGCGGCGGCCGGGCCGAGCGCGGACCGGCGGGGTGCCGGGAGGGCCGGGTCCTCGGGAGCCTCCAGGCCGAGTGCCTGTTCCAGCTCCGCCTCGCGCTGGAGCATTCCCGCCCGGACGTCGAGTGCGAAGTCCTTGAGCCGGTGGCCCGCCTCGACCGCCTTGTCGGCGGCCTGGGCGGCGAGGCTCTCGGGGGTGAGCTGCTTCAGCTTGCGGTGGACCTTGTTGGTGGCCCACACACCGGCGGCGGCGCCGGCGGTGAACCAGAACGCTCGGCGGAACATGTGACGCCTCAGCCCTTCAGGTTCCGGCCGCGACGTGCCTTGGGCACCGTGCGGCCGACGATGACGGTACGCCGCGAGGGGCGGTCGGGCTTGTCGCCGCGGTCGCCGCCGAGTGCCCGGCGGACGCCGTAACCGAATGCGGCGACCTTGACGAGCGGGCCCCCGAAGGTGGACGCGACGGTGCTGGAGAGAGCGGACGCGTTGGAGGTGACCTCCTGCACGTCCGAGGCGATGGCGTCGACGCGGTCGAGCTGGTTCTGCGCGGAGCGCACGGTCGCGGAGGCATCGGCCAGCAGGGGAACCGCCTGCTCGGTCACATCCGCCACGAGCCGGGTGGTCGCCCTGAGCGTCTGGGCGAGCCTCACCAGCACCACGGCCAGGAAGGACACCAGGATCGCCCAGAAGACGGCCACCAGGATCCCGGCAACCTCTCCACCGGTCACTGCGCACCGCTCTCTGTTGGTCGAAGCACGTCGGGTTGCGATACCCGGAATACGTTCTCCGAGCCTATCGCGCCGGTGGTGGCGCTCCGAACCGGATTAGCGGCGACAGACCGGCCTCGTTTGTACGGAGCGCAGCGTGGTCGGTACGCTCCGTGTCCCATGCGACGGAGCAATCTCCCTGCCGAGCTGACCCGGTTCGTCGGACGCGCCCCGGAAAGAGCGGAACTGGACCGGCTGCTGCGGGAGTTCCGGCTGGTGACGGTGGTCGGGGTGGGCGGGGTCGGCAAGTCCCGGCTCGTGGTGAGAGCGGCGCGCGAGGCGCACGGGTCGGACGAGGCCTGCGGGTCGGACGAGGCCTGCGGGTCGCAGAAACGCTACTGCGACGGGGTGTGGCTGGCGGAACTGGCCGCCCTGCGTGACCCGGGCCTGGTGGACCACGCCCTGGTGAAGTCCCTGGGGCTGACCGACCAGACGAGCCGGCCGCCGCGCGAGGTCCTGGTGGAGCACCTGGCGGGCCGCAGCGCGCTGCTGGTGCTGGACGGGTTCGAGCACCTGGTGGACGCGTGCGCCGACCTGGTGCACCGGCTGCTGCGCAGCACTCCGGGGCTGACCGTGCTGGCGGCCGGGCGGCGTCCGCTGCGGGTGGACGGGGAGGCCGTGCTGGCACTGGCCCCGATGCCGGACGAGGACGCGGTGCGGCTGTTCACCGACCGGGCGGTGGCGACGTGCCCCGGGTTCACGGTGACGGATCCGGCCCCGGTACGGGAGGTGTGCCGGCGCCTGGACGGGATTCCGCTGGCGCTGGAGCTGGCCGCGGGGCGGCTTCCGGCGCTGAGCCTGGAACAACTGCTGCACCGGCTGGACGACCGGTTCCGGCTGCTGACCCACGGCAGCCGGGGTGCGGCGGCCCGCCATCAGACGCTGCGGACGGCGATCGGCTGGAGCCATGAGCTGTGCACGCCGGAGGAGCGTCTGCTGTGGGCGCGGCTCTCGGTCTTCGCGGGGCCGTTCGACCTGGAGGCCGTGGAGTACGTGTGCACGGGGCCGGACCTGCCGCCGGAGCGGGTGCTGGATGTGCTCGGCGAGCTGATCGCCCAGTCGGTGGTGGTGCGGGAGCAGACCCCGGCGGGGCCGCGGTACCGGGTGCTGGACACGGTCGCGGCGTACGGGGCGGAGTGGCTGGCGGCGCTGGGCGACGCGCAGCGGCTGCGCAGGCGGCACCGGGACTGGTACATGGGTCTGGCGACCTGGTGCGAACTGGAGTGGTTCAGCCCCCGGCAGGCGGAGGTCGCCGCCTGCGCGGACAGCGCGCTCCCGAATCTGCGGGCGGCGCTCGAACTGTGCCTGGAGATGCCGGGCGAGGCCCGTCTGGCGCAGCATCTGGCGGGGACGCTGTGGTTCTACTGGGTGGGCTGCGGGCGGCTCGCGGAGGGGCGGCACTGGCTGGACCGGGCGCTGGCGGCGGAGCCGGGGCAGCCGGACTCCGAGCGGCGCGCGGACCACGAGTCGGCGCGGCTGAAGGCGCTGTGGGTGCTGGGCTATGTGGCGATCCTGCAGGGGGACGGCACGGCGGCGGTGGGGGCGCTGCACGAGTGCGGGGAGCGGGCCGCGCTCGCCGGAAACGCGCTGGCCTCGGCGTACACGACGCACCGGATGGGGTGTCTGGCGCTGCTGTCGGACGACATGCCGGGGGCGGAGGAGCTGCTGGGCCGCGCGCTCACGGCGTACGGGGAGCTGGGGGAACTCAACAGCCAGGTGCTGATGGGGCAGGTGGAGCTGGCGATCGTCAAGGTGTTCCTGGGCGACCTGGAGACGGCGGTGGAGCTGTGCCGGGAGGTGCGGGAGACCTGTGAGGACCGCGGGGAGCGCTGGACCAGGGCCTACGCGCTGTACGTCCTGGCGTACGCGGCCTGGACCCGGGGCGACCACGGAGAGGCGCGGGAGCTGCTGGACGAGTGCGTGACCGTGAACCACACGTTCCGCGATCTTGTGGGCCTGGTGCTGGCGGTCGAGCTGCTGGCGTTGGTGACGGCGAGCGAGGGCGACCCGGTGGAGGCGGCGGTGCTGCAGGGGGCGGCGGGCCGCATGTGGGAGGCGGTGGGGCCGCCGCTGTTCGGGTCGGCGTACTTCAGCGCGCCCCGGCGGCTGTGCGAGGGGCGCGCCCGGGAGGTGCTGGGGCAGCGGCGGTTCGAGGAGTACGTCTCGGAGGGGCGCTCCCTGTCGCTGGACGCGGCCGTGCGGCGGGCTCTGTCGGTGCGGCCCCGCCGGGCGCCCGCGCGGACGGAGGGCGAGCGCGCGCGAGGCGGGCAGGGCAGGCTGCCGGACATGCGAAAGCCCGCCGGCTCCCCCACCGCGCAGGGCGGGGAGACGGCGGGCTGACAGCCGCTGCGGTGCTCGGCGCACCGCGCAAGCGGATCGCGGTTCGGTACCGCGCCCGGGTCAGCGGGCGTAGTACTCGACGACGAGCTGCTCGTCGCAGATGACCGGGATCTCCTTGCGGTTCGGGTCGCGGTCCAGGCGGAAGGCCAGGGCCTTCAGGTTGACCTGGAGGTAGCGGGGGGTCTCGCCGTCGGGGGCGAAGCCACCCTCGCGGGCGACCTGGAAGAGCGCCTTGCTGCGGGAGCGCTCGCGGACCATCACGACGTCGTCCGGGCGGACGCGGAAGGACGGCTTGTCGACCTTCTGGCCGTTGACCTGGATGTGGCCGTGGACGACCATCTGGCGGGCCTGGTAGATGGTGCGGGCGATGCCCGAACGCAGGACCAGGGCGTCGAGACGACGCTCCAGCTCGACCACCAGGGCCTCGCCCGTCTTGCCCTCGGCCTTCTTGGCGCGGTCGTAGGCGCGGGCCATCTGGCGCTCGCTGATGTCGTACTGGGCACGCAGGCGCTGCTTCTCCAGCAGACGGACCTTGTAGTCCGAGTTCTGCTTGCGGCCACGGCCGTGCTCACCCGGGGGGTACGGGCGGGCCTCGAAGTACTTGACAGCCTTCGGCGTCAGCGCGATACCGAGCGCGCGAGACCGCTTGACCTTGGGACGCGACTGGTTAGGCACGTTCTCCAGACCTCCGAAATAGGTTAGGTTAGGCTCACCTTACTCAAGGAGATCGCATGTCTCGCCCGGGGAACACCACGCGCATCACAGACAGCAGCACAGAGAACGACACCCCTTCTGCTTCTCAGCAGGGCGCCGGTGTGACGGAGGTCCGATCAGCTCATGGTCAGCCGCGTCCCAGCGGACTTGAAACCGCCCGGATGCCGTCAGCAGCCGAGCGCACACGAACTCTCGTACAGAGTACATGCTCCGCGACCCTGCTGATCCCCGGGGCCTGCGCCCCCGCCCCCGACCGGCTCCCGGCCGACCCGCTGTCGCCCGAGGCCCGCACCGTCGGCGGCGACGGCGAGATCCTGCTGCTCTACCCGGCCGACTCCCCCGCCGTACGGGCCGCCACCCACGCCCAGGACGACGAACTGCCCGCCGAACTGGAGCTGACGGACGTGGCACCCGTCGCCGTCCCCCACCGGATCCGCGCCCGCGCCCGGGTCCGCGGGTGGCTCACCTCACAGCCCGGCCTGGCCGAGCCCGGCCAGATGATGCTGCGCCTGGAGGTGGGCGACCTGTACGTGGACGATCTGTGGGGCTCCGGGCCCGTCGACACCGAGGCTTTCGCCGGCGCCCGGCCCGACCCGCTGCGGCGGCACGAGGCGGAACTGCTCCAGCACCTGGCCGCCGCGCACGGCGACCGGATGCTCGCGCTGGCCTCCCTGCTGGGGCGCGACCGGGCCCGTACCGACCCGCCCGTGCGACGGGTGGTGCCGCTGGCGCTGGACAGTTTCGGGCTGCGGGTGCGCTGCCGGGCCGCCGGGGGCGGGGTGTTCGACGCGCGCTTCGACTTCCCGGAGCCGGTACGGGAGGTGACCCGGCTGCGCCGGGCCATGCAGGCCCTGTTCGACGCGGCCGAGGAGGCTTCCGGACAGGATCCGGCCGGGCGCCGGAACCGCGAAGCCCGGGACGGCTGAGGCGCGCCCCGCGGATCGGACCCGCACCGCGGGGTCCGGCCCGCCGTACCCTCACCGCGCCGCGGCCGAGCCCGTGCCCTCGTCGCCGAGGCGCTCGCGGACCTTCTCCACCACGTCCGCGTACCGCGCCTCCGCCCCGTAGCGGGTCGGCTGGTAGTAGCGCCTGCCCTGGACGCCGTCCGGCGCGTACTGCTGCGCCGCGATCGCGCCCGGCACGTCGTGCGGGTACACATACCCCCGGGCGTGGCCCAGCTCGGCGGCGCCCCGGTAGTGCCCGTCGCGCAGGTGCGCCGGGACCGGGCCGGACAGTCCGGCGCGTACGTCCGCCTGGGCCGCCTGGATCGCGGTGGTCGCCGCGTTGGACTTGGGGGCCAGGGCGAGAGCGATCGTGGCGTGGCTCAGGGTGAGCGCCGCCTCCGGGAAACCGATCATCGCCACTGCCTGCGCCGCCGCCACCGCCAGCGGAAGAGCCGTCGGGTCCGCGAGCCCGATGTCCTCGCTCGCGGAGATCATCAGCCGCCGCGCGATGAACCGCGGGTCCTCCCCCGCCTCGATCATGCGGGCCAGATAGTGCAGTGCCGCGTCCACGTCGGAGCCGCGGATCGACTTGATCAGCGCGCTCGCCACGTCGTAGTGCTGGTCTCCCGCCCGGTCGTACTTCACGGCCGCCCGGTCGACGGTCTCCTCCAGGGTGGCGAGCGTGATCTCCGGTTCGCCCTTCGCGAGGGCCGACCCGGCCGCCGCCTCCAGCGCGGTCAGCGCCCGCCGCGCGTCCCCTCCGGCGATCCGCAGCAGATGCGCCTCCGCGTCCTGCGGCAGCTCCACGGCACCGCCCAGACCCCGCTCCTCGCCCAGTGCGCGCCTCAGCAGCCCGCGCAGGTCGTCGTCGGTGAGCGGCTCCAGAGTGAGCAGCAGCGAGCGGGACAGCAGGGGCGAGATCACCGAGAAGTACGGGTTCTCCGTCGTCGCGGCGATCAGCGTCACCCAGCGGTTCTCCACGGCCGGCAGCAGCGAGTCCTGCTGTGCCTTGCTGAAGCGGTGGATCTCGTCCAGGAACAGGACGGTCTCCTTGCCGAAACCGCCGGCCGCGCGCCGGGCGCCGTCGATGACGGCCCGGACCTCCTTCACCCCCGCCGTGATCGCGGAAAGTTCCACGAACCGCTTGTTGGTGGCCTTCGACACCACATACGCGAGCGTGGTCTTGCCGATGCCGGGCGGGCCCCACAGGATCACGGACGAGGACCCGGCCGGGCCTCCGCCGCCCTCCCCCACCAGCCGCCGCAGCGGCGAGCCGGGCTTCAGCAGATGCTGCTGGCCGACGACCTCGTCCAGGGTGCGCGGGCGCATCCGGACCGCCAGAGGGCTGCTGGTCGGGTCCTTCTCCTGGCGTTCCTCGGCTGCGGCGGTGAAAAGGTCGGGCTCCACGGCATGAAGCCTATGCCAGCCCGCCGACAGTCCCGACGGGCCGGTCAGCTGGTCCAGAAGTCCCACCAGCGGGTCAGGATCAGCATCCCGATGATCCCGATGTGCAGGACGGGCAGGAGCCAGGTGAACTCGTCGAGGAAACGCCGCAGCCAGCCGGGCGCGGGCAGCATCCCGTTGCGGACGTTGTACGAGGTCACGTACCAGAACATGACGATGGTCGCGACCCAGGCGAGATTGCACCACAGGCACAGGGCGCCGATCACGTACAGGGACTGCCACATCAGCCACATGCAGAAGCCGACACCGAAGAGCGTGCCCGCGTTCAGACCGAGCCAGTACCACCGCCGGTAGCGTGCGCCGGCCAGCAGCCCCACACCGATGGCGATGACCACGGAGTAGGCGACCAGGCCGATCATCGGGTTCGGGAAGCCGAACACCGAGGCCTGCTCGCTCTCCATGATGCTGCCGCAGGAGACGACCGGGTTAAGGCTGCAGCCCGGGGTGAAGTCCGGGTCCTCCAGCAGCTTGAACTTGTCGATCGTGATCACCCACGCGGCGAGCAGCCCCGCCGCGCCCGTGACGACCAGCATCCAGGCGAACGCCCGGCTCGCACCGAAGGTGCGGGAGCCCGAGGACACGTCGTCAACTGCTGCTTTCGTCGTCATACCGGCCGTTCCGTCGAGTGGGTGAAGTGGTGGGCGGACTGCTGTCGGGTGGCCGAAGCCGTGGTCATTCTGCCGGACAAGGAGCCTGCTCCGCCGTTCGGTTGGCATAAGGAGGGACCTTCGGCCACGGCGGGGGCCCAAGGGGTACGGGAAAGGGCGGGCACCCTGGGGTGCCCGCCCTCGGTTCCGTCTCCACGCGCGCGTGGGTCAGACCAGCTTGTCCTTCAGCAGTGTCACGACCGCGTCCATGGCGACCGCCTCCTGCCCGCCGGATTCCATGTCCTTGAGCTGGACGACGCCCTCCGCGAGGTCACGCTCGCCGGCGATCACCGCGAAACGGGCACCGGAGCGGTTGGCGTTCTTCATGCCGGCCTTCATGCTCTTGCCGCCGTAGGCCATGTCCGTGGCGACACCGGCCTTGCGCAGCTCCGTCACCAGCGCGAACAGGCGCTGCTTGGCCTCGTCGCCCAGGGCCACGGCATACACACTGGTGCTCGCCGGGATGTCCAGCTCGACGCCCTCCGCCTCCAGCGCCAGCACCGTGCGGTCCACGCCGAGAGCCCAGCCGACGGACGGGAGGGCCGGGCCGCCGATCATCTCGGACAGGCCGTCGTAACGGCCGCCGCCGCCCACCGCGGACTGGGAGCCGAGACCGTCGTGGACGAACTCGAACGTCGTCCGCGTGTAGTAGTCGAGGCCACGCACCAGCTTCACGTCGTCCTCGAACACGACACCCGCCGCCGACAGCAGCTCGCGTACCTCCTTGTGGTACGCCCGGCAGGCGTCGCACAGGTAGTCCGAGAGCAGCGGGGCGCCGTCCAGCTGCTTCTGCACCTCGGCACGCTTGTCGTCGAGGACGCGCAGGGGGTTGATGTCGATGCGCCGCCGGGTGTCCTCGTCCAGGTCGAGGCCGCGCAGGAACTCCTGGAGGGCCGCCCGGTAGACGGGGCGGCACTCCTTGTCCCCGAGGCTGTTCAGCAGGATGCGGAAGTTCCGCAGGCCCAGCGAGCGGTACGCCTGGTCGGCCAGGATGATCAGCTCGGCGTCGAGCGCCGGGTCCTCGGCACCGATCGCCTCGGCGCCCACCTGGGAGAAGTGGCGGTAGCGGCCCTTCTGCGGGCGCTCGTAGCGGTAGTACGAGCCGGAGTACCAGAGCTTGACGGGGAGGTTGCCGGTCTTGTGGAGGTTGGCCTCCAGGGCGGCACGCAGCACGGACGCCGTGCCTTCGGGGCGCAGGGCCAGCCTGTCGCCGCCCTTCGTCTCGAAGGCGTACATCTCCTTCGTCACGATGTCCGTGGACTCGCCCACACCACGTGCGAACAGCTCGATGTTCTCGAAGCCGGGCGTCTCGATGTAGCCGTACCCGGAGTTCCGCAGCGGCGCGGCGATCGCCTCGCGCACGGCCAGGAAGGTGGCGGAATCGGGGGGCAGGAGGTCGTAGGTGCCCTTGGGGGCCTTGAAGGTGTTCACGAAGTCTCTCGTCACATTCCTCGTCGGGGAGCGGCGGCGCTCCCGAGGCCGGCGGCCACCTGCCGCAGATAGGGGTTGGTGGCGCGCTCCTGGCCGATGGTCGTCTGGGGGCCGTGTCCGGACAGCACCACGGTCGAGTCGTCGAGCGGCAGGCACACACGGGCCAGCGAGCCGAGCATCTCGTCCATGTCACCGCCGGGCAGGTCGGTGCGTCCGACGGAGCCGGCGAAGAGCAGGTCGCCGGAGAAGAACACGGACGGGATGTCCGAGGTCTCCGGGAGCCTGAACGTCACCGACCCCTTGGTATGGCCGGGCGCGTGCGCGACGGTCAGCTCCAGACCGGCCAGCTCCAGTGCGGCGCCGTCGGTCAGCTCGTGGACGTCGTCCGGTTCGCCCACGGTCAGCTCCCCCATGAGCTGCGTGCCGATGGAACGGCCGAGCGCCTTCTCGGGGTCGCTCATCATGTAGCGGTCGGCCGGGTGGATCCAGGCGGGCACGTCGTGGGCGCCGCAGACCGGGACGACCGAGGCGACATGGTCGAGGTGGCCGTGCGTGAGCACGACGGCGACGGGCTTGAGCCGATGCTTCTTCAGCGTCTCCTCGACCCCCTGGGCGGCCTGGTGGCCCGGGTCGATGATCACGCACTCCTCACCTGTGGCGGGGGCGACCAGATAGCAGTTGGTCCCCCAGGCCCCGGCGGGGAACCCGGCAATAAGCACGATCGTCCTCAGATAGTCGTCCGGCAGGAAGAATGCAGCAGATCAGAGGGTACCGGCGCTGCTCCTTCCCGGGCCAACCCGTATACGGTACGGGGCACACAAGCCCCGGTACGAAACCGACCAGAGCCCACGAGGAGAGACACCCGGTGGTCAGCAGCGATCAGCGGCGGCGGCAGCTCGCCAGGAAGAAGCTCGAGCGGCAGCGGCAGCGGCAGGAGGAGGCCCGCCGGAAGGCCAAGCGCCGCAACGCGGTGATCGCGGCGGCCCTCACCGTCGCCCTCGCCGCGAGCGCGGGCGCGTACGCGACGGGCGTGCTGAGCGGCGGCGACAAGGACGGCGAGGGCGCCGCGGGTGCGAGCGCCGACCCGGCCACCAGCGGGCCCGCCTCGTCGCCCGAGCCGTCGATGGCGGTCGACCGGAAGGCGAAGTACACGATGGAGCTCAGGACGAACCGGGGCGACATCACGATCGCGATGGACGCGGCGAAGACGCCTCGCACGGTGAACTCGTTCCAGTACCTCGCGGACCAGAAGTACTTCGACGGCACCGCGTGCCACCGGCTGACGACCGCGCCGGCCCCCATCTCCGTGCTGCAGTGCGGCGACCCGCAGGGCGACGGCTACGGCGGCCCGGGCTACGACCTGCCCGACGAGAACCTGGACGCGCTCGGCAAGGCCGGGACCGACGGCACCGTCACGTACAAGGCCGGGACCGTCGCCATGGCGAACAGCGGCCCGGACACGGCGGGCAGCCAGTTCTTCCTGGTGTACGAGGACAGTCGGCTGCCACCCGGTTACACGCCGTTCGGCACCATGGACGAGGCGGGCCTGAAGGCCGTGCGGGAGGTCGCCGAGGGCGGCGCCGAGGGCACGGCGGGCGACGGCAGGCCGAAGAAGCCCGTGACCATTGAAAAGGCAACCGTCACCAGGAAATGAGCCTCCCGCGTTCCTCTACGGGAATGCGGGGCAATTCGGTGGCGCTGAGTGCGGACAGCCGGGCGGCCGTTCGCCTAGATTGGCGTTGTGCAGCGCGTACGGGGTCCCTCGGACCCGGTACGCGGGCCGTGGAGGGCGGGCGAGGCCCGTCCCAGGAAACTGTGGACGATGCCCAGGGGGTCGACGGCCCCCTCAGCGGCATCATGTGGAGGAGGCGTCGTGAGCAGCGACCCGTGGGGCCGCGTCGACGAGACGGGCACCGTGTACGTGCGTACCGCCGATGGCGAGAAGGTCGTCGGATCGTGGCAGGCGGGCAGTCCTGAGGAGGCCCTGGCCTACTTCGAGCGCAAGTACGAGGGCTTGGTTGTGGAGATCGGCCTCCTCGAGCGGCGGGTGAAGACGACCGACCTGTCCGCGAAGGACGCGATGACCGCGATCGACCATCTGCGGACGCAGGTGGTCGAGCATCACGCGGTCGGGGATCTCGACGCGCTCGCCAGGCGGCTCGACAAGCTCGTCGAGACCGTGGAGGCGCGCCGCCAGCAGCGCAAGGCCCAGAAGGCGCGGCAGTCCGAGGAGGCGCGGCGCGCCAAGGAGGAGCTGGTCGCGGAGGCGGAGCAGCTGGCGCAGAGCGAGCAGTGGCGGGCGGCCGGTGAGCGGCTGCGGGCCCTGGTGGACACCTGGAAGGGCCTGCCCCGGCTGGACCGCAAGTCCGACGACGAGCTGTGGCACCGGTTCTCGCATGCCCGGTCGGCGTTCTCGAAGCGGCGCAAGGCGCACTTCGCGCAGCTGGACGCGCAGCGCGAGGACGCCCGGCGGATCAAGGAGCGGCTGGTCGTGGAGGCCGAGTCGCTCCAGGACTCGACGGACTGGGGTGCGACGGCGGCGCGCTACCGCGAGCTGATGGCCGAGTGGAAGGCCGCAGGCCGTGCGCAGCGCGAGCACGAGGACGCGCTGTGGAACCGCTTCCGCGGTGCCCAGGACGTGTTCTTCGCGGCCCGGGCCTCGGTGTTCGCGGAGCGGGACGCGGAGCAGGCGGAGAACCTCAAGCTGAAGGAGGAGCTGGCCACCGAGGCCGAGAAGCTGGTGCCGGTGACGGACCTGAAGGCGGCGCGGGCCGCGTTCCGGGACATCAACGAGCGCTGGGAGGCCATCGGCCATGTGCCGCGCGACGCCCGGCCGAAGGTCGAGGGGCGGATGCACGCGGTGGAGCGGGCGCTCCAGGACGCCGAGGAGACCGAGTGGCGGCGCACCAACCCGGAGGCGCGGGCGCGGGCCGCGGGTCTGACGGGCCAGCTCCAGGAGGCCGTCGACAAACTGCGCAAGCAGATCGACGCGGCGCGCGCCGCGGGCAACGACGCCAAGGCGGAGAAGCTCTCGCGTGAGCTGGAGGGCCGCCAGGCGCTGCTGGAGCAGGCCCTGAAGGGCCTGCAGGAGTTCGGCGGCTGAACCCGCCGCGGCTCGCGCCGGGCTGAGGCGGGAGTCGTACGAAGGGCCGGTACGGATCATCCGTACCGGCCCTTCGGCGTTCGGCGCCCCGCGGCCCCGGTTACGGCCTGCGGGCCGATGTCACGCGGTACACGTCGTACACGCCCTCGACACCCCGCACCGCCTTCAGGACGTGCCCCAGGTGCTTGGGGTCGCCCATCTCGAAGGTGAAGCGGGAGGTGGCCACCCGGTCCCGGGACGTCTGGACGGCCGCCGACAGGATGTTGACGTGCTGGTCGGACAGGACGCGGGTGACGTCCGAGAGCAGCCGCGAGCGGTCCAGGGCCTCGACCTGGATGGCGACGAGGAAGACGGACGACTGGGTGGGCGCCCACTCGACGTCCAGGATCCGCTCGGGCTGCTGCGACAGCGAGTCGACGTTCACACAGTCCGCGCGGTGCACCGACACACCGCTGCCACGGGTGACGAAGCCGATGATCGGGTCGCCGGGTACGGGCGTACAGCAGCGGGCCAGCTTGACCCACACGTCCTCGACGCCCTTGACGACGACACCCGGGTCGGCCTTGGCGCGCCGCTTGCCGCGGCCCCGGGCCGGGGGCACGGTCTCCGCGATGTCCTCGGTCGCGGCCTCCTCGCCGCCGAGGGCCTGGACGAGCTTCTGGACGATGGACTGCGCTGTGACATGGCCCTCGCCGATCGCCGCGTACAGCGAGGAGATGTCGCTGTAGCGCATCTCGTGCGCGAGGGTGACCAGGGAGTCGCCGGTGAGGATCCGCTGGATCGGCAGGTTCTGCTTGCGCATCGCCCGGGCGATGGCGTCCTTGCCCTGTTCGATGGCCTCGTCGCGGCGCTCCTTGGAGAACCAGGCGCGGATCTTGTTGCGGGCGCGGGGCGACTTGACGAAGCCGAGCCAGTCGCGGGACGGTCCGGCACCCGCGGCCTTGGAGGTGAAGACCTCCACCAGGTCGCCGTTGTCCAGGGTGGACTCCAGCGGCACGAGACGGCCGTTGACCCTGGCCCCTATGGTCCGGTGGCCGACCTCGGTGTGGACGGCGTACGCGAAGTCGACGGGTGTGGCCCCGGCGGGGAGCGCGATGACATCGCCCTTGGGGGTGAAGACGAAGACCTCGTTGCGGGACAGGTCGAAGCGCAGGGACTCCAGGAACTCACCCGGGTCCTCGGTCTCCTTCTGCCAGTCCAGGAGCTGCCGCAGCCACGCCATGTCGTTGACGGCGTCCTTGCCCTTGCCACCGGCGCGCGGGGTGTCGGTGCGCACCTTGGAGGTGCCGGCGACGGCCTCCTGCTTGTACTTCCAGTGCGCGGCGATGCCGTATTCGGCGCGGCGGTGCATGTCGAACGTGCGGATCTGGAGTTCGACGGGCTTGCCGCCGGGACCGATGACCGTCGTGTGCAGCGACTGGTACATGTTGAACTTCGGCATCGCGATGTAGTCCTTGAACCGGCCGGGGACCGGGTTCCATCGCGCGTGGATGGTGCCGAGGGCGGCGTAGCAGTCGCGGACGGTGTCGACGAGGACGCGGATGCCGACCAGGTCGTAGATCTCCGCGAAGTCCCGGCCGCGGACGATCATCTTCTGGTAGACGCTGTAGTAGTGCTTGGGGCGTCCGGTGACGGTGGCCTTGATGCGGGCGGCCCGCAGGTCGGCCTGGACCTCGTCGGTCACTATCGCGAGGTACTCGTCCCGCTTGGGCGCGCGCTCCGCGACGAGCCGGACGATCTCGTCGTACATCTTGGGGTAGAGGATCGCGAAGGCGAGGTCCTCCAGCTCCCACTTGATGGTGTTCATGCCCAGGCGGTGGGCGAGCGGAGCGTAGATCTCCAGGGTCTCGCGGGCCTTCTGCTCCTGCTTCTCACGCTTGAGATAGCGCATGGTGCGCATGTTGTGCAGGCGGTCCGCGAGCTTGATGACCAGGACGCGGGGGTCCTTGGCCATGGCGACGACCATCTTGCGGACGGTCTCGGCCTGGGCGGCCTCCCCGAACTTGACCTTGTCGAGTTTGGTGACACCGTCGACGAGGAGGGCGACCTGGTCCCCGAAGTCGCGGCGCAGGTCCTCCAGGCCGTACTCGGTGTCCTCGACGGTGTCGTGGAGGAGGCCCGCCATGAGCGTGGCGGGATCCATGCCGAGTTCGGCCAGGATGGTGGTGACGGCCAGCGGGTGGGTGATGTAGGGGTCACCGCTCTTGCGCTTCTGGCCGCGGTGCCAGCGTTCCGCGACCTGGTAGGCCTGCTCGATCTGGCGGAGCGTGGCCGTCTCGATCTTCGGGTCGTTGCTGCGGACGATCCGCAGCAGGGGTTCGAGGACCGGGTTGTACGTGGTGGAGCGCTGCACTCCGAGACGGGCGAGGCGCGCGCGGACCCGGCTGGAGGACCCGCTGGAGCGGACCGGGGCCGGGGGCGCGGGCTTGACCGGGGGCGCCGCGGGCTTCGGCTTCGCGGGGGTTGCCTTGGCGGGCGGCGCCTGCTTGACCGGCGGGGCCGGCTTGGGCTGGGCCTTGCCGGACCGGCCGCCCTGCTGCGCCGTGCCCGGTGCCGCGGGCTTGGGCGCGGGGCGGGCGGAGGCGGGTGAGGCACCCTCGGCAGCCGACGCCGCGTCGGCGGGCCGGTCGGATGGCGTGGCGGAGGTCGCCGCGGCCTTCCGTGCCTGGTCGGCCCGCTGGTCGGGGGTCGCGGCGGAGAGTGGCTGGACCTCGTCTGGCAAGGGCGCTCCTCGTGCGGGTCCGGGTCCCCCGGTGAGTCCCGGAAACCCCATGGTATCGACCCCGGGCGTCCCACTCGCCCCGGGCGGTACCCGCGGACGACGCGGGACGGGCACCCGGTGTTCCCGGATGCCCGTCCCGTACGGTTGTCGGCCGCTGCCGTCAGAGGGTGATCAGCGCCTCCAGCGGGGCGCCGCGCAGGGCGGCCTCCAGCCGGGCGCGCCCGGCCAGGAAGCCCAGCTCCATGAGAACGGCGACGCCCGCCACATCGGCACCGGCCCGCCGGATCAGCTCCAGGGAGGCCTCGGCGGTGCCGCCGGTGGCGAGGACGTCGTCGATGACCATGACGCGGTCGCCCGGAGCCAGGTCCTCGGCGTGGACCTCGATCTCGGCCGTGCCGTACTCCAGCTCGTACGCCTGCCGGAGCGTCGCGCCTGGCAGCTTGCCCGCCTTGCGGACCGGCACGAAGCCGATCTGCGCGGAGACCGCGACCGGGGCGGCGAGGATGAACCCGCGCGCCTCCAGGCCGACGATCTTCGTGGCGCCGAAGCCGGCGCACAGGTCGGCGAAGGCCCCGGTGAGCGCGGCGAACGCGAGCGGGTCCGCGAGCAGCGGTGTGATGTCCTTGAACATCACACCGGGCTTGGGGTGGTCCGGCACGTCCCGGATGCGGCTGAGAAGCAGCTCCCGGGTGTCGGCTCGGCTGTCGGCGGTCATCAGCGCCTCCCGGTCGGCCGGTCGCCGCCCCGGCGGGCACGCTGCCCGGCGATGGCCCCGGCGGCCTCGGGCAGCTCGTCTCCGGTGTCCTGCTCGCCGTCCTTCTTCATGGCGTTCGCGGCACGCTTGGCGAGGACGCGCTTGCGCAGGGCCTTCATCTGCGGGTCGCTCTCCTTGAGGTCCGCGACCAGCGGGGTGGCGATGAAGATCGAGGAGTACGCGCCGGCCGCGAGGCCCACGAACAGGGACAGCGAGATGTCGTTCAGCATGCCGCCGCCCAGGAAGCCGCCGCCGATGAACAGCAGGCCTGCCACCGGCAGCAGCGCCACGACCGTGGTGTTGATGGACCGCACCAGGGTGCCGTTGAGGCTGCGGTTGGCGATCTCGCTGTAGGTGTAGCGGGTCTGCTTGGTGATGTCCTTCGACGACTCCTTCAACCCGTCGAACACGACGACCGTGTCGTACAGGGAGTAGCCGAGGATGGTGAGCAGACCGATCACCGTGCCGGGGGTGACCTCGAAGCCGACGAGCGAGTAGATGCCGACGGTGATGGTGAGGTCGTGGACGAGTGCGATGAGCGCGGCCAGCGCCATCCGCCACTCGAAGGCGATCGCCAGATAGATCACCACGAGGATCATGAACACGCCGAGGCCGGTCCATGCCTTGTTGGCGATCTGCTTGCCCCAGCTGGGGCCGACCAGCTCGGCGTTGACGGCGTCGGCGTCGACCCCGAGGCCTTCCGCGATCTCACCCTTGATCTCGTTGGCCTGCGCGGTGTCCAGGCTGGACACCTGGATGCGCAGAGTGCCGTTGCCGAGCTTCTGGACGATCGCGTCGTGCCCGGCGGCCTCCTCGGTGATCTCCTGCGCCTTCGCGAGGGAGACCGAGGTGGCCGGGGTGTTGTAGACCGCGCCGCCCTTGAACTCGATACCCATGTTCAGGCCGCGCACCGCCAGCGCGGCGATGGCGGTGATGGTGATCAGGATCGAGATCCCGTACCAGAGCTTGCGCTTGGCGACGAAGTCGTAACCGACTTCACCGCGGTAGAGACGGGCGCCGAGATTCCCGAGTCGAGACATCTCACGCCTCCTTCGGTTCGGTCGGGACGACGGGCGTGGTACGGCGCGAGCGGCGCAGCGGCGGCTGGGCGCCCAGACGCTTCGGGTCGAGGCCGGACCAGGGGTGCTGACCGCCGAAGAACTTGCCGCGGGCCAGGATCGTCATCAGCGGCTTGGTGAAGAAGAACACCACGACCACGTCGAGTGCGGTGGTCAGGCCGAGCGTGAACGCGAAGCCCTGCACCTTGCCGACGGTCACGATGAACAGCACCGCGGCGGCCAGGAAGGACACGAAGTCGGACACCAGGATGGTGCGCCGGGCCCGCGGCCAGGCCCGCTCGACGGCGGGGCGCAGGGTGCGGCCCTCGCGGATCTCGTCACGGATGCGCTCGAAGTACACGATGAACGAGTCAGCCGTGATACCGATGGCGACGATCGCACCGCACACCGCCGGCAGGTTCAGCGCGAAGCCGATCGCCGGGCCGAGCAGCGCCATGATCGTGTACGTGAGGATCGCGGACACGCCCAGGGACGCGATCGCGACCAGCGACAGGCCGCGGTAGTAGACCACCAGGTAGATGATGACCAGCGCCAGGCCGATGGCACCGGCGATGAGGCCCGCCTGCAGCTGTTCGCCGCCCAGCGCCGCGGTGACCGTGGTGACCGACTGCTCGTGGAAGGACAGCGGCAGCGCTCCGTAGGAGAGGATGTTGCCCAGCTCCTGGGCCGACTTCTGGTCGAAGCTGCCGGAGATCTCGGCCTGACCGCCGGTGATCGGGAGGTTCACCGACGGCGCGGAGACGACCTCGCCGTCCAGCACGATCCCGAAGCGGTTCATCGGGTCGCCCTGGCTGGACAGCTTCGTCGTGGTGTCGGCGAACTTCTTGGTGCCCGCGCTGTTGAACTCCAGCTGGACGATCCACCGGCCCTGCTCCGGGTCCAGCACGCCTCGCGCGTCGTCGACGTCCTTGCCGTCGACCTCGGCCGGGCCGAGCAGGTATTTCTCCCACAGACCGGCCGGGTTCTTGCCGCAGGCCACGATGGCGTCGGTCGGCTTGACGCCCTCGCTGACCTTGACCCGCTCCTGCTCGTCGGCGCAGTTCAGAGCGGCGAACTTGGCCTGGAGTGCGGCGTCGCCGGCGGGGTCGGCGCTGGGGCTGACGGCCGGGGCTGGCAGCTCCGGGAGGGAGGCGCTCGGGCTGGGCGAGGCGCCCTCGGACGCGCCGGGGCTCGGGGCCTTCTTCAGGGCGTCGGTCAGGGCACGGCCCTGGGTGGTGGCAGTGGCCGACGGGGCCGTGGCGGCGTCCTCGTCGTCCTTGGCGCCGTCCTTCTTGTCGGACGAGGAGGCCGAGGTGCCCGGGGACGGGCTCGTGGACGGGCTGGGAGAGCCGCTCGTGGACGGCTCGGGGATCTCGGGCTCGCTGGGGGCGACCGCGATGACCGGCCGGAAGTAGAGCTGCGCGGTGGTGCCGACCTGCTTCTGCGCCTGCTCCTGGTCCGTCCCCTTGGGGATGTTCACGATGATGTGCCGGGAGCCCTGGGTCTGAACCTCGGCCTCCTGCACGCCGAGACCGTTCACACGGCGCTCGATGATGCCGACCGCCGTGTTCATGTTGGTCTCGTTGACCGCGCTCTCCTGGCCGGGCTCGGCCTTGGCCTCCAGCGTGATCGTCGTACCGCCGGCCAGGTCGATGCCCAGCCGCGGCGTCGTGTGACCGGACCAGAACATGCCGCCGGCCAGCGCGACCATCGCGATCAGGATGAACACCAGGGCACGCCCTGGCCTCCCCTGGCCCCCCGACGGCCTTCTGCCCTTCTTCGGTGCTGCCACCTTGTCGTATCTCCCTGTCCAACCGCCCCGCGCCGGGTGTGCGCGGGGCGGCCACGAAGTATGTGTGGGGACCTGCCCCCGCAGATGCCGAAGTGGACGCGGTACGGGGACCCCGGGGCGCGGTCGGCGGCCCGGGGTCCCCGTGCGCGGCTACTTCGTGTCGGCCTCGCCGTCGGTCTTGCCGTCCTTGCGGGCGGCGTCGGCGCTGCCGGCTGCCTCGTCCCCCTCGGCCGCGGCCTCCTTCTTGGTGAGGTCCGGCTTGGCGTCGCCCTTGGCGTCGTCGGACTCGATCAGCGAGGAGGCGTCGTCCGGCACGGCCGGCAGGTCGTCGGCGCTCAGCTCGCCGTCTTCCTCGGAGTCCGTCTCACCGTGGACGATGCGGTTGTACTCCGCGTCGTCCAGGACGGCGCCGATCGAGTTCTTCGCGTAGATGGCGTGCACTCCGGGCGCGACCTCGAGGAGGACCGTGTCGTCACCGGCCTCCTTCACGGTGGCGTACATGCCCCCGATCGTCCGGACACCGGTGCCGGGCTGCATGCTGCTGCGCATCTGCAGCGCCTGCTGCTGCTTCTTCTTCGCGGAGCGGGTCATCAGGAACATGGCCCCGATCAGCACGATGAAGGGGAGAAGGGTGACGAGATTGTCCACGGGACAGATTTCCTTCGCACGACCGCGCTGGTGAGCGGCCTGATCTACGGGGGTGGGCACGCCGACCTGAAAGGGCGGCATCGGCGGAGTCTAGGCGAGTCCGCATCGATGGAACAACGCCCAGCATCGCACCGCGGTTCCCGGACGGGCGAGTGCCCGCGCCGTCACCCCCCGAACAGGCCCTGCTGCCCGCCCGGGGCCGTGGCCTGCGGGGGTACGAGTCCCAGATGGGCCCAGGCGGCAGGTGTGGCGACCCGGCCACGCGGCGTGCGGGCCAGCAGTCCTTCCCTCACCAGGAAGGGCTCCGCCACCTCCTCGACGGTCTCGCGTTCCTCGCCCACCGCCACGGCCAGCGTGGACAGGCCGACCGGTCCGCCGCCGAACAGCTTCAGCAGGGCCTCCAGCACCGCCCTGTCGAGCCGGTCCAGGCCGCGCTCGTCCACCTCGTACACACGGAGGGCGGTGGCGGCGATCTCGCGGGTGACCACCCCGTCGGCCCTGACCTGAGCGTAGTCCCGGACGCGGCGCAGCAGCCGGTTGGCGATCCGGGGCGTGCCGCGGGAGCGTCCGGCGATCTCGGCGGCGCCCTCGGCTCCGATCTCCACGTCCAGGAGGCGGGCGGAGCGGTGGACGACCCGCTCCAGTTCGGCGGGGACGTAGAACTCCATGTGCGCGGTGAAGCCGAACCGGTCACGCAGCGGAGGCGGCAGCAGTCCGGCCCGGGTGGTGGCACCGACCAGGGTGAAGGGCGGCAGTTCGAGGGGGATGGCGGTGGCGCCGGGGCCCTTGCCGACGATGACGTCGACGCGGAAGTCCTCCATGGCCATGTACAGCATCTCCTCGGCGGGCCGGGACATGCGGTGGATCTCGTCCAGGAAGAGGACCTCGCCCTCCTGGAGGGAGGAGAGGATCGCGGCGAGGTCTCCGGCGTGCTGGATGGCGGGGCCGGAGGTGATGCGGATGGGGGCGCCCATCTCCGCGGCGATGATCATGGAGAGGGTGGTCTTGCCGAGGCCTGGCGCGCCGGACAGCAGGACGTGGTCGGCGGTGGCCCCCCTCGCGCGGGCGGCCTTGAGGACCAGGTCGAGCTGTTCGCGCACCTTCTCCTGGCCGATGAACTCGTCCAGGTCCTTGGGGCGCAGCGCGGCCTCGACGGCCTGGTCCTCGCGGTCGGCGGCGGAGTCCACCAGGCGCTCGACGGCGCTCGCGTCTGCGGTGTCGTCCCAGTTCATGAGTGTGTGCCTCGGGTGTGTGGTGGCGGGGATGGCGTTGGGCGGGCGGCGGTCCGGGCGCGGCGGCCCGGCGGGCCCGGACCGCCGGACCGTGCTCGGCGGCCCGGGCTCAGCGGGCCCGGTTCAGGGTCTGGAGCGCGGCCCGGAGGAGCTGCCCGACCTGCGGGTCCGCCTCGGCTTCGGCCTGCGGCGCCACGGCGCTGACCGCCTCCTCCGCCTCGCGCGCCTGGTAGCCGAGGCCGACGAGCGCCGCGTGCAGCTGGTCCCGCCAGGGCGGGGGCGCGGAGGCGGCGGCCGGTGCCGCGACGGGACCGCCGGCCGGGGCGCCGAGCCGGTCCTTCAGCTCCAGGAGCAGTTTCTGGGCGCCCTTCTTGCCGATGCCGGGGACGGCCGTGAGCGCCTTCTCGTCGCCCGACGCGACGGCGACGCGCAGCGCGTCCGGCGCGTGGACGGCCAGCATGGCCTGGGCGAGGCGGGGGCCGACGCCGCTGGCGGTCTGGAGCAGTTCGAAGACCTGCCGCTCGTCGTCGTCGGGAAAGCCGTACAGGGTGAGCGAGTCCTCCCGTACGACCAACGAGGTGTGCAGCCGGGCCTCCTGACCGATCCTCAGACCTGACAGGGTGTTCGGGGTGCACTGGACGGCCATGCCGACGCCGCCGACCTCGATCACGGCGGTGGTGGGGGCGAGGGCGGCGACCGGGCCCGTCACGAAGGCGATCATGCGGTGCGGCCTTTCAGAACTCGGTGCGTCGCCCGGTGCGCGGCGACCGCCTGCTGGAGGCGGTTCTGCGCGGGGGCGCGCCAGATGTGGCAGATGGCGAGAGCGAGGGCGTCGGCGGCGTCGGCCGGTCGCGGCGGGGCGTCGAGCCGGAGCACCCGGGTGACCATGGCTCCGACCTGCGCCTTGTCGGCGCGCCCGGACCCGGTGACGGCGGCCTTGACCTCGCTGGGGGTGTGCAGGGCCACGGGGATGCCGCGCCGGGCGGCGCACAGCATGGCGACCGCGCTGGCCTGGGCGGTGCCCATCACCGTACGGACGTTGTGCTGGCTGAAGACCCGCTCGACGGCGACCAGTTCGGGCCGGTGGGTGTCCAGCCACTCCTCGATGCCCCGCTCGACGGCGACGAGCCGGTCGGGGGTCTCCGCGTCAGCGGGAGTCCGGACGACGCCGACGCCGAGCATCGCCAGCGGCCGTCCGGCGACGCCCTCGACCACTCCGACCCCGCACCGGGTGAGCCCCGGGTCCACCCCAAGCACCCGCATCTGGCCCCGCCTCCCTGCTTCGACTGCGGTGGCCACATTAACCGGACCCTCTGACAACGCCGCGGGCCGACGGGGTGTGTCCCCGTCGGCCCGCGGCGTGGTGCCGTCGATCAGACGCCGTTCCGGCGCGTGTCAGGCGTCGATCGCCGCCATGACCTCGTCGGCCACGTCGAAGTTCGCGAAGACGTTCTGCACGTCGTCGCTGTCCTCCAGCGCGTCGATCAGCTTGAAGATCTTCTTCGCGCCCTCCTCGTCCAGCTGCACCTGCATGCTGGGAACGAAGCTGGCCTCGGCCGACTCGTAGTCGATCCCGCCCTCCTGAAGGGCGGTGCGGACCGCGACCAGGTCGGTGGCCTCGCTGATCACCTCGAAGTTCTCCCCGAGGTCGTTGACCTCCTCCGCGCCGGCGTCGAGGACCGCGCCCAGCACGTCGTCCTCGGTCAGCTCGCCCTTGGGGACGATGACGACGCCCTTGCGGTTGAAGAGGTACGACACGGAGCCCGGGTCGGCCATGGAGCCGCCGTTGCGGGTCATGGCGACACGGACGTCGGAGGCGGCACGGTTGCGGTTGTCGGTGAGGCACTCGATGAGCACCGCGACACCGTTCGGGCCGTAACCCTCGTACATGATCGTCTCGTAGTCGGCGCCGCCCGCCTCGAGGCCGGCACCGCGCTTGACCGCCGACTCGATGTTCTTGTTGGGCACCGAGCTCTTCTTCGCCTTCTGGATGGCGTCGAACAGCGTCGGGTTGCCGTCCGGGTCGGCGCCGCCGGTACGGGCCGCGACCTCGACGTTCTTGATCAGCTTCGCGAAGAGCTTGCCGCGCTTGGCGTCGATCACGGCCTTCTTGTGCTTCGTCGTAGCCCATTTAGAGTGGCCGGACATCTGCCTGTCTCCTTCGCGTAACCAAATACAGAACGAACTCCGGAGATCCTACCGGGATCTCGTCAGAGCGCGGCGCGCACCATGTCGACGAACAGGGCGTGCACCCGGTGGTCGCCCGTCAGTTCCGGGTGGAACGAGGTGGCGAGGGCCGTGCCCTGGCGGACCGCGACGATGTGCCCGTCGTACTCCGCGACGACCTCGGCGGAGGCGCCCACCGACTCGACCCAGGGGGCGCGGATGAAGACGCCCTCCACGGGTCCGCCGTCGATGCCGGCGACGTCGACGGCCGCCTCGAAGGACTCGTTCTGCCGTCCGAAGGCGTTGCGGCGCACGATCATGTCGATGCCGCCGAACGTCTCCTGGCCGGAGCGCGGGTCGAGGATCTTGTCCGCGAGCATGATCAGGCCGGCGCAGGTGCCGTACACCGGCATCCCGGCGGCGATCCGCTCGCGCAGCGGTTCCGCCATCCCGAACAGACGGGCCAGCTTGGAGATGGTGGTGGACTCGCCGCCCGGGATGACGAGACCGTCGACCGCCGCCAGCTCCTCGGGGCGCCGGACCGCCCTGGCCACGGCGTCCGCCGCAGCCAGGGCGATCAGGTGCTCCCGTACGTCACCCTGGAGGGCCAGGACGCCGATCACGGGGGTGGTGCTCATCAGTGCTTACCAGCCCCGGTTCGCGTAGCGCTCGGCCTCGGGGAGGGTGTCGCAGTTGATGCCGACCATGGCCTCGCCCAGGTTGCGGGACGCGTCCGCGATGATCTTCGGGTCGTCGTAGAAGGTGGTGGCCTTCACGATGGCGGCGGCGCGCTTGGCCGGGTCGCCGGACTTGAAGATGCCCGAGCCGACGAACACGCCCTCGGCACCCAGCTGACGCATCAGCGCGGCGTCGGCCGGGGTGGCGACGCCACCGGCGGAGAACAGCACGACCGGCAGCTTGCCGAGCTCGGCGACCTCCTTGACCAGCTCGTACGGGGCGCGCAGCTCCTTGGCGGCGGCGTACAGCTCGTTGTGGTCGAAACCGCGCAGGCGGGCGATCTCGTTCTTGATCTGGCGCATGTGGCGGACGGCCTCGACGACGTTGCCGGTGCCGGCCTCGCCCTTGGAGCGGATCATGGCCGCGCCCTCCGCGATACGGCGCAGGGCCTCGCCCAGGTTGGTGGCGCCGCACACGAACGGGGTGGTGAAGGCCCACTTGTCGGAGTGGTTGACCTCGTCGGCCGGGGTGAGGACCTCGGACTCGTCGATGTAGTCGACGCCGAGGGACTGCAGGACCTGAGCCTCGACGAAGTGGCCGATGCGGGACTTGGCCATGACCGGGATGGAGACGGCCTCGATGATGCCCTCGATCATGTCCGGGTCGGACATGCGCGCGACGCCGCCGTCCTTGCGGATGTCGGCGGGCACACGCTCCAGGGCCATGACGGCGACGGCGCCGGCGTCCTCAGCGATCTTGGCCTGCTCCGGCGTGACGACGTCCATGATCACGCCGCCCTTGAGCTGCTCGGCCATACCGCGCTTCACGCGCGCGGTGCCGGTCTCGGGGGACTGCGGGGTGGTGGTGGGCGTGGTGGACACGGAGGACCTCACTCGGAAAGCGGGACGGGTCGGAAAGACCCAGGACAACACAGCGAGGAAACAGGCTGCGACCAGTCCACATCAAGGGCCAATGACGACGCGGTGGCTCGTTTTCCGGCGAAACCCGAGGTCCCGGCCTGTTCTGCCGGTGTGCGGGGTCCGGTGGATGCGCCCGCGGGGCGGGGAAAACCGACGCCGCACACGGCCGTGCCGGCCCTCTCGGCCCGCAGCATCCGGCCGGACGTCACGTCCGCGGTCCACCGGCGGAACCCGGTGGGCGGCGCGGCCCACGGCCCGTACCGTCGGGCGCGTCCCGCGGGGCGGCCCCGGTCCCCGGAACCTCCGCACGATCCCGTCCAGGACCATCCGGTCGTCCGTCCGGCCCCGCCCGCGGGCCGGGGCGGCGCCGGACGCACCGGACCCCACCGGACCCAGCCCGGTGGCGGACGGGTCATGACGAGGTACCGCCACGCCACGGCCTGCGAGATGGCCCACGCACCGGGATTCACCCCGACGACGGGATCAGGCCACCCGGTCCGCCAGCGCCGCCGGGGGCTCGTCGTCCATCTCGAACGCCAGCGGGAACGGGGCGTGGCCCGCCAGCCGGAACCAGCGCACCTTGCGGTGCCTGCGCAGCGCCCTCGCGGCCCGTACCGCGTCGTTGTGGAAGCGCCGCGCCATCGCCACCCGGCGCACCGCCGCGGCCAGCTCTCCGGCCGTCTCCTCGCCCCCGGGCGCCTCGCGGACGGCCTCCACCTGCTCCGGCTCCCCGAACACCGCCCGCAGCGCCTGGCTCAGTTCGCTCTCCGCGACCTCCCGCTGCTCCTCCTCCGCCTGTCGCGCGGCGTGCGCCGCCTGGTACAGCACGATGGACGCCGCCGGGTCGAGCACCCCCGACGTGGCCACCTCCTGCGCCACCGACGCCCGCCGCAGCAGCTGCGCGTCCAGCGCCGCCCGTGCGGCGTCGAGCCGCGCGTGCAGCCGGTCGAGCCGCCCCGCGGTCCAGCTCAGGTACACGCCGACGACGACGAGGGCGAGAACGATCCAGATGAGGGTTTCGATCACGCCGGAAGGCTATCGGGCCCCGGAACCCGGCCCGCCCGGTGCCCGGGGGCGGGCTCCCTGCCGGGCACACCCCTCCGGGGAGGCGGCAGCGGGGGCCGGGAAGCGCGGCCCGCCGCCCGGCGGAGCCGGACACCGGCACAGCCGGGAAGGGGCGGGGCCGGGGAAGGCCCGCACCGGTGCCTCTCCCAGCCGGCCGCTACTCCCGTGCCAGCCCCCACCGGGCCCGCAACCCCGTCGCCCGCTCGTCCGTCGCCACGGACGCCGCCCCGTCCGTCACCGTCTCGTACACGGCCAGGATGTCCGCGCCCACGGCCGACCAGTCGAACCGCCGGACGTGCGCGCTCCCCCGCGCCCGCAGCTCCTCACGCCGCGCCGGGTAGCCCAGCAGCCGGATCGCCGCGTCGGCCAGCGCGTCCGCGTCCTCGTTCGCGAACAGCTCGCCCGCCCCGCCCTGGTCCAGCACCTGCGCGAACGCGTCCAGATCGCTCGCCAGCACCGGTGCGCCGGCCGACAGCGCCTCCACGAGGATGATCCCGAAGCTCTCCCCGCCCGTGTTCGGCGCCACGTACACATCGACGCTGCGCAGCAGCCGCGCCTTGTCCTCGTCGCTCACCATGCCGAGGAACTCCACCCGCTCCCGAAGCTCCGGCGGCAGCGACGCCACGGCCTCCTTCGCGTCGCCGCGCCCCGCCACCAGCAGCCGCGCACCCGGCCGTGCCGCGAAGATCCTCGGCAGCGCCCGCATCAGCACCGGCAGCCCCTTGCGCGGCTCGTCGATCCGCCCGATGAACCCGAGCGTCTCCCCCTGCCACGCCTCCTTCGGCTCGGCCCGCGCGAAGAACTCCACGTCCACGCCGTTCGGGATGACCACCGCGTCCCCGCCCAGATGCTCCACCAGCGTCCGCCGCGCGTACTCGCTCACCGCGATCCGCGCACTCACCTTCTCCAGCGCGGGCTGGAGAATCGGGTACGCGGCGATCATCGCCCGCGAGCGCGGGTTCGACGTGTGGAAGGTCGCCACGATCGGCCCCTGCGCCGCCCAGCACGCCAGCAGCCCCAGCGACGGCGACATCGGCTCATGGATGTGGATCACATCGAAGGTGCCGTCGTGCAGCCACCGCCGGACCCGCGCCGCCGACAGGAAACCGAAGTTCAGCCGGGCCACCGACCCGTTGTACGGGACCGGAACCGCGCGCCCCGCCGACACCACGTAGGGCGGCAGCGGCGTCTCGTCGTCGGACGGCGCCAGCACCGACACCTCGTGCCCGAGCCGGATCAGGTGCTCGGCCAGGTCGCGGATATGGAACTGGACGCCGCCCGGCACGTCCCACGCGTACGGGCAGACGATGCCGATCCTCACATCGTCCCCGTCTCAGGCCGCGTCCCGGGCCCCGTACCGGTCCGCCGAGGAGCCGTCCTGCCGGGCTCCAGATCCTTCAGCCACAACCGCTGCAGCATGTGCCAGTCCTCCGGGTGCTCCGCGATGCCGCCGGCGAAGGCGTCCGCCAGCTCCTGCGTCATCACAGACGTCCGTTCCGCCCGGCTGCCTGACTCCGGCACCCCGACCGGCGGATGCACCCGCCCCTTCATCACCGGCGTGTCGTCGTACCACAGCGTCACGGGCAGCAGCAGCGCCCCGGTCTGCTGCGCCAGCAGCGCCGGACCGGCGGGCATCCGCGCCTTCTCCCCGAAGAAGTCGACCTCCACGCCCGACGACGACAGGTCCCGGTCGGCGACCAGACACACCAGCCCGCCCGACCGCAGCCGCCGCGCCAGCGTCCCGAACGCCGCCCCGCCCGTGTGCGGCAGCACCTCCATGCCGAGCGACTCCCGGTACGCCACGAACCGGTCGTACAGCGTCTCCGGCTTCAGCCGCTCCGCGACGGTCGTGAACGGCACGCCCAACGCGCGGGTGACCCACACCCCGGCAAGATCCCAGTTCGCCAGATGCGGCAGCGCCAGTACCACGCCCCGGCCGCTGGCCAGCCCGTCCGTCAGATGGTGCAGGTCCTTCGGATCGAAGCCGCCGCTCACCCGCTCCCGGCTCCACGCCGGCAGCCGGAACGACTCCATCCAGTACCGCATGTACGAGCGCATCCCGGCCCGCGACAGCTCCGCGAGCCGCTCCGGCGAGGCATCCGGCACCACGCGCGCGAGGTTCGACTCCAGCCGCAGCACCCCCTTGCCGCGCCGCTTCCACGCCGTATCCGCGATCCTCCGGCCCAGGCCCACCGCGACCGGCTCGGGCAGCTTCTTCACCGTGCCCCAGCCCAGCCCGTACAGACCGTCGGTCAACCGCTCACGCGCCCGGCTCATGACGTGGCCTCACTCCCCCTCGTACTCCCCCCGCCCGGGGTACCCCCACCGGGCTCACCCGTGCCACCGGTACCGGTGGCCGCCGCGGCCGCGGCCGCATCCGCCTCCGCCGCCTCGCGGCGGACCGTCACCATCCGCTGCACCAGCGTCACCAGACTGCCCACCGCCACCACCCACAGGGCGATCGGCAGCAGCACGTCGATCCCCGGCACGCCGAACTTGTGCAGCCCCGCGAAGCCGGCCGCGACCAGCGACACCACCAGCCGCTCCGCCCGCTCGACCAGCCCGTTCACCGCCACCGGCAGCCCGATCGACTCGCCGCGCGCCTTCGTGTACGACACCACCTGGCCACTCGCGAGACAGAAGATCGACACCGCGCACAGCACGTTGTCGTTCCCGCCGCCCGCGTACCAGAGCGCGAACCCGCCGAAGATCGCGCCGTCCGCGACCCGGTCGAGCGTCGAGTCCAGGAACGCCCCCCACCTGCTGGAGACCCCCGCCTGACGGGCCATGTTCCCGTCCACCAGGTCGGAGAACACGAACAGCGTGATGACGATCGTGCCCCAGAAGAACTCACCGCGCGGGAAGAACACCAGCGCACCCGCCACCACCCCGGCCGTTCCGACCAGGGTCACCACATCGGGACTCACCCCCCGGCGGAGCAGAAACGCGGCGAACGGCGTGAGAACACGCGTGAAGAACGCACGCGCGTACTTGTTCAGCATGGCCTTCCCGAGAGGTCGGTGGCCGAGCGGCCCCTACGGCCACCGGCGCGCCCATCGTAGCCACGCACCGCCCCGCCACACCCGCGGGCACCCGCACGACACCCGGGGGGCTCCCGACGCACCCCCGTACCACCCCTCCCGCATCGGCCGATGTCCGCCGTATGGACGCGGCCCCGACACAGTGGAAAGCTCGAAGAACGACCGCGGGCACCGACGGAGCCGCCCGACCGGGCTGGGGCCCATGCCCACACACGCCGCTCCCCGTGCCCGCGCCCCCACCTCACCGTGCACCAGCGATCGGGAGGCAGAACCATGGGCGACAAGGCGAACACCCATCCCGGGGCCGCCGGCAGGGCAGTAGCGGCCGACCAGCCCTCATCCATCAGAAACGTGGTGCTGGTCGGCCACAGCGGAGCAGGCAAGACCACCCTCGTCGAGGCCCTCGCCCTCACCGCGGGTGCCGTCAACCGCGCCGGACGCGTCGAGGACGGCACCAGCCTCTCCGACCACGACGAGATCGAGCACCGGCAACGGCGCTCCGTCCAGCTCTCCCTCGTTCCCCTCTCCTGGGACGGCTGCAAGATCAACCTCCTCGACGCCCCCGGCTACGCCGACTTCGTAGGAGAGCTCCGCGCCGGACTCCGCGCCGCCGACGCCGCCCTCTTCGTCGTCTCCGCCGCCCAGGAAGCCGACGCCGTCGCCGGCTCCACCCGGCTCGTCTGGGACGAATGCGCCGCCGTCGGCATGCCCCGCGCCATCGTCGTCACCCACCTCGACACCGCCCGCACCGACTTCGGACAACTCACACAGATCTGCGCCGAGATCTTCGGCGGCGACGACCCCGACGCCGTCCTGCCCCTCTATCTGCCCGTCCTCGGTCCCGAAGCCGCCGACGGACACGCCCCCGCCACCGGCCTCGTCGGCCTGCTCAGCCAGAAGATCTTCGACTACTCCACCGGCGAACGAAAGGAGAACCCGCCCGACGACTCGCAGATCCCCCTTATCCAGGACGCCCGCAACCGCCTCATCGAAGGGATCATCGCGGAAAGCGAGGACGAGACCCTCATGGACCGCTACCTCGGCGGCGAGGACATCGACCTCAAGACCCTCATCGACGACCTGGAGAAGGCAGTCGCCCGCGGTACCTTCCACCCCGTTCTCGCCGCCGCCCCCGCAGCCGACGGCGCCACGCAGGGCCTCGGCACCGTCGAACTCCTCGACCTCATCACCCGCGGCTTCCCCACCCCTCTCGAACACCCCGCACCCGACGTCACCACCCCCCAGGGAACACCGCGGCCCGCCCTCACCTGCGACCCCGCCGGCCCCCTCGCCGCCGAAGTCGTCAAGACCACCTCCGACCCCTACGTCGGCCGCATCTCCCTGGTCCGCGTGTTCTCCGGCACCCTCCGCCCCGACGACACCGTCCACGTCTCCGGGCACGGTCTCACCGACCGCGGGCACGAGGACCACGACGTCGACGAACGCATCGGTGCGCTCTTCGGCCCCTTCGGCAAGCAGCAGCGCCAGATGAACCACTGCATCGCGGGCGACCTCGCCTGTGTCGCCAAACTCACCCGCGCCGAGACCGGCGACACCCTCTCCGCCAAGGACGACCCGCTCCTCATGGAGCCCTGGTCCATGCCCGATCCGCTCCTCCCCGTCGCCATCCGCGCCCACAGCAAGGCCGACGAGGACCGCCTCTCCCAAGGCCTGGCCCGACTCGCCGCCGAAGATCCCACCATGCGGCTCGAACAGAACCAGGACACCCGCCAGATCGTCCTCTGGTGCCTCGGCGAGGCGCACATGGAAGTCGCCCTCGAACGCCTCCGCAGCCGCTACGGCGTCCAGGTCGACACCGTCGCCCACAAGGTCGCCCTCCGGGAGACCTTCGGAGACAAGGCCGCCGCACGCGGCCGGCACGTCAAGCAGTCCGGGGGCCACGGCCAGTACGCCATCTGCGAGATCGACGTGGAACCCCTCCCCCAGGGCTCCGGCATCGAGTTCGTCGACAAGGTCGTCGGCGGCGCCGTCCCCCGCCAGTTCATCCCCTCCGTCGAGAAGGGCGTACGCGCCCAGGCCGCCCGCGGCGTCTCCACCGGATACCCCCTGGTCGACATCCGCGTCACCCTCCGCGACGGCAAGGCCCACTCCGTCGACTCCTCCGACGCCGCCTTCCAGACCGCCGGCGCCCTCGCCCTCCGCGAAGCCGCCGCCGACACCCCCGTCCAGCTCCTCGAACCCGTCGCGGAAGTCCGCGTCCTCATCCCCGACGCGTACGTCGGCCCCGTCATGAGCGACCTCTCGGGCCGCCGCGGCCGTGTCGTCGGCACCGAGCAGGCAGGACCCGGCCAGACCCTCGTCCGCGCCGACGTCCCCGAGATCGAGATCGACCGGTACGCCATCGAACTGCGCTCCCTCTCCCACGGCACCGGCCGTTTCCAGCGCACCTACACCCGCCACGAGGCCATGCCTCCGCACCTCGCGGAGAGGATCCGCGCGGAGTCCGACGCCTCCTGACTCACCGCGGCCACTGCGGCCCCGCCGGATCCGCCCGCCAACTCCTCTGCCCGGCAGGCGGATCCGGCCGTTGTCCACAGGCCCTGACGCGGGGCATACGTCCCCGATAGGCTGTAGTGCCCAGCTCAGAAGGTGTGCGACAGCGCCGAGTTGGGAAGGCCGCAGTGCGGGGACTCAGCATGCGGCACAGGCGTCGATGGGGGCGGCAGTGACAATGGACAGTTTCGGCCCCGGGGCTCAGGTCCCGCTCGCGGGCTCTGCCGGACAGACGGTGGCCACCAACGCCCTGGCCTCCGCCGCGTACCGGGACAGCCCGCTCGAAGACATCCTCAAGGCCAACAACGACTGGTACGAATCCAAAGTCAAGAAGGGCAAGTTCAGCCTCTTCGAGCCCAATCTGGGTGAGGCCTACTCCCGTGCCGTCGCCACCCGCATGCTCGGCGGCGGGCGCAGTCCCGTCATCCAGTCCTTCGGCACCGACCCGCAGCCCGTCGTCGAACACTGCCTCGCCGCCAACCGGCTCCGCAAACAGCGAGACACCCGCCTCACCCTCATCACCCTCGTCTTCGGAGTGGCCTTCCTCCCCGGACTGCTGCTCTGGCTCGTCGTCTTCCAGCTCCGCCGCTCCATGTCCGGAGCCGACGGCAAGCGCGCCGGGCTCGTCAGCACCGCGCTCCTCCTCGGCGCCGGTGTCCTCGGCGTCCTCGTCCTGGTCAGACTGCCGGTCACCGGCTTCCTGTCGGTCTATGTGCGCGCCATGGTGATCGCCCCGGTCATCGGCTGGTACCTCGCCAAGTACGTCTGCGAGAAGACCGCCAAGGACCTGCGGGCCCGCTGGGAGGGCCTGCTCAGCGGAGGCGGCGTCGCCGCGAAGATCCCCGAAGCCGTTCCCCAGTCCCCCGGCGAGACCGCCGCGGAGGAACTCCGCCAGAACCTGGAGAAGCTCACCGCCGAACAGCACTCCAACGTCGTCTTCTACGCCGGGCCGCGCGGCATACTCGGCATGGGCACCCGATGGGGCGGCTGGCATCTCGCGGAGGAACTGAAGCCCCGCGACGGCCAGGAGATCCACGCCTTCCGCACCTGGGACGTCATACGCCCCATCCACGACCAGCTCAAGCTCCTCGAACGCGGCTCCCTGAAGACCGGGTTCCCCACCCCGTCCGTGCACCACTGGATCGTCGTCCCCGTCGGTGACGGCGCCAAGGAGGTCGCCCGCCCCGACGGCGAGAACATCGTCGCGTACCAGGTGAAACCGCACGAGATCCAGCGCATCTGCAACGAGAACCAGTTCGGCAAGGGCAACCGTCACTACCTGGGCGTGCAGTTCGTTCTCTGGGACGGCCAGCTCGTCCTCACCATGCTGGTCACGGTCACCTCCCTGCTCCACACCCTGCGCATCGAGGTCTCCGGCCACGCGCTCGGCCCGGTGAACGGCCTGTTCCTCGGCAAACCCGCCGCGAAGACCAAGACGGTCGCCAAGACGGTCCGCTTCTGGGAGACCCGGGACATCAAGCTCCCGTTGATCGAGACCAACGAGGTCGTACGCCTCGCCGTACGCGCCCCCCTGACCTGGTTCCCCCCGGTCCTGGACTTCCTCGGCGGCAAACTCGAACTGCCCGAGCCCTTCGGCCTCCGCCACGTGTGGGCCGAGGCCCCCTGGAAGCACCGCTTCATGGCGGACGACGCGATCCGCGCGGCCACTCCCGTGATGCGCGCGGTCCACGCCGCGACCGTGAAGGTCCTGGAGGAACACGGCGTGGACACCAGCTCCATGGCCGGCAGCAGCTTCGCCGCCGACCCGGCCCCGAAGAAGGCAGACATGTACGACGCCTGAGGCTAGGCGTCGGACCATGCCTCCGCGAGCATCCGGCGGGTGTCGGCGAGGAGCTGCGGCAGGACCTTGGTGTGGCCGACGACCGGCATGAAGTTGGTGTCGCCGCCCCAGCGGGGAACGATGTGCTGATGCAGATGGGCGGCGATACCGGCGCCGGCGTCCGCACCCTGGTTCATGCCGATGTTGAACCCGTGGGCCCCGGAGGCCTTGCGCAGAGCCTTCATCGCCCGCTTGGTGAAGACGGCCAGCTCGGCGGTCTCGGGATCGTTCAGTTCGGTGTAGTCGGCGACATGCCGGAACGGGACGATCATGCAGTGGCCGCCGTTGTACGGGTACAGGTTCAGCACCGCGTAGACGCTCTCGCCCCGAGCGATGATCAGCCCGTCCTCGTCGCTCTTCGACGGAATGGTGCAGAACGGGCAGCCGTCGCCCGCGCCCGAGCCACTGGGCTTGTTCTCCCCTTGGATATACGCCATCCGGTGGGGCGTCCACAGGCGCTGGAACGCGTCCGGCGTCCCGACTCCGATCTGCTGCTCGGGCTCATTCGTCATGCGGATCAGCATATGGGCTGACGGAGCCTGCGGACGCGCCGAGGGGGGGCGGTACCCGGCCGGGTACCGCCCCCCCCTCGGTCAGCCCCGCGTGCGCGGAGACGACATCACACCTGGACGCGGCGCTCGACGGCGTCGGCGATCTCCTGCAGCGCGAGATCACGCGGAATGTTGTTCTTCTGCGAACCGTCGCGGTACCGGAAGGACACCGTGCCGCCGTTCATGTCGTCGTCACCGACGATGATCATGAACGGGACCTTCAGCTTCTGCTGGTTCCGGATCTTCTTCTGCATCCGGTCCGAGGACGCGTCCACCTCGACCCGCAGGCCCTTCCGCCTGGCTTCGGCGGCGAACTCCTGGAGGTACGCGACGTGCGCGTCGCCCACCGGGATGCCGACCGCCTGGACCGGGGCCAGCCACGGCGGCATGGCGCCCGCGTAGTGCTCCAGCAGTACGGCGAAGAAGCGCTCGATGCTGCCGAACAGGGCTCGGTGGATCATGACCGGGCGCTGCTTGGTGCCGTCGGCAGCGGTGTACTCCAGGTCGAAACGCTCCGGGAGGTTGAAGTCCAGCTGGATCGTCGACATCTGCCAGGAACGGCCGATCGCGTCCTTCGTCTGGACGGAGATCTTCGGGCCGTAGAAGGCCGCGCCGCCCGGGTCCGGGGTGAGGGGCAGGCCCTGCTTCTCGGCCACCTGGCGGAGGGTCTCGGTGGCCTCGTCCCAGATCTCGTCCGAGCCGACGAACTTCTCCGGGTCCTTGGTCGACAGCTCCAGGTAGAAGTCGGTCAGACCGTAGTCACGCAGCAGGTTCAGGACGAAGGTGAGCGTCTTGTCGAGCTCCTCCGCCATCTGCTCGCGGGTGCAGTAGATGTGCGCGTCGTCCTGGGTGAAGCCCCGGGCGCGGGTCAGGCCGTGCACGACGCCCGACTTCTCGTACCGGTAGACCGTCCCGAACTCGAACATCCGCAGCGGCAGCTCGCGGTACGAGCGTCCCCGCGCGTCGAAGATCAGGTTGTGCATCGGGCAGTTCATGGGCTTGAGGTAGTAGTCCACGCCCTCGTCGAGCTGCATGGGCGGGTACATGCCCTCGGCGTACCAGTCCAGGTGGCCCGAGGTCTCGAACAGCTTCCCCTTGGTCGCGTGGGGGCTGTAGACGAACTCGTAGCCCTCCTCCTCGTGCCGCTTCCTCGAGTAGTCCTCCATGACCCGGCGGATGATGCCGCCGCGCGGGTGGAAGACCGCGAGGCCGGAGCCGATCTGCTCCGGGATCGAGAAGAGGTCCAGTTCGGCGCCCAGCTTGCGGTGGTCCCGCTTCTCGGCCTCGGCCAGGAATTCGAGGTGCGCCTTCAGCTCGTCCTTGGACGGCCAGGCGGTTCCGTAGACGCGCTGCAGCTGCTTGTTCTTCTCGCTGCCGCGCCAGTACGCGGCGGCCGAGCGCATCAGCTTGAACGCCGGGATGATCCGGGTGCTGGGCAGGTGCGGCCCCCTGCACAGGTCCTTCCAGCACAGCTCGCCGGTCTTCGCGTCCAGGTTGTCGTAGATGGTCAGCTCGCCGCCGCCCACCTCGACGTTCGCCCCGTCCTCACTCGACGCCGAGCCCTTGAGGCCGATCAGTTCCAGCTTGTACGGCTCGTTCGCCAGTTCCTCGCGGGCGGCCTCGTCGGTGGTGACCCGACGGGAGAAGCGCTGGCCGCGCTTCTGGATCTCCTGCATCTTCTTCTCGATGCGCTTGAGGTCCTCGGGGGTGAACGGCTTCTCCACGTCGAAGTCGTAGTAGAAGCCGTCCTTGATCGGCGGGCCGATGCCCAGCTTGGCCTCCGGGAAGAGTTCCTGGACGGCCTGGGCCATGACGTGCGCGGTGGAGTGGCGCAGGATGTCGAGACCGTCCTGGGAGGAGATCTCGACGCCCTCGACGGTCTCGCCGTCCCGGAGCTCGTACGCGAGGTCCTTCAGCTCGCCGTTCACCCGGGCGGCGACGACGGTGCGCTCGCCGGGGAAGAGGTCGGCGGCGGTAGTGCCCGTCGTCACCACGCGCTCTTCCCGCTCGGAATCGCGTTGGATGATCACACGGACGTCTGACACCGGTCTCTCCTGACTGAAGGCGGAACGCGCCCGGTCGTGGGCGCGCGCGATGTAGTAGGGAATGGTACCGAGCCGCCGTCCCCCTCCGCGAAACGGTTTGCCCGGCGGTGGCTTCAGTCCTCCTCGTACGTCTTCATCAGCCGGTCCCGTTCCGCCTCGTCCACCTGGACCGGTTCCAGCCCGTGCGCACCCGTCAGCCTGCGGAAGCCGCCGCGGTTCTCCAGGCGGCCGGAGACACGGACCGGCTGTCCGGCGAGGTGGGCGTGGGCGGCGGTGCGGTAGGCGTCCTCGGGGAGGGTGACGCGGATGTACGGCACGTCGGCACCGGTCAGGACGCGGATGCGGACCTTGCCGGGGCCACGGGGGCCGGCCCTGCGGAGCCGTACGACCGTGCCGGTCACGCGTACCGGGACGGAGGGCTCGTCGAGGAGGTAGCGGGCCGCTGCCCGGCGGAGGACGGGGAGGTCGCCGGGGGTGAACTCGACGGGTTCGGGTCGGGCGGCACAGCCGGCGGGGGCGCCGGCGGCGGGGGCCCAGGCGAGGGCGACGGTGGCGCCCTCGGTGCCCTGGACGAGGGTGACGAGGGCCCGGGTGAGTTCGTGGCTGACGCCTGCGGCCACCGCGGTGTCGAAGGCGTCGGGCCTGCCGGTGGCCCGCTCGTAGTCGACGGCGTCGCGGGTGGCGGCGAGGGCGTGGTGGAGGCGTTCGGTGAGGGGGCGGCCGGGATCGACGGGGACGAGGGCGGTGAGGCGGCGGGCGCCGGGGGCGGTGCCGATGAGGACCGGTTCGAGGAGGTGCCGGGCGTGGGCGCGGTTGCGGGTTCCGTGGTGGCGGGCGTGGCGGTGGACGGCGAGGGCGGCGGCGAGGAGCAGGTCACGGGCGGCGGTGCGGAGGTGGTCGTGGCCGGTCCAGGGGGTGGCGTCGGCTGGTGGGGCGGGTGCGGTGGTGTGGCGGGTCCACCGGATCTCGTCGCTGGGGGTGGCGAGGCTGGTGAGGATGTCGCGTGCGGAGGGGGTGGTGCTGCGGGTGAGGGCCCTGAGGGCATCGGTGAGGAGGTCGTCGGCGTCGGGGTAGGTGCGGCTGGTGGGGATGAGGAGGCTGGTGGGGGTGGTGCCGGGGACGGGTGGGGTCCAGCGGGTGCAGGGGCCTGCGGGGCTGCCATGAGGGTGCCAGCCGTGCCGGTGGAGGAGGGCGCCGAGCACGCGCGGGTCGACGGAACCGGGGGCCGCGGCGTCCGCACCCGTGCCGTCGGTGGGTCGGTGGTGCATCAGGGAGTCCCTCCCGTCCCGACGCGGGCCATGATTCCGCAGAGGGCCCGGTCGTCGAAGATCCGTGACGTGGGGATACGGACGGTGGTGCGGTGGCGGCCGGTGACGGGGTGGCCGGCGAGGTTGGTCCAGTAGCAGCAGTGGCGCAGGTCGAGCCGGTCGTGGTGGGCGCGGAGCCAGTCGTCCTGGGTGCGGGGGACGAGCATCACGACGAGGATCTTGTGGACGGCGACGGGGGTGCGGGCGAGTTTGGCGAGGTGTCCGTTGTCGAGGGTGAAGGGGAAGGTGGGGCCCGGGGGGCGCGGGGGGATCTGGTGGGTGGCCTTGAGCTGGATCTTGATGGTGACTTCGTCGTCGACGGTGTGGCCGGGGGCACTGTGGCTGAGGTGCCAGTCGATGCCGTTGTCGGGGAAGGGCTGGGACAGGGTGCAGCCCGCTGCGGCGGCCACGGCGTGGAGGTAGCCGACCTGGAGGGTTTCCATGCAGGCGGTGGTGGCGAGGCCGCCGCGTGCCGCCGGGATGCGGGGGATCTGCGGGGCTGCGGGGTCGGGTTGGGCCGCGAGCGCCATGGCTCTTCGTGCCTTCCGGGCTGGCTGTGCGTCAGTTGAACGGGCTCTCACGTCTGTTGCCCTCACGTCTGTTGTGACCGGGCGGCGTACAGGGCAAACGGTCCGGGTATCACCGCTTCGGGCCGGGGATCGGTCCATCTGCCGGTGATGTACGAGGAGTTCGGGGTATGGCGCGCTGGTATGAGGGGCCCTTGGCGGCTTTCGACACGGAGACGACCGGAGTGGACGTCGAGCGGGACCGGATCGTCTCGGCGGCGGTGGTGGTGCAGGACTGCGCGGGCGCGCGGCCGCGTACGACGCGGTGGCTGGTCAACCCGGGGATTCCGGTACCGCGCGCGGCGACGGACGTGCACGGCCTGACGGACGAGCACGTGCAGCGGAACGGGCGGTGGCCGGCGCCGGTGGTGGAGGAGATAGCCCGGCTGCTGGCGGAGCAGTGTGCGGCGGGGCGGCCGTTGGTGGTGATGAACGCGCCGTTCGACCTCACCCTGCTGGACCGGGAGTTGCGGAGGCACCGCGCGTCGTCGCTGGCACGGTATCTGCAGAACGTGTCGCTGTGCGTACTGGATCCGAGGGTGCTGGACAAGCACCTGGACCGGTATCGCAAGGGGCGCCGCACGCTGACGGACCTGTGCGCGCACTACGAGGTGGTGCTGGACGGGGCGCATGACGCGGCGGCCGACGCGGTGGCGGCGCTGGATGTCGTACGGGCGGTGGGGCGGTGCTTCGCGGACCGGCTGGAGGAGCTGTCGGTGGCGGAGCTGCACACCCGGCAGGCGGTGTGGCACGCGGCGCAGGCACGGGGGCTGCAGGCGTGGTTCGCGCGGAACGGCCAGGAGGAATCGGTCGATCCGGCGTGGCCGCTGCGCCCGGACCAGCCCGCGGCGGCGGCGTGAGGAGCCGTACGCTCGAAGGGCTGCCGTACGCGGACACGACGAAGGCCGGTCCGCTTGTGTGTACGGACCGGCCTTCGCGACGGTGGGCGATACTGGGATCGAACCAGTGACCTCTTCGGTGTGAACGAAGCGCTCTCCCGCTGAGCTAATCGCCCGGGAACGCACTGAACCATACAGGTCCCGGCGGGCTCCGTTCAAACCGCCTTCAGGTGTGCGGTGAGGCCGCGTTGCCCGGCACGCATCATCAGCGTGTGGTTGGCGCGGAGGAGCGGGCGTCCCGGCACGGCGAGCCGGCGCAGCAGGGGGCTGCGTACATGGACGTCCTGTTCGTAGAGGGCGTGGGTGCGACGGGGGCCGAGGCTGGTGAGGGTCCAGCGGGCCCAGCCTTCGAGGTCTCCGGTGAGGGTGGTCTCGAGGACCCGGGCGGCGGGGTCGCGGCGGCGCGCGGTGAGGGTGAGGTCGAGGGTGTACGGAAGGAAGGCGCGGATGCGGGCGGTGGCGCTGTGCGCGTCGAGGCGGGTGACGGCGCGCACGTGGGGCCACCAGAGGGGGTAGCCCTCGGGCGCTTCGAGCACCGCGTAGACGGCGTCAGGGGGCGCGGGAAGGTCCCAGAGACTGCGGAAGCGGTAGTGGTTCCAGTCCATGCGGGGAGTGTGCCCGCTGTGCGGGCACGAGGTGGTACTCACACGGATCGGCGCCGGATCTGAGTACCCGCGCCCATACCGCGAGGCCGTGGCGGGTCCCACACTGCGCGGTATGGGAACCGTACCTGTGCCTTCGCCGGCCGAAGAGCTGGTCCTGATCGATCGTGAGCTGGCTCAGCTGGAGGCGCGCCGGTCGTGGCTGCTGGCGCGCCGGGCGTGGCTGGTGAGTGTGTCGACCGCGAGGTCTCCGTGGGTGGCCGCGGCACCGGGGCCGAAGGATCCGGGGCCCGTGCGGGAGGCGTCCGTGTGGGGTGTGCGGACGGTGCTGCTGACGCTGGGCGGGGTGCTGCTGGTGATCGCGGCGCTGGCGTTCACGCTCGTCAGCTGGGGGAGCCTGGGCATCGGCGGCCGTGCGGCCGTCCTGACGGCGGTGACTGTGGCGGCACTGGCCGTGCCGGTGACGCTGGTGCGGCGGGGGCTCGGGGCGACGGCGGAGACGGTGGCGGCACTGGCCCTGGTCCTGACGGTGCTGGACGCGTTGGCGCTGTATCTGGTGGCGGAGCCGTGGGCATGGGGTGGCACGGGGTACGCGGCGGTGGCGGCGGCGCTGCTCTGTGCGGTGTGGGCCGGGTACGGCGCGGCGCTGGCCGGTCTGCGGGTGCCGTTGCCGTCGGCGGTGGTGGCGGGGCAACTGCCGGTGCTGCTCGGGGTGCTGGCCGCGGACGGTGACGCGTCGGCGGTGGCGTGGGCGCTGCTGGTGACCGGTGCGGCGGACGCGGCGCTGGCGGTGACGGTGCGGCCGGTGCGGGTGCGGGTGGCCGCGTGGGTGGCGGCCGGGGTGACGGGCGGAGGTGCGGTGCTGACCGGGGCGTCGGTGTCCGTGGCGGCCGGGGGTGTGGAGCCCGCGGCACTGCTGGCGGCGGGTGCGGTGCTCTGGCTGGCGGTCGCCTGGCGGGTCGGCGGTGTGGCGGCCCGGGCGTGCGCGGTGGTGGCGGGTCTGGTCGCGGTGGCGGCGTGGGGCGGGCTGCTGCGGGAGGTGCTGCCGGGCGAGTGGGCGGCGGTCGGACACCTGGCGTGTGCCGTGGCGCTGATCGCGGCCGTGGGGGTGGGACCCGGGGCCCGGGTGGTTCCGGTCGCCGTGCGTCGTGGGCTGGCCTGGGCGTCGTCGGGTGTGCTGGGGCTGGGGCTGCTGGGGGCGGTTCCGTGGCTGCTGGGCGCGCTGGTGGTGCGGGTGCCCGAGCTGTGGTCGGGTGTGGCGCCGTCGGGCTCGGGGGGTCCGTGGCCCGCGGTGGTGGCGGTGCTGCTGGTGGCCGGGGTGTTGTTGTCCGCCTCGGTCGTGGGGGCCCGGGCGGGCGGGCCGAAGGGGTGGGGGTGTGCGGTGGCTGCGCGCTGTGGGGCGTTGGGGCTGGGGGCGCTGACGGGCTTCGTGCTGCCGGTGGCGGCCGGGTCCCCGTACGGGGTGATGCTGGGGGCGCAGTCACTGGTGACCGCGGCGCTGCTGGCGGTGGCGGTCCGCCCGGGGGTCGTCGTCGTGGGGCTGCCGGAGGCGCCCGGGACCGCGGGCACGGGCACGGGCGCCGGACGCGCGGCGGCTGCGGGCACGGGTGCGGGGTGCGCGGTGGCGGCTGCTTCGGCCCTGGTGGCGCTGGGGCTGGCGACCGAGACGGCGACGCTGTCGGTGCTGGGCGTGCTGGGTGTGCTGTTCACCGGTGCGGCGGTGTCGGCGGGCGGGGAGCGCGGGTGGCTGCGGGCCGGTTCGGCGTGTGCGGCGGTGCTGGCGTGGGCCGGGTTCGTGGGTGCTGGTGCGGTGGCGGCGGGACGGCCGGCGCATGGGGTGGCGTTGGCGCTGCTGGTGGTGCCGGGAGCGACGGCCCTGCTGGGGATGGGCGTTCCCCCTGCTCGGGCACCCTCGAAGGCCCGGGGGAGGTTCCGGCTCGGTCCTGCGGGGGCACCGGTGGAGCTGACCGGTGCCGCGGTGGGTGTGGTGTCGGTGGGGCTCGCGGTGGCGCGGCCCGCGGTGCTGGCCCTGGTGCTGGGCCTGTGCGGGGTGCTCGCGGCGGGTACGGCTCTGCGGGTGGAGCGGCGGCGGGTGGCGGGGCCGGTGGCGGCGGCGCTGTTCCTGGCGGCGACATGGGTGCGGCTGGCGGTGTGGGAGGTCGCGGTACCGGAGGCGTACGCGCTGCCGGTGGCGGTGCCCGCGCTGGTGGTGGGTGCGCTGCGGGTGCGCCGTGATCCCGCGGTGGGATCCTGGTCGGCGTACGGTCCGGGGCTGGGTGCCGGTCTGCTGCCGAGCCTGTGGGCGGCGTGGGGCGACCCGGGCTGGGTACGCCCGCTGCTGCTGGGGCTTGTGGCGCTGGGCGTGACGCTGGCGGGGGCGCGGCTGCGGTTGCGGGCGCCGCTGGTACTGGGCGGGGCGGTGCTGGCGCTGGTGGCGTCGCACGAACTGGCACCGTATGTGGCGCAGGTGGTGGGCGTGCTGCCGCGGTGGCTGCCGCCGGCGCTGGCGGGGGTGCTGCTGCTGGCGGTGGGTGCGACCTACGAGCGGCGGATGCGGGATGTACGGCGCATGCGGGAGGCGGTGGGGCGGATGCGGTGAGTGCGGTGTCCGGGGCGCCCCCTGGACACCCGGCCGCCCTCGCACCCCCCGGGGCCGGAACGCCGGAGGCCCGGGGACCGTATGGTCCCCGGGCCTCCGGCCGGGTGGTGGGCGATACTGGGATCGAACCAGTGACCTCTTCGGTGTGAACGAAGCGCTCTCCCGCTGAGCTAATCGCCCGGGCGCACGGCAAACATTACCGCATGTCAGCGGGTGCTTCTGACGGGGGCAGGCGGTGGGGACGGGTCAGCGGTCGATCGTCCACGGCATGACGAACCCGAAGTTCCACAGGTACACGGCGACCAGGGCTCCGATGACGAGCAGTCCGATCGCGGTGAGGATCATGTTGCGGCGCCGGACCCGGGGGTCGAGTGCGCGCTGGGCGGCTTCGGTGACCTTGCGCTTGGTCCAGCGCAGGACGAGCTGGGCCCAGATGAACTCGGTGGCCCAGATGGCCATGCCGCCGAAGATCACGACCCAGCCGGGACCGGGCAGCGGCAGCATGATCACGCCGAGGACGACCACGGCGAGCCCGATAAGGAAGACCCCCACCTGCCAGGTGAGGTGCAGGGGCCGGCTGGCCTTGACGAAGGCGGGCGCCCGGGAGCCCAGGGGCCGCTCCTGCTTCTCGCCGCCGGACTCCGCATCGGGGGTGCCGGGCGCGCCGCCCTCCGGGGTGCCGCCCGCACCCATGCGGGGGGCGGTGGTGGCGAGCCGCCCCGGCCGCGGGGCGGGCCTGAAGCCCACGGGGGCGCCCGCGTGGCCGGCCGGGGCGGCGGGGGTCTTCCTTCGCTCGTCACTCTCCGCGCTCATAGGGCCCAACCTACCCCGCCCGAGAGCCACTCGCGAGAAACCGAAAACGACCTATAACCGCCGGTTACGTGCCGCCATTTGAGGTACCCCAAGCGGCACAAATAGGTCAGAGGGGTTTACAACGGCACCATAGGTGGGATGTCGATTTCGCCGACGTGCGAATCCCCGAGCGCACACTGAGCGAAAGGCCATGGCGCTTATGAACACCACGGTCAGCTGCGAGCTGCACCTGCGCCTCGTTGTATCGAGCGAGTCTTCCCTGCCTGTCCCGGCGGGCCTGCGGTATGACACGGCCGACCCCTATGCCGTGCACGCCACCTTCCACACCGGAGCCGAGGAGACCGTCGAGTGGGTCTTCGCCCGCGATCTTCTCGCAGAGGGCCTGCACCGGCCCACCGGTACGGGCGACGTCCGAGTCTGGCCGTCTCGCAGCCACGGTCAGGGCGTCGTCTGCATCGCCCTCAGCTCACCGGAGGGCGAGGCCCTGCTGGAGGCCCCGGCGCGGGCCCTGGAGTCGTTCCTGAAGCGGACCGACGCGGCGGTGCCACCCGGCACCGAACACCGACACTTCGATCTCGACACGGAGCTCTCGCACATCCTGGCCGAAAGCTGACCGGATGCCGGAGCCACGCGGCGCCGTCCGACTCGGGGCGACGGCGCCGGGGCGCCCTCCCGTGGCCGTGAGGCCGGCAGGGCGCCCACCAGCCGACGAAGGGCGCCGTCACCGCGGTACAGCGCGGTGACGGCGCCCTTCTGCGTGCCGTGCGCCCCGCATGCCCCTTGCACCCTCGCACGTCGCCCCGGCCGCCCCGGCGGGCGGCCCTCGGGCTCGCCGGAGCGAGCCGCTAGAGTCTGCGGAATCCGGTGGGCGCCCGCCCGCCGGCAGGCCAGGGAGTGAATCGTGCTGATCCCCCACGACACCCGGACCGCCCTCGACACGGTCGTGGACCTGATGAACACCGCACCGGAGGGAGGGCACGGCGAGGAGCTGGGCGATGTCCCTTCGCTGTACGCCTTCGTCGAGAGCCACCAGATCAGCGACGTCGGCGAACTCGACGAGCGGGATCTACGGGCGGTGCGGGAGGTGCGGGGCCGGTTCACCGACGTGTTCGGAGCACCGGACGCGCGGACGGCAGCAGGGCTGATCAACCAGCTGGTGGCCGCGGCCGGGACGACGCCGCAGCTCACCGACCACGACGGCTACGACTGGCATGTGCACTACTTCGCGCCGGGCGCGTCCGTCGCGGACCATCTGGCCGCGGACTGCGGGATGGCGCTGGCGTTCATCCTGGTGGCGGGCGAGCGGGAGCGGCTGCGCCGGTGTGAGGCGCCGGACTGCGGGCGGGCGTTCGTGGACCTGTCCCGCAACCGCTCGCGCCGCTACTGCGACAGCCGCACCTGCGGCAACCGGCTGCATGTGGCGGCGTACCGGGCGCGCCGCAAGGAGGCGGCGGCTGCCCGCTGACGCGGCGTGCGGGCGGCGCTCACAGCAGGAACAGGTCGTGGACGGACGCGATCAGCAGCAGGAGGCCGATCACCCCCAGGAAGATCATGAGCGGTGGCTGGGACAGCGCGAAAAGGCAGCCGCGCGGTTCTTCGGTGGCGTGGGCGGGGGTCTGTCCCCCTGTCGTGTCGAGCATCTCGGGGCCGATCATGGCGCAGACCAGGGCCCTACGATCCGCCAACAGCCCACACAAAAAGGGCAGTTCCCGCAATTCCCCGACGATCGCCGTGCCGACGCCCCCTACCGCCACCCCTCGCGCCACCCCACGCCGCCGCACGGGAGCGCCACCGGTGGGACCCCCGGACTCAGATGCCGTGCTTCTTGAGGATGGCCTCGATGTCGCTGAAGTCGTCGGCAGGCTCGGACTGCCCGCCCTTCTTCGTGCGGCGCTTGCCGGCCTCCAGGGACGGCCCGCCCGCGCGCGGTGCGACGGCGCCCCGGGTGGGTGCCCCCGCGACGGCGGCGCCGCCCTCCGCGTCCGCGGCCCCCGCCCGGCGCCGCTCGACGGCCCGGGTCGTGACGAAGAGCAGCCACGCGAGGCCGAGCACCACGAAACCGCCCCAGGCCAACGGACTGAAGGCGGTGTCGGCCAGCCACTGGACGGCCCCGGTCATCACCAGGCCCAGCGGCACGAGCGCGTACGCGGCGACCCGGAACGCGGCCAGGAAGCGCCGGCGGTACGCAGTGATCGCCGCGACGCCCAGTCCGGCCGCGGACACCGCGGAGCAAATGGTCTCGGCAAGCATCCGGTCCTCCAGCCGTGGGCGTCGCGTCCCTTCCATCCTGCCTCGCCCACCCGCCCGAAGGCCATGACGCACGCCCCCGCCCGGCTGATCTCCGGGTGATCTCCGGGGCCGCCTCCTTCCCAGGTCCCACGCTCGACGTCGCGGATTGGGACGGTGGCGGGCGGGCTGGAAGACTGAGCCCCATGAGCGACTCCAGCACCCCCGCCGCCCCCTCCGCCCGGCCCGTCGTCCTCGACGTCTGGTGCGAACTGCAGTGCCCGGACTGCCGGACCGCGCTGGAGGACCTGCGCTCCCTGCGGGAGCGTTACGGGGACCGGCTGGAGCTGCGGCTGCGGCACTTCCCGCTGGAGAAGCACAAGCACGCCTACGCCGCGGCCCAGGCCGCCGAGGAGGCCCTGGATCAGGGGAAGGGCTGGGCGTACGTGGAAGCCGTCCTCGCCCGGGTGGCGGACCTGGACACGAAGGGCGAGCCGGTGCTGCTGGAGGTGGCGCGGGAACTGGGCCTGGACGCGGAGGAGTTCGACACCGCCCTGATCGACGGGCGGCATCTGCTGATCGTCGACGCCGACCAGGCGGAGGGCAAGGCCCTGGGGGTCACCGGCACGCCCACGTACATGATCGGCGGCGAGCGGCTGGACGGCGGGAAGAGCCAGGAGGGGCTGCGGGCCCGGATCGAGGAGATCGCGGACCGGCTGCTCGCCGCCTCCTGAGCCCGCGAGGTCAGTACAGCCGCTTGTCGAGCTGGATGTGCGTGGTGCGGTAGCCGAGGGACTCGTACAGCCTCAGGGCCGGGGTGTTATCACTGAAGACGTGCAGGCTGATCGTGTCGGCGCCGGCTTCCCGGGCGGTCCGCTCGGCGTGCCGCATCAGGGCCCGGCCGTGGCCCTCGCCCCGCCGCCCCGCCGCCATCTCGACGTCCCAGACGTACGCGGCGGGGCCCAGCCCCAGCCACAGGTGCCCCACGGGCGCCCCGTCCGCCGCCTCGGCCACATACAGCCGGGTGCCCCGTGAGGCGAGCCCGTCCGGCAGCAGCCGCGCCCGGTCGGCGCGGGCCTTGGCGCGGGCCGTGTCCCCGGCTATGCCGCGCGCGCCCCAGACTCGTACGTACGCGTCCTCGGCAGCCGTCCACCACGGCTCGTACTCCTCGTCCCGCATCGGCCGGACGGCCGTCTCCTGCCCCGGCGCCCCCGGCTCCCCGGGTGCAGCGCCCTCGGCCAGGGCTCGGGTCATGGTGCGGCCCCGCTCCGTGTAGCCGAGTGCGGTGGCGAGACGCAGGGCGACGGCGGCTTCGGCCGGGACGGAGACACGGACCAGCCGGCAGCGCCAGCCGCGCAGCACCTCCTCGGCGGCGAGCGCGGCGACCGTGCCGCGGCCGCGCCTGCGGTCGGCGTCGTCGATGCGCAGATCGCTGATCGTGCCGAGGGCACGCCCGAAGCCGGGGGCGGTCGCGACGCGGACGGCTCCGACGGGCCGGCTGTTGACGCACACCTCGTAGGCGCGGGACAGCGTGCCGTCGGCGGACTGCTGAAGCGGCCCGGTCGGCCGCAGGGTGGTGGTCATCACCCGTTTCCTACCCACCCGGGCGCGCCCGAACAGGCGGGCGGCGGCAGGCGGGTCAGAGTGCGGCGGCGGCGCGCTCCTCGAAGACGCGCATGGCCTTGGCGGTGACCGGGCCGGGCGCGCCGGGCAGCTCCCGGCCGTCGACGCGGTGGACGGCCTGGATGTCGCGGAGCGTGGAGGTCAGGAAGATCTCCTCGGCGTGTTCCAGCACGTCCAGGGGCAGGTCGGTCTCCTCGGCGCCGGTCCACTCGACGGCGAACCGGCGGGTGATGCCCGCGAGGCAGCCGGAGGCGAGCGGCGGGGTGTGGATGCGGCCGTCGAGCACGACGAACACGTTGGAGCCGGTGCCTTCGCAGAGCTGTCCGACGGTGTTGCCGAAGAGTGCCTCGGAAGCGCCCTGGCGGTGGGCCCGGGCGAGGGCGACGACGTTCTCCGCGTAGGAGGTGGTCTTCAGCCCGGAGAGGGCCCCGCGCTCGTTGCGGGGCCAGGGCACGGTGACGACGGCGGTGCTGTCGGGACGGCGGGCGGCCTCACCGAGAGCGACGACGAGGGTCGGGCCGTCGGCGCCCCGCTCGGAGCCGAGGGGGGACAGGCCGCCGGTGTAGGTGACCCGGAGGCGGCCGAGGGGCATCGGGTTGGCCGCCGCGACGGCGCGGCAGGCGCGGCGGACCTCGTCCAGGTCCGGGTCGGGCAGGCCGAGGCCGCGGGCGGAGCGGACGAGCCGGTCGAGATGAGGCTCCAGGGCGAAGAGACGGCCGTCGACCGCCTTCACGGTCTCGAAGACGCCGTCGCCCACGGTCAGCCCGTGGTCCAGCACGGAGATGCTCGCGGTGTCCGCGTCACGCAGTTCGCCGTTGACCCACAGCTTCATCTTCAGATGGCCCTTCCGCTCGCCTCGTGGAGGCCCCGTTCGTACGCGCCCGACGCTACCGCCAGCAGGCGGCTCGCCTTGAGTTCGGTCTCCTGCCACTCCCGCTCGGGGTCGGAGCCCCAGGTGATGCCGGCGCCCGTGCCGAAGCGCAGGAGGCCGGCTGGCCGGTCGAGCCAGAAGGTGCGTATGCCGACGGCCAGCCCGCCGGTGCGGCGGTCGGCGTCGACCCAGCCGAGGCCGCCGCAGTACGGGCCGCGCGGCGCGGTCTCCAGCGCCTCGATGATCCGCAGGGCGCTGGACTTCGGGGCACCGGTGACGGAGCCCGGCGGGAAAGTGGCGCGCAGCAGCCCCGCCCAGCCCTCGCCGGGGGCGAGCTCGCCGCGCACGGTGGACACGAGGTGCACGAGACCGGGGTGGGGCTCGACGGCGCACAGCTCGGGGACGGTGACCGTGCCGGTGGCGCAGACCCGGCCCAGGTCGTTGCGGACCAGGTCGACGATCATCACGTTCTCGGCGTGGTCCTTGGGCAGCAGGTCCTCGGCGGTCCTGCCGGTGCCCTTGATGGGCCCCGACTCGACGGTGCGGTCGTCGCGCCGCAGGTACAGCTCGGGGGATGCGGTGGCGATCTCCACGCCGTGCGCGGGCAGGCGGATCGTTCCTGCGTACGGGGCGGGGTTGCCGCGCGCGAGCAGGGCGGTGAGCGCGTCCACGTCGGCCGTGGCGAGGGCGCCGGGCGGGAGGGGCGCGGAGAGGACGCGGCACAGGTTGGCCTGGTAGACCTCGCCGGCCGCGATGTGCTCTCGGATGCGCCGTACGCCGGCGGTGTACGCGGCGTGGTCCAGGGACGACGTCCAGGCGTCGGCCGCGGGGCCCTGCCAGCGGCCGGGGACGGGCGCGGGGACCGGGGCGGGGCGGACGTCACCGAAGCGGGCGCAGGTGAGGCGGCCCTCGAAGTCGGCGGCGACGGCCCAGAAGCCGGAGGAGTCGAGGGCCTCCGGGTCACTGGTGACGTCCCGCAGGTCGGTCGCGAGAAGGCCGCCGAAGCGGGCCAGAGGAGCGAGGTCGTGCACGGATGCGAGTGTAGGCCCGCGGGGGCCGCGCGGCTCTCGCCCGTCGGCGCCGGAGAAGCCGGAGGGCGGGCCCCGGGAGGGGGGTGGCCAGCACGCTGCGGAAACGCGTTTTTGTACTGGCCCAGGAATCCGCTAGAGTTCAACACGTCGCCGGGACGCGGAAGCGGAACGGAAACGACAAGCGGACGTGGCTCAGTTGGTAGAGCATCACCTTGCCAAGGTGAGGGTCGCGAGTTCGAATCTCGTCGTCCGCTCGATGTGGGGGATCTTCCCGAGACCCCCTGCGCTCCGGGTGGAGTGGCCGAGAGGCGAGGCAACGGCCTGCAAAGCCGTCTACACGGGTTCAAATCCCGTCTCCACCTCCAAGGACGATTAGCTCAGCGGGAGAGCGCTTCCCTGACACGGAAGAGGTCACTGGTTCAATCCCAGTATCGTCCACCGCCGGAAGCCCCGGCCGCCTTGTGCGGCCGGGGCTTCTTCGTGCAGAACCGGACCACAGCAGGACCGGACCACAGCAGAGGCGAGCCGCAGCAGAAAGGCGGCCGGTCAGCTCCCCAGCTGACCGGCCGCCTCTGCCGTCCGCCGCACCCCCGTCCCCACGGGGTTGGCCGGATGTCCCCGACCCGGGCCGCTCTCCCGGGTCCGGGGCGCCCGCTCAGCGCCCCAGCATCACGCCCACGGACGACGCCTGTGTCACCACCGCCTCCCAGCCGCCGAACACGACGACCAGGAGCGTGGCCAGGGGGAGGACCATGGCCGTCGCCACCAGCGGATGCCGCCGGCCCGACGGTCGGACGCCGAACGCGGCGAGTGACGTCATGCGCCCTCGCGTGCGGATCAGCGTCCGCGATGCCGTGTCCGCCATGGCTCCTCCCCTGTGGTCGGTGATGCGGTGGGCGCGTGACCTCGGGGGACGAGTGCCGCACCCACCGCTTGTCCTCAACACTAGGGAAGCCCGGGCCCCGGGGCGTCATGCCCGCGTACCCATTGCCGGGCCTCCTCCAGGAGGACGCGGCGGCGGGTCGCGTACTCCCCTGGTTGGAGACGCACGGCGGGGCGCTGAGGGTCTTCCCGGAGGGGCCGACGAGGGACCCGCGTCCCGGGTGGGGCGGTGGTGACTTCGCTCACGTATGTCTCCCCCGCACCGCCCGGCGGCCGTTCAGGACAAGAAGTGCCCCAAGAGGCTTTCGGCACAAGGGGCTTGAGGTCCCGGTGACGCCATGGGCCCTTGGGGCGGCGGTTGGTGAGACGGCCTCAGGGCGGGTGCCCAGCACTGACAATCGACCGGGCGGGAGGGCGCGGCCTATGAGCGCGGCGGGTCCCGGATACGTAAGCTGGGCGGCATCAAGTGGACCGCGGCAGCGGGGTGGGGGGCTTCCCACGGCAGGTAGGGGACGGACATGGCGATGATGCGGCTCCGGCGCGAGGACCCGCGTGTCGTCGGCTCGTTCAGGCTGCACCGGCGGCTCGGCGCGGGCGGGATGGGGGTCGTCTACCTGGGCTCCGACCGGCGCGGGCAGCGGGTCGCGCTGAAGGTGATCCGGCCGGATCTCGCCGAGGACCAGGAGTTCCGGTCGCGCTTCGCCCGGGAGGTGTCCGCCGCGCGGCGGATCCGCGGCGGCTGTACGGCGCGGCTGGTGGCGGCCGACCTGGAGGCCGAGCGGCCCTGGTTCGCCACCCAGTACGTGCCGGGCCCCTCGCTGCACGACAAGATCGCGGAGGAGGGGCCGCTGGGCGCGGCCGACGTCGCCGCGATCGGGGCGGCGCTCGCGGAAGGGCTCGTCGCCGTGCACGAGGCGGGGGTCGTGCACCGGGACCTGAAGCCGTCGAACATCCTGCTGTCGCCCAAGGGGCCGAGGATCATCGACTTCGGCATCGCCTGGGCGACCGGCGCGTCGACTCTGACGCACGTCGGAACGGCGGTGGGCTCCCCCGGTTTCCTGGCGCCCGAACAGGTGCGGGGTGCCGCGGTCACCCCCGCGACGGACGTGTTCGCGCTGGGGGCCACGCTGGCGTACGCGGGGATGGGCGACTCGCCGTTCGGCCACGGCAGCTCGGAGGTGCTGCTGTACCGGGTGGTCCACGAGGAGCCGCTGCTGACGGGGGTGCCGGACGCGTTGGCGCCGCTGTTGCGCGCCTGTCTGGCGAAGGAGCCGGAGGAACGCCCCAGCACGCTGCAGCTGGCGCTGCGGCTGAAGGAGATCGCCGCGCGCGAGGCGCAGGGACTGCCGGAGACCGGGCGCGGTGCCGCCGCGGTGCGGACCGAGCGGGTCACGGCCTCCCAGCGAGGCGGCCCCGCCGGATCCCGCGCGGGGCATGCGGGGCGCGAGCGGTCGCCTGTACGGCCGACGGAGAAGTACACGGAGCGGACCACCGGGCGGAGCGCGCCGGACCGTGCCGAGCACCGGGGCGAGCAGAGGACGGACCAGCGGCCCGAGCAACGGGCGGCCGAGCCGCGCGGGGAGCGCGGCGCCCAGCGCCGTACGCTGCGCACTCCCGTCCCGCGTCCCGCGTCCCGCGCGGGGGCCGGGCCGCACACGGGCGGGTCCCGGAGCGGCGCCCCGCACGGGTCCTCCGCCGGTTCCCGCACCGGCTCCCGGCGGTCCGGCACCGGTACCGGGACCGGGACCACGTCCGGACTGCGCAGGCCCGCCAACCCCCGGCTGCTGCGCCAGCGGCTGTTCGTCTTCGTCGTGGTGACGCTGATCGTGCTGCTGGGCATCGCGGGGGCGCAGGCCCTCCAGGGCTGAACCCCTGCCGGTTCAGTCCTGCGGGCGGCCCGCCGTCACCGCGTAGAAGGCGACCGCTGCGGCGGCGCCCACGTTCAGGGAGTCCACCCCGTGCGCCATGGGGATACGGACCCAGGTGTCGGCGGCCTTCAGCGCCCGCTCCGACAGGCCCGAGCCCTCCGCGCCCAGCATCAGTGCCACCCGCTCCATGCGGTGCGGGGCCGCCTCGTCCATGGTGGTGGCGCGGGCGTCCGGGGTGAGGGCGAGCAGCCGGAAGCCCGCCTCCCGTACGGCGTCCAGGTCCCGGGGCCAGCTGTCGAGGCGGGCGTAGGGCACGGAGAAGACGGCGCCCATCGACACCTTCACCGACCGCCGGTACAGCGGGTCGGCGCAGTCCGGCGACAGCAGCACGGCGTCCATGCCGAGGGCGGCGGCGCTGCGGAAGACGGCGCCGATGTTGGTGTGGTCGTTGACGGCCTCCATCACGGCGACGCGGCGGGCCGTACGGAGCAGGTCCCGGGCGTCGGGGAGGGAGGTGCGGGCCATCGAGGCGAGGGCGCCCCGGTGCACGTGGTAGCCGGTGACCTGCTCCGCGAGGGCGGGCGTCACCACGTACACCGGGGCGTCGGAGGCGTCGATGACATCGCGCAGGGCATCCACCCACTTGGCCGACAGCAGCATCGACCGCATGGCGTAGCCGCCGTCCAGGGCCCGGCGGATCACCTTCTCGCCCTCAGCGATGAACAGCCCCTCCTCGGGCTCGCGTCTGCGGCGCAGTTCGACGTCCGTGAGGCCCGTGTAGTCGTGCAGGCGGGGGTCGGTCGGATCGTCGACGGTGATCAGCTCGGCCACGGGTGTCGGTGTCCCTACTTCTGCTTCTGCGGGTTCTCGTGGACGACGTCCCCGATGACGATCACGGCGGGCGGGCGGACATCTTCGGCCCGGACCGTCTCCGCGACCGTCGCGAGGGTGGCGTCCACGCGGCGCTGGGCGGACGTGGTGCCCTCCTGGACGAGGGCGAGCGGAGTGTCCGGAGCCTTGCCGTGGGCGATCAGGGCCTCCGCGATCTTCCCGATCTTGTCGACGCCCATGAGGATCACGAGCGTGCCGCGCAGCTTCGCCAGTGACGCCCAGTCGACGAGGGAGCGCGGGTCGTCGGGTGCGACATGACCGCTGACCACGGTGAACTCGTGGGCAACGCCGCGGTGCGTCACGGGGATACCGACGGCGCCGGGCACCGAGATGGAGCTGGAGATGCCCGGGACGACCGTGCAGGGGATGCCGGCGGCGGCGAGCGCCTGCGCCTCCTCCATGCCCCGGCCGAACACGAACGGGTCGCCGCCCTTGAGCCGGACGACGGACCTGCCCTGCTCGGCGTGCTCGATCAGGGCGTTGTTGATGGCCTCCTGGGCCATGAAGCGGCCGTACGGGATCTTCGCGGCGTCGATGACCTCGACGTGCGGGGGCAGTTCGTCGAGGAGGTCGCGGGGGCCGAGGCGGTCCGCGATGACGACGTCCGCCTCCGCGAGGAGGCGACGGCCCCGGACGGTGATGAGGTCCGGGTCCCCGGGCCCGCCGCCGACCAGGGCGACGAAGGGGGTACGGGAGCGGTGCGCGGGCGCCGCGAGGCTGCCGTCGCGCAGGCCCTCCACGATCGCGTCGCGGACGGCGGCGGAGCGGCGCGGGTCGTTGCCGGTGAGGACCGCGACCGTGACGCCCTCGATGCGACCGGTCGCCGGGGTCCAGGCGGTGGCGGCCTCGGCGTCGTCGGAGCGAACGCACCAGGTCCTGGTGCGTTCGGCCTCGGCGGAGGCGCGGGTGTTGGCCTCGGTGTCGGGGGTGGCGATGAGGGCGTACCAGGCGTCCTGGAGATCGCCCTCCTCGTAGCGGCGGCGCTCCCAGCGGATCTCGCCGGCCTCGGCCATGGCCTCCACGGAGGCGGTGGCGGACGGCGAGACGAGAGTGATGTCCGCGCCTGCGGCGATCAGGGCGGGCAGGCGGCGCTGGGCGACCTGGCCGCCGCCGATGACGACGACCCGGCGCCCGGAGAGGCGGAGTCCGACGGGATAGGCGGGCTGCTCGGCGTTACCGGCCATGGCGGTGTGGTCTCCTCGGCGGGTGGGCGGGGCCACTGCGGCGGTGAAGTGGCTGGTGAGGGGGCGGCGGCAGTGCTCGCGCTGGCGACCACGATACGGGGCGGGGGCCTGGGCCTCGGCCCCCGGAGCCCGTTGATCGCGTCACGCCCGCAGGTCCGGACCCGGTCCTCGGGTCCGGCCCGCACACGGCGGCAGCGGGGTGGCGCACGGCGCCGGAGCACGCGCTACCGCACCGGCCCGCGGCCCCCGGGACGGCCGGTCGCCGCGACGGCGGCCATCCGCCAGGAGCCCCGCACGCGCACGGGCCGTCGCGAGGAGCTGATCCCCCGAGACGGCACCGGCCCACACGCCCCGGGAGGGCGCGCAGCGTGAGAGGTGCGAGCCGGGCACACGTTCTTCGGCCACGGCGCCGCCTCCCCGCTGTGCCCGGGCTCCCGGCGTGGGTCGTACCGGAAGGCCCCCGTCACCTCGGGGACCCCCCGGCACGAGAGGAGGAACGCGTGCCCGCAGCGGAGCGGCCCGGTCGGCGCGGCGGGCCGCAGACGCTACTTCTCGGTGACACCCGCTGAGTCGAACGTGGCGACCTCGTGCATCGCGCGGGCGGCGCTCTGGACCAGAGGCAGGGCCAGCAGGGCGCCGGTGCCCTCGCCGAGGCGGAGGTCCAGGTCGACCATCGGGCGGAGGCCCAGCTTGTTGAGCGCGGCCACATGGCCGGGCTCGGCGCTGCGGTGGCCCGCGATGCAGGCGGCGAGGGACTCGGGCGCGACGGCACGGGCCACCAGGGCCGCCGCGCCCGCGCTGACGCCGTCCAGCAGGACCGGTGTACGCATGGACGCGCCGCCCAGGATGAACCCGACCATGGCCGCGTGCTCCAGGCCGCCGATCGCCGCGAGGACGCCGACCGGGTCCGCCGGGTCCGGCTGGTGGAGTTCCAGCGCGCGGCGCACGACGTCGACCTTGCGGGCGTGCATCTCGTCGTTGATGCCGGTGCCCCGCCCGGTCACCTCGGCCGGGTCCACGCCCGTGTAGACCGAGATGATCGCGGCGGACGCCGTCGTGTTGGCGATGCCCATCTCGCCCGTGAGGATCGCCTTGTTGCCGGCGGCGACCAGGTCCCGGGCCGTTTCGATGCCGACCTCGATCGCGGCCAGCACCTCCTCGTGGGTGAGCGCCGGGCCCGCCGTGAAGTCGGCCGTGCCGGGCCGCACCTTCCGGGGCAGGAGGCCCGGGGTGGCGGGCAGCTCGGCGGCCACTCCGACGTCCACGACACAGACCTCCGCGCCCACCTGCGTGGCGAACGCGTTGCACACCGCGCCGCCGCCGAGGAAGTTGGCGACCATCTGGCCGGTCACCTCCTGAGGCCAGGCGGTGACGCCCTGCGCGTGCACCCCGTGGTCGCCGGCGAAGATCGCGACGGCGGCCGGTTCCGGGATGGGCGGCGGACAGGTACGGGAGAGTCCGGAGAGCTGCGCGGAGATGATCTCCAGCATGCCGAGCGCCCCCGCGGGCTTCGTCATGCGCTTCTGGCGCTCCCACGCCTCACCGAGCGCCTTCGCGTCCAGCGGCCGGATGTTGGCGATGGTCTCCTGGAGCAGGTCGTGCGGCTCCTCGCCGGGCAGCGCGCGGCGGCCGTACGTCTCCTCGTGGACGACCCAGGACAGCGGGCGGCGCTTCGACCAGCCCGCCTGCATCAGCTCCGGCTCCTCCGGGAACTCGTCGACGTAGCCCACGCACAGGTAGGCGACGACTTCCAGGTGTTCGGGCAGGCCCAGCGTACGGACCATCTCACGCTCGTCGAAGAAGCTGACCCAACCGACGCCCAGGCCCTCCGCACGGGCCGCCAGCCACAGGTTCTCGACGGCGAGCGCCGACGAGTACGGGGCCATCTGGGGCTGTGTGTGACGACCCAGCGTGTGGCGGCCGCCGCGGGTCGGGTCTGCGGTGACGACGATGTTCACCGGGGTGTCGAGGATGGCCTCGATCTTCAGTTCCTTGAACTGCTTCGCCCGGCCCTTGGGCAGCGACTTCGCGTATGCCTCCCGCTGCCGCTGCGCCAGCTCGTGCATCGTCCGGCGGGTCTCGGCGGAGCGGATGACGACGAAGTCCCACGGCTGTGAGTGGCCCACGGACGGCGCCGTGTGGGCCGCCTCCAGGACCCGGAGCAGTACCTCGTGCGGGATCGGGTCGCTGCGGAAGCCGTTGCGGATGTCGCGGCGCTCCCGCATCACCCGCATGATCGTCTCCCGCTCGTCGTCGGCGTAGCCGGGAGCGGGGGGCAGGGGGGCGGTGTCCGCGGCGGGCTCACCCGTGACCCCGGCCGGCTCGGCCCCGGAGGCGGGCTGCTCCGGGGCTTCCACCGGGGCCGGCGCCCCGTCGGCCCCGGCCTCCGCCGCCGGGGGGACGGTCTCCCCGGCCTCGGGAGCCTGTGCGGGTGTCTCCTCCGTCGCGGCGGGCCCGGGCCGGACCTCCGGCGCCGGTGCGGGCTCCGCGGCGGCGGCCTGCGGCACTGCCGGGGACTCGACGGCCCCGGGCGCCTCCGCCGCCACCGGCTCCGGTGCCGTGGCGGCATCGGGCACGGGGGCCTCCGCCGTGGGGCCGCCGTCACGCGGTGCGGGGACGGTGGGCGCGGTCTCCTGGGCGGCCACGGGCTGGGGCTCGGGCTGAAGCCCGGGCTGCACGGCCGGGTCCTGCGGGGTGACCGGCGTACCCGGGGCGGGTGTACCGGCGGCCGGTGCGGCGGCGGGCGCCTCCGCGGGGGCCGCGGTCACCGGCTGAGCCGCCTGCTCGGGAGCCTGCTGCTCGGCCGCCTGCTCAGGCGCGGCCTGCTGGGCCACCGGCGCGGCCTGCTGGGCCACCGGCGCGGCCTCGACCGGTTCACCGGCCACGGGCTCGGCGGGCACGGCCTGAACCGCTGCCGCGGCCTCCGGCCCGACCGGAGCGGCGACCGGTTCCGGAACGGCGGCCTCCGGGCTCGCAGCCTCCGGCGCCGCCGCCTCCCCCTCGCCCGCGGGCATCCGGGGCGCGGGCTCCTCCGGTGCGGGGGAGCCTGCCGGGGGCACGGGGACCGGGGCCAGGTGCTCGGGCACCGGGAGGGGGCCCTCCACGGGGACGAACTGTCCCGTTGTGTCCGGGCCGACCGTTTCTGCGGGGGTGGCGACGGGCGCCTGGGGCTGCTGTGGCTCGGGGGGCACCGGCACCGACGACCACGGTTCGGCGCCCTGCGGCGGAATGTCCGCGAACTGCGGCCCCGGCGCGGCGACGGCTGCCACGGCCTCGTCTCGCGGCACGTCCAGGTACTCCGGGCCGACCGTGGGCGACCCCTGCGGCGCGGGCGCCGGGTTCGGCGCGGCCATGGGCTGCGCCATCGTGGCCGGTCCCCGGTCTGCCAGGGAACGCACCACGCCTCCGGTCGCGTCCGGCACGGGCGGGCCCATGTGCAGCGGACGCCGAGGCGGCTGCGCCATGGCTGCGGGGCCCGTGGCCGCCTGAGCGGGCGGCGGCATCCGTACGGCTCCGAGGTCGACGGAGACCGAGTCACGGCCCCCCGCCTCGTGGGCACCGGCCTCGTGGGCGTCCGCCATGCCGTACGGGACGGCCTGCGGCTGCGGGGGCAGTTCCCCGGTCAGCGGGTCGTACGGCGCCTGCGGCATCGGCTCGGGCTGCGCGAACTGCTCCGGCGCGGCCGGGGCGGGCTGCGGAGCGAGGCCCTCCGCCGAGGGCACCGCGGCGGGAGCGGCAGCGGGAGCCTGCGCCCCCGGCATCGCGGAGACGGGAGCGGGCGTGGGCGCGTGCCCGGGCACGGCGGCGGCCTCGCCGACGGCCGGACCGCCCACGGGCATCCCCGCGACGGGCACCCCGCCCGCGGGCGTCCCGGACACCGGAGCCTGGACGGAGGCAAGACCGGGAGCGGCAGCGGGATCGGGAGCAGCCGGCACGGGGGCCGGGACGGCCACCGGCGGTGCCGGGGTCACGCCGGGCTGCGGCTCGGTCCAGGCGCCCTGGGCGCCCGGCATGAGCAGCAGATCGTCTTCGTCCGGGGTGTTCTCGGAGGGGTCGAGGAAGGTGTACGCACCCGGTACGGGCATGCCCGGCTGCTCCACCAGCCCGTCGTTCTCCGGCTGTCCCTCGCCCGGGACCTGGCCGGTGTCAGTCATGCGTACCCCTCGCCCATCGGTTGTGCTCCTTCAGAGTCCCGCCCGTCAACGGATAACGAGCGTGCGCGCCGCGCGGCACGAGGCTCCACGCGGACGTGCAGCATTCTCGCCGCATCCGGCCGTCACGGCAGCGGCTTGTGCCGCGATCCGCTGTGGACTGCGCCACGTTGCGCAACCACCCGGTCGCGTTCTCCCCCATGGTGCCCCAAAGGGGGCCCCTTCTCCGGATATTGACGAACGTACCGACGAATTGTCCGGCTGCGGTGGAACGGTCGGCCAGCCTACCCGGCCCGCGGTCACCACGGGATCACGGGGCGGACCTGCGCCCGGCCAGCAGGAAGGCCACTGCGCGGCGGCGCTCTGACCAGGCACCGGGATCCAGGTCGACGGACTGGAGCAGGGCGCATTCGACCTGGTAGCCGCCGTCCCGGAGGGCGGCGGCGATGGCCTCGGCCTGGTCGCGGGTGGCGGCGTGGGCGACGATGCGTTCGGGTCGCCGGTCGGCGCACGCGGACACGACGTGCGCTCCCCCGCCCCCGACCCGCACGACATCGGGTTCGGGCAGCCGCTCCAGTGCATAAGGGGCCCGCCCGGTGACCGTCTGGACCTGGACGCCCAGGCGGCGGGCGGCGGCCTCGGTGCGGGCGCGGGCCGCGGGGTCGGCGTCGACGGCGATGACGGCGGCACCGAACCGTGCGGCCTCCACGGCGAAGCCTCCGTGCCCGCAGCCGATGTCCCAGACGAGGTCTCCCGGGCGGGGCCCGAGCCTCGCCAGCTGGGCGGCGCGCAGCTCGACGCCCGCGCCGGGACCGGGCGGGTCCTCGTCACCGTACGTGTCCGGGGGCAGCGCCCAGCCGCGTACGGGGTCCTGGGGCGGCGCGCCCATGAGCCAGCCGCCGGCGGGAGCGGCCGGGCCGGTGGCGGCCGGGCCGCCGATGACGATGACGACGTTGGGGTCGCGCCAGGAGAGGTCGGCGGCCTTGTCGGAGGTGAGGACGGAGACCTGTTCGCGGTCGGTGCCGAGAGCCTCGCAGACGACGAAGGTGCGGTGGACGTCGTCGAGGAGGAGGGCCAGTTCGGCGGGGCCCGCACCGGGTGAGGTGAGGACGGCGACCTTGGGGTGGGCTCGGCAGACGTTGACGGCACGGCGGAGTGTGCGGGCGGTGGCGACGACGATCCGGGCGTCGTCCCAGGGCATGCCGGCGCGGGCGAAGGCCGCGGCGACCGAGGAGACGGCCGGGACGACCTCGACTTCGAGGCCGTGCCGGGGGTCGCGCAGGGCGCGGACGACGCCGAAGAGGCCGGGGTCGCCGTCCGCGAGGACGACGGCGGTGCCGCGGTGGGCGGCGATACGGCGGGCGGCGGGCCCGAGGCTGCCGAGCCGGATGCGTTCGGCGTCGGCGGGGATCTCCGGGAGGGCCAGGTGGTGGGCGGCTCCGGCGACGAGGGTGGCGGCGGAGAGTGCGGAGCGCGCGGCCGTGGTGAGGGGGGAGCCGTCCCATCCGATCACCGTGACCCGGTCGGCCATCTTCGTCTTTCTCCCTGGTCGTGTCGTTGCAGGTCGAGGCAGGGTTGAGCGTACCCGGAACGGGGCGGCGGCGAAGGTCCGCCGGGGTGTGCGGGATCAGTTCCAGTAACCGGCGTCGGCGAGGCGGTCGTGGTCGGTGACGCCTTCGAGGTCCTCGGGGAGCAGGCTCCAGAGGATGAGGTCGGTCCTGGTGTCGGTCCAGTGGCCGTCCTCCGTCTGGACGCGCGCTATGCCCGCGTTGCGCAGGACGCCCTCGCTGATGCAGCCGAGTTTCTGGGCGACCTGCTGGGAGGCGGTGTTGTCGGCGGCGGTGCGCAGCTCGAGGCGTTCGAAGCGCTGCTCCCGGAACAGCCACCGGGCGAGGGCGAGGAGGGACTCGGTGGCGTAGCCCTCGCCGCGGGCCCAGGGGGCGGTGATGTAGGCGATCCCGGCGCTGCGGGCCCGCCAGTCGGTGTGGCGCAGGTGGAGGCTGCCGACGAGCCGCTGGGTGAGGAACTCGGTGACGGCGAGGACGAGTCCGTGGCCCCCTGCGCGCTGCGCAGGAGCGATCCTGCGGACCCACTCGTCGGCGTGCGCGGTGGTGTAGGGGTGGGGTGCGGAGGTCCAGGTGACGACGAGTTCGTCGTTCATCATCTCGGTGTGCGCCGGAATGTCGGCGGCGTCGTACGGGCGCAGCACCAACCGTTCCGTACTGATGGAGATGTCAGGAAACGTGGTGGTCATGCGCAACTCCATGCGAGAGGACGGGGACTGTTGGTGAAGGCCGTGAACGGACAGCATGCAGCATGAACGGGTGCCTGTGCATGGCGGGACGGGACGGGCCCCGCACACCCGGCTTGGGTTCTGACGGTCCTCGCAACACCCGCGATCTGTGGGAGTTGCGAGGACCGTGGCCGTTGGGC
>NZ_JADWYO010000020.1 GCF_022414595.1 Streptomyces sp. MUM 203J | reverse complement strand
GACGGGGAGGCCCCGGCCGAGGGCCCCGGGCCCCTGCCGGAGAACCCGGCCGACGGGCCCGGCACGCCCGAGGAGCCCACGCCCGAACAGGCCGCCGCGCCCGCCATTCCGGCACAGGGCCGGCCCGAGGACCAGGGCGAGGCCCAGGAGGACGACCGGGCCCCGGCCCTGCCCGATGCGCCCGCTCCGCCCGCCGAGCCTCAGGCGGCCGCCGACGCCACCGGCACGGAGCCCGCCCCCGGCCCCGTATCGGATCCCGCCCCCGCACAGGAGGAACCGCAGCCGCAGGCCTCCGCCGACCCGTTCGCCGGCGAGGAGCACCCGCACGTCTCGTTCGTGCTGCGGGTCAACGGGGTGGACCGGCCGGTCACCGACGCCTGGGTCGGGGAGTCGCTGCTCTACGTGCTCCGCGAGCGGCTCGGCCTCGCGGGCGCGAAGGACGGCTGCTCACAGGGCGAGTGCGGCGCCTGCAACGTGCAGGTCGACGGCCGCCTCGTCGCCTCCTGCCTGGTGCCCGCGGCCACCGCCGCCGGAAGCGAGGTCCGCACCGTCGAGGGTCTGGCCGCGCACGGCGAGCCCTCCGACGTCCAGCGGGCGCTCGCCCGCTGCGGGGCCGTCCAGTGCGGCTTCTGCATCCCGGGCATGGCCATGACGATGCACGACCTGCTGGAGGGCAACCACGCCCCCACCGACGTGGAGGCCCGCCGCGCCCTGTCCGGCAACCTGTGCCGCTGCACCGGCTACCAGGGCGCCCTCCGCGCCGTACGGGAGGTCGTCGAGGAACGCAGAGCCGCCCAGGCCGAAGCCGCCGCTCAGGCCGCCCGTGCCGCAGCCGCGGGCGAGGACCCCGGCCGGCCCGGGCAGCAGGCCCAGCAGCCCTCCGAGGTCCGCATCCCGCACCAGGTCACCCACCCGCACGACGGAGGCACGGCGTGAGCAACGACGCGGCCACCGCCATCCCGGCGGTCGACATCCCCCAACCGCATCAGGAGCAGTCCGCGCCCACGCGGGGACTCGGCGCGTCGCTGCCGTCGGCCGACGCCCCCGCCAAGGCGGAGGGCACCTTCCCGTACGCCTCCGACCTCTGGGCGGAGGGCCTGCTCTGGGCGGCGATCCTGCGCTCCCCGCACGCCCACGCCCGGATCCGCTCGATCGACACCTCGGCCGCCGCCGCGATGCCGGGTGTACGGGCCGTGGTGACCCATGAGGACGTGCCGGGCGACAGTTCGTACGGCCGGAACATCGCGGACCGCCCGGTGTTCGCGGCCGACGTGGTCCGCCACCACGGCGAGGCGCTCGCCGCCGTCGCCGCCGACCACCCGGACACGGCCCGGCTCGCCGCCGCCGCGATCATCGTCGACTACGAGATCCTGGACCCGGTCACGGACCCGGAGCAGGCCTTCTCCGCCCCGCCCCTGCACCCGGACGGCAACCTGATCCGCCACATCCCGCTCCGCTACGGCGACCCCGAGGTCTCGGGCGAGGTGATCGTGGAGGGCCTCTACCGCATCGGCCGCCAGGACCCGGCCCCGATCGGCGCCGAGGCGGGCCTCGCCGTGCCGCGCCCGGACGGGGGCGTGGAGATCTACACCGCCTCCACCGACCCGCACACCGACCGCGACCTGGCCGCCGCCTGCTACGGGCTGCCACCCGAACAGGTGAAGATCGTCGTCACGGGTGTCCCGGGCGCGACCGGTGACCGCGAGGACCCCGGCTTCCAGATCCCGCTGGGCCTCCTGGCGCTGCGCACCGGCGCCCCCGTGAAGCTGACGGCGACCCGCGAGGAGTCCTTCCTGGGGCACGCCCACCGCCACCCCACCCTCCTCCGCTACCGCCACCACGCGGACGCGGAGGGCCGCCTGGTGAAGGTGGAGGCCCAGATCCTGCTGGACGCGGGGGCCTACGGGGATGCCTCGTCGGCCTCCCTGGCGGCGGCCGTCTCCTTCGCCTGTGGCCCGTACGTCGTCCCGCACGCCTTCATCGAGGGCTGGGCGGTCCGTACGAACAACCCGCCGTCCGGTCATGTACGGGGCGAGGGCGCCATGCAGGTGTGCGCGGCGTACGAGGGCCAGATGGACAAGCTGGCGGCCAAGCTGGGCCTGGACCCGGCGGAGCTGCGCATGCGGAACGTGCTGGCCACCGGCGATCTGCTGCCGACCGGTCAGACGGTGACCTGCCCGGCGCCGGTCGCCGAACTCCTGGAGGCGGTGCGCGACGCGCCGCTGCCGCAGCTGCCCCGGGACACCCCGGCCGACGACTGGCTGCTGCCGGGCGGGCCGGAGGGGGCGGGCGAGCCTGGCGCGGTCCGGCGGGGCGTCGGCTACGCGCTGGGCATGGTGCACATGCTGGGCCCCGAGGGCACGGACGAGGTGTCGACGGCCACCGTGCGTGTGCAGGACGGCGTCGCGACGGTGCTGTGCGCGGCGGTGGAGACCGGCCAGGGCTTCGCGACCCTCGCACGCCAGATCGTCCAGGAGGTCCTGGGCGTGGGCGAGGTCCACGTCGCCCCCGTCGACACGGACCAGCCCCCCGCGGGCGCTGCCACCCACAGCCGCCACACGTGGGTCTCGGGCGGCGCGGTGGAACGCGCGGCGAAGATGGTCCGCACCCAGCTCCTCCAGCCCCTGGCGCACAAGTTCGGCATGTCGACGGAGCTGTTGCAGATCACCGACGGCAAGATCACCTCCTATGACGGCGTCCTGTCCACCACGGTGGCGGAGGCACTGGAGGGCAAGGAACTCTGGGCCACGGCCCAGTGCCGCCCCCACCCCACGGAACCCCTGGACGACGCCGGCCAGGGCGACGCCTTCGTGGGACTCGCCTTCTGCGCGATCCGGGCGGTGGTGGACGTGGACATCGAACTGGGCAGCGTCCGCGTGGTGGAGCTGTCGGTGGCCCAGGACGTGGGCCGCATCCTCAACCCCGCGCAACTGGCGACCCGCATCGAAGCAGGTGTCACCCAGGGCGTGGGCGCGGCTCTCACGGAGAACCTCCGCACCCCCCGGGGCCTGGTCCGCCACCCCGACCTGACCGGCTACGCCCTCCCCACGGCCCTGGACGCCCCGGCGATCCACATCGTCAGACTGATCGAGGAACGTGACGTGGTGGCCCCCTTCGGCGCCAAGGCCGCGAGCGCGGTCCCGGTCGTCACGACCCCGGCGGCGGTGGCCTCCGCCGTCCGCGCCGCGACCGGCCGCCCCGCCAACCGCCTTCCGATCCGGCCCCAGTCGGCGGTGGTGACCCTGAACTCCTAGGGGCGTTCCTCTGCCACGCCGTGACCGGTCCGACCCGGACCGGACTCACAACCTGTCAGTTCAGGTCGCTAAAGTGGCAGATGGGTTCACGTTTCACGGGGGAGGTATCGAGTCCGATGGCAGTGGACGACGGTAACGGGCGGCCCTGGCGCGGGGGAATGCCGGGGCTGACGTACGACGCCGAGTCGATGGTGTCGTTCAAGAACCGGGTCGACAAGCTGCTGATCGAGCTGGGCGACTCGCCCGCCGCGCCCCAGAAGATGGGCGCGGACAAGATGAGCCGCACCCATTTCGGCGGCGGTGGCGGCGCGTGGGCCGAGGCGGCCGGCCTGTTCACGTCGTACGACACCGTGGTCAAGCAGCTCAAGCAGCTGTCACAGTTGATGGCCGACTGCCTGGAGGGCATGGGCATCGCGGTCGTGTCCGCCAAGAACGGCTACGACGGCACGGACGGCGACGTCCGCCAGCGGATGCTGGCCATCCAGCACAACACCCAGCGCCACTACGACGCGGACCGCGACCCGACGGCCGACGGTCAGACGCCGGCAGAGGGCGCGCCGAAGACCCCGCCGGGCGACGGCGCGGGTTCGGGCGGACTTCAGTAGACGACGGGGGAGACGGAGCAATGGGCAAGGGCGGCGGCAGGACGTCGTTCGAGAGCATGTCGCATGAGCAGATGCTGGCGTGGCTCGATCAGGCGAGCAGTTATCACGTGCAGGCTGCGGCGGCTCGTCTTTCGGCGGCGGCGGTGGAGATCCGGAGTATCGCCGGGCTGCTGAAGTCCCGTCCGGAGCGGGTGGAGTGGGAGGGTGAGGGTTTCGAGGCGTTCGTGGAGTGGGGGGCGAGTCTGGCGAGTTCGACGTTTCGGCTGGCGGATTACAGCGAGGGTGCGTCGAAGTGGCTGACGGAGGCGTCGGGTGCGATCTCCCGGGCGCAGGCGTCGATTCCGCGGTATGTGTCGAAGGAGGAGGCGCAGGCGAATCTGGACGCGGCGCGGGTTCATCGCAACGATCCGGATGCTGCGTTGGTGGGGGAGAAGGCGTCGGCGGCGCTGGCGCAGAGTGTGGAGAAGAACCGGCTGGACGCGGCGGATGTGATGCGGGGGCTGGCGGAGGCGTATGACCAGTCGTCGTCGGAGCTGAACAAGCTGGAGGTGCCGACGTTCCGGCCGCCGCCGGGGGAGTTCGTGCCTACGGCAGAGAAGAGGATTGACTCGGGTGGGGCTTATGCCGCTGGTGGCGGAGGTGCCGCTGGGGGGCATCAGTCGTATGCATCCTCCACGGGTGGAGGAGCAGCGTACGGAGTTGTGTCCGGAGCATCAGGGGGCTCGGGACCGGGCGTGGCGTTCGGAGCGGCAGGGCCAGTGATGTCCCCGGCTGGTGGAGTCCAGCCGCCTGGTCTGGCCGCAGGCGCTTCGCTGTCTCCGGCCGCCATGAGTATCGACAGCGTCGGCACGCTGCCGCCGACGCAGACTGTTCCGTCCGCCTCACCTACGCCTGGGCCGGCGCGTCCGGAGGGGCAGGCGCCTCCCCTCCCGATGGGCCCGGGGCTTCCGGTTTCCGGCGGGGGACAGGCGGTGCCTGCTCCGGCCAGGCCCGGCGAAATGGGGCGGATGCCAGGTGGGGCGCGTGGGCTGGTGTTGCCCCGGCAGCCGTCCGGCCCGATGGGGCCCGGAGCGGTGGGTGGTATGCCTCCAAGGGACAGCGGTGTTGTCGGTGGCCGACCTGTACAGAACGTTTCTGGGCGGCCCAGTGGGAGCATTCCTCGTGGGACCGTGATCGGCGGTGAGAGCGGTGGCGGGGTTGCCCGTCCGCCCATGGCTCCGGGCGCGGGTGGTGTCGGCGGCGGTACGGGAGCCGGTCGTGCTGGCGGTCCGGGCTCGGTCGGCAGGCGGCTGGCGAATGAAGCTGGCGGTGTGGTCGGGGGGCGCCCTGTGCAGACGGGCACCGCGGTCGGTCGTCCGTTCACGCAGGGCGGTTCAGGCTTGGTGCGGGGCGGGGCTCCGGGGACAACGGGCCGTCCGGCGCCGCGCCGTGAGAGCACCACGGGTGAGCGCCCGGAGTACCTCACTGAGGATGAGGAGACCTGGCAGCGCGACAACCGCCGGGTTGTGCCGCCCATCATCGACTGACACTGAACCCGACCTGAAGCAAAGAGGATGCTCATGCCTGCCAGCACCAGACGCCGGTCACGTGCCAGGGCCGTCGTGCCGCTGCTTCTGGCGATGGTGCTGGCAGGCGTCGCGGCCACTCCCGCTCATGCCAAGTCTGTGCGCTCGGACCAGTGGTACCTGGACGCGATGGGCGCGGACGAGATCTGGAAGATCAGCACCGGTGAGGGTGTGACCGTCGCGGTCATCGACGGAGGCATCGACGCCAACCACGGCGATCTTCAGGGCCGTGTTCTCAAGGGCCTGAATCTGGCCCCGGAGGAGCCAGGGGACGAGCAGACGGATGACGACGGCCACGGGACCGGAATGGCGGGGATCATCGCTGGCACTGGCAGAAGTCGCGGAGGTGACGGCTCCTTTGGACTTGCGCCGGACGCCAAGATCCTCCCGATTCGTGTCCATAGCTCAAAGAAGCAGCCCAACAAGGCTGTAGACGAGGAACGGTTCAACGAGGCAGTGCCCAAGGGCATTCGTCATGCCGTTGACTCAGGCGCCAAGGTGATCAACATTTCCATGGCGGTGGATGCGGGATCCCCGCAGCTCACGGATGCCGTCCGGTACGCGCTCGAGGGCGGCTCGCTGATCTTTGCGGGGACGGGCAACGACGGCGGGACGTGGCCGAAGTATCCCGCTTCGACGCCGGGAGTGGTCGCTGTCGGAGCGATCGGGAAGGACCTCAAGCGGGCGGAGTTCTCGCAGTACGGCCCGCAGGTCGATGTTGTGGCGCCAGGTGTCGACATCGTGCACGCGTGCACCAGCGAGACCGGCCTGTGCAAGACCAAGGGCACCAGTGACGCCACCGCCATCGCGTCTGCGACTGCCGCTCTGATCTGGTCGAAGCACCCGGAGTGGACCAACAACCAGGTGTTGCGGGTCATGATGAACACGATCAGTCCGCCGACCAGTGGGAACGTGCGTAACGACCACATCGGTTACGGCGCGGTGCGGCCGTTGCGGGCGCTGAGGACGCCCGGGGATCCGGGTGCGCCGGACGTCTATCCGCTCCATGACTTCCCTGTGGCCGCGTCCGCGTCCCCGACGCAGGAACCCACCCCGTCGGCAGTACCCGGCAGCGAGGGGACGGACGCTACGCCACCGGCAGCGGTGGAAGCACAGGCGAACAACGGGGGCGGCAACACTGCCCTGTGGATCGCGCTGGGAGTCGGTGCCGCCGCTCTGCTCGGTACCGCGATCGCCGTTCCGGTCACCCGGGCCCGGCGCCGTCGCGCCGCGGCTGCCGCTGCCGCTGCTCCACCGGCTCCGTACCTCCACCTGCCCCCGCACACCGGCTACGGACCGCCGAGCGCCCCCACCCAGCCGAACCCCTACGCCGGCCCATACGGACCCGACCAGCGGCACTGAGGGAACCGTGAGTGTGTCCTGGCAGGGATGCAGTCCTCCTCAGCCCCCGGTGACCTGCTTCCGGAAGTCTTCCATGGGCAGGGTCCTTTCCTGCGGCGGCAAGGTGATGGAGAACTTCTCCCCGAACGAGTCGTAGCTGGTCGTGCTCGTGCGTCCGTCCCGCCGGGCGTCCAGCCGGAGTACCTGCCCGGTGTCGTCGGCGTCGATGAAGTAGGTGTCGGAGGCTGTTCCCGCGGAGACCGTGAGCGCCTTGGCAGCCTTGTCGGCGACGCTCCCGTCCTTCTCGGGCTGAAGCTCCCCGCCGTCAGGAACCTTGAAGTAGATGTCGCAGCCCTGGCCGGTCTCGGTGGTCACGAACACATCGGAGAGCCGCTCGGGCACGGTGATCTCCTGCCCGCGTTCCTTCAGCATGGCGGCGAACAACGGGGCGCTGATGTACGACGTACCGTCCTTGCAGTACATCTCCCCGGACACGTCACTGCCGGTCGTCGTAGATCGCAGTCCCTGCTCCGGGTCCCACCAGGTCTCCTGCCGCGCCCCGGCGAAGGCGGTGGTGGTGCCCTCCGAGTGGAAGGTTGTTCCCCGCATCACCTTGTTCGCCCTCTGAGTCAACTCCGAAGCGGACTCGCCGGGTACACCTGGAGAAGCTGTCCCATCGGCTTCAGACGGATCGGTCCCCTTTCCGCACCCTGCCACAAGTAGGCAGACAAGTGCCGTACCAGCCAGCGCGAGAGTGCGTCGAGTGTGCAAGGTCGTCACAGTTTCTTTCCTCTGGTCTGATGAGTTGGCTTGTCCTGAGAGGCCTCTGCGAAGCACCGCGCGCCGCATGGTTGTCGACGTCATTCCTTCAGACCTCGCAGTACTTGGTGACGCCCTGAATCGGAGGCTTGGCCGCAGGAGGCAAGCAGCTTGCCAAGGTCCTGACTCTTCATGCCGCGCGCCTTACCCCAAGTGGCAACCATGTCGACGGCCTGCTGTTCAAGGTATGAGCGACGCTCCTCTTTCTGGACAGCCCTCAACCCGTGCTTCCAGCTCTCAACGAGGTGCTTAGCGGGCGCGTCCTTGAAGGCTGGAGGTGTCACTGAGTCTTTGAGCAACTCATCCGAAACCGCATTCAGCCAGTCGTCGGCCTCACTTCTTTCACGCTCCTGCAGGACATGAGAAGCGATCGCATCAAGAGCGCCGATGCTGGGTGAGAAAACCTGCGGGGTGCCCGCGGCCGTAGGGCCGGCGTCTCGGGGAATTCTGCTGAGCTGTTCTGCCACGTACTCAGAGTCTGCCATTCGGAGTCGTGCGTATGCTTCAGGATCCTCTGAGGCCGCGCGCATCACCCGAGCGAGATAGTCGCTGGGGATTGACAGGCGGTAGCCATCGTCCTCCTGCCAGACGGGAGCAGAGGGCAGTATGTGGCGCGCATATTCAACCTCGGTGCCTCGGAGTATTGCGTTTGTGTCGACCACGTAGCCAGCCAGTGCCGTAGCCACCGGGCGTCCGAGATCGGGGCTCATCGAGAAGCTCTTGCGCTGTTCGATCTCATCACTTATCGCCAGCAACACATTCTTCATCGCTTGCGCCTGCTCCTGGGAGTGATGCTCTCGCCCATCTCCCAGAGTGGCTTTCTCGATGGCTGCTCCAAGTTCGGAGCAGTTCATGTCAGGCTTGTATCCGTCCCCCAAGGCGTCGCTGATGCGCCCATCTTCGGATATGTGCGCGCACGAGTCTTCGGGGCTTGTTCCGGCTATGAATTTCCACGAGGTGAATCCGGTAATGACCGCCAAGGCGAGAATGGCTACCGAAATGGCCATTCTCGGGACTGTTCTGCTGGGTGAAGACGGCGAGGTGCTCAAAATGGATCGAATCCCTTGTTTTTCTTTGAGGCAGCCGCTAAGTGGGGTGGCGTAGCCGCGTCCGCTAATTAGATGTATCCGTCAGGAATTTGTTGGCCCTATCGCTGCCCTCGTGATGGCTACTCAGGATTGCTCGAACAATCTTTCCTTGTAGATCTTTCCCGCTCTCTGTGGTGGTGTCGATGTCCGGTCTGCCGTCAGCCCAACCGCCAATCGTCAGGGCCATTTGGGTCTCGGCGTCGAAGTATGTTTTCGCGATTGCGGCGTTCGCTTCGGCATCTGCGTCTGACTTCAGTTTGTTGCCCAAGTCCCAGGCCCAAGTGTCCACTCCTCGCTGCGCCAGCTCTCCTACCACAAAAGTACTGCCGCCCGCGGTGGTAATAGAGATGGGGGCCACTGCTCCGCCAGCCACGTGATAGGCCATCTTCGTTTGCCAGTCCGCCTTGGTGTATTTGTCCATGCGCTCGTCGTTGATGATGTCCTCTCTGATCGCACTGTAGACCCCAAGAGCGTTTCCTGCCTTGCTCAGTGGGGTGGAGTCCTCCACATTTGGAGCCCCCTGAGGGATTCTTTCTAGCTCAAGCTCGATGTAGCGTGATTCTGCTTTGTGAAGAGAAGCGTATGCTTTTGGGTCCTCGGCTAGGCCGCGCATGACTTGGACCAAGTCCTTGCTCGGAGCGGCAAGATGGCCATTTCCGCCTTCTGTGAAATGCCCCGCGTCCAGTCCAGAGGCCACGTAATCAACATTCGTTCCGCTCAATATCTGATGCGTGTCGGCGGTGAACGAGGCGAGAGCTCGGGCGACAGGCTGACGTATGTTCGCGTGCACCTTCGCCTCGGTCCCCTCATCGGAGGACGGTGCCAGCTCTCCGATCAGGTGGCGCATGAGGCGTGCTTGAGCCTCAGTGTGTGGGGTCTCCGGCCAGGGGTCCTTGTCGGCCTTCAGCGGTGGATACCCGGTCGTGCCAGCTTCAAGTGCAGCAGCGAGTCCCTTGCGGGAGTCTGCATCTTCCGCGCTCCTCGTGACCTGGTGATTGCCATGCCATTCGGAGGTATTGACGACGTCCCAGTCGCGCTCGTCCTCGCGAAGGAGATACTTCAGGCGATCGTTGCCGCCGTCGGCAGCAGGATCGAGGTAGCCCGTGGCCGCTTCCGGGTTCTCGCTCATGATCTTCAGGGTGCCGTCGACGGGATCGTTGGCGAACCAGCCGCCATGTTCCCCTTCGAACTTGCCATGCAGGTCCCAGATGTTCTTGTGCTCCCTCTCGGCCTCGATCATCTGGTCGGCGAGGTCACCGAGGAACTGCGGGGAATAGCCCTCACCCTGCTGCATGAGTGTGACCAGGCCCTGATATCCGCGGATCTTCTGATCCTGGCCGAGGGCTGTGTCCAGCTTGTTGGTGGCGACGTCCAGCCCGTACTGAGCGGCGCCTGCTTTCTTCAGGTCAGTGAGGAATCCGTTGTAGAAATCGGCCTTGTCGGAGTTGGACCATGTCTTGAACGCCTTGGCGTACTCCCTGGTGCCGTAGGTTATCTTCTCCCCGTTGGCTCCCTTGAATTCGGGCACCTTGGTTGCTGCTGCCAGCACGTTGGAGAGCGCGTGGTTCGTGTCTCGGTACAGAGCCTGGCGGTTGTTCTCGCTTGAGTGAGTGAGGTCGTTGAGCTGATTGGCGACCCTGATCGTTCCCTCGGCCCCGAGGTTGTTGAGGAGTGTATGGTTGAACTGCTGGTTTCCAACGTTCTCCTGCATTGAACGCTTGAACTGTGCGTACTCTGCGTCCGAGACCTTCTCGCCGTTGGCGATCCTGGTTCCGATTTCCGCGCTGTTGCGGGCTTCGTATATTTCGATGTCACCCTGTGCATCAGCGTTGAAGCCGTTGGTGGTCTGGTCATTGCCGCCCACCTTGCCGTCCACCACAACGGCCTCTAGGGACATCTTCGCGTCGGCGTCCGTGTCCTCGAAGGCTTTGACGTACTTCTTGATCTGCGCGGCCCAACTGTCCGCGGCCTTGTTGAATTGGGTGAGGTACTTCTGACCGTCGGGGTCGTGGATGTACGCGCTGCGCTCCGAAGCCGAGAGGTTCGGGCGGACATTGCCCTCGGCGTCGACGGTCATCTTGTCCTTGACGGCATCCGCGACGAGGGACTTCAGGAGCTTCTTCAGTTCGGTGAACTGATGGTGCGCGTCCCGGATCAGGTCTGCCGTAGCCTTCGCCTGCTTCTCGGCTGCCGCGTACTCGTACTGCGTGCCCTGGAAGTACTGCTGCGCTTGGAGGTGACTGATGCCGTTCCAGAGCGTGCCCTTGAGGCCCCGGGTGGTGGCGGCGTGGATGGAACCGGCCTTCTTGAACTCGGCAGCCATGTCGTCCCATGCCTTCGCCGCAGCCGTGAGCTTGCCGAAGTCCGTCTCCATGATCTTCTTGTAGGTGAGACCCATGTGCTCTGCCCTTCTCTGGCCTTACAGGTCGTTGGTCGAGGAGCGCTTGATTCTGTTGGATGCCTCGACATCGACGCCGCGGTGCCAGCGCCGTGCGGCATTGATGCCTCCCGATTCCGTGCCGAGGTGTCCCAGCAAGGTCTTGCTCTGCTCTTCCCAGGTCTTCCGGACCTTCCTCAGCCGTCTGCGGCCGTGTCTCAGCCGGCGAAGGTGCTCGCGGCCCTCTCCGTTTCCTCGTTCGTGCGCATGGATGCGGTCATCGTCTTGTCGGTGACCTCGTGATGCATGCGGTAGGCGCCGCCGATCGTCTCCTTCCCCATCCCCCGCAGGGCCCCGTAGTAGCAGGACTGGGACCCAACGGTGTTCTGGATGCTCTGGTCGGGGAAGGTGGCGGTGAACCCCAGCACCTCGTAGGCCTCTTGAGAGAGTCGGAAGGCGCGGTTCGCCATCTCCTCCCCTGTGGCGCGGGGGAGGTTCGCGGACTCCCATGTTTGCCAGGAGGGAACGAGGAACACGGTGAACGCGACGGCGAGCGGGGCGGCGCAACCCCATTCGAGGGTTCCGGAGACGCGAGAAGTGGATCCCAGCTTGGTCGGGTTGCTGTGGTTTGTCGATGCGGGTTCCTCGGACATGTGGGGACAGTATGCCGGTGGAGGTGAGTGGTGGATGAGGCTGACTACCTGGTGAGGATGAGTGTGGATACTCAAACGCCTGTGGGCGGGGCCTTCCTCGGGTTGTGGTGAGGAAGGCCCCGCCTGGGGACGCTACTTGTGGCACTCGCAGGTGCACCTGATGGCGAAGAGGGGGTCTTCACCTGGGCGGGGGGTGTCGGAGGCGTAGACGGCCTGCGGGTGGCAGTAGTGGTGGAAGCCGATCTCGCATTCGCCGGAGCGGCCGGACTTCTCCACGTCTTCCAGGAACTGGCGTACCGATCGGTCCGGGGTCACCGGGGGCTGTCCTCCGCGCCCGGCCAGTCGGGCCGGTGCTCGGGACGGGTGAAGTAGTGCCGGGCGCACTTCGGGCAGCAGTAGACGGTGAAGCCGGGGCCGCTCGCGGAGTGGATCTCGGAGACGACCATGGGGGTTTCCGTGGTCCTGTCGCATCGGACGCACATGCGGATCGGCCTGCGCGCCGACCGGGGTGCTGTGCTCCGGGGCTGCTGCCTGCTCACCGGGGCACCCCCGCTCCGTGCAGGACACGGGTGTCGAGGTCGATACCGAAGTCCGCGGCCAGGACGAGTGCGAGTCGTCGTCTTGCCTGCGCCTCCCGCTGTTCGTACGCGACGGCGGGGGCGCAGCCGTCGAGGTTCTCCAGGAGCCCGTACGGGGGCCTGGGCCGTGCCGTCCATCCCCAGGCCGGACCGAACAGTTCGCCCAGCCCCTGCCGGGCGGGCGTGCCGGGCGGGTGGGGGATTCCCCTGTGCCTGGTGGAGGCGCGGGTGGTGAGGTGCTTGCCGGCTCGGCGTCGCCCGGTGCCAGGCGTGAACACGCCCAGCAGCAGCCGTAGGAGGGCATGGATAATGCCCATTGTCATCAACCTCCGTCGGGTTGGTGGCCATGCCCCGGGAGTCCTGGCCGACTCGCCGGGGTCTTGTCTTGCTCACCGACTGTACGCCATATATGACTCGGACGGTAGTGCTGTGACTCGGTATGACGGGTCAGGTAGAGGTCTGACTCTGTCGAACAAGGCTGGGTGCCGCCGGGTCTTCTAGCGTGCGACTATGGCCAAAGATCAGGGATGGCGCCCGGACCCCGCTTCGCGGATCTACGTCTACGTACAGATCGCGGACCACATCGCGGACTTGATCCGGGCCGGAGACCTGCCCGTGGGCGCCCGTCTGTCGTCAGAGCCTGACCTCGCCGCCCAGTACGGCGTCGGTATCAACACCCTGCGGCGCGCGATCCGGGAGCTGCGGGAGCGGGGTGTAGTGGACACCGTGCCTGCCAAGGGCACCTTCGTGATCGCCGTTCCCGAGCTGCCGGACGAGCCCGTCGGCTGAGCGGCCTGTCCGCTCGCCGTGCGATGAGTTTCGGGGGCTTCCTCGGTCTGCCCGTGTGAGGGCACACAGAAGGAAGGAGTCCCGTCATGCAGCGGAAGATCACGCCGTGTCTGTGGTTCGACAGTGAGGCGGAGGAGGCCGCTCGGTACTACGTCTCGATCTTCAAGGAGGGGCGGATCCTGAAGGTCTCCCGCTTCCCCGAGGGGACGCCCCGTCCCGCGGGCATGGTGATGACCGTCGAGTTCGAGCTGGACGGGCAGCGGCTCATCGCGCTGAACGGGGGGCCCGAGTTCACGTTCAACGAGGCGGTCTCACTGTCCGTGGAGTGCGAGGACCAGGAGGAGGTCGACCACTACTGGGCCCGGCTCGGCGAGGGCGGCGAGGAGGGGCCCTGCGGGTGGCTGAAGGACAGGTACGGGCTGTCCTGGCAGGTCACCCCTCGCGTCCTGGACGAGATGATGACCGACCCCGATCCGGACAGGGCCCGGCGCGCCACCGAGGCGATGATGGGCATGAAGAAGATCGACGTTCAGGCCCTGAAGGACGCCTACGAGGGGTGAGTGTCCGGGGTCGGCCGTTCCCCCGCCCCGGCCGCATGGTCCGGCCGGGGCTCCCGGGCCGGAGCCGTGGCCGCCATGGGCGGGAAACCGCAGACGGAACGGGAACAGGCGGTGCGGTCGCCGGGGCGTACGGCCAAGGGCTGAGCAGGGTTCCGACTTTTATCAGGGGCTAACGCGCTCTACGCCTCTTACTCTGGTGGACATGAGCGACCAGGAACCTCCCGACCCCGCCGCCGCCCTTCCCGACAAGGAGGGCGGCGGTGGTGTGCTCGACCGGGCGCACCGGGCGCTCAGTGTCGGCATCGTGTCCGTCGTGCTGCTGATCGCCTTCGAGGCGACGGCCGTGGGGACGGCCATGCCGGTCGCGGCACGGGAGCTGGACGGGGTTCCGCTGTACGCGTTCGCGTTCTCGGCGTACTTCACGACCAGCCTGTTCGGCATGGTGCTGGCCGGGCAGTGGGCCGACCGGAAGGGGCCGCTCGGGGCGCTGGCCGCCGGGATCGGGGCCTTCGGGGCGGGGCTCGTGGTGTCCGGGACCGCTCAGGCGATGTGGGTGTTCATCGCCGGGCGGGCCGTGCAGGGGCTGGGCGGCGGGCTGGTGATCGTCGCCCTGTACGTGGTCGTCAGCCGGGCGTACGAGGAGAGGCTGCGGCCCGCGATCATGGCGGCGTTCGCGGCGAGCTGGGTCATTCCGTCGGTCGTGGGGCCGTTGGCGGCGGGCACGGTCACCGAGCGGCTCGGGTGGCGGTGGGTGTTCCTCGGGATACCCGCCCTGGTCGTGCTGCCGCTGTGCCTCGCCCTGCCCGCCATCCGGCGGCGGGCCTCCGGGCCCGCCGACCCCGGCGCTTCCGTCGCTTCGTTCGACCGGCGGCGGCTGCGGCTGGCGCTGGGGATCTCGGTGGGGGCCGGGCTGTTGCAGTACGCGGGGCAGGAGCTGCGGTGGCTGTCCGTGCTTCCGGCCGCGGCCGGTGCGGCGCTGCTGGTGCCGGCGGCGCTGGGGCTGCTGCCGCGCGGGACGTTCCGGGCGGCGCGCGGGCTCCCGTCGGTGGTGCTGCTGCGCGGGGTGGCGGCTGGGGCGTTCATCGCGGCCGAGTCGTTCGTGCCGCTGATGCTGGTCACCGAGCGGGGCCTGAGCCCGACGCTGGCCGGGCTGTCCCTGGCGGTGGGCGGGGCGACCTGGGCGTCGGGGTCCTTCATCCAGTCGCGGCCCTGGACGGAGCCGTACCGGGAGCGGCTGATGGTGCTGGGGATGCTGCTGGTCGCGGCGGCGATCGCGGCGGCGCCGAGCGTGCTGGTGCAGGCGGTGCCGGTGTGGGTGGTCGCGGTGGCCTGGGGCTTCGGGTGCCTCGGAATGGGCATGGTGATCTCGTCCACGAGCGTGCTGCTGCTGAAGCTGTCGGCGCCGGAGGAGGCGGGGGCGAACTCGGCGGCGCTGCAGATCTCGGACGGGCTGTCGAACGTGCTGCTGCTGGCGGCGGGCGGCGCGGCGTTCGCCGCGCTGGGCGGCGGGTCCCTGGGCGCCGCCCATGGGGCGGTCGCGGGCGCCGACGGGTCGCATCCGGGGGCCTTCGCGGCGGTGTTCCTGCCGATGGCGTGCGTGGCGCTGGTGGGGGCGTGGGTGGCGACGCGGGTACACCCGAGGGTCGGCGGGGCCTCGGGGCCGGGGGGTGAGGGCTCCGGCGGCCCGGCCCCTGAGGCTCGCGCCTCCGGCGGCCCGGCCCCTGAGGCTCGCGCCTCCGGCGGCCCCGTCCCTGCGACGGCTGACGTGACCGGCGCGTGAACAGTGCGATGGTCGCCGGTCCGACGGCGGAGCAGGCGGGCTTCGGCGGTGACCGAGACCAGGTGACACTATGCGGTACCAGGCGGTACCGTCGTGATATGGCAGGTCTGAACGTGCGCTTCACCGAGGAAGAGCTGGCCGCGCTGCGCGAGCGCGCCGAGGCCGAGGGCCGCAGCATGCAGTCGTTCGCGCACGACGCCGTCATCCGGGCCGTGAACGAGCACTCGCGGCTGTTCAACGAGGCCGCCGAGCATGTGCTGAAGGTCAGTGAGGAGCTGAACCGGAGGCTCGCCTGATGCGCTACCTCACCCTTGCCGAGCTGCTCGATCTCGCCGAGCGGCTCGGTACCCCGGGCGTGCGTGACTACGGGCTGCTCGACTCGGCGCTCTCCCGGCCCGGGTCCAGCGTCTTCGGACAGGACGCCTATCCGGACGTCTGGCAGAAGGCTGCCGCGCTCATGGAGTCGATCGCCCGCAACCACGGGCTCGTCGACGGCAACAAGCGCCTCGCCTGGTATGCGACCTGGGTCTTCCTGCACATGAACGGCCACCCGCTCGACGCCGGGTTCGACGTGGACGAGGCCGAGCAGTTCGTGCTGGACGTCTGTCAGGGGGCGCTCGACGTACCGAAGATCGCGGCGCAGCTCCCGCGTTTCTCCGCGCGCTGACCAGCACGTCTGCCGGTCATGAGGCCCGGCTCCGCACAGCGGGGCCGGGCCTCCTCGTACCCTGGCGGGCCCCGTCGGCCCCGCCGCCGAGGTGTGACCCGCCCGCCGTGTGACCCCCGTCCCACTCCCCGAGGTCGCGGGCTCGTTGCGTCCGGAACGGGGTGGGGCCACCGGTAGGGTGGCCCGGTTGTCGTACGGGTGCGGGCGGCCGGCAGGTGCGCGCCGCGCCCGTCGTCATCCCCCCGCCGAGCCGTTCGAGAGCCCGAATCGGAGACCGTGACTACTACCGCCTCCCATCACCTCTCACCCGCCTTCCCGGGCCGCGCCCCCTGGGGCACCGCCAACAAGCTGCGCGCCTGGCAGCAGGGCGCCATGGAGAAGTACCTCCAGGACCAGCCCCGCGACTTCCTGGCCGTCGCCACCCCCGGCGCCGGAAAGACCACCTTCGCGCTCACGCTCGCCTCCTGGCTGCTGCACCACCACGTCGTCCAGCAGGTCACCGTCGTCGCCCCGACCGAGCACCTGAAGAAGCAGTGGGCGGCGGCAGCCGCGCGCATAGGGATCAAGCTGGACCCGGAGTACAGCGCCGGGCCGCTCAGCAAGGAGTACCACGGCGTCGCCGTGACGTACGCGGGCGTCGGCGTGCGGCCCATGCTGCACCGCAACCGCTCCGAGCAGCGCAAGACGCTCGTCATCCTCGACGAGATCCACCACGCCGGAGACTCCAAGTCCTGGGGCGAGGCCTGCCTGGAGGCATTCGAGCCCGCCACCCGGCGCCTCTGTCTCACCGGTACGCCGTTCCGGTCCGACACGAACCCCATTCCCTTTGTCACGTACGAGGAAGGAAACGACGGTATTCGGCGGTCTGCCGCCGATTACACCTACGGGTACGGAAACGCTCTTGCGGACAATGTCGTCCGGCCCGTCATCTTCCTGAGCTACAGCGGCAACATGCGGTGGCGCACCAAAGCCGGTGACGAGATCGCCGCGCGGCTGGGCGAGCCCATGACCAAGGACGCCGTCTCCCAGGCCTGGCGCACCGCACTCGACCCGCGCGGCGAGTGGATGCCGAACGTGCTGCGCGCCGCCGACCAGCGGCTCACCGAGGTCCGCAAGGCCATCCCGGACGCCGGTGCCCTCGTCATCGCCTCCGACCAGGACTCCGCCCGCGCATACGCCAAGCTCATCCGGGAGATCACCGGGCAGGGCGCCACCGTCGTCCTCTCCGACGACACCGGCGCCTCCCGGCGGATCGAGGAGTTCAGCGAGGGCGACGACCGGTGGATGGTCGCCGTGCGGATGGTGTCCGAGGGGGTGGACGTGCCCCGGCTCGCGGTGGGGGTCTACGCCACGACCATCTCGACGCCGCTCTTCTTCGCGCAGGCCGTCGGGCGTTTCGTCCGGTCCCGGCGGCGCGGCGAGACCGCCTCCGTCTTCCTGCCCACCATCCCCATGCTCCTCGGCTTCGCCAACGAGATGGAGGTCGAGCGCGACCACGTCCTCGACCGGCCGAAGAAGGACGGGGAGGACGAAGACCCGTACGCCGAGTCCGAGAAGGAGATGGACGAGGCGAACAAGCAGGAGGACGAGGACACCGGCGAGCAGGACATGCTGCCCTTCGAGGCGCTGGAGTCCGACGCCGTCTTCGACCGGGTCATGTACAACGGTGCCGAGTTCGGCATGCAGGCCCACCCCGGGAGCCAGGAGGAGCAGGACTACCTCGGCATCCCGGGGCTGCTGGAGCCGGACCAGGTGCAGCTCCTCCTCCAGAAGCGTCAGGCCCGGCAGATCGCGCACAGCCGTCAGAAGCCGGCCGAGGAGGCCGACCTGGTCGAACTGCCCGCCGAGCGGCGGCCGGTCGTCTCCCACAAGGAGCTGATGGAGCTGCGCAAGCAGCTCAACACCATGGTCGGCGCGTACGTCCACCAGAGCGGCAAGCCGCACGGGGTGATCCACACCGAGCTGCGGCGGGTGTGCGGCGGGCCGCCGAGCGCGGAGGCCACGGCCGGGCAGATCCGCGAGCGGATCAAGAAGGTCCAGGAATGGGCCACGCGGATGCGGTGACATTCCGTCCGGCCGCGGTCTGCCGTGCGGTCGTATGTTCGGTGCCCCGATGCCTTTTCGTGTGAGGCTTCGGGGCACCCCGCTTTCCAGCCGCCGCAAATCCGGAGCAATTCCTCATCCGCGCCCGGATTCTGGACGAGGTCTTCCGCTGAGCGGAGTGGGTCGCTACTGTCCCGGGCACATGCGAACGTTCCGTGGCAGCGTCGCCTCGGAGCGCAGCCGGTGTGCCAAGGCCTGCCGGCGGCCTCTCGGTGCGGCGCCTGGCGGGACAGGTGTCGCCGGAGCCCTGAGAGTGTCCGCCGTCACTCACTCCGAAGGAGGGGGCGTCGTGACCGCGGAGACCTCCCAGACGCTCGACCGAGGACTGCGCGTCCTGAAGCTGCTCGCCGACACCGACCACGGGCTGACCGTCACCGAGCTGTCCCAGCGGCTCGGCGTCAACCGGACCGTCGTCTACCGACTGCTGGCCACGCTGGAGCAGCACGCCCTCGTGCGGCGGGACCTCGGCGGCCGGGCCCGCGTGGGGCTCGGAGTGCTGCGGCTGGGCCGCCAGGTGCACCCGCTGGTCCGCGAGGCCGCGATGCCGGCCCTGAGATCCCTGGCTGAGGACATCGGGGCGACCGCCCACCTGACCCTGGTGGACGGCGCGGAGGCCCTCGCCGTCGCGGTGGTCGAGCCCACGTGGACGGACTACCACGTGGCGTACCGTGCCGGATTCCGCCACCCGCTCGACCGGGGCGCCGCGGGGAGGGCCATCCTGGGCGCCCGGCAGGGGAGCCTCCAGGACCCCGGCTTCACCCTGACGCACGGCGAACTGGAGGCCGGCGCGAGCGGTGCGGCGGCACCGCTGCTGGGGGTGACCGGCATAGAGGGCAGCGTGGGCGTGGTCATGCTGAGCGACGCCGTGCCGGAGCGGGTGGGGCCGCGGGTGATGGACGCGGCACGGGAGGTGGCGGACGCGTTGCGGTGAGGGGCGGCCGGACGGGCCGGACCGGGCGTACGGGCTAGATTGGCACCGTGTTCTCTCGTCTCGCCCGTCTCTCCCGTCCCCGCGCGCTCGCCGTCTGCTCCGTGCCGATCGCCGCGCTGTTCGGTGTCGCCGTGTTCGCGCCGCTGCCGTTCACCCTGGCGCAGCCCGGCAGCACCGCCGACGTGCTGGGCGAGGACCGGGGGCGGCAGGTCATCACCATCTCCGGCGCACCGGTCCGCCCCACCACCGGTGAGCTGCGGATGACGACCATCTTCGCCACCGCCCCGGACGCCGACGTCAACCTCCCCGACGTGGTGGAGGGCTGGTTCCGCACCGACCGTGCCGTCCTGCCGCACGACTCCGTCTACCCGGCCGGGAAGTCCGACGCGGAGATCGAGAAGCGCAACCTCGGCCAGATGAAGGAGTCCCAGGACAACGCCGTGGTCGCCGCCCTGAACTTCCTCGGCCGGGGCGACGAGGACATCGACGTGCGGCTCCACCTCGCGGATGTCGGCGGGCCCAGCGCCGGGCTGCTGTTCTCCCTCGGTGTCGTCGACAAACTGGCGGGAGACGGAGAGGGGGGCGATCTGACCGGCGGCCGGGTCGTCGCCGGTACCGGGACCATCGCTCCCGACGGGACGGTCGGGGCGGTCGGCGGGGTGTCGCTCAAGACGCAGGCCGCGGCGCGGGACGGGGCGACGGTGTTCCTCGTACCGAAGGCGGAGTGCGACGACGCGGAGGCGGAACTGCCGGAAGGACTGCAGGTGATCCCGGTCGTGAACCTGGAGGACGCGGTGGCGTCTCTGCGGGCGCTGGGGGAGGACGGGGAGGTGCCGTCCTGCTAGGGCGGGGGCCTTCACCCCGACCGGTTCCTGCCGGGCCCCTTCCCGGCCCCTTCGCCCCCGGCCCGTTCCCCGCTCCTACCCGGCCCGTTCCCGGCTGTCCCCGGTCTGCGGCTGCGCCGCGTGGGGGGACTCCGTCCCCGGCCCCCCGTGCTCGCGCCCGCGAAGTGGCCTCGGCCCGAAGGGCTGGGGACAGCGCGTCCGCGAACGCCGGACGGGCCGACGGTGTCCCGCGGGCTCGTCGAGCCCCCGCCACGTCGGGAACAGCGGGCTCAGCGTCGCGAGGAAGTACAGCGCCCCCGTAGCCAGCAACGTCGGTACGAGGCCGAGGTGTTCGGTCAGGAATCCCGCGGTCACCCCTCCCAGGGGTGCCGTCAGGAGCACCCCCGCCGTGGTCACTCCGGACACGCGGCTGCGCAGCCGGTCCGGTACCCGCTCGAAGAACACCGTCGTGAGGATCGGGTTCAGCGTCCCCGAGCAGAAGCCGCCCACCGCCACCGTCACCAGCAGCGGCCAGACCGACTCCGTCGCCGCCGGGACCAGGTACAGGGGAGCCCCCGCCAGCAGGAACGACCAGGTGTACACCGGGCGCCGCCGGAAGCGGTGCCCCACCGCCCCGTAGCCGAGCGCCCCCAGCAGTGCGCAGCCGCCGAACACGGACATGACCAGCCCGACGGCCGCCGCCCCGTCCAGGTGCTCGCGCGCGTGGACCGGGAGCATCACCGAACTCCAGGCGACATTCAGGCCGTTCGTGAACATCACCATCAGCACGATCGCCAGCAGCAGCCGGTCCCGCGCCACGAAGCCGTAGCCCTCCCGCAGTTCCGCCCGGTAGCGCGCCGCCGACACGGGAGGCCCGTCCCGCAGCGGCTCGGCCGCCGGGAGTCCCCGCAGTCCGCCCGCCACCAGCGCCGCCGACACGGCGAACGTCGCCGCGTCCAGCAGCAGCACCGTCTCCGCGCCCACCAGGGCGATGAGCAGCCCCGCCAGGGCCGCCCCCGCCATCCGCGCGCCGCGCGCCACCGACTCGTAGAGGCCCGTCGCCCGTTCGAGCCGGGTGCCCGCCCGCTCCGCCAGGTGCGGTACCAGCACGCCCCGGGCCGTCTCACCGGGCGCGTGGAAGAGCCCGGTGACGGCCATCAGTGCGCACAGCGCCCAGAAGGGCAGCCGCCCCGCCTGGTGCAGCAGGGGGATCGCGGCGACGGCGAGCGCGCAGACCAGGTCGGACAGCACGGAGATCCGGCGCCGCCCCACCCGGTCGATGACGGGCCCGCCGGCCAGCGCCGACACGACCACCGGCGCGGTCGTGCACAGCGCCACCAGGCCCGCCCGGCCCGCGCTGCCCGTGGTCTCCAGCACGAACCACGGCACACCGATGAGCGTGAGCGAGTTCCCGGTGATGGACACGGTGTTGGCGGCCAGGACGGCCGCGAGCGGGCGGCGGTCGCGGCCCGTCATGCGGCACCTGCCGGGGACCCGTCGGCGGTGTGGGCGAGGCGGGTGCCCCAGGCGACCAGCAGTGCGCCGAGCCGTGCGCGGAGCGGTACGCGCGCGTGGCGGCGGGGCGGGCGGTACGACTCCGCCGCGGTGCGTCGCAGGCCCGCGGCCACGCGCTGCTCGTGCAGCGTTAAGTGGAGGTACGCGTCGTGGGGCACGGGCTCAGTCCTCTCGGTCGGTTCGCTGCGGAAACGTGTGCAGATGGACCCGTACGCGCTCCGCCTGCTCTGCCCCGTGTGCCGCCACACGGGAGTGGAAGCTCTCCACGACGGCGTGCAGCGCCCGGTTCAGTTCACCGAGCTGCGCCGGGGTCAGCCGCAGGGTGAAGTCGCTCGTGTCGGCGTTCTTCGCCCACGCCGTGGACCAGCCGGCCCGGTCGCCCAGCCAGGTGACGAGTTCCTGGTGGTGCATGCCGGCGACCTCCTGGAGGAACACGTCCATGGCGCCCCGGGTCTCGGGGCTCTGGTCCTCGTGCAGGGCGCCGTCCACGGCGACGCCTTGGTGGACGGCCCGCCACCAGCGCTCCCGGCCGCCCTTGCCCCGGCGCTCCGGGTCGTCCTCCACGAACCCGTAGGCGGCGAGCTGCCGCAGGTGGTAGCTGGTCGATCCGCTCGACTCGCCGAACCGGTCGGCCAGTTGGGAAGCCGTCGCGGGCCCGTTGTGCCTCAGCGTGCGGAGCAGCCGCATCCGCAGCGGGTGCGCGAGGCCGCGGAGCGAACGCGGATCCAGCTGGTACGGGGTGTCCGGGGTCGGGCGGGGCGTGGGGTCGGGCGTGTTCTCTGCCATACCTGCGAGCGTAAGCATGCAAAGGGTCCCTTGCAAAGGTATTTTTGCAAGGGACCCTTTGGGCACGGCTCCGTGGTCAGCCGCCCTCCCCCGCCGCCTGCTCCACCAGCGGGATGATCCGCAGCCGCACCGGGTTCTCCATCACGATCGCCGTCGACGCCCGGACGATCCCGTCGATCGAGACCACCCGGTCGATCACCCGCTGGAGGTCCGCGTTCGACCGCGCCACCAGGCGGCACAGCATGTCCCCGTGGCCCGTCGTGGTGTGCAGCTCCAGCACCTCCGGCACGCCCGCCAGGTGCTCCCGTACGTCCGCGCCCTGGCCCTGCCGGATCTCCAGCGTCGCGAACGCCGTCACCGGATAGCCCAGCGCCGCCGGGTCCACGTCCGGGCCGAACCCCCGGATCACCCCGGCCGACTGGAGCCGGTCAAGCCGGGCCTGCACCGTGCCGCGCGCCACCCCCAGCCGCCGTGACGCCTCCAGTACGCCGATCCTCGGCTCGCGGGCCAGCAGGGCGATGAGCCGGCCGTCCAGATGATCGATCGCCACAGCGGCCTCCCGATAGTCATCCTGTACAGATCGTCCGCTCATGGTGCAGGTTGGCTGTGCAGATTGCCCAGAGGAAACGCAAACTATTGCGCAACCTGCGGAACGGCGGGACGCTGCCGCCATGACTGAGACCATGAATCACACCCCCGACACCGCACGGCAGGCCGACCCCTTCCCGGTGAAGGGAATGGACGCGGTGGTCTTCGCCGTCGGCAACGCCAAGCAGGCCGCCCACTACTACTCCACGGCCTTCGGGATGAAGCTCGTGGCGTACTCCGGCCCGGAGAACGGCAGCCGCGAGACCGCCAGCTACGTGCTGACCAACGGCTCCGCCCGGTTCGTGTTCACCTCCGTCATCAAGGCCTCCAGCGACTGGGGCCGGTTCCTCGAGGCCCACGTCGCGGAGCACGGCGACGGTGTCGTCGACCTCGCCATCGAGGTGCCGGACGCCCGTGCCGCGTACGCGTACGCCGTCGCCCAGGGCGCGACCGGCGTCACGGAGCCGTACGAGGTGAAGGACGAGCACGGCACCGTCGTCCTCGCCGCGATCGCGACGTACGGCAAGACCCGTCACACCCTCGTCGAGCGCAAGGCGTACGAGGGCCCGTACCTGCCGGGCTACGCCGCCGCCACTCCGATCGTGGAGCCGCCGGCCAAGCGCACCTTCCAGGCCGTCGACCACTGCGTCGGCAACGTCGAACTCGGCAAGATGAACGAGTGGGTGGCCTTCTACAACAAGGTCATGGGCTTCACCAACATGAAGGAGTTCGTGGGCGACGACATCGCCACCGAGTACTCCGCCCTCATGTCGAAGGTCGTCGCGGACGGCACGCTCAAGGTCAAGTTCCCGATCAACGAGCCCGCGATCGCGAAGAAGAAGTCGCAGATCGACGAGTACCTGGAGTTCTACGGGGGCGCGGGCGTCCAGCACGTCGCGCTCGCCACGAACGACATCGTCGCGACGGTCCGCTACATGCGCGAGCACGGTGTCCAGTTCCTCGACACCCCGGACACGTACTACGACACGCTCGGAGAGTGGGTGGGTGACACCCGCGTGCCGATCGAGACGCTGCGCGAGCTGAAGATCCTGGCCGACCGCGACGAGGACGGCTACCTGCTGCAGATCTTCACCAAGCCGGTGCAGGACCGGCCGACCGTCTTCTTCGAGATCATCGAGCGGCACGGTTCGATGGGCTTCGGCAAGGGCAACTTCAAGGCGCTCTTCGAGGCGATCGAGCGCGAGCAGGAACGCCGCGGCAACCTGTAGCCCGCGCCTCTGACAACTTGCGGCCCCGTGGACCCTGACCCACGGGGCCGCGGGTGTGTCAGGGCGCCTTCTCCTTCCCCACCCCGCCGCATCCCGTGACCGGGGCTCCGCCCCAGGCCCCGTACCGCGCCTCCGGTGCCCGTCCTCCTTCAGCGCCGGAAGGGCTTGTGCAGCGCCTCCGGCGTTCGAGGAGCAGGGGATCCGGGGGCGGCGCCCCTCCTGCTCCGGGAAGGGGCGGGGCAGGGGAGAGCACTGCCCGGGCGCGCCTCACCGCTTCGGCGGCGCACCCCCCTGTTCACCCTCGAGGGCGGCCAGCGCGTCCCGTGCCGCCTTTGCCCTCAGCGGCGAGAAGTGCGGGTTCGTCCGCAGGGCGTCCTCCAGGTGGCGCCGTGCCTCGCCCGGCATGGACAGCCTGCGCTCGATCTCGCCCCGGTGGTACAGGAACAGCGCGCTCCGCCGCCCCTGCCCGGTCGCCTTCTTCGCGTACGGCAGGGCCTCCTCCGCCTTCCCCGACCGCGCCAGCGCCCACCCCAGCGCGTCGGCCACATCCGCCGACCGGTGCCCCCGCTTCCACTCCCCGCGCAGCCAGGCCACCGCCTTGTCCGGGTCCCCGTGGTCCGCCTCGTAACGCGCCACCGCCAGCGTCGGGTTCGCGCCGTGCGTGAGGGCCTCGCCCGCCCGGTCCAGCACCGTCCCGTACCGCTCCCGCGCCGCCTGCGTGCGGCCCATCGCCTCGTCCAGCTCGCCCGCCTCCAGCGCGTACGCCGGGTCCGGCCGCACCGCCAGCGCCGACGCCCAGTCCCGCACCGCCTCCGCCGTACGCCCCAGCGCCGCCACCGCCCGGGCCCGGCCCGCGAGCGACGGGGCGTGACGGGGCGTCATCCGCAGCGCCGCCGTGTACTGGGCCAGCGCCTCGGACGGCTCGCCCCGCTCCCAGGCCAGGTCCCCCAGCCGGGACAGGCACGCCGTGCGTTCGGCCCGCGTCGCCGCCTTCGCCACCGCGTCGTACGCCACGGCCGACGCGTCCTCCCGCCATCCCTTGTCCCGGTACACCTGCGCCGTCCGGGTCAGCGCCGCCGCCCCGGTGTGCAGTTCCCGCAACCGCTCCAGGCTCTTCCCGGCCGCCTTCTGGTCGCCCAGCCCCCGGTACGCGTCCACCAGCAGCGCCTGCGCCCGCCAGTGTTCCGGCCGCAGCCTGCCGGCTGCCCCGGCCCAGCGCCGCGCCGCCCGGAAGTCGCCGCGCGCCCGTGCCAGCGCGCTCATGCCGAGCGCCGCGTCCACATTGCCCTTCGCCACCGGACGCGCCTCAAGGGAGCGCCGCAGGGCCTTCTCCGCCTCCGGGTACGCCGCCGGGTCTCCCTCCCGCGTCCCGCGCTCCGTGTACGCCGCGCCGAGCGCCGCCCAGGACGCGTGGTCGTCCGGGTGCTCCCGCAGCCACGCCTCCCGGTCCCCGATCAGCGCGGCCAGCTCGGCCGGGGCCGCGAGCGCGCCCGCCTCGGCCGCCGCCACCGCCCGCGCCGCCGGGCCCGACGCCCCCGGGTACCCGTCCCCGGCCCGGCCGAACAGCCCGCCCTCCAGGGCGAACAGCGCCACCGCGCCGGCCAGCACCGCACCCGTGCCCGCGAGCAGCACCCCCCGGGACACCCGTCCGGCCCTCATGCCCTTCTCGCCCTTCTCAGCCTTCTCGCTCTTCACGCGTCGCATGCCGCTCACTGTGCGCGCGCTCCAGTGGGCACCCCGCGAGCCCACGGCCCGTACACGCCGGTTCACACGCCTGGTTCACACCGATGGCCCCGAGTGCCACGCTGGCCCCATGGACGACGACCTCCACCCGCAGCTCATCGACCGTCTGCGCGCCGGGCTCCCGCCCGAGGCCCTGCTGACCGACCCGGACGTCACGACCTCCTACGCCCACGACATGGCGAGCTTCTGCGCCGCGGGCGCCCCCGCCGTCGTCGTCCTGCCCCGGACCGTGGAGCAGGTCCAGCACGTGATGCGCACCGCGACCGCCCTGCGTGTCCCCGTCGTCCCGCAGGGTGCCCGCACCGGCCTGTCGGGCGCGGCCAACGCGACGGACGGCTGCGTCGTCCTCTCCCTCACCAAGATGGACCGCATCCTGGAGGTGAACCCGGTCGACCGCATCGCCGTCGTCGAGCCGGGCGTCGTCAACGCCGCACTCGCCCAGGCGGTCGCCGCCCACGGGCTGCACTATCCGCCCGACCCGTCGAGCTGGGAGATGTGCACCATCGGCGGCAACATCGGCACGGCATCCGGCGGGCTGTGCTGCGTCAAGTACGGCGTCACCGCCGAGTACGTCCTCGGGCTGGATGTCGTCCTGGCCGACGGGCGGCTGCTGTCCACCGGCCGCCGAACGGCGAAGGGCGTCGCGGGCTATGACCTCACCCGCCTGTTCGTCGGCTCCGAGGGAAGCCTCGGCATCGTCGTGCGGGCCGTGCTCGCCCTGAAGCCGAGGCCGCCCGCCCAGCTCGCCCTGGCCGCCGAGTTCGCGTCCACGGCCGAGGCGTGCGCCGCCGTCTGCGCGATCATGGAGCGCGGGCACACGCCGTCGCTCCTCGAACTGATGGACCGCACCACGGTCCAGGCGGTCAACCGCCTCGGCCACATGGGACTGCCCGACAGCACGGCGGCCCTGCTGCTGGCCGCCTTCGACACCCCGGACCCGGCCGCCGACCTCGCGGCCGTCGCGGAGCTGTGCACAGCCGCCGGTGCCGCGCAGGTGGTTCCCGCCGAGGACGCCGCCGAGTCCGAACTGCTTCTCAAGGCACGCCGGATGGCGCTGCCCGCGCTGGAGACGCTGGCCACCGCGACCATGATCGACGATGTGTGCGTGCCGCGCTCCCGGCTGGCCGAGATGCTCGACGGCACCGCCGCCATCGCCGAGCGGCACGGGCTCACGATCGGCGTCTGCGCGCACGCGGGCGACGGCAACACGCACCCCGTGGTCTGTTTCGACCAGCACGACCCGGACGCGTCCCGCCGCGCCCGCGACTCCTTCGACGCCATCATGGCCCTCGGCCTGGAACTGGGCGGCACCATCACCGGTGAGCACGGGGTCGGGCTGCTGAAGAAGGACTGGCTGGCCCGCGAACTCGGCCCCGTGGCCCTCGAACTGCACCAGTCGCTCAAGCGCGCCTTCGACCCGCTCGGCATCCTCAACCCCGGCAAGCTCTTCTGACCCCGGGACCGCCGGGCCCGCGCCGCCCGTCACGCCTCCGCCGACAGCAGGGCCGCCAAGGCGTCGTCCAGACCCAGTCGTTCGGCCTCCGTGCCGGGCGGCACCACCCGCAGGGAGCGCTCCAGCCAGGCCGACACCTGCGCCGACGGGGCCTCCAGCAACGCGTCGCCGTCCGGAGAGGTCAGAGCCATCAGCACCACACTGCGCCCGTCCGTCTTGGACGGCCAGATCCGTACGTCCCCCTGGCCGCACGGCCGGAAGACGCCCTCCACCAGCAGCTCCCGCGCGAACGTCCAGTGCACGGGGTGCTCGGAGCCGACGTGGAAGGCGATGTGGACCGCGTACGGGTCGGCCGTGCGGTACGTCAGCCGGGCCGGAACCTCCACGCTGCGCTCCGGGGACAGGACCAGCCGCAGCTCCAGCTCGCGCTCCACCACCGTCGTCTCGTGCATGTCGTTCATGTCCTTCATGACCCTCTCCCTGCCCTGTCGTCTCGTTCGCATGGCGGCCGGAACCGGCCGCACACAAGGGAGAGGGCCTTCCCCCGCTCTCATTACGCGACTTTCACCGGGAAATTTCTGTTACTTTGCGTGACAGAGACGTGACCGGACGGCGGCCGCTCGCTCAACGGGGGCCCGGGGCGTCCGGCCGTCTGATAGATGTGGTGCCTCAAGTGAGGCCCTCGAGGAGATACGGGACCACGGTGATGAGCGCCCCAACCCCGGCAACCGGCGACGGCAGCCCTGCGGCTGGGTACTACCCAGACCCCTCCATTCCCGGATACATCCGGTACTGGAACGGTGCCGCCTGGGCCCCCGGTACGAGCCGTCCGGCACCCGAGGAGGGCGAGCCCATGCCGACGCCGCCCACCTCGGCCTTCCCGGCCGCCACGGCATCCGCAGCCGCAGCCGCACCCGCGCCTGCGCCGGTGCCCGCGCCCGCCCCGCCGGTCGACGAGACCGGGCCGGTCTTCCTGGACGACGACCCGAGCATCTCCTCCGAGTCCGGACCGGGCGCGGAGGCGGCGTCCGGGGGCGCACCCGAGCCCGCGTCCGCCTGGCAGGCCGACCTCACCCGCCAGCGCGGCTACGACGGTGCCCCCGAGGCCCCGGTCTCCTGGGGCGCGGCCCCCGGCTCCGCGCCGGACCCGAGGATCCCGGGCGCCGCCGATCCGACAGGGGGTGCCCTTCCCGGCGTGCGGCAGACGTCGCCGCGACCGGAACCGGAACCGAGGGCCGGCGAAGCGGCCCCCGCGGCCCGTCCCTCACAGCCGACGTCCCCTCAGCCCGCGCAGGCGGCCCAGAGCCCTCTCTCTCCGCGGACCCCGCAGGCCGCACAGTCCGCGCAGGCGCTGCAGGCGCCGCACGTCCCGGCCCAGCCGCAGCCGGTCGGCCCGCCCCAGCCCGCGGCCCCGCAGCAGGCGTCCGCCGCCGTACCGCCCCAGGCGGGCCACGCTCCCGTCACCTCCGGGCACGGCGGCGGTGCGGCTTCCTGGCCGCAGCAGGTGCAGCAGCTCGCCGCGGGGCACCAGGCGGCCGGGGAGGCGGACCGGCAGCCGGTCGCGCCGTGGAAGCCGCCCGTCAGCGACCCCTTCCTCCAGGCCGCCCAGGAACGGGCCAACGCCCGCCCGGCGGGTCTGGGCCGGCGGCTCGCGGCACGGCTGATCGACGGCGTGGTCTTCGGCGCGCTCGCGGGAGCGGCTGCCACACCGTTCGTCCTCAAGGGCCTCGGCCACATGTACGACAAGCTCGAGGCGGCCAAGCAGTCGGGTGAGACGGTCACCGTCTGGCTCGTCGACGCCACGAACGCGGTCCAGTTCGGCATCGCGCTGGCCCTGATGCTCGTCCTCGGCGTCCTGTACGAGGCGCTGCCGACCGCCAGGTGGGGCCGCACACTCGGCAAGAAGCTGTGCGGGATCCAGGTCCGGGACCTCGAGTCGTACGAGCCGCCGTCCTTCGGCGGCGCGCTGCGGCGCTGGCTGGTGTACGGGGTGCTGGGCCTGCTGGCGGTGGGCGTCCTCAACGTGCTGTGGTGCCTGGTGGACCGCCCCTGGCGCCAGTGCTGGCACGACAAGGCGGCGGGCACGTTCGTGGCGCGTGGCTAGTCGGGCTCCCCTCCCGCCCCCGTTCTTGCCTGTCCGGCGTCCGGGGGCGGGATTCGCTCAGGCGCGACGGTGGCCCGGGACGGCGCCCGGGCCACCGGGAACGGGCGGGACGGGTGAGCGACCCGCCGGAGGTCGACCCTCCGGTCCCCCGAACGGCACATGACCGGATGCGCGCCCCGCCCCCGCGGGATGCACTGCCCCCATGAGCAACGAACCGCCGCCGCCCGGCCAGCCCCCCGAGGACGACCCGCTCCGCAAGCCGCCGCCACAGGAGCCCCCGCCCGGCGGCGGAGGCGGCCCGCACGGCGGCGGCCCCTACGACACGGGCGGCGGGAGCCCGTACGGAGGCGGCCCGCCAGGCTACGGCGCCGCCGACCCCCTTGCCGGCATGCCGCCCCTGGGCGACACCGGCCGCCGCGTGCTGGCCCGTTTCCTCGACTGGCTCATCATCTTCGTGCCGCTCGCCCTCATCGGGATCCCGCTCGACATCTACAACCGGGTCACCGAGGACGACGACCTCTCAGCCGTCTGGACGGCGAACAACGACGGCGGCCAGTGGGCCTTCCAGGCCATCTCGATCGCCGCGTACCTCACGTACGACACGTATATGACGGCGAAGCGGAACGGTCAGACCGTCGGCAAGAAGCTCATGGGCCTGCGGGTCGCGATGCTCAACGACGGCAGCGTCCCGCCGGTGAGCGCCGCGCTGACCCGTGCCCTGGTGCTGTGGCTGCCCGCGCTGATCTGCTGCGCCTGCCTGTGGCCGTTGCTCCTGCTCATCCTGATCATCGTCGACAAACCGTACAAGCAGGGCCTCCACGACAAGGCGGCCAGGACGGTCGTCGTGTCAGCGGCGCAGTGACGAGGCCGGTTCGGGCTCCGGCCGCGGCGCGTCCCGCCCCTCCGGGAGGCCGGTGCCCGCCGCCCCGGCCCGTGTCTCCGCCCGTGCCCGTGCCCGCAGCAGCGCCAGGCCCAGTGTGACGAGAAGGCCGAGCAGCAGTGCGGCGACGCCGACGAGGGCGACCCCTGGGCCGCTCGCCGGGCCCAGTGTCAGCAGAAGGGCGACGGTGGCACCGACGACGGTCCCCGAGCCGTAGACCAGATGTGCGGCGGTCGGACGCAACATGACGGTTTCCGCCCTCCGTTGGTGGGGTGGAGCCTCGCAACGCGGTCGCACTGACTGACGACTCTACGCCGCTCGACGCCCGGGAGGAACCGGCGGTAAGCGTGACCTGACCCACCGTGTCGAGGCGCTGGGGGCGCACAGGGGGCGCCTGCCCGGAGGCCGGCGGGGGATAGAGGGTTTTCCCTTGACTCCCCTGTCCGCTATGCGGGTTGGGGTGTCCACATAGGGCTCTTGGCCTGTCCAAGTCAAGACTATCTTTTCTCGTGGAAGTCCGGTCGAATGTCGTCACTTGTGGCGCGCGACCGCACGCGGATTATCACGTGACCCCCCATCCGCGGTTGCGGTGCGCAGGGGAGGAAACAAACAAGTGACCAACAGACGACGGGCGTTCCGCGCCTCCGCGGTGCTCGTGGCCATGGCCGCGACCGCCGCCACCGCCGGAGCCCTCACCACGGCCCAGGCCGACAACCGTCCCGAAGCGGGCATCGAGCGCCACGACCCGGCGCCCGGCGCGCCGGAATCGGGCCACGCACACGAGAAGGCCACCGCGGTCGACCACGACCTCGAGGGCCCGTTCAGCGAGCAGCAGGCCAAGCAGCGCGAGGCGGCGCTGGAGCAGGTGCTCTCGGGCAAGTCCAAGGTGCAGAAGCGCGGCGACTCCCAGGTCGTCAAGCTCGACAACAAGAAGTACGTCGAGCTGGCCCGGGAGCAGACCGACCAGATCTTCACCATCCTGGTCGAGTTCGGTGACAAGGTCGACAACGAGACCCTCGTCGACCGCAGGGACGACGACACCGACGAGCTGAAGCCGAAGTACGGCGGCACGCCCGGCCCGCTGCACAACCAGATAGCCAAGCCGGACCGTGCGAAGGACAACTCCACGGCCTGGCAGGAGGACTACAGCCAGGAGCACTTCCAGGACCTCTACTTCGGTGAGGGCAAGGACGCCGACGGCAAGCAGAAGCACTCGCTGAAGACCTACTACGAGCGCCAGTCCTCGGGCCGCTACTCGGTCCAGGGCACGGTCACCGACTGGGTCAAGGTCGACTACAACGAGGCCCGCTACGGTTCCAACTACTGCGGCAACTCCAACTGCGGCAACGTCTGGGACCTGGTCCGCGACGGTGTGAACGCCTGGACCGAGCAGCAGAAGGCCCAGGGCAAGTCCACCGAGGAGATCAAGGCCGTCCTGTCCCAGTACGACAAGTGGGACCGCTACGACCACGACGGCGACGGCGACTTCAACGAGCCCGACGGCTACATCGACCACTTCCAGATCGTCCACGCGGGCGAGGACGAGTCGGCGGGCGGCGGTGTCCAGGGCGGCGACGCGCTGTGGGCGCACCGCTGGTACGCGTTCGGCACGGACGCCGGCAAGACCGGTCCGGAGCAGAACAGGGCGGGCGGCACCGAGATCGGTGACACCGGCATCTGGGTCGGCGACTACACCATGCAGCCGGAGAACGGCGGCCTCGGCGTCTTCGCCCACGAGTACGGCCACGACCTCGGCCTGCCGGACCTGTACGACACCTCCGGCAAGCCGGGCGCCGAGAACTCGACCGGCTTCTGGTCCCTGATGTCCTCCGGCTCCTGGCTGGGCACCGGCAAGGACAGCATCGGCGACATGCCGGGCGACATGAACGCCTGGGACAAGCTGCAGCTCGGCTGGCTCAACTACGAGAAGGCCAAGGCCGCCACCAAGTCGAAGCACAAGCTGGGCGTCGCCGAGTACAACACCAAGAACCCGCAGGCGCTGGTCGTCGAGCTGCCCAAGAAGCGGGTCAGCACGCCGATCGTCAAGCCGGCCGGTGGCTCCATGCAGTGGTGGAGCAACATGGGTGACGACCTCAAGAACACCCTCACCCGCTCCGTCGACCTCACCGGCAAGTCCAAGGCCGAGCTGAGCCTCGACGCCTGGTGGGAGATCGAGGCCGAGTACGACTACCTGTACGCGGAGGTCTCCACCGACGGCGGCGCCAACTGGACCGCCCTCGACGGCACCGCCGACGGCGCGCCCATCGACCGCGACGCCGGCAACACCCCGGCCCTGAGCAGCCACTCCGAGAAGTACAAGAAGCTGGTCTACTCGCTGGACGCCTACGCGGGCCAGAAGGTCGACTTCCGCTTCCGCTACCTCACGGACGGCGGCCTGGCCGAGCGCGGCTTCGCGGCCGACAACATCGTCTTCAGCGCGGACGGCGCCGAGCTGTTCGCGGACGACGCCGAGGGCGAGGCCGAGGGCTGGACCTCGAACGGCTTCTCCCGCATCGGTGAGGCCATCACCGACGACTACTCCCAGTACTACATCGCGGAGAACCGCCAGTACGTCTCGTACGACGCGACCCTCAAGGTCGGCCCGTACAACTTCGGCTTCATCGGCTCGAAGGACGACTGGGTGGAGCACTACGCGTACCAGCGCGGTCTGCTGGTCTGGAAGTGGGACACCTCCCAGAAGGACAACAACACGGCCGTCCACCCCGGTGAGGGCCTGGTCCTTCCGGTGGACGCCAACCCGGAGCCGCTGCGGTGGAAGGACGGCACGCTGATGCGCAACCGCATCCAGTCGTACGACTCCACCTTCAGCAAGTTCCGCTACCAGGGCCTCACCCTGCACAACGCGGGCGTGGAGCAGCGGATCCGGAACCACGTGGGCAACCCGGTCTTCGACGACCGCAAGGGCTCCTACTGGACCGAGGAGAACCCGCGGGCCAGCGTCAAGGTAACTGACACCAACACCCGCATCGCGATCGTCAAGCAGCCGCGCAACGGCCAGACGATCACGGTCAAGGTGGGTCCGTCCACCAAGTAAGCAGCATCACAGCAGGTCAAACCATGATCGGCCGTCGCCCTCTAGCGGGCGGCGGCCGATCGTGTTTAGGTGCGAGTGACCGTCTCTTATTGACACACGCTTCACACGGGGGAGGCATCACCATGCCCGGTGGTGGATTCTGCAGGCTGCCGGGAGGCAGCGTCGTCGTCGCGCTCAGCCTGCCGAGCCCGGCCGGAGGCGGAGAGCGGGTGCGGGTGCTGGTGCATGCCGCGAACCGCCCCCGCGCGCTGACCCGGCTCCGGAACCTCGGCCTGCGGGCGGTCTACCTCCGGGGCAACACCCACCCGCCCACCCCCGACGAGATCACGGCGGTGCTGCACCACCCGGACGGGCTCCTCTGGCGTACGACGCCGAGCCGCGCGCAGGAGCTGTGGCACCCCATAGGCGCGCTGCTGCGCTCCTAGACCACCGGCTTGCCGCTCAGCTCCACACCGGCGGCCCGCAGCTCCTCCAGGGCCTGCTGTGTGGTCTCCGCGCTCACCCCGGCCGTCAGATCCAGCAGCACATGGGTACGGAAACCCTCGGCGGCGGCGTCCAGGGCGGTGGCCCGCACACAGTGGTCCGTGGCGATGCCGACGACGTCGACCTCCTCCACCCCGTGCGCCCGCAGCCAGTCGGCCAGCGGCACCCCGTTCTCGTCGCTGCCCTCGAACCCGCTGTACGCCGCCTCGTACGCGCCCTTGTCGAACACGGCGTCGATGGAGCCGGACGCGACGGCCGGGGCGAAGTTCGGGTGGAATCCGACGCCCTCGGTGCCGGCGACGCAGTGGGACGGCCAGGAACCGACGAAGTCCGGCCGCTCGGCGAAGTGGTCACCGGGGTCGATGTGCCGGTCCCGGGTGGCGACGACGTACCGGTAGACGCTGCCGACGGCGTCTCCGACCAGATCGGTGATCGCGGCGGCGACGTCGGCGCCCCCCGCCACCGCGAGGCTGCCGCCCTCGCAGAAGTCGTTCTGAACGTCGACGACGATCAATGCGCGGTGCATGGCGGTGTCCTTCGGTGCGGCCGGTTTTACTGTCGAGCGTAAAGACTTCCCGCTCGCAGGGGGAGGGCCCCCACGAGCGGCCCTCCGGGGCGGCACGGCGCCCGGGGGTCGCGGGCCGGGGCAGAGGGGTGTCCGGCCCGCCGGCCGGTCCCCTCGTCTCCCCCGGGCGCTCCGCGCAGAGGGAAGGGAGGGGAGCCGCCCTGACGGGGACCGCCGGGGGCCCCGCGGGACCATCGCGAGCAGGTGAGCCCCCCCCGGCCCACACCCCCTGACGGGGAGGCCGGGCCCCGGCCCGGCACGGCGCGTGTGCCGCGTACCGCGGGAGGGGACGCGGAGGGGGTTGCCCCGGCGGTGACGGGAGCCGTCAGCAGCGTGGCCCCACGGCAGCCGTCGCGCGGGGGTGAGCCCCCCGCGGCGGCCCCGGCCCGCACGGCGGGGAGGCAGGCCCCGCGGCACGGAGGCGCACCCCGCCCGCCCGGCGGCCGGGGCCCACGGGCCCGGCGTCACGACGTCACGTACTCCGTCGGGAGGACCGGCTCGCCGCGGGACAGCTGGACGGCCGACAGCGGCAGCGCCGCACGGGCCGCCGCATGGCGGGACCTCGCCGCCTCCAGGGGCTCGCGCGCCACGACCTCGCCCGCTTTCACCAGCGGGACCAGGAGCTGCCGGTCAGCCAGTGACGGCGGCACCGGCCCGGTGCCCACCACCTCCGCGTCGTCCCGCCGCGCCGCCCACTTCCGCCCGCCGGAGGAGGCCTTGCCGCCCAGGGACTTCTTCGCCACCGGCCGCAGCGGCGCCGAGGGCTCCGCCGAGTCCGCCCGGGCGACCAGCTTGTAGACCATGGAGCACGTGGGGTGCCCGCTCCCGGTCACCAGCTGCGTCCCCACCCCGTACGCGTCCACCGGCGCCGCCGCCAGCGACGCGATCGCGTACTCGTCCAGGTCCGAGGTCACCACGATCCGCGTGTCCCGCGCGCCCAGGGCGTCCAGCTGCTGCCGTACCCGGTGCGCCACCAGCAGCAGGTCACCCGAGTCGATCCGCACCGCGCCCAGCCCGGGACCCGCCACCTCGACCGCCGTACGGACCGCCTCGGCCACGTCGTACGTGTCGACCAGCAGCGTCGTGCCCCGCCCCAGCGCCTCCACCTGGACCCGGAACGCGTCCCGCTCGCTGTCGTGCAGCAGGATGAAGGCGTGCGCGGACGTGCCCACCGTCGGGATCCCGTAACGGAACCCCGCAGCCAGGCAGGAGGTGGAGTCGAAGCCCCCGACGTACGCCGCCCGCGAGGCGGCCACCGCGCCCAGTTCGTGGGTCCGGCGCGCTCCCATCTCGATCAGCCCGCGCCCCCCGGCCGCCGCCGCCATCCGGGACGCCGCCGCGGCGATGGCCGAATCGTGGTTCAGGATCGACAGGACGACCGTCTCCAGCAGTACGCACTCCGCGAACGTGCCCTCCACCCGCAGCACCGGCGAGCCGGGGAAGTACACCTCGCCCTCGGGGTAGCCCCAGATGTCCCCGCCGAACCGGTAGTCCGCCAGCCACGCCAGCGTCGCCTCGTCGACGACACCCCGCTCCCGCAGGAAGTCCAGGACGTCGGCGTCGAAGCGGAAGTTCTCCACCGCGTCCAGCACCCGCCCGGTCCCGGCCACCACCCCGTACCGCCGCCCCTCCGGCAGCCGTCGGGTGAAGACCTCGAAGACCGAGCGCCGCTCGGCGGTACCGCCCCGCAGGGCGGCCTGCAGCATGGTCAGCTCGTAGTGGTCGGTGAACAGCGCGGTGGAGGGGACGTCCACCCGCCGCCCGCCGCCACCCCTCTGCGGATGCCCTCCGGGCGCTTCTTCCTTCGACGGCCGCAGCTCCGCGGCGGCAGCGTTCGCAGCGTTCATGCCGACGATCGTACCCCCACTACTCGTCAGAGTGACGATTTCTCGTTCGGGTCACATCCGCCGCCGCCCGGGCCCCATTTGTGCGGGGAACCACCCTGAGTGGCAGCATTGGGGGAGTGAGTGTTGCTCCCGTAGAGATCGAACGCACCGCCCCTGCAGAAGAGGGCTTCGCCGTCACCGAGCCCGACGTGCCCTGGGTGACGATCGTCCACAACGATCCGGTCAACCTCATGAGCTACGTGACCTACGTCTTCCAGGCGTACTTCGGCTATTCAAAGGACAAGGCGCACAAGCTGATGCTCGACGTGCACCACAAGGGCCGGGCCGTGGTCTCCAGCGGCACCCGCGAGGAGATGGAGCGCGACGTGCAGGCGATGCACGGATACGGGCTCTGGGCGACGCTCTCCCAGGACCGCGGCTGATGAGCGGCAACTTCGAGGCGCTCACCGGCGGAGGCGCGGCCGTGCAGCTGGACGAGGTCGAGGTCTCCATCCTCCGCTCCCTGGCCGTCCAGCTCCTGGAGCTGATCGGACCCGGCGACGAACCGGCCAAGGGTGAGGACCCGCTCGCCGCGCTGTTCCAGGACGGCCCGAGCGAGCCGCCGTCCGACCCGGCCCTCGCCCGGCTCTTCCCCGACGCGTACGGCGACCCCGGGGTCACGGGCGCGAGCCCCGGGCAGGAGGCGGAGCTGCGTGCCCGCTCCTCGGAGTTCCGCCGTTTCACCGAGAACGACCTGCGCGCCCGCAAGCGCGCGGACGCGCTCGCGGTCGTCCACAGCCTCGACACCCTGGCCCGCGGTGGCGGCGGCGGGGCGGGCGGACGGCTGGAGCTGACCACCGACGAGTCGCGTCACTGGCTGGGCGCGCTCAACGATCTGCGGCTCACCATCGGCACCCGTCTGGACGTCACGGACGAGGACGAGTCCGGCGAGCTGTACCGGCTGCCGGATGACGATCCGCGCAAACCGATGGTGATGGCGTACCTCTGGCTGGGCATCCTTCAGGAAACACTCGTCGAGACGCTGATTCCGTAGCCTACGGCTCTGTTTTCCCTGTCATTCCTCAGTCAACATCCATGTCTGCGTACCCAGATGAAACGTAATGGGTGCAGCTCAAGGCCGTCGCCTACACGCAAAACCGCTGATGGGCGGCGTCCGTTCGCCGGACGACGGATTCCGCATAACGATCGCGTCACCGGTCCTGGGGTTCTCCCCTCTCAGGCCGGATTCAGGGTTCGTGATGTGACCCAGGTCACTCAACGATCAGTGAAACGCGTGGTAAAACTTCGCAACTCCTCAGGCGGCCCCCCTTGCCGTCCTGCGGAGGGCCGGAACGTTCCGGCCGCACCGCACAACCTGTGTGATCCCCGTCGTCCGAGTCCGCGGCCGGCGAGGGTGGCACGAGCTTTCGCCGGATCGGACAACGGCGTCGGCTCATCCCGCACCCCTCACTGCCGGGCTCAGCCCAGCAGCCCCCTGCGCCATTGAGGTAGTCAGATGTCTCTCGACTCCATCGCCCAGAACATCGACGAAAAAGTCAGTGACTTCGTCGGCCCCCTCGCCGACAAGGTCGGCGAAGTCGTCTTCTACTCGGTCCCCGTCGGCGGCACCGAGCTCCCGCTCATCGTCGCCTGGCTTGTCGTGGCTGGTCTGGTGTTCACGGGCTGGTTCGGGTTCCTCCAGTTCCGCAAGTTCAAGCTCGCGCTGAACGTCGTACGCGGCAAGTACGACGAGAAGGGCTCGCACGGCGAGGTCAACCACTTCCAGGCCCTGACCGCCGCCGTCTCCGGCACCGTCGGCCTCGGCAACATCGCCGGTGTGGCCGTCGCCGTCTCCATCGGCGGCCCGGGCGCCACGTTCTGGATGATCCTCTGCGGTCTGCTCGGCATGGCCTCCAAGTTCGTCGAGGTCACCCTGGGCGTGAAGTACCGCGAGGTACACGCTGACGGCACCGTCTCCGGTGGCCCGATGCACTACCTCCGCAAGGGCCTCGTCGACCGCTTCGGTCCGCGCGCCAAGACCGCGGGCAAGGTGCTGGCCTTCCTCGCCGCCATCATGGTCCTGTTCTTCGGCCTCTTCGGCGGCAACCTCTTCCAGGTCAACCAGAGCTACTCGCAGCTGTCCAACACCACCGGCGGCGCCTCCTCGACCTACGCGCTGTTCTTCGGCATCCTGATCGCCGCGCTCGTCGGCCTGGTCCTGCTCGGCGGCCTCCGTTCGGTCGCCGCGGTCACCAGCCGCCTGGTCCCGGCCATGGCCGGCATGTACGTCGTCGCCTGCCTCGTGGTCATCCTGGCCAACGTCACCGCGGTGCCGGAGGCCGTCGGCACGATCGTCTCCGAGGCCTTCAGCCCGAAGGGTGTCGCCGGTGGTGTCATCGGTGCCCTGATCGTCGGCTTCAAGCGCGCCGCCTTCTCCAACGAGGCCGGTCTCGGCTCCGCCCCGATCGCGCACTCCGCGGTCAAGACCAAGCACCCCGCGTCCGAGGGTCTGGTCGCCCTGCTGGAGCCGTTCATCGACACGGTCGTCATCTGCACCATGACCGCGCTGACCATCGTCATCGCGAGCCCCGACAGCTGGCTGAAGGCCCGCGAGGGCGAGAGCATCGGCGGCGTCACCATCACGTCGGACGCCTTCACCACCGTGATCCCGGGCTTCAACTGGATCCTGACCCTCGCGGTGCTGCTGTTCGCCTTCTCCACGCTGATCACCTGGGGCTACTACTGCCTCAAGGCCTGGACGCACATGTTCGGCCGCAGCAAGGCGAGCGAGATCACCTTCAAGGTCCTCTACTCCCTGATCGCGATCCTCGGCTCGCTGATGTCGCTGGACGCGCTGATCTCCCTGGCCGACTCGGTCCTCTTCATGCTGGCCGTCGTCAACATCATCGGCCTGTACCTGCTGGCCCCGATCGTCAAGAAGGAGCTGAACTCCTTCCTGGCCTTCGTCCGCCGCCGCGACGCCGGCGAGGAGGAGCCCGAGGAGGCCGAGCAGGAGCCTGCGAAGACCCTCTGAGCCATACGGCGACTGTCCGAGTCGTACGGCTGGACGCCCCCGCACCGGGAACGGTGCGGGGGCGTCCGCTTTGCGGGACGTTCGCTCAGCGGACGCTCAACTCCGTATAACGATCTGTCCATGCCGCCCGTGCCTTTCCTCCTGAAAGGCGCGGGCGCGTCTGTTTTGCCGGTGGCGTGCGTCACAGAACGCTACGGCCGATATGTGTACGAGCGTGATACATCTGCACGACCGCCCGGGAACGCCACCCATGTTCCCGGGGGCGCCGCGCCGACCGATCGTCGGCGGCACTCCAGCCATGTCCGGGGGGATCAGCGTGGAGAAAGGCGCAGTACGACCATGACCTCACTGCAGGTCGAGAAAGAACACGCCGGCGACGGAGCCGGCGAAGGCGAGGGCTACCAGCGCGGTCTGGGCGCCCGCCAGATCCAGATGATCGCGATCGGCGGCGCCATCGGCACCGGCCTCTTCCTCGGCGCGGGCACCGCCATATCCAAGGCGGGCCCCAGCCTGATCCTGGCCTACGCGCTCGCGGGCCTGGTCATCTTCTTCATCATGCGGGCGCTGGGCGAGCTGCTCATGTACCGACCGGTGTCCGGTTCGTTCTCCGAGTACGCCCGCGAGTTCGTCGGCCCCTTCGCGGGCTTCGTCACCGGCTGGACGTACTGGCTCTTCTGGGTCGTCACCGGGATCACCGAGGTCACCGCCGCCGCGACCTACATGACGTACTGGTGGGACATCCCCCAGTGGATCTCGGCGCTCGCCTTCACCGTCGTCCTGTACGCGGCGAACCTGATCTCCGTGAAGCTCTTCGGTGAGCTGGAGTTCTGGTTCTCGATGGTGAAGGTCACGGCCATCATCGGCATGATCCTCATCTGTGCCGGGATCCTGACCCTCGGATTCTCCGACGCCGGCGACACCGCCTCCGTGACCCACCTGTGGGACGAGGGCGGCTTCTTCCCCAACGGCGTCGGCAGCACGCTGATGACCCTCCAGATCGTGATGTTCGCCTTCCTCGCCGTGGAGCTGGTCGGCGTCACCGCGGGCGAGTCCAAGGACCCCGAGACCACCCTCCCCAAGGCGATCAACACCGTGCCGTGGCGGATCGCCGTCTTCTACGTCGGCGCGCTGATCATGATCCTGTCGGTCGTCCCGTGGAGCGAGTTCCAGCCGGGCGTCTCCCCGTTCGTCGCCGCGTTCGAGAAGATGGGCCTGGGGGTGGGCGCCGCGATCGTGAACTTCGTCGTCCTCACCGCCGCACTGTCGTCCTGCAACTCCGGCATGTACTCCACCGGCCGCATGCTGCGCGACCTCGCGCTCAACGGCCAGGGCCCGAAGCTGTTCACCCGGCTCACCGGCTCAGGCACCCCACTGGTCGGCACGACCTTCTCCGCCGCGCTGATGCTGGTCGGCGTGTGGATCAACTACCGGTGGCCCGGCGACGCCTTCGAGAAGGTCGTCTCCTTCGCGACCGTCTCCGGCATGTGGGCCTGGATCATGATCCTCGTCAGCCACATCCGCTACCGGGCCAGGGCGGACCGGGGCGAGCTGCCGCAGTCCTCCTTCCGGGCGCCGGGCGCGCCCTGGACGAGCTGGTTCGCGCTGGTCTTCCTCGGGTTCGTCATCGCGCTGATGGCGGCCGACGAGGGGGCCAGGGTGTCGCTGTACTGTGCGCCCGTGTGGGCCGCGCTGCTGGGCGCCGCGTACCTGGCGCTGCGGTCCCGGAGCCCGGAGGCGGCGGCCTTCAGGAAGCGCTGAGCGGCTTCCCCCGCACCGCGGACCGGCCCCGCAGCCCGATGTCCGTCCGGCATGTGGACCTACCCGTACCACTCTTCGGTACGGGTAGGTCCATCTGCTTATCCTGATGCGCATGCTGACCATCACACGGGCCCTGCACGACCAGATCGTCGCGCACGCCCGCGCCGACCACCCGGACGAGGCCTGCGGCGTGGTCGCGGGCCCGGCCGGCACCGGCCGCCCCGAGCGCTTCGTCCCGATGCTCAATGCCGCCCGCTCGCCCACGTTCTACGAGTTCGACTCGGGTGACCTGCTCAAGCTCTACCGCGAGATGGACGACCGCGACGAGGAGCCGGTCGTGATCTACCACTCACACACCGCGACCGAGGCGTACCCGTCGCGCACCGACGTCTCCTACGCGAACGAGCCCGAGGCGCACTACGTGCTCGTGTCCACGGCTGACGCCGACGGCGCCGGGCCCTTCCAGTTCCGCTCGTTCCGTATCGTGGACGGCGTGATCACGGAGGAAGAGGTCAAGGTCGTGGAAGCCTACTGACCAGGCGTCTCTCCGTGTGTGTCTCGCATGGCGAGTGCGATTCGTCCGGCATGCGAGATCACACTCTTTTTGGGGGCCCGGGAATCGCTACGATGCCCGCATGGTTTCGAACGACGTGAGCGAACAGACGCCGGGCACCCTCCTGCTCGTGGCGCGGCTGCACGTCGACCTGTGCCGCCTCTCCAGCGCCATGTGTCCGCGCGGCGCCGCCGCCTGAGCCGCGGCCGGGCACGTACGAACCCGGCCCGTCCCGTCCCGCGACGCCCCGCGCACCGCGAGGCGCCCTGCGCCGGGCGCCCGGCACAGCCGCGCACGACCGACGTCCCGCACGCCTCCCACCCTCTCCCACGCCTTCCACAGGAGCCCACACCATGGCCATCGAGGTCCGCATCCCGACCATCCTCCGCACCTACACCGACGGCGCCAAGGCCGTCGAGGGCAGCGGGGAGACCCTCGCCGAGCTGTTCGCAGACCTGGAGAGCCGCCACAGCGGCATCCAGGAGCGCATCGTCGACCAGGCCGCCGGGGGCGAGCTGCGCCGCTTCGTGAACGTCTACCTGAACGACGAGGACGTCCGCTTCCTGGACGGCATCTCCACCAGGCTGGCCGACGGCGACAACGTCACGATCCTGCCGGCCGTGGCCGGCGGCATGGTCTGACGGGCATGCGGTACGACAGTCCGCTCGCCGCCGTCGGGAACACCCCGCTGGTCCGGCTCCCGCGCCTGTCCCCGTCGGACGACGTGCGCATCTGGGCCAAGCTGGAGGACCGCAATCCCACGGGCTCCGTCAAGGACCGCCCCGCCCTCTACATGATCGAGCAGGCGGAGAAGGACGGCAGGCTCCAGCCCGGCTGCACGATCCTGGAGCCCACGTCCGGCAACACCGGCATCTCGCTGGCGATGGCCGCGCGGCTCAAGGGCTACCGCATCGTGTGTGTGATGCCCGAGAACACCTCCCAGGAGCGGCGCGACCTGCTCGCCATGTGGGGCGCCGAGATCGTCTCGTCCCCCGCCGCGGGCGGCTCCAACACGGCTGTCCGCGTGGCGAAGGAGCTGGCGGCGCAGAACCCGGACTGGGTGATGCTCTACCAGTACGGCAACCCGGACAACGCGGCGGCACACTACGCCACGACCGGCCCGGAGATCCTCTCGGACCTCCCGTCCCTCACCCACTTCGTGGCGGGCCTCGGCACCACCGGCACCCTCATGGGAGTCGGCCGCTACCTGCGGGAGCACAAGCCGGACGTGAAGATCGTCGCGGCGGAGCCGAGGTACGACGACCTGGTCTACGGCCTGCGCAACCTGGACGAGGGCTTCGTCCCCGAGCTGTACGACGCGAACGTGCTGACCACCCGCTTCTCGGTCGGCTCGGCCGACGCGGTCACCCGCACCCGCGAACTGCTCCAGCAGGAGGGCATCTTCGCGGGCGTCTCGACCGGCGCGGCCCTGCACGCCGCGATCGGCATGGGCCGCAAGGCCCTGAAGGCCGGGGAGTCCGCGGACATCGCGTTCGTCGTCGCCGACGGCGGCTGGAAGTACCTGTCCACGGGTGTCTACACGGCCCCCACGACGGAAGCGGCCATCGAGACCCTGCAGGGACAGCTCTGGGCGTAGGGAGCGTCCGGCGGATCATGTCGGCCCCCGGGCCCGGGCATGATCCGCCTGTCGGGTGTCTCCGCCCCGCGCGTGACGGGTTCCCCTCAGGTGACCGAGCCGGGCCCTCGGTCCGGTCGCGGATCATGCTCGGGCTCTCCGGCCGTTCTGCCCCGGGACCGGCGGTGAACGGCCGCGCGGACCGCTCCGGCAGATGTTCCGGCCGATGCGGTGAACGGTGCGGGGTCCGCATCCGTACGGCACACCATGAACGCACATGCGCGAAGCCTCACGTCCTCGTACCCGCGCAGTCTCGTCGTGACCGTTGTGCTCCTGCTCCTCGCGGCCGTCTCCGCCGCCGCCCTGTGGGTCACTCGGGGCAGTGCCAACGCGAGCGAGCTGGCCAGCTCCGGCTTCCCCAGCGCGTCGCCCGTCGCCCCCGGCGGTGACGTGACCTCGGCCGGAGAACTCAGCGAGCTGGACAAGACCCTGCTGGTGAAGGTGCGGCAGGCCAACCTCTGGGAAGCGCCGGTGGGCCGCCTGGCCCAGACGCACGCCTCCAGCGAGGCGGTCAAACGTGCCGGGGTCCACCTCATGGAAGGACACAGCAAGCTCGACGCGATGGTCCGTGACGCGTCCCAGTCCCTGAACGTGGCCATACCCGACGAGGCCACACCCGAACAGCAGGCCCTGGTACGGAAGATGCAGAACGCCAGCGGCGCGGAGTTCGACCAGATGTTCGCCAACGTCCTGCGCTCGTCACACGGCAAGGTGTTCGTCACGATCGCGCAGGTGCGCGCCACCACCAAGAACTCGGTCGTCCGCACCTTCGCCGACCAGGCCAACCTCACCGTCCTCGACCACCAGAAGGTACTGGACGACACGGGACTGGTCGTCGGGGGAACCTACGACGAGGTCGCCGCAGCGGTGGCCCCGAAGGAGTCGAACTAGCCGAAGGGGCCCGCTCCACGGGGCCGCTTGAAGGGGTGTGCTCCACGGGAGCACACCCCTTCATCCGTGACGGATGACGTCCTCGGCCCGGAGGTGCCCGGCCTTCGTCCCGGTCGTCGCGCCGCCAAGTGACGGCACAGCCCTCCCCCTTGGTGATGACGGTCGGCGCACCCGGTCTTCCGGGCGGCGGGCCGGTGCTGGAGACCGGGGGCGGCACGGCTTCCCGAGGACGCACCGCCGGCCCGCCTCGTGGAGGCGCGGTTCGTCACCGCTCCGTGCGCTCTCCTGGCCCGGGGCACGGCCGGTGAACTCGCGGGTGCGGCAGCGGACATGCCGCCGGGGCCGCACGGGGCCGGGTGCCGCCGCGTGCGGTGTGGCCGAGGGGCGCCGCGGCGCCGCCCGGCCCCGGTGCTCCGACCCTGCCTGAGCCCCGAACCCGCCCCGTGGGGTGTACGCCCGCGTGGACGAGCCCGGTGGCGGCACGGCTCTTCGAGGCACACCCCGAGATGTCGTTCCGGGCCCTGAAGGAGGGCACGGTGCCGCCGCACCGCAGGCCGGTACGGGCAGACGGCGCGGGGCCCGGCTCGCCGAGCGCGACCGGACGGGACGGGAGCCTGCCGTACCGCACCTCTCATACGAACGGCCTTGCCCGACGGGCACAGCACAGGAGCCGAGTGAAGACTCAGGGGCGGAACCCCAACCGTTTCGTTCCTCGTTGACGCGAGGGCGGGAAAGGCAGAACCAGATGCGCAGGATATCCAGGATCGCCGCCGTCACCTTCGCCGCCGCGGCCATGATCGGGGCAACGGCCTCGGTCGCGGCGGCCGACGACGGCGATCTTGTCGTCAGCGGCAGCAACTGCACGTACGCTCAGGGTGAGCTCGTGCTCCTCTATGAGAACGGCTGCTCCGTCCTCACCGGCCCCGGCACAGGCGCTGTCGTGACCGTCTCCGACGGAGCCGAGCAGTCCATGACCCCGAGCACCCTGGGCGCCGACGGTTCCGGTCAGGCTCTCGAAGCCGAGAGGGACCACGAGACCTACCAGAGCGACGAGAACGGCGGTTCGGCCGCGGCCGCCGCGGCTGCGGCAGGCGACGGTGCCGCCGCCGCTGCCGCCGCCGCTTCGGGTGACGGCGCCGCTGCCGCCGCTGCCGCCGCCTCAGGTGACGCCGCTGCCGCCGCTGCCGCTGCCGGAGGCTCCGAGGAGGACTGAGCGCGCGGCGATGACGAGGACGGCGAGGAGCCGGACCCGGCCGGACCGGGCCCGGCTCCTCGCCTGAGGCCGGGCCGCGTCCGGCCGCGCACGGGCCGTGTACCGGCGGAGCGCACCGGTGAGCGGGGTCACGCGGCCCGTACTGTCCGCCCGGTGCGGGCGATTCCCGTCCTGCCGCCTCAGCGGGAAGCGAGGCCGTCGCCCTCGCCGATCGCGGACCGGGTCTCGGCGGTCCTGCCGGACCGGGCCCAACACGCCGACAGGGGCGGCCTCGTCGGGCCCGGCGGAGGACGGCCGCCCTCGTCTGCCGGTGACCCGTGCCCGGATCGCCGCGCACCGACCGGCACCTGCCGCCCGGACAGGGGCGGGCTGGCATACCGGCGCCCACGAGGTACTCGTCCCGGCCGGCAGCCCGCTACCATGGCTGGCGGCAAGCGGCGGTGGCGCAATGGCGACGCAGCAGACTTAGGATCTGTGGCCCTTGATCGGGCTTGAGGGTTCGAATCCCTTCCGCCGCACGCTGAATGGCCTGCGGATCAAAGAATGATGCGCAGGCCATTTCTGTGCCCGGAATCAGCCCAGCAGTTCCCGCAGCACGGGGACGAGCGCGCGGAAGGCCTTGCCCCGGTGGCTGATGCTGTTCTTCTCGTCCGGCGTCAGCTCCGCGCAGGTCCGGGTCTCGCCGGCCGGCTGAAGGATCGGGTCGTAGCCGAAGCCGCCGGTGCCGGAGGGGGCGTGGCGGAGGGTGCCCTCCAGGCGGCCCTCCACGACGTGTTCCGTGCCGTCGGGGAGGGCCAGCGCCGCGGCGCAGGCGAAGTGGGCGGCGCGGTGCGGTTCGTCGATGTCGGACAGCTGGGCCAGGAGCAGGTTCAGGTTGGCCCGGTCGTCTCCGTGGGCGCCGGCCCAGCGGGCCGAGAAGATGCCGGGGGCACCGCCCAGGACGTCGACGCACAGACCGGAGTCGTCCGCGATGGCCGGGTGGCCGGTGGCCCGGGCCAGGGAACGGGCCTTCAGCAGGGCGTTCTCCGCGAAGGTGACGCCCGTCTCCCTGACGTCGGGGACCTCGGGGTAGGCGTCCGCGCCGACCAGGTCGTGCGGAAGGGCGGCGTCCGCGAGGATCGCCCGGAGTTCGGCGACCTTCTTCGTGTTGCGGGTGGCGAGGATCAGGCGGGTCATGGCGTCCAGTATCCCTGCGGCCTCACGGCGTGCAGATCCTGCCCACCTCGGTGGCCGCGCCGGTGACTCCGGACAGGTCCGGGGTCGCGTCGCCGTTCTCGACGGCCGTGCGGACGGACTCCACCGCCGTGGAGAGGTCGTCCACCGCCTTCGACAGGTCGGCGTCTCCGGTGGTGTTCTTGAGGTTGCCGATCTCCTCGTCGATGGTGTCCAGGGACTCCGCGAGCTGCGTGGGGTCGCTGCCGTCCGCCACGGCCCGGCTGAGCTGGTCGACACTGGTCGCTATCGCGTCGGCGGTCCTGACGCAGTCGAAGGCCTTGTCGAGCGCGCCGCAGCCGGTGAGCGCCGCGGCGGCCACGGTGAGGGACAGGAACACGGTTGCTGTGGTGAGGCCTCGGCGGCGCATGTGGTGGGTCCCTCCCCGGGATGTACGGACATGACGGGCTGAGATGTGCCGGACGGGCGCACGGGCCTGGGGGCCAGGCCGTACGCCCGTGTCCGGTGAGACGCCGGGCGGGGGCGCCGGGTTGCTCAGGCCTCGGTGGTGCCGAGTGCCTCGCGCTGCAGGGCGGCGAGGTCGGCGCATCCGCCGGTGGCCAGGTCCAGCAGGGCGTTCAGCTCCTTGCGGTCGAAGGGCGCGCCTTCCGCCGTGCCCTGCACCTCCACGAAGCGGCCGTCTCCGGTGCAGACGACGTTCATGTCGGTCTCGGCGCGCACGTCCTCCTCGTAGCGGAGGTCGAGCAGCGGCGTGCCGTCGACGATGCCGACGGAGACGGCGGAGACGGTGCCGGTGAGCGGTCGGCGCCCGGCCTTGACGATCTTCTTCTGCTGGGCCCAGGCCACCGCGTCCGCGAGGGCGACGTACGCGCCGGTGACGGCGGTGGTGCGGGTGCCGCCGTCGGCCTGGAGGACGTCGCAGTCCAGGACGATCGTGTTCTCGCCCAGCGCCTTGTAGTCGATGACGGCACGCAGGGATCGCCCGATGAGGCGGGAGATCTCGTGGGTGCGGCCGCCGATCTTGCCGCGGACGGACTCACGGTCGCCGCGGGTGTTGGTGGAGCGGGGGAGCATCGAGTACTCGGCGGTGACCCAGCCCTCGCCGCTGCCCTTGCGCCAGCGCGGGACGCCTTCGGTGACGGAGGCGGTGCACAGGACACGGGTGTCACCGCAGGAGATGAGGACGGAGCCCTCGGCGTGCTTGCTCCAGCCGCGCTCGATGGTGACCGGGCGGAGCTGTTCGGGGGTACGGCCGTCGATTCGAGACATGGGTAGAGCCTAGGCGGTCAGGACGGCGCGGAGGGATGCGCGGTGCAGCCGTCCCGGCAGGGGGTGCAGACGGGGGTGGTCTCGGGGGGTACGTAGGGGCTGCACCAGCCGCAGAAGGTGCAGGCGTAGCGGCCGTTGACGCCGACGACGGTGGCCTGGCAGCGCGGGCACGGGGTGGTGGTGATCTCCGCCGTGTACGGGGTGGTGTCCTGGGCCGCCGCCGTGTTCGGGGCGGCCTGGTCGTCGCCGGTCATCGCGTGGCTCCTCTCAGCGCCGTACCAGGACATCCGTACCAGGACATCCGTACCGGGGTGTCCTCCGCGCCGAGACACCCTCCGTACCGCGGACACCTGCCGCACCGGGATCGTACCCAGGTACGCGCCGGGCCCGTTCCCGTCGCCTCGGACCGAGGCGACGGGAACGGGCCCGTGAAGCGCGTGCGCGCGGGTCACATGAGGTCTTCGATCTCCGCGGCGATGGGGTCGGCGTCGGTGCCGATCACGACCTGGATGGCGCTGCCCATCTTGACGACACCGTGGGCCCCCGCGGCCTTCAGCGCGGCCTCGTCGACCAGGCTCGGGTCGCTGACCTCGGTGCGCAGGCGGGTGATGCAGCCCTCGACCTCTTCGATGTTGTCGATCCCGCCGAGCCCGGCGACGATCTTCTCAGCCTTGCTGGCCATGTGTTTCTCCCTGTGTTCCAAGAGCGCAGTCTCGGCGCGCCGTAGGCCCGCGTTTGTCACGGTAACTCACGGTTGGCCCATCTACGCGGGCGAGCTGTCGTCCTGTCGACGATCCTGACGATCACCGGCCCGCGCGCCCGCGTGGCCGGGCCTCGGGAGCCTATCGCACTGGTCTACACCAGTCTCGTCTTCGAGCGAATCCGGGAGGGCACGTGAGCTGGAGCGGGCTGTTCAAGGGGCTCCAGAAGGTGGGCCGGAGCCTTCAGCTGCCGGTCGCGGTGCTCCCGGCGGCGGGACTGCTGGTCAGCCTGGGCAATCTGTTCTCCGCCTATCTGCACGGCACCTTCTGGGACAAGACGTCGGATGTGCTGCTCCAGGGGGGCACGGCGATCTTGGACGGCTCGTTCGGGCTGCCGCTGCTGTTCTGCATCGGCGTGGCGATCGGGTTCGCGAAGAAGGCGGACGGCTCGACCGCGCTGGCGGCGGTGGTCGGGTTCCTCGTGTACTTCAACGTCCTGAAGGCCTTCCCCAGGGCGGGGACGGTCACGCCGGACGTCCCGGAGGGCGTGGCGCAGAACCCGGGGGTGCTGGGCGGCATCCTGATCGGGCTGCTGACGGCGGTGGTGTGGCAGCGGTTCCACCGGACGAAGCTGGTGGACTGGCTCGGCTTCTTCAACGGACGGCGGCTGGTGCCGATCCAGATGGCGTTCCTGTGCGTGCTGCTCGGCGTCGCCTTCGGGTTGCTGTGGGAGCCGGTGGGGGACGCCCTGGAGTGGTTCGCGCGGCAGCTCATCGGGCTGGGCGCGTGGGGCGCGGCGATCTTCGGCATCGCGAACCGGCTGCTGATCCCGGTGGGGATGCACCAGTTCATCAACACGTTCTTCTGGTTCCAGGCGGGTTCGTACACCGAGCCGGACGGGACGGTGGTGCAGGGCGACCTGACCCGGTTCTTCGCGGAGGACCCGACGGCGGGGCAGTTCATGTCGGGGTTCTTCCCCATCATGATGTTCGGCCTCCCGGCGGCGGCGCTCGCGATCGCACACACCGCGCGCCCGGAGCGGCGGCACGAGGTGGCGGGGCTGATGGTGTCGGTGGCGCTGACCTCGTTCGTGACCGGGGTGACCGAGCCGATCGAGTTCTCCTTCATGTTCGCGGCGCCGCTGCTGTACGCGCTGCACGCGTTGCTGACAGGGGCCTCGATGGCGGTGACGTGGGCGCTGGGGGTGCACGCCGGGTTCAGCTTCTCGGCGGGGCTGATCGACTACATCGTGAACTGGCACCTGGACACCAAGCCGTGGCTGATCATCCCGATCGGGCTCGTGTTCGCGGTCGTGTACTACGTGGTGTTCCGGTTCGCGATCACGGTCTTCGATCTGCCGACTCCTGGGCGGGAGCCGGAGGAGATCGAGGCGGAGATCGAGCGGGACGTCACCAAGCCGTAACCCCGGGCCGCGGCCGTGACCGGCGCCTTCGGGGGCCTTCCGCGGGCGGGTGCGAACCGTAGATGTTGCAGCACGGTTTCACAGGTTCCTTAACTATCCCCTGCCGTGCTACAACAGGTCTACACCACCAATTGGTGTAGACCACGCGGCCTTCCCCCGTGCCGCGTTGCCCCCCGAGACGCCGCCGTCCCCCTTTTCTTCTGGGCGGCGCCTTGCCCACTGGAGGAAGTCTATGTCCACGGCCAGCGCCGCCCCGGCGGCGGAGCAGAAGAAGAAGGGCGCGGGCGTGATGGCGGTCATGCAGCGCATCGGCCGCAGCCTGATGCTGCCGGTCGCGGTGCTGCCCGCCGCCGCGCTGCTGACGCGGTTCGGCCAGGGCGACATGCTCGGCAGCGAGTCGCTCCCGGCCTTCGTCAACAAGATCGCAGGCTACATGGCCGCCGGCGGCGGCGCCCTGCTCGACAACATGGCGCTGCTGTTCGCCGTCGGTATCGCGATCGGCTTCGCCAAGAAGTCCGACGGCTCCACCGCGCTCGCCGCCGTGGTCGGGTACCTGGTGTTCAAGAACGTCCTGGGCACCTTCACGGACAGCAGCCTGCCCCAGAAGGAAGCCATCGTCGACGGCAAGATCGTCATGGTGGACCAGGCGGTCGACGCCAAGGTCCTCGGCGGCGTCGTCATGGGCATCATCGTGGCCCTGCTCTACCAGCGGTTCTACCGCACCAAGCTGCCGGACTGGGCCGGGTTCTTCGGCGGCCGCCGCCTGGTCCCGATCCTGTCCGCCTTCGCCGGTCTGGTCGCGGGCATCTTCTTCGGTCTGATCTGGCCCTGGCTCGGTGCGGGTCTGCACTGGTTCGGTGAGAGCCTGGTCGGCTCCGGCGCCGTCGGCGCGGGCATCTTCGGTGTCGCCAACCGTGCGCTCATCCCGGTCGGCATGCACCACCTGCTGAACTCCTTCCCGTGGCTCCAGGCCGGCGAGTTCGACGGCAAGACCGGTGACATCGCCCGCTTCCTGGCCGGTGACCCGACGGCCGGACAGTTCATGACCGGCTTCTTCCCGATCATGATGTTCGCCCTCCCGGCGGCCTGCCTCGCGATCGTCCACTGCGCCCGCCCGGAGCGCCGCAAGGTCGTCGGCGGCATGATGTTCTCGCTGGCGCTGACCTCGTTCGTCACCGGTGTCACCGAGCCGATCGAGTTCACCTTTATGTTCATCGCGCCGGTGCTGTACGCGATCCACGCGCTGCTGACCGGTGTCTCCATGGCGCTGACCTGGGCCCTGGGCATGCGGGACGGCTTCGGCTTCTCGGCCGGCGCGATCGACTTCGTGCTCAACCTGGGCATCGCGTCCAACCCGTGGGGCCTCGCCCTGGTCGGCCTGTGCTTCGCGGCCGTCTACTACGTGGTCTTCCGGTTCGCGATCACCAAGTTCAACCTGCCGACGCCGGGCCGCGAGTCCGACGAGGAGCTGGCCGAGCTGCAGAAGGCGGAGGCCAAGTAGGCCGCTCGCCGCACAGGGAAGGCCCCGGAACCCAAGGAAGGGTCCCGGGGCCTTCCCCGTTCCGTACGGTTTCGGGCCTACAGCTCGTACACCGCGCCCGCCCGGGCCAGCTCCGCCGGGCCGTCGTACACCGCGCGGGCGTCCGCCAGATTCCGCTGGCCGTCCGTCCAGGGCGGGATGTGCGTCATCACCAGCCGCTTCACCCCGGCCCTGGCCGCGTGCGCCCCCGCCTCACGGCCGTTGAGGTGCAGCTCCGGGATGTCCTCCCTGCCGTAGGTGAAGGACGCCTCGCACAGGAACAGGTCCGCGTCCGCCGCCAGGTCGTCCAGCGCGTCGCACACCCCCGTGTCACCGGAGTAGGCGAGGACCTTGCCGCCGTGCTCGATCCGGATCCCGTACGCCTCCACCGGGTGCGACACCCGTTCCGTACGGACCTGGAACGGGCCGATGTCGAAGCTGCCGGACTTCAGGGTGTGGAACGCGAACACCTCGCTCATCGAGGTGGCCGAGGGGGTGTCCGCGTACGCGGTGGTCAGCCGCTGCTCGGCGCCCTCCGGCGCGTACACCGGGAGCGCGTCGCAGCGCCCGCCCTCGTAGCGGTAGTAGCGGGCGACGAAGTAGCCGCACATGTCGATGCAGTGGTCGGCGTGCAGATGACTGAGGAAGATCGCGTCCAGGTCGTACAGACCGCAGTGGCGCTGCAGCTCGCCCAGGGCGCCGTTGCCCAGGTCGAGGAGCAGCCGGAAGCCGTCGGCCTCCACGAGGTAGCTCGAACAGGCCGAGTCCGCGGACGGGAACGACCCGGAGCAGCCGACGACGGTGAGCTTCATGGAGCGGGAACCTCCGTGAACGACGCGGACGGGAGCGGGGACGCGCTGAGAGGAAGCGCTACTGGGAGGTCGTGCGGTCCGTCGAGCGTACGGCGCGGGGGCGTGGGGCGCTGCTCCGTGACGGCCCGTTGTGGGGGAACTCACCTGCGCTGTCACCGGTTCGGCGGGGTGCGGGGCGGGCCGGGCGGCCGGGCGGGGTGAGGGACGGGGCGGTAACGTCCGTGGGTATGGACACGTCCTGGTGGCTGGCGCTCGGCGCCGTGGTGGTGATCGCCCTGGTGGCGGCGGTGGCCGACGGGTGGGCGCGGGCCGGGCGGCGGCCCCGGGTCCGTCCGGCCGGACGGACCCGGCCCCCGGGACGGCCGGGCGGTCCGCACAGCCGGCCGACGCGGCGCCCGGAGCCGGGGGACATCTGGTGGGCGGAGGTCCCCTATGAGGACGGGCCGCCGTCAGGAGGGGCCGCGCGAGGGGGGTCCCCCCGGTCCTCCCGCACGGGGGGAGTGCCGGACCGGGCGGCGGTGGGGGGCGGGCGGTCCAAGGACCGGCCCTGTCTGGTGCTGTCGGTACGGGGCGAGGCCGCGCTCGTCGCGAAGATCACCAGCAAGTACCGCGCGGAGCGGGCCGGGGTGATCGCGTTGCCGCCGGGGTCCGTGGGGGACGCGCGGGGGCGGGCGAGCTTTCTGGAGACGGACGAGTTGCGGGATGTGCCGCTGTGGGGCTTCCGGCGGCGGGTGGGGGCGGTGGACCCGCTGGTGTGGGACCAGGTGCGGCACCTGGCGGCGTGACGGCGGCCGCGTGCGGCTGCGTGAGGCTGATCAGGCGGCACGGTCCGTACCGGGCGCGGGCGCGGTACGGGCCGTGCCGGGAGAGATCCCCGTCAGATCCCCAGATCCTTGATGATCTTGGCGACGTGGCCGGTGGCCTTCACGTTGTAGAGGGCGCGTTCGACCTTGCCGTCCTCGTCGACGACGACCGTCGAGCGGATGACACCGGTCACGACCTTCCCGTACAGCTTCTTCTCGCCGTAGGCGCCGTACGCCTCCAGGACCGTCTTCTCCGGGTCACCGACCAGCGTGACCTTCAGGTTCTCCTTCTCGCGGAACTTCGCCAGCTTCTCCGGCTTGTCCGGGGACACGCCGATCACGTCGTAACCGGCGTCGGCCAGCAGCCCCAGGTTGTCGGTGAAGTCGCACGCCTGCTTGGTGCAGCCGGGGGTGAGTGCCGCCGGGTAGAAGTAGACGATGACCTTGCGGCCCTTGTGGTCCGCGAGGGAGACCTCGTTGCCGTCCGCGTCCGGCAGGGTGAAGGCGGGGGCGGTGTCGCCGGGCTGGAGTCGCTCGCTCATGGCTCTGGTCTCCTCGGAGGGGGTGGTCCTTGTCCGACCGAGCCTAACGGGGGTGTGGGACAGCCCCTGGCCGGTCGAGCTGACAGACTGTCCCCCTACACAGTCCACGGACCGGATCGGAGGCAGCGCGGTGTCGGACGACAGGACCCCGGCGCAGATCGAGGCGGACATCGTCCGCCGGCGCGAGCAGCTCGCCGTCACGCTCGACGAGATCGGCGTAAGGGTGCACCCGAAGACGATCATCGGTGACGCGAAGGCCAGGGTGGCGTCCACGGTGGACGAGACCGCCGGCCGTGTCTTCGTGGCCGCGAACCGGGTGGTCACGGACGTCAAGGCACGGTTCGTCGACGAGGACGGCGCCCCGCGCGTGGACCGGATCCTGCCTGTCGCGCTCCTCGCGGCCGGTGTGATCGGCCTGATCGCCGTGTCCTCGCGCAAGCACAGGGACTGAGCGCCGCGGGCAGACGGGCCCTTCGGCCCTCCGGGGCCTCCCGGGCAGGTAGGTTCATGGGGTGAGCGAGAACACCCACGACAAGTTGCCCATCCGGATGCTGCACGACCGGGTGCTGGTCCGGTCCGACTCTCCCGAGGGCGAGCGGAAGTCCGGAGGCGGCATCCTCATCCCCGCGACCGCCGCCGTAGGTCGCAGGCTGGCCTGGGCCGAGGTGGTCGCCGTCGGCCAGAACGTACGGACCGTGGAGGCCGGCGACCGGGTCCTGTACGACCCCGAGGACCGTGCCGAGGTGGAGGTGCGCGGTATGACGTACGTCCTCATGCGCGAACGCGATCTGCACGCGGTCGCCGCCGACCGCTTCGAGGGCTCCGAGGACTCCACAGGTCTGTACCTCTGAGCCCCGTTTTGCTACCTTCGATCGGACCCGACGAGACGCGCCGTACCGGGACATAAGGCAAAGACGACGCACCACGGAAAGCTCCCTCTCCGAAAGGTGTGTCGTCATGGCCTGGGTTCTGCTGATCGTCGCCGGTGTGCTGGAGGTCGGCTGGTCGATCGGGATGAAGTTCACGGACGGGTTCACCCGCTTCTGGCCGAGCCTGCTGACCGGTCTCGGCATCGTCGCCAGCATGGCCCTGCTGGCCCAGGCCACCAGGACGCTCCCGATCGGCACGGCGTACGGGGTCTGGGTCGGCATCGGCGCGGCCGGTGCGGCGGTCATGGGCATGGCCGTGCTGAACGAGCCGGTGACCGCCGCCCGGGTCTTCTTCGTCTGTCTGCTGCTGGTGGCCGTGGTGGGCCTCAAGGCCACGAGCGGCCACTGACCCGCCCCCGCCGCGTTCCCGCGCTCAGGGCCGCCCCCGCCGCGGCCCGCCCCATCCGTCATGGCCCCGCTGCCACGGCTCCCGCCACCCGAACGGGTCCTCCTCCCACCGCTCCGGCCGCCGGGGGTCGCCGTCCCCGTACAGCGCATGGTCCGGCACCTGCAGCTCGAAGTCCCGTACCGGCGCTCCCTCCAGGGCCGTGCCCGTGTAGTGCGCCCACACCTCGGCGGGCGGGCCGCCGCCGTTGATCCGGGCCAGCCCCATCGCCCCGTACAGCGGCTCCTGCGCGCCCGTCTCGGGGTCCTGGCCCATCAGCGCGACCACCGTCGCCAGCTCCGGGGTGTAGCCCGCGAACCACGCGGCCTTGTCGTCCTCCGCCGTCCCGGTCTTCCCGGCCGCAGGGCGCCCCGCCGCCCGCGCGGCCGTGCCCGTGCCCCCGTCGACGACCCCGCGCAGCAGGGCCGTCGTCGTGTCGGCGGCCTCGCGGCTGATGACCTGCCGGGCGGTGCCGCCGTTGGCGGGGGAGGCGAGTGTCGCGGGCAGCGTCAGCGGCTCCGGCCCGCCGGGACCGATCCGCTCGGCCTTCTCGACGAGCGTGTACGCGGGGGCCCGCTGCCCGTGGTTGGCGAGCGTCGCGTACGCCCCGGCCATGTCGAGCACGCTCGCGGTGGCCGGTCCCAGCGCGATGGACGGCGACGGGGTGAGGTCCGGGGTGTCGGCCGGCAGCCCGAGCGCGACCGCCGTCCGCTCCACCGCCGACGGCCCGACGTCCACGGCCAGTTGCGCGTACACGGCGTTCACGGACCGGTCGGTGGCGTCCCGCAGGGTGATGCCGCCGTAGCTGACGTCGTCCTCGTTGCCGGGTGCGTACGCGGCGCCGCTCCAGCCCTCGACGGGCCGCTTGTTCGTGCCGTCGTACACCGTGTCCGGAGTGACCGGTTCGCCGTACTGGGTGGTCGCGCCCCGGTCGACGGCGGCGGCGAACACGAACGGCTTGAAGGTGGAGCCGACCTGGTAGTCCCGGCGGGTCGCGTTGTTGACGTACTGCCGGGTGTAGCCGATGCCGCCGTAGAGGGCGACCACCTTGCCGGTGGCCGGTTCGACGGACGCGCCCCCGACCCGTACGTACCGGTCGGCCTCGCGGCGCTGCGGGTCCAGCCTGGCCAGCACCTGCTCGCCCACCGCGTCCTCGAACGCGTCGACCTTGTCCTTCTGGAGGGTGGTGGTGATGCGGTAGCCCCCGGCGGCGAGCGCTCCGCGGCCGATGATGCCGTGCCGCACGAGATAGGCGTTCACCGCCTGGACGACGTACCCGCGCTGCCCGGCGAGCCCGGCGGCGGGGCGTGCCGGGACGACGGCGGGGAACGTCAGCTTCGCCCGGTCGGCGGCGCTCAGCCAGCCCTCCGCGACCATCCCGTTCAGCACCCACTTCCAGCGGGCCAGTGCCCGCACCTGGTTGCCGGAGCGGGACCCGACGTCGTACGCGCTGGGCGCGTTGAGGAGGGAGGCCAGGTACGCGCCCTCGGCGACGTCCAGTTCGTCGACGTCCTTGTCGTAGTAGGCGCGCGCCGCCGCCTGCACGCCGTACGCGTTGCGCCCGTAGTAGCTGGTGTTCAGATAACCCTCCAGGATCCTGTCCTTGGGCTTCTGGCGGCTCAGCTTGACGGCGATGAAGAACTCCTTGACCTTGCGGGTGACGGTCCGCTCCTGCCCCAGGTAGTAGTTCTTGACGTACTGCTGGGTGATCGTCGAACCGCCCTGGGTCCCACGGCCGCTGACGGTGAACCAGCCGGCCCGCAGCAGCGCCTCCGGGTCGACGCCCGGCTCGGAGTAGAAGTCCCGGTCCTCGGCCGCGAGCACCGCCCGCTGGAGCGGCTCCGGCACCCGCGACAGCGGCACGTTCTCCCGGTTGACCTTCCCGGCCCGGGCCAGGGCGGCGCCGTCCGCGTACAGGTAGACGTTGGCCTGCGCGGTGGCGGAGGCGTTGGCGGGCGGGATCTCGATCAGCAGGTATCCGGCGAGGAACCCGCCGCCGAGCAGCAGGACGACGAACAGCAGGCCGCCGAGCACCATGCGCCAGGTGGGTACGAGCCTGCGCCACCCGGTACGGCGGGCCCGGCGGGCGGCCCGCTTCTCCGCCCGCACGGCCCTGCGCCGGGCACGTCGGCCGACGCCGGGAGGCCGGGGCGTCGACGCGGTGACGGTGGGGTCGCGCGGCTCCCAGCCTCCTGGCGGCTGCGAGGGGTGGTCGCTCATGTGCCTCCGGCCCTGTTCGCTGTGTCGGGACGCTGTCCGAGTATGTGTCGGTTTGCCTGGTATGCGTCCGGTCCTCATAGTGCACCGGGACCCCCGCCATCCCGCGCATTGCGCCGCGCCGGACATGCGGCCGGTGTGCGCGTGTGGCGTGAACCGGAAAAGGGCTCGCACCCCGGAGCCGTACGTCAGTAGAGTCACGGGCTTTGACGTGACGGCCCGTCCGACGGGAGGCGACGTGCGGCTGACGACGGAGGCCCGGCTCTACGCGACCGTCCTGACCGGGGCGTTCCGCCGCCACGCCACCTACCGCGTGGCCACGGCGGCCGGAGTGTTCACGAACACGGTCTTCGGCTTCATCCTCGCGTTCACCTACATGGCCCTGTGGGACGAGCGACCGCGCCTCGGCGGCTACGACATGGCCGAGGCACTCGCGTACGTGTGGATCGGCCAGGCGCTGCTGGCGGTCTGCTCGCTCATGGGCGGCGGCTTCGCGGACGAACTGATCGAGCGGATCAAGTCGGGCGACATCGCGGTGGACCTGTACCGCCCGGCGGACCTCCAGCTGTGGTGGCTGGCGGGCGCGCTGGGCCGGGCGGCCTTCCAGCTGCTGGGCCGGGGCGTCGTCCCGCTGCTGGTCGGCGCCCTGGCCTTCGACCTCGCGCTGCCGGAGGACTGGCTGACCTGGCCGGCGTTCCTGCTGTCCGTCCTGCTGGGCACGGTGGTCAGCTTCGGGATCTGGTTCCTGGTGGGGCTGTCGGCGTTCTGGCTGATGGACGGGACGGGGGTGGTGCAGGTGGCCTGGCTGGCGGGGACGTTCTTCTCGGGAATGCTGCTGCCGCTGCACGTCTTCCCGGGTGCGCTGGGAGAGGTGGCACGGGCACTGCCGTGGGCGTCGATGCTCCAGATCCCGGCCGACGTGTTCCTGGAGAAGCGGACCGGCTGGGCCCTGTGGGAGGCGTACGGATTCCAGACGGCGTGGGCGCTGGTGCTGCTGGCCGCGGGCCGGGCGCTCCAGGCGGCGGCGACGCGGAGGGTGGTGGTGCAGGGTGGCTGAGGCTTCGGCACCGCGGGCCGGGTTCCGGCCGCGGGAGGACCTCTGGCGGCTGAGGGAGGGCCTGCGGGCGTACGGCCTGATCGCCCACATGTGGATCCGCTCGACGATGACGTACCGCTTCTCGTTCGCGATGACCCTGCTGGCGAACGGGGTCGCCAACTTCTTCGACTTCGTCGTGATCCTGCTGATGTTCACTCACGTCCGCGGCCTGGGCGGCTTCTCCTTCGCGGAGGTGGCCTTCCTGTACGGGACGACGTGCGTGGCGTTCGGACTCGCGGACCTGGCGCTCGGTCAGGTGGCCCGGCTGGGGCGCCGGGTGCGGGACGGCACGATGGACACGCTGCTGGTGCGCCCGGTGCCGGTGCTGGCCCTGGTGGCGGCGGACCGGTTCGCGCTGCGGCGGCTGGGGCGGGTGTTCCAGGGGCTGGTGGTCCTGGTGTGGTCCGTGGTGGTGCTGGACGGGACGGTCGCCTGGACGCCGCTGAAGGTGGCGATGGTGCCGCTGATGGTGGTGACCGGCGGCCTGATCTTCGGCTCGGTGATGGTGGCGGGGGCGGCGTTCCAGTTCTGGGCGCAGGACGGCACGGAGGTCGTGAACTCCTTCACGTACGGCGGGAACACCCTCCTGCAGTACCCGCCGACGATCTTCGCGGGGGAACTGGTGCGGGGCGTGGTGTACGTCGTCCCGCTGGCGTTCGTGAACTGGGTTCCGGCGCTGTACGTGCTGGGACGTCAGCCCCCGGCGGGCCTGCCGGGCTGGGCTGTGTTCGTGTCGCCGCTGGTGGCGGTGGTGTTCGGGGGGCTGGCGGGGCTGGCTTGGCGGGTGGGGCTGCGTTCGTACCGGAGCACGGGAAGCTGAGGGCCGTACGTGATGGACGAGGACTTCATCGAGCTGGAGAACGTGGAGAAGGTCTTCGACGTACGCCGCAGGGTGGGCGTGCTGCGCCGGGAGCGCCGCAGGGTGCGGGCGGTCGACGGCCTGACGTTCCAGGTGGCACGCGGCGAGATGGTCGGCTACATCGGCCCGAACGGCGCGGGCAAGTCGACGACGATCAAGATGCTGACCGGCATCCTGACCCCGAGCGGCGGGCACCTGCGGGTGGCGGGCACCGACCCGTCGCGGGACCGGACCCGGCTGGCCCGCCGCATCGGCGTGGTGTTCGGCCAGCGCACGATGCTGTGGTGGGACCTGCCGCTGCGGGACTCGTACCGGCTGATGCACCGCATGTACAGGATCCCCGACGCCCGCTACCGGGAGAACCTGGACCGCTGCGTGGAGCTGCTGGACCTGGGCGCGCTGCTGGACGTCCCGGTGCGGCAGCTGTCGCTGGGCCAGCGGATGCGCGGCGACATCGCGGCGGCGCTGCTGCACGACCCGGAGGTGCTGTACCTGGACGAGCCGACGATCGGCCTGGACATCGTGTCGAAGGCGAAGGTCAGGGAGTTCCTGCGGGACCTCAACGCGTCACAGGGCACGACGGTCCTGCTGACCACCCACGACCTCACCGACATCGAGCAGCTCTGCAAACGGGTCATGGTCATCGACCACGGCCGTCTGATGTACGACGGCGCCCTCGGCGGCCTGCACGAGGACGGCGCCGGTGAGCGGACCCTCGTGGTGGACCTGGAGCGCGAGCTGCCCCCGATCGAGCTGCCGGGCGCGCGGACGGTCCGGGTGGAGGGCCCGCGCCAGTGGCTGGCGTTCCCGGTGACGCAGTCGGCGGCGCCTCTGGTGGCTGAGGTGGCCGCCTCGTACCCCCTGATGGACCTCTCGGTCCGGGAGCCCGACATCGAGAGTCTGATCGCGAAGATGTACGAGGACCGGCGGGCGCCCTAGGCTGAGGAGATGGCAGACGACCGGCTTCCGGAGCGGCTTCCGGAGATGCGCGCCTCGGACACGGACCGCGAGCAGGTGGCGGAGCGGCTGCGGGAGGCGGTCGCGGAGGGCCGCCTGGAGATGCCGGAGTTCGAGGAACGGCTGGACGCGGCGTACAAGGCCCGGACGTACGGGGAGCTGGAGCCCCTCACGCGGGACCTGCCGCAGGCAGGTGCGGCACCCGGGGCCGCGCCGGCGGCGGCCCCGGATGCCGGCGCCTGGACCGCGCGGATCGGCAGACCGGCGACCTCGCGCGGTGCGGGGGCGATGTTCGGGGGATTCTCGCGGCGCGGCAAGTGGAGCATCGGGCGGGCGTTCACGGCGTTCGCGCTGATGGGCGGCGGGGACATCGACCTGCGGGACGCGGACTTCGAGGACCGCGAGATCGTGATCCGCTGCTTCACGGTCATGGGCGGCATCGATGTGATCGTGCCGCCCGAGCTGGACGTCGAGGTCACGGGCTTCGCCCTGATGGGCGGCTTCGACGACCGGGGCGCGGGGGAGGGCTCGCCGGGCTCCCCGAAGGTGCGGGTGACGGGTTTCGCGCTCATGGGCGGGGTGGACGTGAAGCGGAAGCCCAAAAAGCCCGACAAACGGCGGAAGTCGCTGGAAAAGTAAAGTACGGTCCGTGACCGAACAGCCCACGAAGACGGCCTCCACGGCTTTCAGCTACACGGCGGAGGACGAGGAGCGCCGCAGAGGTGTCCGCCGCATGAAGGTGACGGCGACGGCCCTCCTCGTACTCGTCGCCGTGATCTACTCCCTGGCCACCTGGGCGAAGTCCTCGGGTGTCACGGGCTGGCCCGGCTACGTGGCGGCGGCGGCCGAGGCGGGCATGGTGGGCGCGCTGGCGGACTGGTTCGCGGTGACGGCACTGTTCCGGCGCCCGATGGGCCTGCCGATCCCGCACACGGCGATCATCCCCACGAAGAAGGACCAGCTCGGTGAGTCGCTGGGCCGCTTCGTGGGCGAGAACTTCCTCTCCGGGGAGGTGGTGAGAACCCGCCTGCACGCCCTGAACGTGGCATCCCGCCTGGGGGACTGGCTCTCCTCGCCCGCCCACGTGGACCGGGTGACGCAGGAGCTGTCGACAGCCCTCAGAGGCGCCCTGACGGTCCTGCGCGACGCCGACGTGCAAGCGGTGGTGGGCGAGGCGATCACCCGACGCGCGGAGTCGGCGGAGGTGTCGGGGCCCCTGGGCAAGACCCTGACCCGCGTCGTGGAGGACGGCGCCCACCACCGCGCGGTCGACCTGGTCTGCGCGCGGGCCCACGACTGGCTGGTCCTGCACGCGGACTCGGTGATGGACGCGGTCCAGGGCGGCGCACCGGGCTGGACGCCCCGCTTCGTGGACCGCAAGGTGGGTGATCGCGTCTACAGGGAGCTCCTCCGCTTCGTCACGGAGATGCGGGACATGCCGACGCACCCGGCCAGGGGCGCGCTGGACAGGTTCCTGAGGGACTTCGCCCAGGACCTCCAGTCGGACACGGACACACGCACCCGCGTGGAGACGCTGAAGACGACACTCCTCCACCGCCCGGAGATCCAGGACATCATCGCGTCGGCGTGGTCGTCGGTCCGCGCCATGATCATGTCGGCGGCGGAGGACGAGCGAAGCGAACTCCGCGTGAGGGCGCGGGCGTCACTGCTGTCGCTGGGCGCCCGCCTGTCGACGGACAGGGAACTGCAACGCAAGACCGAGGGCTGGCTGGAAGACGCGGCGGCGTACCTGGTGACGACCTACCGGAAGGAACTCACCTCCCTGATCACGGAGACGGTGGCGAGCTGGGACGCGATGGAGACCAGCCGCAAGATCGAGGCCCACATCGGCCGGGACCTCCAGTTCATCCGCATCAACGGCACGGTGGTAGGAGCCCTGGCCGGCTTGGCGATCTACACGATCTCCCACTCCCTGAGCGGATGACCGGCCCCTGCCGACCGGCCACCCGCCCAGTTACTACGGGGAGGTGCCGTTACATACGTACGCCCCCGAGCCCGCGTTCAACCCTCCCGCCGCGTCACCACGAGAGAAGCCACGGCCATCCCGCCCGCCACGGCGAAAACGGCAGGCCAGGCGCCCATCTTCCGGGCCAGGGGGTGCGCCCCCGCGAAGGCGGCGAGATAGGCCGCGCTCAGCCCGGCGGCGGCCGCGCCCCCACTGCTCCGCCGCCACTCCCTGGCGGCCACCGCCCCGGCAGCGGCCAGCGCCACCCCGCCAAGCGGCCGCTTCCCGGTCCACCGGGCCACCCCGTACCCCCCGACCAGCCCCCCGGCCGCCACCACAGCCCCCGGCACGTTCCCCATCCCCATCACAGCCACCTCCGGCATCGTCAAGCCCTGCCGCCTGAGGCTAGCGCGGGGGGCGGGGGGGCTTGCGGCGGGTCAGCAGGTGGACGCCGACGGAGAGGGCCGCGGTGACGGCGACGACGATGCCCATGTACGTGCTGTCACTCATGGCCACCACGACGTCGTCCGGCAGGAGCAGCGTCACGCCCATCACAAGGAGTGCCGCAAGGATCGAGCACAGGGCGGCGATGAACAGCCAGCGCAGCAGCCGCGCCTGGAGCGAGGTGAGGAGACGCTCGTTCACGATCAGATCCATCCGTCATTTGGTGATGTAGTGGCACTGCGACGCGTGCTTCGATCCGTTCACGTAGAAGTCGGCACAGGCTTTGCCGTAGTGCTTCAACGTGCGCTTGGCCTTGTCGATACGGCCGATTGCGTTCCAGCCGTCACAGCCGTGATGAATCGCGCCACGGCTGACTTGGTACGTGCGTCCATCGGTGTCTGAGTACCGCCAGTCGATGCGCCAGTTGCACCAACTCCGGCCAGCGCTGTCCAGGCCGACGCTGTCCTGGATGGAGGCTTCCTGGCGAGTGATCCTCTTCCCGGCCCCCTGGATGAAGTGACCCAGCGTCGTCCAGGGGACGCAGAGGTCATGGCTCTGAACCGTGTAGCAGAAGCCGCTGACCTTCGCATAACCCACCGCACTCGCCGCCGCAGGCTCCGCGACGGTCACGGCCATCCCGGCAGCAGCGAGAAGGACCTGGACGTGCCTGACAACTCCACGCATGGGGTGCTCCGTTCATCGGGTCGATTACGTGACCAGCAACCCCGCATCCGCCCGCACAGATGCGTGTCGTAACCGACTGGTGACGACAGGTAATCACCCCGAGTGACGCAGGATCCTTCCTGCCACCACCACGTAACATCCGTACCGCATCAGGTAGTTGTCCAGGCGGTCAGGGCAGATACAGCCCCATGCCCCACCTGATCACCGCCGACCGCTACGCCACCGACCCCCTGGTCCTCGCCCAGGACGGCCTCGCGACAGTCCACCAACTCCGCGATATCGGCTGCGCGTCCTACGTCGTCGCGAACCGCTGCCGCCCGGGAGGCCCCTGGCAGCGCGTGCTCCCGCGCGTAGTCCTCCTCGCTGCCCCCACGCCGCCCACCCCCCGTCAACGCCTACGAGCCGCCCTCCTCTATGCCGGGCCGGACGCCCTACTCACGGGCCAGGCAGCCCTCACCCTGTACGGCGAAGCCATCACGGCCCCTGAGGAGGTCGACGTCCTGGTCCCCCACCCCGTCCACCCCCGCAGCCACGCCTACGTCCGCATCCACCGTACCCACCGCCCCACCCCCCGAGTCCCCGTCCAGGGCCTGCCCTGCGCCCCTCTGGCCCGCGCCTTGGAGGACGCGTGAGCGGCACACGCGGGGCCCGGAGACCCGCACATGGGGCAACGAACAGCCTCGACCGCCCGGCCGCCACCAGTGATGCCGACTGGTGACGGACGAGCGCGCCCACCCTGTCGCCCTGGGGCGCGCTCCGTGCCGAAGGGCTCACGCGGGGCGCAGACCGCTTGGCAGGTGCCTGACCTAGCGCCAGGAGGGTGACTGCGGGAGGGATCTGCGCGCGGGCACGAAGGCTTGCTACCTTCCCGAAGCGCCGCATTTTTCTTGCGGACCCTGTTCAATATCTTCATCTGTTGATGTCGGAACCAACGGGCCGCCGCTTCACTGCGGTGGCCCGGCCGCTGTGCGTGCAAGGAGCTGCGAACGCATGTCCTCACCTGCTTCCCTCCGTGATAACTGGCAGTACGACGTGCCAACCAGTGGAAGCACACACCTACCGCCCGATGCCGGCTATGCGAAAGCGCTGACGAACCAGGGGTACAGCTTCGAGGCGGCCGTTGCTGACCTCGTGGACAACTCGATCGACGCGGGTGCGGACTCCGTCGTCGTGCACTTCCTCCGGGACACCGACCGCATTGTGTCGCTGCTCGTCCTGGACAACGGGCGGGGCATGGATGCCGCCGGGCTTGATCACGCCATGACTGTGGGCCGTCGGCGCGAGTACACCGGTCAGGCTCTGGGCATGTACGGGACCGGCCTGAAGGCCGCGTCGCTGTCGCATGCACGATCGCTCACCGTGATCAGCCGTACGAAACGCAGCTCTCCGGCGGGCCGCAAGCTCACCGCGGAGGGCATCGAGGACGGGTTCCGCTGCGATACCGTCGATCCGCACTTCGCCCAGCAGCAGATCGACGTGTATGACGGGCTCATCGAGTGGCAGGGCACCATCGTGCGCTGGGACAAGGTGCGTGCCTTCGAGACGGTCGCTGCCGGGCAGAGTGAGCAGTTCCTGTCGAAGGCGATATCCCAGCTTGAAACCCACCTCGGCCTTTACCTGCACCGCTTCCTTGCCCGCGGGCTCAAGCTGGACATCGCAGTGTGGGACGTGTCGACGGGTGAGGAGACGGACCACATCGCCGTCGACCCGTTGGACCCCTTTGGGTACAAGGTGCCCGGCAGGTCCGGCTACCCCAAGAAGTTCCTGGCACCGGTGGAGCGGGCTGGCGAGGTGGCGCTGGAGGCGCACATCTGGCCGGCGAAGTCCAACCTGGCGGGCTTTCGCCAGATCGGGCCTCTTCAGGAGCGTCAGGGTTTCTACTTCTACCGGAATGACCGGCTGGTCCAGGCCGGCGGCTGGAACAATCTGCGGGTGTCCGAGGGACACATGGTGCTGGCCCGCATCGCGGTGGACCTGCCCGATGACGGGGCGGGGGTGTTCAGCCTCACGGTCAAGAAGGACGGTGTGGAGGTGACGCCGGCCTTCACCATCGGCGTGGAGCAGGCGACTGATGCCGACGGGACTTCCTTCAGGACCTTCCTTGATGAGGCCGAGGCAGCATACCGAGAAGGCGCTTCACGGTCCGTCATCGAACGGCCGTCCGTGATCGAACCGGGCAAGGGATTCGACCCCAAGGTCAAACGAGCCGTTCGTGAGGAACTTCCGCTCAAGGCCGGGGAGGAACCCATCCGCATCGAGTGGGTTTCCCTTCCTGAGGACAGGTTCTTCGAACTGGACCGCGATTCCTACGGCATCCTTCTCAACAAGGACTTCAGGGACGACTTCAACGACGGCCGCCGCGGTGGCGCCAACGACGCACCCGTCTCCAAGACCCTGCTCTACCTGCTGCTCCAGGACTGCTTCGGGCTCGGCCGCTGGGAGAAGAAGCGAGCGGACCGCATCGACTACTGGAACAGCATTCTGCTGGCCTCGGTACAAGCCCAGCGCGACCGCCGCAATCGCACCGGTTCGTGACCTGCCGTCGCCGAGATAAGGAACACCCCTGTGACTGACATACTCCTGGAAATTCACACCGACGTCCTGAACGGCATGAGTGCGAGCCCGCGTCACTTCGCGAAGTCCGCCACGCTCGCAGCTGAGGAGGACTTTCCCGGTGCCGACGTAACCGAAGAGGCATTCCGTGCACGCCTGGCCGAGGATGTCGTGCACAGCGGGCCGATCACGGCCCTGTGGGCCAGGGCTCTGACCGCCTGGGACTTCGCGGAGAACCCCCGCTGGTCACCCGGGACCGCGCCCCGCACGGACGAGAGGCGGGCGGCCGCGTACGACCGGCTCCAGTTCGGAGACGACCTGCGCAAGATCCTCGACGCCGCCGTACCTGTCTCGCACATCGCAGACACCACCGTCATCGCACGGGACCATGTTCCCTGGTACACGCCTGAGCGCGCTGCGGCCCGTTCCTTCTACTGGAAGGCGTACGCGGAGAAGCTGCGGCGGAAGGGCTGGACTGAAGCCGCCATCGCCAGCCTCGACGAGGCAAGCCGTGCGGTCGTGGAGCGGCTAGCTGACCCCGAGCAGAGCGCAGTCCGACAGGCCAAGGGACTGGTGGTCGGCTATGTCCAGTCCGGAAAGACGGCGAACTTCACGGGTGTCACGGCGAAGGCGATCGACGCAGGCTACCGCCTTGTCATCGTGCTCGGCGGAACACTCAATCTGCTGCGAGCGCAGACCCAGCGCCGCCTCGACATGGAGCTGATAGGCCAGGAGAACATCCTGCGTGGTGCTGACCCGGACGACACGGACACCCTCGTTGGCATCGACTATGTGGGCGACGACGCCGACTGGCCGGATTTCGTGAGCCACGGTGGTCGGCCCTCGGCCCTGGGATCCTTCGACATCGAGCGCCTCACCACAAGGGACAACGACTACAAGAGCCTCGCGCAGGGGATCCGTGCCCTTGAGTTCGAGAAGCGCGAACACACTCTCCCGCTCCACGACCCGGCCAACCTGCATCACGCAGCTGCCCGGATCATGGTCGTCAAGAAGAACAAGTCGGTCCTGACCAAGCTGGTCAAGGACCTCAAGCAAATCCACGGCATCCTCGGTGAACTACCCGCGATCATCATCGATGACGAGTCCGACCAGGCTTCGGTGAACACGACCGACCCCCAGAAGTGGGACAAGGACTCCGTCGAGCGGACCGCGATCAACGGTCTCATCTCGCAGCTTCTGGGCCTGCTCCCACGTGCCCAGTACATTGGCTACACCGCCACTCCCTTCGCCAACGTCTTCGTCGACCCCAGCGACTCCGAGGACATCTTCCCCAGCGACTTCCTGATCTCGCTGCCCCGCCCGCACGGGTACATGGGGGTGCAGGACTTCCACGACCTTGACTCGCCCCTGGCAGGATCAGAGCGCACGATCGCCAACTCGCAGGAGAAGGCCCACGTCCGCGGAATCCAGGACAGCACCGGTGATCGTCTGCAAGAAGCCCTGGACAGCTTCCTTCTCACCGGCGCGCTGAAGTTGTTCCGAGCGGAGCACGGCGTTTCCGAAGGGCTGTTCCGTCACCACACCATGCTCGTCCACCAGTCGGTCCGCATGGCCGACCACGCGGCCCTCGCCTTGCGCATCAACACGATGTGGCATGAGGCCGGCTACATGTCCTCGGAAGGACATGCCCGCCTGGCCGCCCTGTGGGCTGCCGACTTCAGACCTGTGTCCGTCCAGAGGGCCGGAGACCTCCCCAACCCGGCGGGTTACGAAGAGCTGCGCCCGTTCGTCAGCAAGGCGCGACAACTCATCGGCAGGGGCGGCAACCCCGTCGTTGTCGTGAACGGTGACTCGGACCGTTCCTTCGAGCAGATGGATCTGGACTTCGACCGTACGCCCCACGTCTGGAAGATCCTCGTGGGCGGGACCAAACTCTCGCGGGGGTTCACGGTCGAGGGGCTCACCGTCACGTACTACCGCCGGACGACCCGGCAGGCGGACACGCTGATGCAGATGGGACGCTGGTTCGGATTCCGGAAGGGCTACCAGGATCTGGTGCGTCTCTACATCGGGCGTGAAGAGCCACTGACGAAGAGGCTGTCGGCGGACCTCTACGAGGGCTTCGAGGCGATCTGCCGGGATGAGGAACTGTTCCGCGAGCAGCTTGCCCAGTACGCCCAGCTCGTCGACGGCAAGCCTCAGCTCACCCCGGCCCAGGTTCCCCCGCTTGTCGCCCAGCATCTGCCGTGGATCAGGCCCTCAGCCCGCAACAAGATGTTCAACGCGGAGCTGGTTGAAGTGCGTTCGCCAGGCAAGCTCATCGAGCCTGCGGCGTACCCGCTGGACCCGGTTGCCCTGCGCAGGAACACTGAGCGATGGAGTCCCCTGCTCAACGCCCTCGCTCAGCACCCCGATCCGTTCGCGGTGCCTACGGGCGGTATGTCCGGTTCGGGAACGTCCTTTGCAGCCCATACAGCCCGTGTCAGCCACCCTCAGCTCCTCGCGGTTCTGAGCGGCCTGGAGTGGGAACGTGAAGGGCACTTCCAGCCGCACCTGCGCTATCTGGCACAGCTGGACGGGCGCCTGGCAACAGTGGACGACTGGCTGCTGATCGCCCCGCAGCTCATGAAGGGGAACAGCACCGAAGCCCGGCTGCTCGGCTCTGTGCCGCTGACGCTCGTACGCCGGCGCAGGCAGGACGGCAAGCCTTCCTTCAGCCGCATCGCCGGTGTTGACCACCAGCTGGCAGCGAAGTATCTGATCGACGAAGCGGCTGCCGCTGGCGGCGCGGACCGTGCGCACACGGCCGTTGGTCCGCGCACTGGTGTGGCGCTGGTCTATCCGGTCGTGGAGGGACGCGCAGACGAGGCTGTTCGGGCAGCGGTCAGCCGTGGAGAGGCAGATCCTTCCAAGGTGGTAATGGCGTTCACGCTCATCCCGCCGAAGTCCGCCATCGACTCGACGCGGCGGCTGGTCCGCTTCCAGGCCAAGGACTCAACCCGTGCGGACAAGGCGGTCGTCGAGGCGAACATGAACTGACCGCAGGTGAGTCACGGCCGGGTTGCCTCGCTGCTCAGCCGTGACCGTACGTCTCAGGACATCTGGCGGTGGGGCGGGAACCGGCGCATGGCGAGCCCTTCAACGAAGGCTCGCCATGCCTCTGCCTGCATGGTCACTACAGGCCCATCCGGCCTCTTGGAATCCCTGACCAGGGTTCCTGTCGGGGTTGGCGCACACTCCACGCATTCGGTGGCGTTGCCGCCGCTGTAAGAGGACTTGAACCAGGTGACCGCCGGGTCGGAGGGGTGCGGAGAGGACATCAGAGCTCCTTGCAGATGTGGTGGATCAGGGAGGACGAGGCTTCCATGTCCAACGCTTGTGCCCTCAGGTACTCGAACGCAAGTCTGTATCGGCTGAGTTCCTCTTCGGTCTCCATGAAGAGTGAGCCGGCGTGCAGGTCAACGTAGACGACGTCCAGGGACGGCTCGGCGCCGCCCATGATGACGAAGCTGCCCAGTGCTGCTGCGTGTGCGCCCTTCGCGAAGGGCAGCACTTGCAGGGTTACGTGTGGGGACTCGTTCTCCGTGAGCAACCGCTGGAGCTGGGCCTTCATGATCTCGGGTGACCCGACGGCCCTGCGGAGGACAGATTCGTCAAGGATCGCCCACAGGTGGGGAGGCTGCGCGCGGGTCAGGATGGCCTGCCTCTTCATGCGAATGTCGACCAGCCGATCGATCTCCTTTTGCCCCAGGCGGAGTTCGTTGGCCTGCTGGAGCGCCGTGCTGTATTCGCGTGTCTGAAGGAGCCCTGGGACGTAGACGCAGCAGAAATGGTCTTCCCTTACAGCTTCGTCTTCCAGTGTGAGCAGCAGGTTCATGCTCTCCGGAATGCTGTCGGCCAGGGAGTTCCACCATCCCTGCTGCCGGGCGCCCTTGGCGAGGCCCACCATGGCCTTCCGTTCGGCGTCGCTGGCCCCGTACTGTCGGCACAGGGCGTCCACGACGAGCCACTTCACCGGGCCGGCCTGGGTTTCGTAACGGCTGACGGTCGCCTTGGACACCCCGACGAGGCGCCCGGCCTCTTCGAGGGTCATGCCCGACCGGGCGCGGAGCTTCCGCATGGTCGCCCCGAGCTGGCGGCGCCGGGTGGTTGTCCTTGACTGCACGGCACGGTCCTTCGGAATCGCTGCTTCGCCCGCCTTCCGGGCGCCAATCAGGCTATGCAGCCCATCTGTTGAGGTTGGTCGATTCACCCGATCGTGTCTCGTGAGAAGTTACATGGAGAGACTTCTCACTGTCATACTCGCATCATGGAATGACACAACGTGTCCGTGTGGATGCGTTCGGTGCGGCACTGTGCCGGTCAGGGAGGAAGTCTCGCAATGACCTTCAGCGGAGACAGCGAGTCCAGGCTTCGCTGCGTTCTGCCCTTCGAAGCGGTGCCCGGTGAGGTTCGGCTGCTGCGCAGGGCTGTCCGTTCTGCCCTGGGGCGGTGGGGTGTGCTGTGCGCGGTGGACGAGGCGGAGCTGGTCGTGACCGAGCTGGCGACAAACGTCATCAAGCATGTCGGGGAGGGCGTCCCGGCGACGCTTGTCCTGGAGGTGAACGGTGACCGGCTCCGCGTCGAGTTGCATGACCTGAGCCCCCTGATGCCAGATCCTGGCGGGCCGGGCACGTGTAACGCCGAGTGCGGACGCGGGCTGCACCTCCTGGCGTCTGTCTCGACTGGCTGGGGCACGCTCGCGGCGGAGCCCGGGAAGGCCGTGTGGTGCGAGCTGTCGCTGGTGGCTGACGCCATGCGCTCCCGAGCCCGCCGTGCTGCCACGGTTGTGGAGGGTTATCGCGGCCTCTTGGGGTTCCGGGGCTCCATCGTGCCGACGGGGTCCAGGGTGGACCAGGAGGCTGCCGCCACGCTGATTGCGGATCTGCTGGTGTGGCTGGCTCTGCAGGGGGGTGACCCGGATATGGTTCTGGACCGCGCTCAGCAGCTCTTTGAGGGTGACGAGGCTGCGTGACCGGCGGCAGTGCGCAACTCCTGGCGCAGGGCGTCAGGGGTGCGCCAGGATTCGCCCGCGTAGCTTCTGTGGCACATGCGGTGGCAGTTCGCGCAGAGGAATGCGAGGTCTTCGAGTCTGGTTTCGCGCGGCCCGGAGACGTGCAGAGGGAGCCGGTGGTGTACCTCGACGTAGTCGGCGCCCAGCGGGCCGTAGGCCTGGCCGAAGTCGAAGGAGCAGACTTCGCACCGCAGGGGCTGTTTCAGCTTCCGGGCCTGCCGGATCTTGCGGTCCCGCAGACCGCGGTCCCTCTCGCGGTGCAGTGCCCACCGGGCCAGCAGCCGTCCCTCGCGTGCACTGACGCAGTCGTCCTCGTCGATCTCGTCCGGCTGGGCAGGGATGTAGTGCAGCTCGCCGCATGCGAGGCCGGCACGGAGAGCTGCGGCGGCTGCCAGCATCTCGGTCTCGTGCTTGAGGAAGTCGGCCACGATCTGCTGGGTCGGGCGACCGCCCTTGGTCGCTTCACCTGCGTAGCCGGGGTGCGCCGTGGCGATATCCGTTGTCTTGCGGCTGACGCTGTTCGGGGAGCGGAAGCGCGGGTCGGCGGCTGCGTCTCCGTGGAGGGGGAGGGAGCGAAGCAGGTCAGACAGCTCCTGTACGCGTGGATCGGCCTGACGCAGCTCATGCCAGTCGTTCTGGACGACGAGCGCGCAAGCAAGCAGCAGTTCGTCCCTCACCCAGGAGATTTGCGCCATGCCGAACATCGTATAAGTGTTCGGTTGGTGTGTGGAGTGTCAGGAGCTGTCCAGGGATGCCGCACACTGGTGGGGCGTTGTCAGTGGGGTCTGTCACTCTCTGTGATGACTGGTGGGCAAGGCGCCAGCGAGGTACGTGTTCGAAGGAGGGTGCATGACCAGCACTGAGGCGGAGTTCACTTCAATCGAGATCTGCGCTGGAGCCGGCGGACAGGCCATCGGGCTGCATGCGGCCGGGTTCAGGCATCTCGCGCTCGTGGAGATCGACAAGCACGCGGCGGAAACGCTGCGTCTGAACATCGAATCACGGGAGAAGTGGGCGTGGGAGAAGGAGAACTGCGCCCTCCTGGGCAAGGACGTCAATCTCTTCGACCCGGAGAAGGACGTCAGGAAGGAAGGTCAGCAGCTTCTGCGCGGGGAGCTCGACCTGCTGGCCGGCGGCGTGCCCTGCCCGCCTTTCTCCCATGCGGGCAAGCAGCTCGGGAAGGACGACGAACGTGACCTCTTCCCCAAGATGCTCGACCTGGTCACCGAACTCAGGCCCCGGGCTGTCATGATCGAGAACGTACGCGGGGTCCTGGACCCGAAGTTCTCCGACTACCGGGACTGGATCCAGGCGACGCTTCAGGGGGGTTCGTACCGTGAGGAGGACGGCACAGTCGTCGAACTGTGCGGGATCGGGTACACCGTGTGCAAGTGGGGCCTTCTGGAGGCCAGTGACTTCGGCGTACCGCAGCTTCGCCCGCGGGCGATCCTTGTTGCGATTCGCGACGACGTCCTCAAGGACGTGAAGTACGAGTGGCCGACACCCACGCATGAGGAGCCGGTGAGCGTGGCCGAGGCGCTCAAGGAGACGATGCGGGCCCGGTACGCCGCGTTCTTCGAGGGACCGCGGGGCCAGGAGGCGCGCGCGGCCTACGAGCGCTGGTACAAGAAGGCGACAGAGCGGGACCAGGAGCTGAAGGGCAAGGGCGGCGGTATCGCCCCGACTCTCGTGGGCGGCTCGAAGAAGCACGGCGGGGCGGACCTGGGCCCGAGCCGGGCCAAGGCGGCGTGGAAGCAGCTGGGCGTCTCCGGGATGGGCGTGGCCAACGACATCGCGACGTGCGAGAGGAAGGGCTCCGAGGGCCGCGACCTCTTCGGCCCCGACGGCCCGATGCTCACCGTTGAGCAGGCGGCGATCATCCAGGGCTTCCCGGAGGACTGGATCTTCGACGGCGGGAAGACGGCACAGTACCGTCAGGTGGGCAATGCCTTCCCGCCTCCGGTCGCTGAGGCAGTCGGCATCTCGATCATGGAAGTGCTGAAGGCTGCCCGGGAGCGGGACGCTCAGCAGTCCTGATCATGCTCGCGCCCGTCGCGTCGTGCCCGTGCTCTCTGCACGGGCACGACGCTTTCTGACTTCTGCTGCGATGCGCGCAGCGCATTCCGCAGACGGTTCGTGCTCCCAGAACCGGAGCACAGTCCACCCGGCATCCTTCAGCCGCTCGTCGGTGTCCCTGTCGCGGGCCATGTTCCGGGCGACTTTGTCCGACCAGTACGCCGGATTCGTTTTCGGGGGTACGTAGTGCTCGGGGCAGCCGTGCCAGTAACAGCCGTCGATGAAAACCGCCAGCTTCACCGGCCGGAAGACGATGTCCGCGGTCCGTCGCAGGCCAGGGAGCGGCTTGGCTGCCACCCGGTACCGCAGCCCCTGCGCATGGAGCAACCGCCGGACCAGTTGCTCCGGCTTGGTGTCCCGGCTGCGGATCGCCTGCATGTTCCGCCGCCGGGCTGCTGACGAGGCCCAGGAGCCCTCTGGCGGTGACCAGGCGGCTGCGGGGGCTTCGTCTTCCTGGGGCATCACGGCGCCGTCCTCCAACTACCAGACTGCCAGGGCGTAGGACACCCTTTCACGCAGCACGACCCCGGCTCCACGCTCTACTTCTTGTAGGAGGGGAGAGCCGGGGCGGGAACCGTCGGATCGTCTGGCGAGGCGCACGTCCACGTCGCGCCGTCCAGGATGACTGCGTTGCGAGCTCCCTCCTGCGAAGGCAGCTGCACAACCCGCGTACTGACGAACTCGCCTTCCCGGGGCACGGGGATGCCCAGAGCGGCGGCGATGCGCCGGTCGCTCTCGTAGTCACCCAGGATGATGATGCCTTCAGGCCTGAGTGCTGACCGGGAGCCGCCGTTGTTACGGACGCGCTTCATGTAGTCCTTCTGCTGGGCCACCGTACGCACCACATTGCGCCCGATGCGGCGGTTCTGCACACGACGGAAGAGTTCGTTGAGGCGGGCCTGACCTGACGTGTACGAGAAGACGGCCTCGCGGTCGTGGGCAGACATGTGCAGGAGCACGTTCTCGGGCAGCTCCGCATCGTGCCAGAGCCAGGCGATCCTGTTGCGGTGCTCGGCCTTTATCGTTGTCTTGAGGTCACGGTTGTTTCCGCCGTTCAGGTACTCGCTGGAAACGCGGAAGAGGCCGGCCCGCCACCGCGTCTTCTCGTCGCTGGCCCAGACCAGCAGGCACACGTGCCCCCGGGCCTCGGGCGGAATCATCCAGCTCCCGAACTGCTGCGAGTACTTGCAGTCGACGTCGATCCCGGAGATCAGGTAATCCATGTCGATTCCGTCATCGAACCTGAACTCGCGCTGCAGATTGATCTCGACGAGAGTGCCCGCGTGGGTCCTCTCGGTCTTGAGGAGCGTGTTCCAGTCGTACCTTCCGGTCACTTCACCGTTGAGGAGCTGGTCGATGGTGTCCCGCAGCACCCGGGCGAACCGCTCGCCTGTGGGGTCCAGCTGCCGGAGGCGTGCATAGACCGCAGCCATGTCCTGATCCTCTTCAAGCAGCTTCTCGGTCTGCACGATCAGGGCCTGGGGAAGCGGGGCATGGATGTTCCCCGCAGCGGTGATGTCGAAAGGGAGCAACAGGTGATCCTCTCCATCAGATGCTCGCGTGGCAGGCCTGCCAGGCACGCTTAAGTAAACGATCATCGCGTCCGGACGGTTCCAGGCGAGCGGGCGCCACGGGGCCAGGCCCTACGTCCGGGCCTCCCCGTGACACTCCCCATAAGCCGCCCCCGAGCCGCACCAGCAGGGGGAGGTCCGGGCCGGGGGCCAGGGGGTGGCGTGGCCTCGGGCGGCGAGGGTGGTGGCGTACTGGGGGAGGAGGGCCGGGTTGGCGGGGGGCGTGGATTCGGAGGCGGCGAAGGCCTCGTAGGAGGGGACCGTGCCGCGGACGATGCCGAGGTTGGGGGTGCCGGCGGCGGCCAGTTCGCGGAGGGAGGCCTCCAGGTCGGTGAGGTGGGCCTGGTAGGTGGGGTACTCGCGTTCCAGCTCGGGGTAGGACGCGACCAGTTCGGTCAGCTCCGCCTCCGGCCAGTGCAGGACCGCGACCGGGAACGGGCGGCTCAGCGCCGTGCGGTACGTGCCCAGTTCGCTGCGGAGGCGGGTGATCTCCTCCTGGAGTTCCGCCGGGTCCGACGAGCCCAGGGCCCAGGTGCGTTTCGGGTCGTGGAGGTCGTCCAGGGGGACGTCGCCACGGTGGAGGCGGTCCGCCAGCATGTCCCAGTCGTCGTGGGGGAGCGCCAGCATGCGGCGGACCCGGTGGCGGCCGGTGAGGAGGGACTGGGTGGGGTAGGAGACCTCGTCGTCGGACAGGGGGTGGGGGGCCAGGGCTTCCGCCGCTGTGGTGAAGGCGGCCTCGGAGTCCGCCAGCTCGTCGTGGGCCTCCAGGGTCTCCGCGATGATCTCCCAGGCCGCCGCGTCCGTGGGGGCCAGCACGCGCAGGCCCTCGATGATCGCCTTCGCCTCCGCCTCGTGGCCGTACTCCCACAGGTTCGCCGCCTTCAGGGCCCGGATCAGAGCCGGGTTCTCCGGGGCGGGGGGAACCGACAGCAGCGTGTCGTAGAGCGTGGTCGCCCGGGCGCGGTCGCCCGCCAGTTCCAGGTGTGCGGCGGCCCGGAGGAACAGTGGCTCGCGGTCCTCGGGGTACTGCTCCGCGGTGCGCAGCAGGCGCTCGGCTTCGTTCGTGTGGTCGGCAGGCGTGTCGAGGCGCATGGGGAACACCGTACTGCCGTACGGCTCGGCGCAGGTCGTGCGGTGTACGGTGGGGGCGGCTCTGTGAGGGTGGGATGACAGAGGTGGATCGAGAGGGGGACTCGTGCGTTACCTGTTCGAGGCGCTGAGTGAGCGTGTCGCGGGTGTGCTGCCGGGTGTCCTGTCCGTTCTCCTCCTCCTCGGTGTCCTGGGGTTCTCCGGGGCTGACGGGGTCTCCCCGCTCTCCTCCGTCCTCGCGGTGGGCGCCGCCGCCGCCGGGCTTCTCGCCTGTGCCGTGGCCAGCGTCCTCGCCGCGCCCGCCGTGCCGCCCGCCTGGGTGCGCACCGCCCTGCGCGACCGCGCCCGGCGCACCGCCTTCCTGCCCCAACGCGACCCGGATGCGCGCGGGCGCCGTCGTCCCCGCGCCCCCGGCCGGCCGTCGCCGGCGGCCGTCGTGGCGTAGGGCTCTTCCCGCCTGCCCCTTCTGCGGTGTCTCCGTCGGCTCTGGGTTCTTCTGTGACCTTTTGCGGCTGGAATGTTGAGGGCTTGTCTTGTCTGTTTTCGTTGCGTTCTTCGGGTGGGCCGCGCAGGGTGTTCCCGCCGGTCTCGTCGTCGTACTTCTGACCGCCGCCGTGCGGGGGCTTCTGCTACCGCTCTCGGTGGCCTCCGCCCGCGGGCAGCGGGAGCGTGCCCGGCTCGCTCCCCGGATCGCCGAGCTGCGGAGGAAGCACGCGCGTGATCCCGAGCGGCTGCAGCGTGCCGTTCTCGACCTGCACACGCGGGAGAAGGTCTCGCCGCTGGCCGGGTGTCTCCCGGGACTTCTCCAGATTCCTGTCTTCTTCGTCCTGTATCAGGCCTTCTCGGAGGAGGGGATCGCTGAGGGGTACTCCGTCTTCGGGGTCTCCCTCGGTGCCCGGTGGGCGGATGTTCTGGGCGCGGGCGGGTTCTTCGGGGGCGGCGGGGTCTTCTACCTGGCCCTGTTCGCCGTCGTCGCCGCCGTCGCCACCTGTACGTACCGGAGCACCCGGGTCCGGATGGGCGCCGTTCCGGCGGATGGCGACGTGCCCGGCATGGGGGCGATGGTGAAGGTGATGCCCCTGCTGTCGTTCGCGACGCTGGTGACCGTCGCCGTCGTGCCGCTCGCCGCCGCGCTGTACGTCGTGACCAGCACGACGTGGACCGCGGCGGAGCGGGCCGTGCTCTACCGGTCCAGTACGTGAACAGGGTCTTGCGGGCCGTTTCCCGCTCTTGGAGGATCAACCAAACCTTCCGATGGCCGCACTCCATCGGCCGGGGCTCACCTCGACCACTGGGAGAAGACCATGAAGCTGCTGCGTGTCGGTCCGGCGGGTGCCGAACGTCCCGCCCTGCTGGATCAGGGCGGGGTCCTGCGGGACCTGTCCGCCCTCGTCGACGACGTCGACGGGCGGCTGCTGTCGGACGCCTCCGCCCTCGCGCGCGTACGGGCGGCTGCCGCGGCCGGTGTGCTGCCCGCGCTCGACGCCACCGGGATGCGGGTCGGCGCGCCTGTCGGGCGGATCGGCAAGGTCGTCTGCATCGGGCTCAACTATCACGATCACGCCCGGGAGGCCGGCGCCCGGACGCCTGCCGAGCCGGTCGTGTTCCTGAAAGCCGCCGACACCGTGGTCGGGCCGCACGACACCGTGCTCGTGCCGCGCGGCAGCCGCAAGACCGACTGGGAGGTCGAGCTGGCCGTCGTCATCGGGCGCACGGCCCGGTACGTCGGCTCGGCGGAGGAGGGGATCGCCCATGTCGCCGGGTACGCCGTCGCCCACGACGTGTCCGAGCGCGAGTTCCAGATCGAGCGCGGCGGCACCTGGGACAAGGGCAAGAACTGCGAGACCTTCAACCCGCTGGGGCCCTGGCTGGTCACCGCCGACGAGGTCGGGGATCCGCAGGCGCTCGGCTTGCGGCTGTGGGTCAACGGGGAGCTGAAGCAGGACGGCAACACGGGCGAGCAGATCTTCCCCGTCGGCGAGGTCGTCCGTTATGTCAGCCAGTTCATGACGCTCCACCCGGGCGACGTCATCAACACCGGCACGCCCGCCGGGGTCGCCATGGGGCGGCCCGAGCCCAGGCCGTACCTCCGCGCCGGTGACGTCGTGGAGCTGGAGGTCGACGGGCTCGGGCGCCAGCGGCAGGAACTGAAGGACGCCTGAGCGGGCGACCCGGACTCAGATGAGCGACACCGTCACGCCCTCGTGGGACGAGCGGCGTGCGGCCTCCAGGATCTCCAGGGCCGCCGCCGCCTCCCCGGCCGTCACCGGCGGAGGCGTGCCGTCCCGCAGCGCCGCGGCGATCGAGGCGTAGTACGAGGGGTACGCGCCCGGCAGTGTCGGCACCGGGCGGCTCCACGCGTCCTCCGACGGCTCCACGCCCGCGCCGAGCGTGCCCCACAGGGCCTCCGGCTCCACACCCCACGCCCCGCCGTCGCCGCCCGGGCGCAGCCCGCTCCGCAGCGCGGCCTCCTGCGGGTCCAGGCCGTACTTCACGTACCCCGCCTCGGAGCCCAGCACCCTGAAACGCGGGCCCAGCCGGGAGGCCGTCGCGCTCACGTACAGGTGGGAGCGCACCCCGCTCGCGTGCGTCAGCGCGATGAACGTGTCGTCGTCCGCCGCCGCGCCGGGGCGCCGTACGTCCGCCTCCGCGTACACCCGTACCGCCGGGCCGAACAGCACCAGCGCCTGGTCCACGAGATGGCTGCCCAGGTCGTACAGCAGGCCGCCGATCTCCTCGGGCGCGCCCGACTCCCGCCAGCCGCCCTTCGGCCGCGGACGCCAGCGCTCGAAGCGGGACTCGAAGCGCCGGACCTCGCCCAGCTCCCCGGCCTCCAGCAGCGCCCGCAGGGTCAGGAAGTCGTTGTCCCAGCGGCGGTTCTGGAAGACCGAGAGGAGGAGGTTCCGCTTCGCCGCCAGGTCCGCCAGGTCGCGCGCCTCCGCCGCCGTGCCCGCCACCGGCTTGTCCACCACCACCGGCAGGCCCGCCTCCAGTGCCGCCTTCGCCAGCGGGACGTGCGTCCTGTTCGGGGATGCCACCACGATCAGGTCCAGCTCGGCGGCGCGGGACCACAGCTCGTCGGGCGTCGCGGCCAGACGGACACCCGGGTGCTCCTCGGCCGCCCGCGCGCGGCGCTCCTCGTTCGACGTGACGACCGTGTCCAGGGCCAGGCCCTCGGTCGTGGCGATCAGCGGCGCGTGGAAGACCGAACCGGCCAGGCCGTAGCCGATCAGGCCGACCCGGAGGGCGGGGGAGGAGGTGGGTGCGCTCATGGGAGTACTCAATCAACGCGTCCGCGGATGCGGCAAGCCGGTGACGGCGGCCGCGGAGCGTTGCCCGATCGGGGGGTGGCTGCGGGCCGTCTGGGCGTTCCGGCAGGCGGGCCCGGGGCCGTACCTGTGGAGTGGAGACATGCGTACGGGAGTGGGGACGCGGCTTGTCCGGTGCGGCGCGGTGCTCGCCGGGGGCGCCCTTCTGGTGCTCGCGGGTGCCCCGGCGGGCCAGGGGAGAGAGCCGCGGTGCGGTGGGGACGGGGGCGGTGGCACCGGGTTCCCGATCCGCACGCGGATCGTGGGCGGGCCCGCCGTGTACCTGCCCGGGGAGGGGGCCCGGGAGTGGTACGTCGAGTTGAGCAACACCACCGGGGCGGAGTGCCGCAGCGTGCACCCCGTCATCGTGTTGAGCGATCGGGCGGGGGTGCTGGGCGCGGACCAGGTGCGGCTGGAGTTCGCGGAGCCGGGTGCCGGGCGGGGCGGGCCGTGGCCCGTGCGGGTCGAGGAGACGGAGGCGTACGAGGTGGTGGGGGTTCTCGATCACGACGGGTTCGCCGGGTTCACCGTGCCGCCGGGCGGAACCGTCCGGGTGCCTGTGCGGCTGGGTTTCGCGGCCGGTGCCGAGCCGGGGGCGGTGACCGCGAACGCCGCCGTCGTGCAGCGGCGGGGGGACGACGGGGACTGGGTGGGGGAGTCCGGTGACTACCGGTTCGCGGTGGGGGCGGAGGCGGAGTCGGCGCCCTCGGCTCCGGCGACGGCCGAGCCCGGCCGGCTGGCCCGGACCGGGGGCGGAGGTTCCGCGGCCGGGCCGCTGGCGGTGGCGGCGGCTGTGGCCGCGGGGGCCGGGGCGGGTGCGGTGGCGGTGGGGCGGTGGACGCGGCGCAGGTGGGGGTAGGGTCCCCGCTCCCGCCTCTTCCCGGCTCGCGGCCCTCGGCGGCGGTCGAGCCGCCGCGTCTGCCAGGATCCTCACCGTGGACCCGCGCGACCGACCTCCGTACGACTCCGACCCCGGCGCCCCCGTCCGCGCCGGAATCCCCGAGCACGGGCGTGTGCCCAAGTACTACGCCGTCAAGGCGCAGCTCGTCGCGCTGATCGACGAGCTGAGCGAAGGCGCCGCGCTGCCCACCGAGCGTGATCTCGCCATCCGCTGCCGGGTGTCCCGCGAGACCGTCCGCCAGGCCCTGCGCGAGCTGCTGCTGGAGGGGCGGCTGCGCCGCCGGGGCAGGGGCACCGTCGTCGCCGGGCCCAAGCTGGAGCAGCCGTTGTCGCTCGCCAGCTACACCGAAGGGGTGCGCCTGCAGGGGAGGCGGCCCGGCCGCAGCCTCATCGGGCTGGACCGGCTGGCCGCCTCCGGGGCGCTCGCGGCCGGACTGGACGTCCCGGAAGGCGCATCCGTCTGGCACATGGAGCGCGTGCTGCTCGCGGACGACGAGCGCGTCGGGCTGGAGAGCACGTACATCGCCGTCGCCCGCGCCCCGCGCCTCGACGCCGAGTTCGACCCGGACTCGTCCTTCTACGGGTACCTCCGCGAGCGCCTCGGCCTCGCGCTCGGGGACGCCGAGGAGCGCGTCGAGACCGTCCTCGCCACACCCCGCGAGGCCCTGCTCATCGGCACCCCGCCCGCGCTGCCCATGCTGCTGCTCCACCGGCTCTCCCGGGACACCGGCCGCCGGCCGCTCGAACGGGTCCGCACCCTCTACCGCGGCGACCGCTTCAGCTTCACCACGCGGCTCGACGGCTGAATCGCGCGCGTGCACCCCGACCCCGGACATCACGAGAACATAACGGGTCTAGGCCAGGTTTGGCGGCGCGTTCACCGCCCCGTCGTCCACCCGATCCGGCCGGGACACCCCGCCCCCGGACCGTCTACGGCGTGGAGAACACGCGAGTCGTCATCGTCGGCGCCGGAGTCCTCGGCACCCTGCACGCCTGGCACGCCCTGGAGCGTGGTCACGAGGTCGTGCACATCGAGCGGGAGCGCGAGGCCCGGGGTGCCTCCCTCCGGAACTTCGGCCAGGTCTGGGTCAGCGGCCGTGCGCGGGGCGCCGAACTGGAAACCGCCCTGCGGTCCCGGGAGCTGTGGGAGGAGATCGGCGCCCGTGTCCCCGCCCTGGGCTTCCGGGCCAACGGGTCCCTCACCCTCCTCCGTACGGATCCGGAGGTCTCCGTCGCGGAGAGCGCCGCCGCCCGGCCCGACGCCGCCGCCCGCGGTCTCACGCTGCTCACCGCCGCCGAGGCCCGCGCCCTCAACCCCGCCCTGCGCGGCGAGTTCACCGCCGCCCTGCACTGCGCCAGGGACGCCGCCGTCGAACCCCGCACCGCCCAGCTCGCCCTGCGCGAGGCCCTCCTCGCCACCGGGCGCTACACCTTCCTCCCCGGGCGGGAGGTGCGGGACCTCGTGGGCGAGCACGGCGTCCGCGACGACCACGGCGACACCCACACCGGCGACGCCGTCGTCCTGTGCACCGGCGCCTGGCTCGGCGGGCTCGTCCGCGAGATCGCCGGGGAGATCCCCGTCCGGCGCGTCCGCCTCCAGATGATGCAGACCGCCCCGCTCGGTGAGCCGCTCACCACCTCCGTGGCCGACGCCGACTCCTTCCGCTACTACCCCGCGTACGACTCCGCGCCGCTCGACGCCGGACAGCCGCAGGAACCCGTCGCCGCCGCCCACCACATGCAGCTCCTCATGGTCCAGCGGCTCGACGGCGGGCTCACCGTCGGGGACACCCACGAGTACGGACAGCCGTTCCCGTTCGACACGGGCGAGGAGCCGTACGAGTACCTCGTCCGGGTCGTCGAGCGGCTCCTCGGGCGGCCCGCCCCGCCCGTCCGCCGCCGCTGGGCCGGGGTGTACGCGCAGTGCGTCGACCCCGCCCGTGTCGTCCACCGCCAGCGCGTCCGCGACGGGGTATGGCTGGTGACCGGGCCCGGCGGGCGGGGAATGACCTGCGCGCCCGCCGTCGCCGAAGCCACCGCGAACGAACTGGGCTGGTGAACCCGTGCGTCACAGGAACCTCGTCGTGCTCGACATGGCCGGGACCACCGTCTCCGACGGAGGGCTCGTCGAGAGCGCCTTCGCCGCCGCCGCGCGCCGCCTCGGGGCGGACCCCGAGCCGATGCTCCCGCATGTCCGCGCCACCATGGGCGAGTCCAAGATCTCTGTCTTCCGGCACCTCTTCGGCGGTGACGAGACGCTCGCCCGGCGGGCCACCGCCGCCTTCGAGGCGGCGTACGGAGAGCTGGTCACCACCGGGGCCGTCGCGCCCGTCCCCGGTGCCGCCGACACCATCCGGGCCCTCCAGGAGCAGGGCCGTACCGTCGCCCTCACCACCGGGTTCGCCCGTGTCACCCAGGACGCCCTGCTGGACGCCCTCGGCTGGCGCGGCCTGCCCGACCTCACCCTCTGCCCGGCCGACGCGGGCGGGCGCGGCCGCCCGTACCCCGACATGGTCCTCGCGGCCCTGCTCCGCACCGGCGCCGTCGACGACGTCCGGCACATCACGGTCGCCGGGGACACCGCCTACGACATGCTCAGCGGCGTGCGCGCGGGCGCCGGGCTCGTCGCGGGCGTCCTCACCGGCGCCCACGACCGGGAGCGGCTCGCCGCGCACGGAGCCACGCACATCCTCGGATCGGTCACCGAACTGCCCGACGCCGTGGACGAGGCCGAGGCGCGGTGAGCGGCATCCGCTTCGACGGCGCGTCCGTCACGTACGGCGGCGCCGCCGCCCTCGGCGCCTCCGGCCCGACGGCCGGGCACGGCCAGGCCCGGCCGGACACGCCGAGCGGCACCGGGCGGACGCCGACGAGAACCCGACCGTGCGCGTCGGGACCCGGATCCGTCACCGGCAGTTGAACGGAACGCAGCCGCAGCATCTCTGATGCACCGTCAGAAATTCACCCCACGTCCCTGGCATCCGCCGCCCCCCGCCGCGACCATGACGCCTGGCCCCGGCCACCCGACCCCCTCCAGGAGGAACCCGTGCCGCATCCGAACGGAACCGGCCCGTCCCGCCGCACCGTCCTCACGACGGCCACCGCCGCCGCCCTCGCCGCCACCGGCACCCTCGCCACCGGCACAGCCGCCCAGGCCGCCACCGCCGCCGTCCCGTCCCTCCCCGAAGGCGTCAGCCGGGACAAGGTCCTGGTCGTCGGCATGGACGGCCTCCGGCACGACCTCGTCGACACCGCCGACGCCCCCCGCCTCAAGGGCATGCGCGCGAGCGGCACGTACGGCACGTCCCTCCTCTACGCCAAGCCGATGGCCGCCACCTCCTCCGGCCCCGGCTGGTCGACGGTCTCGACGGGTGTCTGGCCCGACAAGCACGGCGTGCGGGACAACTCCTTCTCCGGCCGGGACTACGGCCGCTACCCCGGCTTCCTGGCCCGCCTCCACCAGGTGCGCCCCGAGCTCTCCCTCTTCGCCGCCGTCGACTGGAAGCCCCTGGACACCTACGGCACGGTCACCGCGGGCGCCGACGCCAAGCTGGTCCTGGACGGCGACCGCGACGGATACGTGGGGCACGACGAGACGATCACCGCCACGACGGTCGCGGTCCTCCGCGACCAGAACCCGGACGTGGCCTTCGTCTACCTCGGCAACACCGATGTCGTCGCCCACTCCCACGGCACCGGCAGCCGCTACCTGGACGCGCTGGCCGTCCAGGACCGGCAGCTCGGCCGCATGCTCGACGCCATCGAGGCGCGTCCCGCCCGCGCCGCCGAACGCTGGACCGTCATCGTCTGCACCGACCACGGCCATGTGGACCGGGGCGGTCACGGCGGCAGCAGCATCCAGGAGCGCATGACCTTCGTCCTGGCCACCGGCCCCGGCATCGCGGCGGGCGCCCGCCCGCACGACACCCGCCTCGTCGACGTCGCCGCCACGGTCTTCCACCAGCTCGGCGTGACGCCCGAGCCGTCATGGGAACTGGACGGCCGGCCCGTCCAGCAGCGCACCACGGACCCGTTCGACACCCTGCACGGCTCCCTCACCGGCCGGGCCGACGAGACGGGCATCCCCACCGGGGTCCTCGGCTGGACGCACACCCCGCCCTCCGGCTGGTCCGTCGTCAACAGCGCCATGGGCACGGGCGGGGTCGCCGAGTGGCGCGGCTGGTCGTTCACGACCGACGACTTCTGGAGCCGCACCCACCGCGACCAGTGGCGGGAGCTCAACGTCCGGTCGCGGGGCGTCTTCGCGGTCGCGGACTCCGACGAGTGGGACGACCGGTCCAACTCGGGCTTCTTCGACTCGACGCTGGTGACCCCCGCGTACCGCGTCTCCGGCAGTTCGAGGGTCACCCTCGACTACACCACCCACTACCGCCAGGAGCCCGGCCAGACGGCGAGGATCCTCGCCTCCTTCAACGGCGGCACCCCCGTCGTCGTACGGGAGTACACCTCCGACGTGGTGGCGCAGGCGCAGTCGCTGACGCTCGACGTGCCGCCCGGCGCGTCCTCGGTGAGCTTCCGCTTCCACTACACCGGTCGGAACAACTGGTACTGGGTGGTGGACGGAGTCCGCGTCAGGACCTGACCTCAGATGTAGTCCACCAGGTCGGCGATGGAGTCCTTCACGTGCGTCGGGCGGTACGGGAAGCGGTCGATGTCCGCGGTGGCGGTCAGGCCGGTCAGCACCAGGAACGTCTCCATGCCCGCCTCCAGACCGGCGAGGATGTCGGTGTCCATCCGGTCACCGATCATGGCGCTGGTCTCGGAGTGGGCGCCGATGGCGTTCAGGCCGGTGCGCATCATCAGCGGGTTCGGCTTGCCGACGAAGTACGGCTCCTTGCCGGTCGCCTTGGTGATGAGCGCGGCGACGGCGCCGGTCGCGGGCAGGGCGCCCTCGGCGGAGGGGCCGGTCTCGTCGGGGTTCGTGGCGATGAAACGGGCGCCGTTGTTGATCAGGCGGACCGCCTTCGTCATGGCCTCGAAGGAGTACGTGCGGGTCTCGCCCAGGATCACGAAGTCGGGCTCGGTGTCCGTCAGCACGTACCCGACGTCGTGCAGGGCGGTCGTCAGCCCGGCCTCCCCGATGACGTACGCGGACCCGCCGGGGTGCTGGTCGTCGAGGAACTTGGCGGTGGCCAGCGCCGAGGTCCAGATGTTCTCGACGGGCACGTCGAGCCCGATCCGGCTGAGCCGCGCGTGCAGGTCGCGCGCGGTGTAGATCGAGTTGTTGGTGAGCACGAGGAAGGGGCGCCCAGAGGACTGGAGCTTGTGGATGAACGTGTCCGCGCCCGGCACGGGCACGCCCTCGTGCATCAGGACGCCGTCCATGTCGGTCAGCCAGGACTCGATGGGCTTGCGCTCTGCCATGTGACGGTCTCCTGTACGCAGATGCCTGCTGGGTTCGTCCGCCGGAACGACACTGTGCCGCGACGCGCCCAGCGTATCGAGTGCCCCGCCCCGGGGAGCCGGGGCGGTCGGCCGTACCTCGTTTCTCCGGCCCCCGCCCGCTCTTCCCGTGGGCGCCGGGTCGCTGGTCTGGTGGAACCGGAGCGGGCTCCGGATGCGCCGCCTACCCGCAGGGACGAGGCTTCCTGTACGAGGAGGTTCACCATGCGCTCAGGACTGCTCGCGCTCCGCGTCGGCGCCGTCGCCGCCACCGTCGCCGCAGCCGTCCCGGTCGCGGTCGCCGCCGAGGGCGGCACCGGGGCGCGGGTCACCGCCGCGGTCACCCCCGCGACCGTCGCGCCCGGCGGTGACGTGGACCTCCGGGTGGAGGGGTGCGGAGCAGGCGCGGGAACCGTGCGCTCCCCGGTCTTCGTCGCGGAGGCGGGGCTCTCCGGCAGCACGGACGGCGGCACCCTGCGCGGCGGCACGGCCGTACGGTCCACCGCCGCCCCCGGCGCCTATCCCCTCGCCGTCGACTGCGCCGGCCGGCGGTACGAGGCGGTCGGCACCCTCCGCGTCGGTCTGAGCCCGCCGTCCGGCCCGAGCGCCCCCGCCGACGGCCTCGCCCCCCGGTCGGCCGGGCTTCAGGTCGCCGTGCCGAGCGTCGCCGGGCCGGACGTCGCAGGCCCGAGCGTCGCCGGCCCGGCCGTGCCCGCCGAGCAGGGCCCCGGCACCCGGCACACCGTCATCGGCCTGGTCCTCGCCGCCGTCGCCGCCGTGGCGGTGGCTCTCCGCGGCTCCCGCCGCAAGGGCCCCGACGACAGCGGTGCGGGGACCCCCGCCGGCCGCCGTACGGGCGGCGGCGAGGGCTGAGCCTCCCGGCCGGACGGTCCGTCCGAGGCCTGTACGGGCCGTCGCCCTTGCCCCGCTGAGGCGCGCCGTGGGGCCGGTGCCCACCAGGCGTACGGCCCCCGTGGCGCCGGACGGGCCGAACGGCGGCACCCTCGACCGGGTCCCCCGCACCCGTACAACGAACGTCGTGGTGCCCGCGTACCGACCGCCGTACGCTGACCCCGGCGCCCGTGCGGGGAGGGGTGTCACGACGGCGGTCCACGACGGGGTGGGCCCCCGCAGCCGAGGGGGCGCGGATGTACGGCGGTCGCGGCGCGCGGATGCGTGCGGGAGTCGTCGCGGTGGCGGTGACGGCGGCGCTGCTCGCGGTCGGCTGCACCTCCGGTCCGGGGGGCCCGGACCCCGAGGGCGGGGGGCCGCGCACGGATGTGTCCCCCAGGCACACGGGCACCGGACCGGACGTGTGGGACGGGCGGGCCGTTCCGGAGCCCGAGTGAGGGCGACCTGGATGACAAGACCGAAGGCCCCTCACCTGAGTGAGGGGCCTTCGGTCTCATGGTGCGCCGCCAGGGACTCGAACCCCGGACCCGCTGATTAAGAGTCAGCTGCTCTAACCAACTGAGCTAGCGGCGCGCGCTGACCTGCACAACTCTACCTGACACCGAGGGGTGCTCCTGACCGCCCGGGGTCTCCGGGACTGCTGTCGGCGGTCAGATTTTCGGTTTCTTTTCCGGCGTGGCCCGCCTGTCGGATGGTCGTTTTTTCCCTTTGAACCGTCAAAATGCGTTATGTCAGGACAGTTGAGAGACTGGCGCTCGTGTACCAGTACGGACAGAGCGTGATGAATGTGGAGGGGAACCGTATGGCAACCGTCCAGGTCCCGGCCCAGATCCCAGTCCCGGCTTTCGAGGAGTACGAGCCGGCTGTCGACTGTCCCTGCCCCGGCTGCGCCCGGCAGCGGCGGGAACTCGCCCACCGCCCCGCGGTACGGCTCGGCGGGCCACCGGCGGCGCACGGCGCGCGCCGTGCCCTCGTGCTCGTCACCGCGGCGGGCGTGGTCCTGGGCGGCGGAACCGGCGCGGTGGGCGCGGCGCAGTCGGGCGGCGGCCTGGCGGGCGCCGCTCCCGCCGCCGACACGGGGCCCTCGGTGACCCCGCAGGGCGGCACCTCGGGGCTGCACGGGCGCCCGCACCCGGGGCCCGCCGCCAGCCCGGTGTCCCGGGCCGACCTGCCCCGGACCACCCGCGCGGACATCATCCAGCGGGCGAAGCTCTGGGCCGCGGAAGGCATCCCGTACTCGATGCAGAAGTTCTGGTCGGACGGCTACCGGCAGGACTGCTCCGGCTACATCTCGATGGTCTGGGGCCTCGCGAGCAACGAGTGGACGGGCAGCCTCCAGCGCTTCGCCACCCGGATCGACCGGAAGGACCTCCAGCCCGGAGACATCCTCCTCTTCCACAACGCGGCCAATCCGATCAAGGGCTCACACGTCACGATCTTCGCCGGGTGGACCGACTACCGGCGCACTCACTACGTGGCCTACGAGCAGACCAAGCCCCGGACCCGCAGACAGGTCACGCCGCTGGCCTACTGGAACAACTCCGACAGCTACGTGGCTTACCGCTACAACGGGCTGATCCCCGGCGACGACGGCACCTCCGGCTCCCCGGGCGGCGCGGCCGAGGGGGTGTTCCCCGGGGCGGGGATGTTCGGCCCGGGCAGGTCGAACCAACACGTCACCGAGCTGGGGCGGATGCTGGTCGCCCGGGGGGCCTCGCGCTTCTACCGGGTGGGCCCGGGCCCCCGGTGGGGCGAGGCGGACCGGCGGGCCACGCAGGCGTTCCAGCTGGCGCAGGGCTGGCGCGGCGCGGAGGCGGACGGGCTGCCCGGGGCGCACACCTGGCGCCTGCTGGCGCAAGACCGGGGCCGCGACGTCCCGGCGGAGCCCGGGGCGCCCCGGGCAGCCGTCCCCCCGTTTCCCGGCGCGGGGCATTTCCGGCCCGGCCAGTCGAACCGGCATGTCGAGCAGTTGGGCCGTCAGCTGGTGAAGCACGGCTACGGCAAGCACTACCGGAAGGGCCCCACCCCGCGCTGGGGTGAGGCCGACCGGCGCAACGTCCAGGACTTCCAGCGGGCCCAGGGCTGGCGCGGCGCCGCCGCCGACGGCTACCCGGGCCCGGAGACATGGAGGCGGCTCTTTCGATGACCGACCACGACGACGAGCGTAAGGCCCACACGATGCCCCCGACCCCGCCGACGGACGACACCTCGGCCATCCCGATGGAGGACCTGCCCTTCCCCCCGACCCTGGGGCCGCTGCCGTCGGCGGCGGGCCGCGCGTCGGCGGGCGCCTCGGCGCGCAGGCGCGCTTCCCATGACCCGGCACGGACACCCGCGGGACCTGCGGGGGCGCGTGCCGGGGCAGAGCCTGCCGGTGCCGTGCCGTCCGGGGCGGCGCCCGCGGGCGGGCCGGCTGCCGGAGGCCGGCCGGAGGCGCCGGCCGTACGGGGTGATGTGCCTGGAGGCGTGACGGACGTGCGCGAGCCGGTGCCGGGGGCGCCTGCCGGGGGTGGTGCGGTGCCCGGCGGGCCGGTGAACGGGGGGAGCTCCGGGCGCGGGGCCGTCATGGACTCGCTCGCCGCGGCCGCCTCCGGGGGAGGGGCCGAGCCAGGTACCGCGGCTGCGGCAGAACCCGTACGCGGGGCCGCGCCGGTGCCGTTCGCCGTGGCCGAGCCCGGACGGGAGGCCGGGCCTGGGCCCGCTGCGGAGACACCCGCGGGTTCGGCGGAGGGGCGGGTGCCTGTACGCGGAGATGCGGCGGCGCCGTTCGCCGTGGCCGGGCCGTCCGGTCCGGCCACGGATACACGGGAGGCCGCGTCCCCGGCCGGGTCACCCGCCGGGGACCCGGGTGACCATGGCGCCCCGCGTGCCGGAGACGTCACGTCGGCGGGCGGGTCCGGAGGCGTACGCGGGGCCGGTGCCGAGCCGCCCGCTGCGGGAGGCCCGGGGCGGGAGTCCGGGCGGGTCCCGCGCGAGACGGGCGGGGCCGCGCGGAGTGCTGGGGCCGCGCCCCTGCCTCGGTATCCGTCCTCGGCGGCGGAGGCCGCACCCGGAGGATCCGCCGCGTCGGCGGGCTTGTCCGGAGCCGTGCCCGGGACCGCGGGCCCCGCAGGGCCGGCCACGGTGGAGGCCCCGGGCGGCGGGCGCGAGGTGATCTCGGTGGCCGTGGCCGGGGGGCGGGCGGAGACGCTCGTGCCGCTGGGCGGGCCGCTGACGGAGACCGTCCCGGACTCCGTGCCCCGGCGGCGGGTGACCGCCCTCGCCCGGGTCCCCGCCGAGCTGGCCGACGCCGTGCCCCCGAAAGCGCCCACCACGCCGTCCGCCGAGCGCGGCACCGTCGAGCCCCGGACCGCGCGCCTCAGGCGAACCGAGGCCCGGTCCGCCGGAGCCGTGGCCGCCGGGCCCGTGAACTCCGGGCCCGAGCCCACGGATTCAGGGCCCTCGGCGCCTCGGTCCGCCGGAGCGAGGACCCTCGGTCCCACGCCCGCCGGGCCGCAGCCCGCCCGGAC